>JAHHHF010000074.1 GCA_019359495.1 Goleter apudmare HA4340-LM2
TGTGCTTTGATTCCTTCCTTCTCTCGTGTGAAGTGGATGTTTGAGTGGTTTATCCGACACACTACCTTTGATTTTACCACTCTTCAAATGTACGGAGCTTTTTCAGAAATCAAATATTAGTCCTATATACTTACGTTGTCTTACAGTCAATTTACTATCGATAAGGTCAAGCAAGATTTTCAGCTAACTACTATAGAAGGAGTGCGCTTTCTCCCAGACTCGATGGAAGAATTAAATCTGAGTTCCAGGCTACAAGCTATTTTAGAGAATTTACCGTGGGCGATCGCAGTAGATACAGAAAAAGCACGTTCAGAGGTGATTATCAATCCTATACTGCTAGCTTTAAATTAATTCACGCCCCCATTCCAGAATAGTGCTTTAATCCCATACGCCATAACCAGCGATTTGCACCTAAAAACAGCAATATCCAACCCAACATTGACCAAAAACCCCGTCCCACATCTACAGGTAATCCCACCAAAATACTCACAGGAAAATCAATTAAATAGGGAAAAGGTGTTAACATGACCATCACCCGCACAGATTCAGGAAACACCTCTAAAGGTGCAATCAACCCAGATAAAAATAAATAGAATAACATCCAAAGAGTTTCTAACGCACTAGCCCTTTCTGTCCAAAAGGCTAACATGGCAAAGGTATATTGAATAATAAACCGCAAAGTAAAAGCCATTATTACTGCTAACACGAATAATAAACAATTACTTAACTTTGGTAACCAAAATGCTTGGGGATAAAGAATAAAAAATAGTCCTACTAATATCAACGCAAACTGGATGCGGGCAAATCTATCTGCAACATGGGATGCCACATGATGCCATACAGGGTCAAGGGGTTGTAATAATTTAGGTGATAGCTTACCTTCTACTACCTCTCTTTCAAAATCCCAAATTACCCAAACAGCAGTGAATTGCCTAACTATAAAAACTGCCAGAAAATAACGAGCAAAATCCACAGGTGTCAAACCGAAACCACCACCCTGCGCTGCTTCCATCCAAATACCCATAAAGATAATAGGTATGGAGCCAGACAAAACCCATAAAATCATTTCTGCCCGGTATTCCAGTGTGTAGGCGTAGTAAACTGAAAGCAAAGTTAGGGCTTTTTTAATAATCCGTTCCATGCTAATTTGTAGTTCATGATTAGGCTTGATGTAAATTCTGAAAACCAAGAGACGCTTGTAAGGGCATGGCTCCCACAGACTTGACATCATACTGAGATGTTATTGTTACCTTGCCTCTAGCCATTTCGGCTGACAAAATTATATCTTCTTTAACTTTACAAACATTTTCAAAACAATGCATTTTTCGGTATAGCTTTTTAGGCTGGCTTTGCATAAAATTTATACTCACATACAAGTAGGTAGCAATTCAGCATCTTATCCGAAGCTAAATGAAGTTATTAGTTACAGTATTGACATGGATGAAAAAGATAAAACTCCAAAATTTTTTGTCACATTCAACCCATATAAAATTTTACCATTTAAAGTTTTCAAAAAATAACAATGATGATAATAACTTTGAGTACCCAGTAGCCATAAAATATTTGATTAACGAGAAAAATATGATTAGGTTTACTACAGAGAAATTAATCATGAATCATGTACCACAGTCACCTAAACTGAAAATTTTAGTCATTGATGACCATCAACTAATTCTAACTGGCACATTTAACGTACTACAATCACAATATCCAGATGCTGTGATTATCAAGGCAAAAACTGTATACGACGCTCTTGAACAGATTGCTAATTATGACTTTGACTTAATTGTTATGGATTTGTCGATACCAAAACAAATGGGAATGCTTGCCCAGATCGATACAGGTATTAACTTATTACAACACTTACTCAAAGAATATCCTCAACAGAAATTTCTGGTACAAAGTAGTTACGTCAAAGCATTAGGTAGGATAAAACATGAGATTGATGAACATGAGGGAGGATTTGCGATCGCAGATAAAGGACTATCGGAATCTGAAATGTTAATTCGTGTCAATTTAGCCCTACAAGGTGCAACCCATACTAAAGATATTAAAACAGCATTGGAACTGAAACCAGAGTGGTTAGAAGTCTTGAAGCTAGCCTTTGAGCAAGGATTGACAGATAAAGAAATTTCCTTACGAATGCATAAGTCAGAACGTGCTGTGCGTACATATTGGACTAAAATTCAAGATGTACTTGGCGTTTACCCAGAAGAAGGTAAAAATATGCGAATCCAAACTGAAATTCGCGCCCGTCAAGCAGGATTAATTGATTAGTACAGACGTTACCTATTCGTCGTAATTATTTATTATGTGGTTTACTCACAGAGAATTCCGGCAAGAAATTGCTCTTTGGAAACAAGCAGCACTACCAGGAATTACTATTTTAACTATCATTATTCTTGCCCGCTTCGCAGGATTATTACAAGGTATAGAATTGATGGCTTTTGATGCCTTATTAAGCCTACGTCCATCAGAAAATATGGAGGATAAAGTAGTAATTGTAGGTATTAATGAACCAGATATTGAAAACATTAATACATATCCAATTCCTGACAAGGAAATTGCCGCACTAATTACAAAATTACAAACTTATCAGCCTACAGTCATTGGTCTTGATATTGTGAGAAATATACCCGTTGAACCAGGCCATCAAGAACTGCAACAGGTATTTCAAAAATATCCAAATCTCATTGGTATTGAAAAAATTCGACCACCACAACCGATTTCAGCACCACCAAAATTATTACCAGCACAAGTAGGTTTTACAGATGTAATCTCAGATGCAGATGGTAAATACCGTCGCTATTTGCTGTTGACAGCTTCAGAGCAAAACCCTAATGATCCCAATGCAGATAAATATTCTCTAGCATTGCGGTTAGCAACATCTTACCTAGCAGATCAAGGTATCGCCATAGCAAGAAATAGCAATGACCCTGATAGCATAATATTTGCTAACACAGAACTACCACGTTTTTTATCCCATACTGGAGGTTATGTAGGAGAAAATGACACTGGCTCAAAGATATTGATTAATTTTCATAGTGGTAAACAACCATTCCGATTTATTTCTTTGCAGGATATTAAAACTGGCAATTTTAAGCCGCAATGGTTACAAAAAAAAGTAGTTATCATTGGGATCACAGCCTCAAGTGTAAATGATTTTTTTAATACTTCAGCAATTGCTACTACCAAAATATCTGGACAAATTTATGGTGTAGAATTTCATGCTCATGTTACTGCTCAAATAATTAATGCAGTCCTCAATGTTAGACCAATGATCCAAGTTTGGTCTCAAGGATGGGAGTATGTATGGATTATAGTTTGGGGTTTTTTACCAATTATTTTTGGGAGAATGGCCCAAGATATTTGGAAAAATTTATTAACTGTGGTGGGGACAGGTATTTGTTTAATCTTTATCAGTTATTTATTAATATTATGGGGCTGGTGGATTCCCGTTGCACCTAGTTTATTAGTTTTAGGAATCAACGGTTTAGGATTAAGCGCATTTGCTTTTTATAAATACGACCAGGAACAAAAATCTAAAATTAATGAACGCCAACTAGCAATTGAACAGACATTTACTCTCATCCACAATGGCCCATTACAAAGTTTAGCTAATCTCCTCAGCCAAGCACGCACACAAAACTTGTCCAACGAGCAGCTAGTATTACAGTTAGATAATTTGAACTATGAAATTCGGGCGATTGGTGAATATTTAAGAATTGAAGCTTTAAATCCCAATGAAAGTTTGCGTTTAGGAAGCGGTTTAAAAATAGATTTAAACAGACCAATCCATGAAATTTTTTACGAAGTATATAGCAGTACGATCGCCAGACAAGATTTAGAATATTTTAATCAGATTAATGTCAAAGTCCGGACATTTGACCCCATAGACGATAAATATCTAAATTTCAAAAATAAACAGGAGCTTTGTTTATTCTTAGAGGAAGCTTTATGTAATGTAGGTAAACATGCTCAAGGTGTGAAACGTATTGAATCTATTGGGAAAAGAAAGCAAAATATTTACACCCTCACCATTCAAGATAACGGTTGTGGGTTAACTTCGTCATCAGAAAGTAAAGGAACAAAACAACTTAAGAGTATTGCTAACAACTTAGGAGGATATTTTAAACGTGAATCTATTTCTCCCACAGGAACAGTTTGCGAAATTACTTGGAAATTAAAAAATAATAGACAGTAGGAAATCTAGGGAAAGCAAATGTCAAAAAAAACTGAGCAAATAATTAATCTCAAACTACTGACTCTCGTGAGTTTAAGCTCATTACTATTGTTTACACCAGTTACGCTTGCAGGTTTTAAACCAACTAATCGTAAACCTGCAAGTGACTATAGCAGAAGCGCCGGAAAGCGGGGATGTCCAAATGAACCAAATGCAACAATACCTCTAACTTTACTTGCACCCCAGACATACATCGGCTTCACAGCCTCCTTACGTCCTACTTTTGTGGGTTTTGTATCTAATTCTCAGCAGGTAGAGTTTAGAGTTTTTGAATTTATTTCAGACAACAGGGTACAGCAAATAGGTAATGAAGCTATAAAAGATGCAAAATCAGGGATTTTTACCATATCCCTCCCTGAAAAATATCCTGATTTGAGTGTGGGTAAAAAATATCTTTGGCAGTTAACCATAAATTGCTCTGAGAATAATACTAATATAGTTGAAGCAGCCGAATTTATGGTTGTGGAAACTCCTTCTACCCTCAAAAATGTCTTATCTACCACAAGTGATGATTTGCAAAAAGCTCATGTATATGCCGAAGCAGGTTTGTGGTATGAATCATTAGCTGAAGCTGTACAGTTAAAGAATGATGGCAAACTAGGAAAACTAGGTTCAACTTTGGTCAATAATGTTGCTGAATATGAATCACCGAGAATTAAAGATAAAGAATTTGTAGTTAGAGAGAGAATACAAAACTTACAAACAATCGCCACTCAACAACAGTAAGTAGCTATTGTGAACTATTCAGTTTGCAATCTTCAGCTAATGTGATAGGGAGTAACAACAAGTCTACAGCCAATTCCCAATGAGAATAAACGCTGACCAATAATATGGATGGTCGTACTTTTTGTCAATTTCTGGCGTTTGTTTGGCGTTAATTAGTTTGACTTGTGCTGCTTGCAAAGCTTGTGCTTTACTCATGCCAGAATTACGTAATTTATGATAAAACTCGGCCACTAAGTTGGCGGTAGATTCATCATCTACAGACCATAGTGAAGCTAAAGCACTTTTTGTACTAGCTTGTAACGCCACACCGGCTAAACCTAATGTGGCGCGGTCATCACCTGTTGCAGTTTCACAAGCTGTTAGGGCTAATAGTTCTACAGAATTAGTGGTATTCCCTGCTTGTCGTAGCAGAGTTTCTAGTTGGTTAATTGTGAGTTTTTCATTATTACCAGCTACTAAAAATGTATCTTCTGGAATAATGCCAAACTGGGCGTGAGTGGCAATATGAACGATTGGATAAGCTTGTTTTTTGATTTCTGCTGCTAGGTTATTTTGGTTGAATTCGTCGTTTTCTAGCTTTTGACTATTGACAAATGTCTGTTTAATTGATTGAAATTCTTCAGATACATAATTTAATGCTGGCCAAGTTTTATCATCAATTGTTGCTGCTTGAGTTACCGCTAAAACTAAAGCGCGATCACTAGATTGTAAATTTCCTTTTTTTGGGTTAGTTAATTGCAAACTAGAAGTGGTAGCAATAGCATATTTTTGAATCAAATATTTACGTTCTTTTTGATCATAAAGTGCCGCCATTGGTACATCACGCAAGAAGCCATCTTGAATAAATACTAATGTTTTAATCTTTTGGCTGACTAAATACTTTTCCAGAGGATGAATAATTAATTCGTAAAGATTCTCAGCATCAGCAGTATTATAATTTATCAGCTGTTGTTGCAGTAATCCGTGACGAAATTTAGCAATATCTTGACGAAAAGCTTCTCGATCTTTATTTATCCAGTGTATATGTTCTTCCTGATTGGGCAAACTTAGTATAACCCCTGTCTTATATTGCAGAATAATTGAGCTAATTACAGCCGTATCATTGGTCACTAATGTATTGATGTTATTGCTGAAGTTACTCAGAATACAATCATTACCAAAGTAGTTCTGAATTTCTGCTAATCTGAGAGAATTAATAGTTGTTAATACACTACTTAATTGTGGTTTATTTACTGTAATATTTTTAGTTTGAGACGTAGCTAACTTCAACTGAATTTCTGCTAATTCACGATAAACAGGCTCAACAACATCACGGAAGTCAAATTGAAAATCTCGGTTACTAGTTAAAATATCACTACGCAATTGCTCTAAAATATTATATGCCCGTTGATAAAACAGTAGTGCCTCATTAGTTTTACCTTGTTTTTGTAAAATTCTTCCTACTTGCCATTCCCACAAATATAAACTATCTTTTATTTGCAAATTTTGGTCAGCTAATAAAATTGCTCTGTTCGTAAATTCTATCGCTAACTGCTGATTTCCCTGGCACTCATAAAAATGACCAAAAGCACCTAAAGCATAAGATTCAGATCGTGCATCTTGTAATGCTTGAGCAACTTTTATGGCTTGGCTTAATAGTTGCTTTATCTGTGTTTCTGGCAGTCTTCTAGTTGGAAAGCATTGAGTTAACGGCGAAGCTAATTCTACGCCAAGAGCAGGTAGGTTAGCTAAATCAATGGCTGCATACACTTTGTCAATAGAATCTGGTAGTTTTTCAATAATTTCTAAAGCTTGTCGGATATTTACTTCTAGCTGACTGGGATTAAATAGATTTCTATCTATATTAAGGTAACTCAGTTTAATTAAATTTAAATGACTACGCAATTCAGAGACTTTATCCTGTTGACTTATTTGAATACTGTCTTGGAAATATTCTCTGGCTTTCTGATAATTATCAATAGCTTGTTGTTGAAAAACACTAGCTTTAGAAATTTTTTGTTGCTTGGCAGAATTTGCTCGTAAATGCCAAAGTTGAGCCAGGCTGGTGTGAGCGTTACCCAGACTATTAAGTATGACAAAGTTATAGGTTTGATTTTGATGATTTCTAGCAGTTTCTAAATATTTAATCGCTAAGTCATAATTGCCTTGTAGACGATAAGCCTCACCTAAACTACCTAAAGCTGCAATTTCACCTGACTGATCTTTTTGTTGTTGAGCAATTTGTAATGCACTTCTTGTCTGGCAGTTTAATAGCTCAGAAACTCCACATAAAAGACTAATTGCTTTTTTGGTTTGTCCAGAATTAATATAAATTTGTGCTATCTCAGTTAACACTCTACCAACTTTTTGTAAATCCTTTTGAGTACGATAATAAGCTATCACCTTTTCCCAATAATTTAGGGTTTTTGCTGTGTCGCCTAACTGTTGATAAGCTCTGGCTAAATTTTCATTGAGAATAGCTACATTTTGTAAATCATTATTTTTTTGATACAAATTAATAGCAGACAACCAAGTTGCAATCGCATTGCGAAAATCGCCGTTTTTGTAACTAGCAATACCTTGGTTTACTAGTTGAACGGTATCGGTAGTTTGGGCATTGATTGGTGATGAGAGATATAGATTGCCTAAACATAAGGAAAAAGTCAGGCTGGCGAGAAACAAGATTGTTAACCAGTAACTGGTAATTGATTGCCAGAGTTTATTAAACATGCTGTTTTGATATCTAATCACACATTTACAATCAAGCAATACATTTTTCTGCAATCAAGATTACCTACTTTTCTCTTTTGCCTGGTGAGGATAAATTTTACAATACTATCATCTTCACTGCAAATTATTGATATAGGAATCCTAATTGATTTTTGAAAAAACTCCGTATATCTGAAGACTGGCGAAATCAAATGTAATGTGTCGAATGAACCACTCAAATAGAGTTCAGTACGGGCATTTGGACGGAGAGCTATAAATTCCTGTAGTTCTGCGATCGCATTACTATGTGCGTCTTCAGTCAGATGGAAGTACCGTCGCTGTCACTTCCGGTGCCGAGGGGAGTATTACAGTTTGTAGATGCTGGTTTATCATTTGTATGTTCTTACACTTTTACACTCAGCCGTATTCTCTCGTAATCTTTTTCATAAATCAAATCGGATTCCTATCGGAGAAAAACTAATGAGCAATTTACAACGTACTCTGACAATGGGAAGTTTAACATTGGCGATCGCTCTCGCCTCCATCAACCCAGTAAATGCATACAAACCTCCCCTGACTCCACCCACCAACTTGAATTCCCTGTCTGCATCATTCACCATCGTCCAACTCACAGCAGCCAGTTCTCCTCTCCGCGCCACTTGGCGTTACCTTAGCGCCACTCTGCGTTAAAAAAAATTGTTCTGTACCTCACTTAACTGGAAATCGCTATAAAAGCATCATGTAATTGCAGCCATTACTCGCTAACTTGATTAATATCAACCTACTCCTATGAACAACCAAAGTAGATTCACCAGATGTTTGCAGATGGGATTGGCTGGTTTTTTCAGTACAATTGGATTAACCAGTTTTAAACCCAAAACCCTTGCCCAAAGCAACATCGTACCAGATAACACCCTAGGCGCTGAATCTTCCCAGATAATCACCAACTATCTAGACTTTCCAGTCGAAGCTATTACTGGTGGTGCAACTCGTAGAGTTAATCTATTTCACAGTTTTTATGAGTTTAATATTAGCGCAGATAGAGGAGCTTATTTTTTAGTTCCTAATGCCAATATTCAAAACATTTTGGCACGGGTAACAGGCAACAATCCTTCTGAAATTTTAGGCATACTTGGCACTGATAGAACATCAAATCCTAACTTATATTTAATGAATCCCAATGGGATTATTTTCGGCAAAAACACTCAGATAGATGTCACTGGTTCCTTTGTAGCTACTACAGCCAACGCCATTCAATTTCCTGGTGGTGCTGAATTTTCTGCCAGTTCACCAAAAATACCTGATAATTCATTATTAAGTGTTAATCCGACAGCATTTTTATTTAACCAAATTATTAACCAAGGTGCTAACTCTATTGAAAATCGCGGTTTTCTAGAAGTCGGGGGAAATAACAATTTAGTATTACTGGGTGGTAATACTGCACCCACTCCTGAATCCACTGGTGAAATTTTCATGGATGGTGGCACACTACAGGCACTTGAGGGTAGGGTAAAAGTAGGAGGATTGGCTGCACCGGGAACAGTAGGATTACAGGTTGATGGTAACGATTTGCGCCTGATTTTTCCTGATGGTGTCACAAAAGCAAATATTTTCCTCAATCAGTCTTCTATTTTTACTGCTAGTATCAATGATGGTGATAGTTTAGTCTTGAATGCTAATGATATTAATTTGTTAGATTCTAATTTATTCTCTGGTTTGATTGCCAATTCAGGAAATTCTGCAACTAAATCAAGTGATATACTCATCCAAGCTAGTGGGATTGTGAATTTAGCCACAAACAGTCGTATTGGTAATATTGCCTTAGAACCTGGAGATAGTGGCAATATCAACATTAGTGCCCAATCTTTAACACTTACTAATGGTAGTAGTATTGCAGCATCTGCAAACCAAGGTAATTCAGGCAAAGTTAATATACAAGTAAAAGATACAATTTTTCTCTCAGGTAGAGATTCTGATGGTCGTCCTTCTGGAATTCTGAGTTTAACTAGTCCAGGAAATCTTCCTAGTAATACAAAAAGTCAAGGAATTAATCTAGAAGCTAAAAATATTTTACTAACAGATGATGCTTTAATTGGCGCTAACAGCTTTCGGACAGGAGGGCAAGCAGGAGTTATTACAATTAAAGCTACTGATACTATAAAACTTAATAGTTCTGGCATTTCAGCAAGTACGGCTAGCCAAGAAAAAGCAGGTGATATATCAATTACTACTAATTTTTTGCAGTTAGAAAATACTTCTCAGATATCCAGTATTACGGCTGCTAGTGGTAATGCAGGGAATATTAATATTGTTGCTGCTGATATTAGGATAATAGACGACTCTTTCATTACCACAAATGCAGCTTATTCCCGAAATACTTTGATTCCAACTATTACTAGTATAGGCAAAGCTGGAAATATTAATATTCAAACAGAAAGAATTAATATCACAAATTTTGGCAACATTTCATCTAGTACTGGTCTACCAGGACAGGATGCAACAATCAGTATCGGTAATGAGGGCAATATTAATATCAACGCTACTGAATTCATAGAAATAGATGCCAAAGGTGCAAGAGATCGCATAACGGGTTTACAAGCTAGAACTTTTAGTAATAGTCGCGCTGGTGACATTACAGTAAATACTAAGAATTTAATTATTAGAGGCGGTGCTGCTATCTTAGTAGAGGCTGCTAACAATTTAGGCGGCGATGCTGGCAACATTACAATCAATGCTTCAGATTCCGTTGCCTTGATTAGCTCCGATCCCAACTTTTTTAGTTTCATTTCTACAGGAGTTGAAAGTTTTAATGAAAATATAATACCTGTAGGTAATGGTGGTGAATTAACAATTAATACTAAAAACTTGCAGCTAATTAACGGAAGTATATCATCAGCAACTTTCGGTAAAGGTAACGCTGGTAATATCAATATCATCAGTCATGATCAGGTGCAGATTGATGGGGGTGTTATTACTAGCCGTGTTGGTGCTGGCGCAATTGGTAACGGAGGAGATATTAAAATTCAAACCCGCCAGATAAATTTAATTAATGGTGGTCAGATTGATAGCACAGTTTCCCAAAAAAGTGGAGACTTACCTGGTGGACAAGGTAACGGTGGTAATATTCGTATTGATGCTACAGAAGCAGTGATGATTTCAGGTATTGACACCAATGGTTTTAAGAGTGCAATTTTGACTGAAACTCAACAGGGAGCATTCGGTCAAGGAGGAGATATCACAATTAACACAGATTATTTCCGCATATCAGACGCTGCTATCATATCTTCAGCAACAATAAACTCTGCCAATGCCGGTAATCTCAGTGTGAATGCGCGTGTGGTGGAGATATTGAATGAAGGATTTTTATCCACAGGAACTTTTGACAGTGGCAAAGCTGGCGATATAACTATTAGTGCTACGGATAAAGTTACCATTTTTGCTGACGCTAATTTCACTAATTCCAATTTTCTCACTGGTTTGTCTGCTGGCACGGACTCTAGTGGCGATGGTGGCAATATTTTTATTTTTACAACTGACTTTAATTTATCATCTACTATCTACAACTCGCCGTTTGCACCAGCTACTGTTGCCACACGCAGTTTAGGACAGGGTACGGCAGGCAATATAAATATTGTTGCCCAAGGCAATTTCAATGCTAACAATGGTTTAGTCAATGCCAGATCAGAACAAGCAGGTGGTGGCAATATAGATATTGCTGCTAGTAAAATCACTCTGCGAAATAATAGCGACATCCGTACTGATTTGTCCAGTGGTAATGCTAGAGGTGGCAATATTTTCGTCACTGCCGATACTATCATTGCGTTAGAAGATAGTGACATCATTGCCTTTGCGCCAGAAGGACAAGGAGGTAACATTACATTTAATACCCGCACTTTATTTACTAATTCCCTATTTCGCTCTACACCAACATCAAGTGATAGAAATAGTTTGCAGTCACTCAATAATAATGGTCGCTCCGATATTAACGCCAGTGGAGCAATTTCTGGCAACATTATTGGTGTTCCTGATATTACGTTTCTGCAAAATAGCTTGACAGAATTACAAAATAATCCCATCGATACTAACGCCCTCATTGCTAATAGTTGTATTGCTCGCAGTCCTTTGCAAGAAGGAACGTTTATTATTACGGGTACTGGTGGTTTGCCAAATCGTCCTGGGGAGGCTGCGGCTTCTAGTTATCCCACAGGCGATGTGCAGAGTGTCAAGAATAATAGTGCCGTTAATTCGTGGAAAAAAGGTGATCCGATTGTGGAAGCGCAAGGGGTGTATCGATTAGCCAATGGGGATTTAGTGATGAGTCGTGAGTGTCGTTAAGTAATCGCACGCGATTAAATTCATGTGTGAAAATAGGTAACAGAAAAGGCTCAATTAATTGCTGATAGTTTACTGGCGAGCAGGAGGATACCATATCTAAACTGTCTTTTCTCGTGCTGTGTGTTTAAAAATAGCTGGTCTGGAATTTGTCAACCAAATGCCTAGATTTTGGAATCCTTAAAGCTAAAACGGCTGATAGCGCAGGGAAAAAGTAAAACCGTTATCTTGCAAGGTATCTCCTCTACCATTCACACCTGTAAAGGGTATGCCATAATCTAAACGTAGGTTGAAATTTCGGCTAGGTTGCCAAAGTAAGCCTAAGCCAAAACTGGCAATTGTCTGTGGTTGGGGATTGTTGCTACGATTATTCCACGCCGTACCAATATCAAAAAAAGGCGCTATCTGTAAATTATTAGTATTGCTTAACAAGGGAGTACGAAGTTCAACAGAAGCGGTAACACCGTTGTCGGCAACGAGTTTGTTTTGGGTGTAACCACGAACGGTATCAAATCCCCCGACACTAAATTTTTCTAAAGATAATAAAGAATCTCCCGTCAGTTGGGCGTTAACTCTGGTGAGTAATAAGGTGCGCGGTGATAATAACTGCACCCATTGAAATTGTCCTAACCAAGCAAAGAAACGTCCATCTGTACCAGTGTCATTGACTGTAGCATCAAAGGTATCAATTCCTAAACTAAATTGGGAACGAGCAGCGAAAACTCTCTTTGAATGACGGTTGAGCCAATCTTGAGCAAAGCGAATGATTGTAACTTTTGCTTCGCCATTTTCTGCACCTGGAGAAAAAGAAAATGGGATATCATCCAGGAGATAGGTTTGGGAACGACGCAAATCTAGTCCTAAGCTGAGGGCGAACTCGGTTTGAGGTTGACGATATAAAGGACGGCGATAATTGAGGGAGTAGGTTTGAGTTTCACTCCTAATTTTCAAGTCGCGGAAATCATCGGTAATAATGCGGCTATCGGCGTTGTTCAGGCGGAAGTTGAGAGTATCATTGTTGCCGTTGAGGGGAATTGTATAGCTGATGTTGTAGAGATTGAGTCCTGCGGTTAAAGCATATTCTGTGGTGAGGCGATCACCAAAACCCAGCAAGTTATCATGGTTAATAAACACCCCTAGTTGTGTGGAACCAATGCTAGGAGTTTGATTGTTGGCGGTGAACATTCCCCCGTGAAATGCTGGTGCTTCGGTGATTTTTACTTGTAAGATATTCAGACCAGGACTACTACCTGCGGTTAACTCAGCATTGACTCGCTCAATTACAGGGTCGATTTGTAAAAGTTGCAGTGCTGCTTCTAAACGTTGAAGGTTTAAAGGTGTGGAGGTAGCTCGAGCAAGACGCGATCGCACGTACACTGATTGTAAACGCTGCAAACTAGTAATCTCAATTTTCTCCAATTCCCCTTCTACCACCTGAATTTTCACCACACCAGCCCTGAGATTTTGGTTTTCAAGTAAAAATGCGCCACTGGTGATATAGCCATTTTTGATATAGAGTTCAGTTATATCTGCTCGTAATTGCAGCAAGTCTGCAAAAGTAACTTGACTGTTTTCCAAGGGTTTGACTGACGCAGCTATTTCATCCTTGAGGACTGTAGCACCCAAAACTTCAATTTTTTTAACTAAAAAACTTTCGTTACCAGGAACAACGGTATCCGATGGCGCTGGTAAAGAAGGAGAAGGAACAATTGGTGTCTTTGGACTAGTGGGATTAGGCGCAGTTGGTGGGGGTGTGGGTTTGGGGATAATTTGCTCTAGAGTTTCTGGTACATTCACAGGGATGTTAACCTCTGGTGGACTGGATTGGGCAACAGTAATACTGGGGATGCCAATGAGCGTGAACAGTAAGAATATACCTTGGTAGTAGAGTCTCCTCATCCTTAATCGTGTTGCATCCAACCGAAAAAGGCTATTGTCATTGCCTTGGTATAGCCTTCCGACTTGATACAGTATTTTCCACATCTAAAAAATTAACATTTAACACGTAATCATTTCTACTGAATCAAGTCCAAATTATCATGAATTATAGATAATTTAACGCCTAATGTGAATTAGGAAAAAAGGCGGGAGAAGTAAGAAGATGAAAGTTACCACACTGATCAAATCAGACTTCCCCCATGAATAGCATAGACCTGGGAACGTTAATTACAAAAATATTTGTACTCGTAGATGATTGGTATCAAAAGCAAGTAAAAAACACAACAGTGGTAAAGCCAGGTGTGAAAGCCAGAATGAGTGATAGCGAAATCATGACACTAGTACTAGTCATGGATTATGTGCCGTTTCCGGGAGAAACGCAGTTTCTCGGTTTCATCAGGGGAAATTACAGAGAGTGGTTTCCGAATTTACTTGACCAAAGCCAATTTAATCAGCGGTTACGGCAATTGGATGGGATGTTAGAAAACTTACGCCGTAGTTGGGTGGAGCAATTGGTTGGGGAAGGTGAAAAATATTTCCTCCTCGACACTAAACCGTTACCTGTATTGGGACTCAAGCGTGACAAGCGATATAGTGACTTCGCCGGCAATGCTGCCCCTGGTCGGTGTGCTGCTAGAGAAATGAGCTATTTTGGCTACAAGCTAGTGATGCTGTCAACGTGGAATGGAATTCCTATTGCTGATGACTTAGTTCCTGCTAATACTGATGAAAGAGTTGCGGCTGAAGGTATTTTAGAGATGGTTCAGTATAGTGATATTTACGCGGATAAGGGTTTTATTTCTGCTGACTGGCAGGCTATGATCACTCGACGCACGGGGAATCGCATCTGGACACTCAAGCGCGAAAACCAGCATCTTCAACATTCTCATACTTTGAACCGTTTTATTAGCCGTGTTCGCCAGCGCGTCGAAGGTGTTTTTCACGAAATTCAAAATACTGGTCGTAATCCGGAACGCTTACTCAACAAGACTGTTGATGGCTTCTGTGTTCATCTTGCTGCCAAAATTGCTTCTCACACTCTACGTCTATTGCTTCGTCGCCGTTTTGGCATCAATGTTCTCACTTTTCAGTCTCAACCTATTTAATTCACATTAGGCGTAATTTAAGGAATTTTTATGCTTATTTTAGATGCAGAAATGCTCATTATTGAACACATAATTATCTATGCAATATTACGGAAATTAGCATGATGCGATGACATATGGGAGACGTTGCATTGCAACGCCTCTACTACACAACCCCCGCTTGAAAAACTCTGCCAATCACTTCTTCTACAGGCGGCTCGGTTACTTTTAAATCAATTACCTCTAAATCTGCCAAAATCTGAGAAACTGTACGGGTAAGCGCTTTTTGGGGCACTAAAAAACGCACTGTTCGCCCTTCTAAAAGTTGTACATCACCATAAGTTATGAGTTTTGCTGTGGGTATGTATTGGGCTAACTCCACATGAATTTCACGGTAAGGAGCGAAGCGTTCTAAAAGTCCATCTAAGCTGCCATCGTACATGAGTTTGCCTTGGTGAATCAACAGCACACGTTGACACAAAGCCGTGATATCAGCCATGTAATGACTAGTTAAAAGTACAGTTGCTTGATAACGCTGATTGTAATCCCGCAAAAAATCACGTACACCAGCCTGGGCATTAACATCTAGTCCTAGTGTCGGTTCATCGAGAAACAATACTTGGGGACGGTGTAAAAGTGCTGCCAAAAGTTCCGCCTTCATGCGTTCACCCAAAGACAACTTTCGCACTGGTTGGGCAAGTTTGCCTTCGAGGTTCAGCATCTCTGTTAATTCTCCTACTCGCCGTTGAAACTCTTTATTTGAAATGTTGTACACAGCAGCATTAATTTTTAAAGAATCTAGCGCTGGTAAATCCCAAATTAATTGCTGTTTTTGCCCCATCACCAAGGTAATTTTTTGCAAAAATGCCTCTTGACGGCGAAAAGGTACTTGTCCAGCTACTTTGACTTCACCTCTAGAAGGATGAATCAACCCTGTGAGCATTTTGAGCGTGGTAGTTTTTCCAGCACCATTCGGCCCCAAAAATCCTACTATTTCACCCGGTGCAATTTCAAAGGAAACATCTTCCACTGCTTTAATTTCATGGTAAGTACGACGGAAAAAGTAGGTGATTGCTCCTTTAATACCCGGTTCTTTTATAGCTACCGGATAAAATTTACTTAGGTTTTCCGCCACAATTATTGACATATAGGAATTCGATTTAATGAATAAACACACATAGATAGGCAATGGGAAAGGTTCGTACTTAATACCATTTCAATAATTTTTGCGAATGATCAATGGTGGGAGAGGGCAAACAACCGTTTGCTCCTACAATAATATTTGCGGCATTCTGTTTTCAAACTGGGATTATCTTCCTGCGTTTCCCCAATGCCTCATGCTTTATCTTAAACGTCCAGAACGTAAGATACTAATAATTAACCACAGTCCCAATAAACTAGCAGCAGCAAATAAAACACTGCTGATAAAAGATAGTTGCGTAGTTTGGGCATTGTTAGAAATAATCGCAGCGCCCATAATCAGCGAACCCACCAAAATGCTGAAAGACAGACGGTTGGCAGCATCGTCCATAGTACGCCGCACACCATCTAGCCCACGCAGTGATAAATTCCACTGTAGGGTTTCTGAGGTCACTCGGTCTAGGAGTAGTTCAATTTGACGGGGAGATTGTAGGGAAAGACTTTTAATATCCAGTGCAGTTCTTAAGAGCGATCGCACAGGATTATCCCCTAAAAGCTGGCGACGGAACAAGTCGGTAATTAATGGCTTGATTTCATCAAACAGATTTACCTCTGGGTTAAATGTCCGCGCCACCCCTTCTAAGTTAGCTAGGGTTTTAGCATACAACCCCATGTTGCTGGGTAGACGGATTTTATTGTTACGGGCGACTTGTAAAATTTCGTAAATTATTTGACTGAAATTGATCTCAGTCAAGCTGACGTTATAGTATTTTCTCAACATCCGGTCATAATCATTTTCCAATCGTGATAAAATTACGGGCTGATTGGAATCTGCAAGCTGCAATGTTAATTGGGCGCACCGTCCCGCATCTAAATCAACGATCGCCAATAACATTTCTGTTAATATCTGCTGAGTACGGGGATCAAGTCTGCCTACCATGCCACAGTCTAAAAGGGCAACCCTGCCATCTTGCAGATAAAATAAATTGCCTGGGTGGGGATCAGCGTGAAAGAACCCATCTATATATAGTTGTTGAAAAAATGCTCGAAATAGCAAAGTGGTAATTGCATTACGTTCTGTAACAGAATCTTGACTTTTGTTGTCACTACTCAACTTGGCTGACAGAATAGGTACTCCATCCAGCCACTCCATGACCATTAATTTTTCTGTAGTCAGTTCCCAATAGATTTCTGCCACTACAATTTGTTGGGGATCAAACCAGCGACTGTGGGATAAGTTACGCCGTAGCTGGTCTGTAAAGCCGGCTTCCAATGTGAAATCTAACTCCGCTTCTAAAGCTTTGGTAAATTCTTCCGCAATAGATTTAATTTCATAAGTTTGCCCAAATTCAGTCCGCGCTACTAAATCAGCAATCCCTTGAATCAGAGCAATATCTTGGCCGATAGTAATATCGATCCCCGGACGTTGCACCTTCAAGGCCACTTCTCGACCATCGATTAATGTGGCACGATGGGTTTGGGCAATTGATCCCGCCGCCACGGGTACAGGATTAACAGTGGTGAAAGTTTCTTCTAGCGGTTTTTTTAATTGTTTGCGGATGACTATTTCTATTTCTGACCAGGGAACTGGTGGGACTTCGTCTTGTAGAGTTGAAAGTTCCTCAATGTAGGCAGCACTGAGTAAATCTGGACGGGTGGAAAGTAGCTGACCAAGCTTCACATAAACTGGCCCTAAATCCACCAAGATGTTTTTTAAAACCGCAGGTGTAGGCAATTGGGGTTCATCGGCCTTACCACCAGTCAGCAGCCTTCGCATATAGTCCCAGCCATTGCGGAGGACTACTTCAATAATTTCTCGTTGACGGGGAACTGTTTGGGTGAGGAACATTATTTTTAGGGCATGGAGAATGGGGAATGGGGCATAGGGGAGCCAGTTGCGTGGGCGGGTTTCCCGACTTAAGCAAACTGGCGTCATGGGGTATTAGTCAAGAGTCAAGGGTTAAGAGTGATTTAGTGATTTCTCCTTCATCTCCCTTATTTCCCCATCTCCCTATCTCCCTCATCCTCCCCATCCCTTTATCCCCTCAGATATTCAAGTTATAATTAGGGAACGAACTTTTCAGCTTCTGCCGAGGGTTTTAACTTTTACATTAGGTCGGTGAATCGGGGATCGCTTTGCAGGATTTTAAGAACTTGCTTAATTTCCTGGGTACGGTCTTTTTTGACAATGAGGGTGACGTTGCGATCGCGCACAATCACTACATCATCTAAACCTATGGTAACAACCACATCCTCTGGATTAGAGGCGTAAATAATCGACCCCTGCGTATCTATTCCCACATGGGTAGCCAGTTCCACATTGGGAATCTCTGCGGTTTTCAGTAAGCGCTCGATCGCATTCCAATCACCTAAATCATCCCAACCGAATGACACTGGCAAGACATATGCTAAAGTTGTCTTTTCCATCAGCGCATAGTCTATACTCTTCTTAGGTAATTGGGGATATACACCAGGGCCATTTTGTGCTAGAGGTTCGATAATTTCCGGAGCATGAGTGTACAGTTCTTTAAGAACCACACCAGCCCGAAAAACGAACATGCCACTATTCCAGCTAAAACGACCTGTTGATAAAAAGGTTTCTGCCGTTTCACGGTTGGGCTTTTCAGTAAAGCGGTTGACATGATAAGCTGGCAACTCATTAAAGCTACCAATTTTCTCGCCTGCTTCGATATAGCCATAACCAGTCGATGGAAAAGTAGGCTCAATCCCCAGCGTGACAATCGCTTCTGTGCTTGTAGCCAGTTGGGTCGCTGCACTTAAAGTTTGTGCAAACACCTCTTGGTCAGCAATCCAGTGGTCAGCAGGGAAAAAGCCAATAATTGCGTCTTCACCATAACGCTTTTTAATTTCCAAACTAGTCCAGGCAACAGCAGCAGCAGTGTCTCTTCCCTCTGACTCGACTAATAAATTTTGTAACGGCAGTTCGGGTAGTTGTTGTCGTACTCCTTCAGCTATTTGAGCAGAAGTTACGACCAACAAGGAATCCCAACTCCCTGCTATTTGTATCAGTCGATCAGCAGTTGCTTGTAGCAGACTCCTAGAGCTACCATCAAGACTTAAAAATTGCTTGGGTCGTCCAGAACGACTCAAGGGCCAAAAACGCTCACCTTTACCACCAGCAAGGATTACGGGGAACAATGGACTAGTCATTTTGTCATACACACCTAC
The DNA here is from genome assembly GCA_019359495.1 of Goleter apudmare HA4340-LM2. Taxonomy (GTDB): domain Bacteria; phylum Cyanobacteriota; class Cyanobacteriia; order Cyanobacteriales; family Nostocaceae; genus Goleter; species Goleter apudmare. Next base: position 19,342 of record JAHHHF010000074.1, read on the forward strand.
GGCAGGACACTACAAGTGTACAGTGGGCTTTTCCACTGGCAAGATTTGTAGCTTGCACTAACATACTTTTAGGGAGTGGTTGAGTGGGGAGATAATTGTGATTAAACAAGTTCAATGGTCGGAAAATCAGGTAACGCCTCAACAAGCACAAGCTTTAGAATTAGATGAGGTCAGACCTCAACAGCTACAACAAGTTCAATGGGCAGAAGATCAGCCAGCACTGCAAACAGTACCAGCCGTCAATCTAGAAATTAGCCCAAGGCAGCCAGCCAACATCTCCCGTAGTGTGGCAGAATCTGTAGGCGAGATCCCCAACCAGTTCTATGACAGGCTGGGCTTGAGTATGCCTCGCTGGCTACTGTGGATCTTGACCGTTGTTTTGGGGATTATTCTATCTGGGCTGTTAGCATCAACTTTGGCGTTGTGGACTCCCCTATGGAGCAATCTGGATCAAACAGAGGAAGATTTAGGGGTAGCTGGTAAAGACCAGCAAAAAATGCCATTGCCCGGAGAGCTATGGGGCAAAGTCTCCCAATATCAGTTATCCAAACCCATGAATATTCTGATTATGGGGATTGAAACAGTCGATGGTACTGTTGATGGTTCACCAGAAAGTTTTGCCGGCAAAAGCGATTCTATGCTGATGGCGAGGCTTAACCCTGGTGACAAATCTATGAGGGTGCTTTCGATTCCCAGGGATACAATGATTGCTCTCCCAGAAAAAGGCTTAACTAAGGTCTCAGAAGCTAATGCCCAAGGTGGGCCAGTGTTAGCAGCACGAGTGGTTAGTCGGACTTTAAATAATGCACCCATAGACCGCTACATCCGTATTTCTCCTAGTGGCTTACGCCAATTAGTAGACCAGTTGGGCGGAGTAGAGATATTTGTGCCTAAATTGATCGAATACAGAGATGCTTCTGGTCGGATGTTAACTTTAGTTAGTGGTTGGCAAACTCTCAACGGCGAACAAGCAGCAATTTTTGCCCGATTCCGAGAAGCAGGACTAGGTGATTTGCAAAGAGTGCAGCGTCAACAAGCCTTGATGAAAGCCTTGTTGGCACGTCTGAATAGCCCCACCGTTTTACCCAGGTTGCCTCAATTAACCCGCATTATGCGTAGGTACTTTGATACCAACCTAAAAATAGAAGAAATGATGGCATTGGTGAATTTTTCCCTCAACGTCGAGCAGGATAATTTCCAAATGGCCATATTGCCTGGTGGGTTCAGCCGTTTCAGCCAAGACCCCAATAGTTATTGGCTGAATATGACAGGACAACAAAGCCTATTGAATGATTATGTTGGGGTGAACGTCCCCGGACTCAAGCCAGATGTCCGACCAGTTCCTAACCTCAAAATTGCTATTCAAAATGCTTCCAATCAACCTCAATTAACTGAAAAAGTTATCAAATATCTTCAAGGAAAAGGCTTCAAAAATGTTTACGTAGTGCCAGATTGGCCTGATACTCAACGCCAAACTCAGATTATTGTCCAAAAAGGCGATCGCAAAGTGGGTGTTGATTTGCAACAAGTCGTAGGCTTGGGTCAAATTGAAGTGTCAGGGACAGGAGATTTGGAATCTGACCTCACAATTCGCATTGGTAAGGATTGGAAGTAGTTATTGGTCATTGGTCATTGGTCAAATGATAAAGGACTAGTGACTAATGACAAAAAATAAAGTTATGAAGAAGATTTTGTGGCGATTTTTGAGTTTGATGGTAATTTTGATTCTGGCTGGTTTCTGGGTAATTTGTACTCCTAAACCAGCTTTTGCCCTCAAAAATGCTATCAACTATAACAATATCAATTTAGAGAATCGTAATTTTGCTCATGAAGATTTAAGTGGTGCAACTTTCGTAGCGGCGGAGATGCGCGGGGCAAATTTTCAAGGAGCAAATTTAACTAACGCAATTTTGACTAAGGGAGTTTTATTAAAAGCAGATTTGTCGGATGCCAATCTCACTGGTGCTTTGGTTGACCGGGTAACTATGGATGATGCCAATTTAAAAAATGCCATTTTCACAGAGGCGACGATGACCCGCAGCCGCTTTTATGGTGCAGAAATTACTGGTGCTGACTTTACAGATGCCTTGATTGACCGCTATCAAGTGTCGCTGTTATGCGATCGCGCTGATGGTGTAAATCCAGTTACAGGGGTTTCCACACGGGAGAGTTTAGGCTGTCGCTAGATCTATAAACCAACCAAAATCTTTATAGAGACGTAAAATTTTACGTCTTCTTTAATAATTTGAATTTATCAAAAGTTACCTGACAAACGGTAAAATTTCAAGTTAAATATTCCCAGTCCTACCAATTTTCTCAAGTCCATCAACAGATTCAAACCCGGAAACTCAGATACAATCTGAATTACTCAATTTTGAATTTTGCGTACTCCTGCGGAGAAGCAAGCTACGCGTAGCGTGTCGTAAAGCCTGCGGCATAGCTACGCTTAGGGCGCAGCCTCTCGTAGATAAGACAAAAGTCTGAGATCCGGCTTTTGCCGCTCATAACTTTTCAAGAAACAATTTTGAATTGGTATTATGCACTCTGCAAGAGTTGTCGGGTATTATTCGTGACACAACCATCTCAAAAACCTCCTCGTTCTCTAGCTGGAATTGCTGGCATTGTTGCCGCAGCTACCTTAATTAGTAAAGTATTTGGTTTAGTAAGACAACAAGCGATTGCTGCTGCTTTTGGTGTCGGTGCGGCGGCTACGGCTTACAGTTATGCCTATATTATTCCGGGCTTTTTATTGATCTTACTTGGCGGTGTGAATGGGCCGTTACACAGTGCAGTTGTCAGCGTATTAGCCAAGCGCAAACGAGAAGAAGCCGCACCCCTGGTAGAAACAGTGACAACTCTGGTGGGAGGATTGCTGTTACTGGTGACAGTGGCGCAAATAGTGTTTGCAGATGTGATTGTGGATTTAGTCGGTCATGGTTTAGCGGCGACAACAAGAGAGATAGCGATCGCCCAAATCCGCATCATGGCACCAATGGCGCTATTTTCAGGATTAATTGGCATTGGTTTTGGTACTCTCAATGCCGCTAATCAATATTGGTTACTCTCCATTAGTCCCATATTATCCAGCATCACTGTGGTTGCAGGTATTGGGATTATGGCAATGCAACATGGTCAGGACATTATTAAGCCAGAATACGCCTTAATGGGTGGCATGGTGTTAGCTTGGGGAACTTTAGCGGGGGCAATTTTGCAATGGTTGGTGCAATTAATTGTCCAGTGGCGCTTAGGACTTGGTTCATTAAAATTGCGCTTTGACTTCAAATCTCCCGGCGTCAAAGAAGTGATGAAAATTATGGCCCCAGCGACAATTTCTTCTGGGATGATGCCCATTAATGTGGCCACAGACCTGTATTTTGCTAGTCCTATAGCTGGTGCGGCGGCTGGTTTTAACTATGCCAATTTGTTAGTACAAACTCCTTTGGGAATTATTTCTAATATTATTTTATTGCCCCTACTACCGATGTTTGCCAAACTTGCCGATCCAGAAAATTGGCAAGAGCTAAAACTACGTATTCGCCAAGGGCTATTGCTTACCGCCTTTACCATGCTACCTCTAGGGGCACTGATGGTAGTGCTATCTGTCCCAATTGTGCAGGTGGTATATGAACGTGGTGCTTTTAAACAAGAAGCTACCGAGTTGGTTTCATCCCTGTTGATTAGTTACGGGATTGGCATGTTTGCTTATTTGGGACGTGATGTTTTGGTGCGGGTATTCTACGCTTTAGGGGACGGTCAAACACCGTTTCGCATTAGTACTTTTAATATTTTTCTGAACATCTTTCTAGATTGGATTTTTGTTAAACCATTTGGCGCACCTGGTTTGGTATTAGCCACAGTGGGAGTTAATTGCAGCTCAATGTTGATGCTGTTATGGTTACTCAATCGCAAACTTAATGGTTTACCTTGGCGTGAATGGAGTGTGCCAATTATCAGTTTAACGGCTGGTAGCGTCGTCGCTGGAGTAGCTAGCTATGCAACTTTGCTTGGTTGTCAGCAGGTATTGGGTAAAGCCGGGTTACTAATTGTGTTGTTGCAATTGTGTATTTCTGGCTTCGTGGGGATTGGTGTATTTGGGGTTTTGGCTACTTGGATGAGAATACCAGAGGTGAATAGTTTTATTTTGCGGATGCGCCAGCGATTTTTAAAGAGATGAATAAGTAGATAGTAAATTCAGATTAGTGGGTGACCTGAGATTCGAACTCAGAACCAGCGGATTAAGAGTCCGATGCTCTGCCATTGAGCTAGTCACCCATGCAATTCGTTAATATAACAAACTTATCATAGATTTGCTAGTGGCTCAAGAGGGAACTCTACGATAAAGGTGGTTTGACCTGCTGCGCTTTCTACACGAATTATACCTCCTAGATGTCTGACCATTTTTTGCACTAGGGATAGTTCTAGTCCTGTACCACTATATTTCCAAGGGTCGTTTTTAGAGAGCCGATAGAACGGATCGAAAATACGTAACAGTTGCTCAGGGGGAATTTCTAATCCGGAGTTTTGGATACTAATCTGCACTGCATCTATCGTCAGATGAGCTGATACTGTGATTGATTCACCCGCAGGTGTATATTTGCAGATATGACTCAACAGTTCCGTAAAAATTCGCTCTAGCTCCGTAATATCCGTTTCTAAAGGTGGCAGTGCAGTTTCAATAGTCAGTTTTAATCTTTGTCGCTGGCAAGCCGTTAGTTCTCGAAAAGACTCAATTATGGGAGGTAGCCAAGTTTGTAAGTCAATGGCAATCAAAGTTTGGGGATCTGGCTTGGCTTCCAGATGTGTGAGTGTGAGGAGATCGTTAATTAATTTACTGCCTCGACCACACTCGTTGTGCAAAATTTGTAATAGTTGGGGAACTAGTTCTTCATCTAGTAAGCCCTCTGGTGTCAATACACTTTCGAGAGTTTGAGCGGCTAGACTGATGTTAGTTATGGGTGTCCGCAGTTCATGAGATAGGGTGCGGAGAAATTCGTTTTTGATGTGTTCAATTTTTTCTAGTTCTTGAAGCTGCAACTGAGTTGTTTCGTAAAGCCTAGCGCGGCGAATGGCGATCGCACATTGATCTGCTATCTGTTGCACTAGCTCAATCTCGAATGCATCAAAAGCTTCTTGTCTCGGTCTAATCAGCCAAAGATTACCAATCATTCCTTGAGCATCGAATATGGGACAGACCATCTGGGTGATCACCAATAACTTTGGATGCCATCCTTGAACAATTTCTACGCTTTGTAGAGGTTGTTTTTGCCGCAGTTGTGGATAAATTGCCGGAAAGTCTGCAATCTGTCTAGTTAATCCCTGATGAATCGGTATGGTAGTTGTGTATTCGTAAACAACTGTTACTTTGGTACGGCAAGGGCTATAAAATTCAATTTGGCAACGCTCAAGTTGTAGTACATCTGCTAATTCCTGAGTGATGGTTTGCAGTACTTGAGTTTCATCTACATGGTCGCGGATTTGTGCCGTGATGCGTGCCACCAGTGCTTGAAAGTTGCGTGTCTGCTGCAACTGGGCTTTTAGATCCTGTATTTGCTGTTGCAGTCCTGCTTGCTGGACAGCAATGGCGATTTGGGTTGCTAGTTGCTTGAGTAAGTCAGTTTCTGTAGGTTGCCATTGATGTGGTTCTCGGCAATGTTGAGCAATCAATAGTCCCCATAAATTCTGGTGTAACAAAATCGGCACGACCAAATTAGCTCTGACTTGCAAACCAGCGAGAAAATCTATTTGGCAAGGATGTAACCCCGCTGCATGAATATCCTCAACCACTTGAATACAACCCCGTCTGTAGCGTTCTTGATGTTGAGTAGTGAAGCAGGGGTCTTGGATGTTTTTTCCTAGTAATGGGCCGCTGGCTGCTATGGTAGATTCGGCAACGATCGCCCCATTACCGTCAGCCTGAAAGCGGTAAATCAATACGCGATCGCTCTCGATTAATTGCCGGATTTCTTTAACTGTCTTTTGCAGAATTGGCTCTAAATCTTGCCCTTCCCGAATCCTGCGGGCGATCGCTTCTAATAATCGCTCTCGTTCCGCCTGAAATCTTCCACCCTGTTCTACCTGTTTAGCCAGGGTAATATTACTACTAGTACCAATTAATCGGTAAATCCTAGAGTTAGCATCCCTTAGTGGTGTGAGTGTTGTACTCCACCATGTCAGAACTCCCTGGAATTGCAAGCATTGTTCATAGGAAATGGTTTTCCCAAAGCGCACGCAGTCAGTGTAGTGCTGACGCACTCTATCGGCATCGACTGGGGAGAGGATATCTTCTGGTTTTTTGCCCTTGAGATCCTCTGATCTGATACCCAACCACCGCTCATGAGTTGGATTGAGAGCCACATAGCGAAAATCCCCATCCTCCAAAACATCGACTACAAAAATCGATGCCTGCACAGAATCATAGATGCTCAGTAAAAATTGCTCGCCACTACTTTTTTCCTCTACGTCTGTGCCGAAGAGAAAGTATGGAGGTGAAAGTTTTGTCAACTCTACGGTTGATTCCGATTGATTGATATTCATGTGAGAGTCCCTGGTTTTATTAACTCATCTAGGCGCTCTCTACATAACGCTGATAAAAATTCTCTTTAGCGCCTAAAGCAAAAGATTGTCAGCCCTTGTTCATCGATACTTATGTCTTTCTCTACTTCTAATCTGAAATCTCGGAAAGCTCATAGAAGTAAGCTTAACAAATCCTGCTCGTTGAAGACGAAAATGCATTGGCAGGTAAGGGCGAAATTACTCGAACTAATTATTAATAATTTCTGAAGATTTTTTGTATGTTAAGTCGAGTCAAGCAATATATGAACTATCTGTGACAATTCTTAATACCTTTATTGTTTAATATTTTTAGGCAGTGAAACGAAAATGCTTCCCTAATACATAAAGATTATCAGCGTCTGGAGCAAAGGGGAATAGGGCATGGGTGCGGGGAGAATGTATCAACTCAAAATTCAAAATTCAAAATTAAATACAGCCACCCACAAGGGGGAGTGACGTGGGCGGGTACCCTACTTCACTAATAATTTATAAGCGTTAATGCCTGTAAGTACTGCAACCAGTAACCAAGTGATGGCTAGTCCCAGAATTTCGCTCCAAAATACCTGTGTAAATTGGCGCAAAATCCACCCGAAAGCAGAACCAATGGGTATAGCCATTGCCCAACTAGCTGCACTGATTAATATCCATCGCCACGCTAAAGGAACTGTTTCATAAATTGCTAACCATTGGGCAAATCCGATGCCAAAGCCGCCAATAGCACCATAAATTATGCCATTGAGAATTCTTAAAGGAAGCATTTGAGTCGTGGGTACAATCCAACCAACTGCACCAACACCCGTGGCTGTAACAAGAGTCCAACCCAAAAGAGTTGACAATACCCACTTGAGTGAGATGATTGGTTGTCTGAGAATTAAGCTTTGAGAAAAAGCGATCGCTGATCCACCAATAGCTGCATCTAACACTCCGACATCTGGCTTTTCACCCACTTCAATTAAGAATAGACTCAGCAAAAAACCGCTCAAAGTAGCGAAAATCCACTGTAACATGAAGCGCAATTCAGTTTTGCTGGGCACTAAGTGCATTAAAATTTCTTGGATCGTATTGGTCTTTTGGCTTTGGTATTAAACATCTCTAAAAAAGCCCGGCGTCGCTGCTGGGGTGATTCAGGGGAGATATAGCCCCATAAACTTTCCCAGTAGAAAAAAGAAAGACCGGGTAACTTGCGATCGCGCACTGCTTCAACCTGTCCGATGATTTGGGCAATCTCTACAGGATTGCGTAGGGTGCCTGTGGAGATGCCAACTCCTACGGGGATTTGACTACGGGCAAATTCTACAGAGGGCTTTTCCAGTTCATTAATCAAACTTTTTTTGTCATCTCGATACACTTGCAAAATCAACTCATCCACCAAACCCTTTTTTATCCAATCTTCCCAATTTTGTAAATAGTATTTGTAGGCAAAGTCTTGAGGATTGGGAGACAGAGAAACTTTGGCCGAGGGTTTAACAGCTTTCACCGCATAATAGATTTTTGCCATGAAATCAGTAATTTTATCTGCACGCCAACGCATCCACTCGGCGTTAAAAGCATTTTTTGGTGGACTTTTACCTTGGTGTTCTTGCTGGTAGAGTTGGATGGTCAAAGGATCATAACCAAATTGCACTGGCATTCCAAAGTGGTCGTCTAATTGAATACCATCGACATCGTAATTAGTGACAACTTCTACAATTAGCGCTTTGATAAACTCTTGAACTTGCGGATGCAGAGGATTTAGCCAAGCTAGCTTAATAGCAAAGTTATTATCAATTTCTTCGGGTGGGGTTTCCTTGATAGATTTTATCCCTGCTTGCCCACTTGTTAACCAATCGGGATATCTCCTTGCCAGTTCTGAATCAAACGGCGTCATAAAACCGTATTCAAACCAAGGAATAATACTTAATCCTTGAGGTTTAGCAAGTTGAATTATCTTTGCTAAAACATCACTTCCCCCATGCATGAATTTTAACAAAGGTTGAGCATCAGACCCTGTGACACTTTTAGCGACAGCACTGTTATAAAAAGTGTATCCTCTGTTCCAGACTACAGGATAAACAGTATTAAAGTTCAGTGCTGATAATTGGTTTAAAGCGCGGTTAATACCCCAAGGGACAAATAAAACACCACTAGCAACATTAGTTAGCCAAACCCCACGAATTTCTGTTGTGGTTGGAGGACTTGCTTTTGGATAAAGAACTGAACTCGATGGTAGGGAAAATGCTACTAAGCAGATGATCAATTCTAAACATAGCAAGTAACAAAAACAGCGACTAGCAAACCGATTCATTTGTGGGTTTGATTTCGTTGTGAAGGGCTACATATAACTACAAAAATAAATGATATTCCCCCGGATTTTGTATAGATATGATGATATTGCACCAAAACACGAAAATCTCAATAAAAAATTTGTACTTTCGCACTTTAGCAGAAATTAAAAATTTGTCAATTTTACCGATATCAAGCACCTTAGTGCTGACTACGAAGAAAATAAAATATAGTTTAAAATCTCTCCACCCCTTCAAGCTGCTTAAAACTTGCGGAATTCGCCGCCTCACCACAAGTACGCGGTGTGGGAAATATCTTTTCTGGATTAGCTAAACCTTGAGGATTAAATACTTGACGCACCCATTGCATAGTTTCTAGATCAGCTTCACTAAACATCTCTGGCATGTAGCACTTTTTATCAGCACCAATACCATGCTCACCAGAAATGCTACCACCGACTTTGACACAGAGTTTGAGAATTTCTCCTCCTAATTCTTCTACCTTCTCTAAGGCTCCAGATACAGAATTATCATAGAGAATTAGTGGATGAAGATTACCATCACCAGCATGAAATACATTGGCAACAGGATAACCAAATTTTTGACTTAGTGCTTCAATTTCTCGTAGCACATAGGGTAATTGAGTGCGGGGAATTACTCCATCTTGGACATAATAATCTGGGCTTAAATGTCCGGCGGCGGCAAAAGCGGCTTTCCGTCCTTTCCACAACTTTAATCTGGTTTCTAAATCACTGGCAGTAGTAATATTCCGCGCACCATTCTGGCGACAAATTTCTGCAACCCGCTTTTTATTTTCGGCAACTTCAATTTCTAAGCCGTCAATTTCTACTAGCAAAATAGCAGTAGCATCACGGGGATAACAATTTGTGGCTACAACATCTTCCACCGCGTTGATGCTGAAATTATCCATCATTTCCATGCCACCAGGAATAATCCCAGCGCTGATGATGTCGGAAACACTCGCACCTGCGGCTTCAACACTGGTGAAATCCGCTAAAAGTACACAAATTGACTCGGCACTTTTGAGAATTTTCAGAGTGATTTCTGTCGCAATACCCAAAGTGCCTTCGGAACCCACAAACACACCAGTTAAGTCATAACCAGGCATTTCGGGAATTTGTCCCCCTACGTCAATAATTTCACCCTCAGCTGTGACAATTTTTAATCCCAGAACATGATTGGTGGTGACACCATATTTGAGACAATGTACTCCACCAGAGTTTTCTGCAATGTTACCCCCAATGGAGCAGATAATTTGGCTGGATGGGTCAGGAGCGTAGTAAAATCCAGCACCACTCACTGCTTGTGTCACCCAACTATTAATCACCCCTGGTTGGACGATCGCCAATTGATTTTCTAAATCAATTCTGAGTATTTGCCGCATTAAAGAAGTAACAATTAAAACGGAATCTTTTAATGGTAAAGCGCCACCAGATAGACCAGTACCAGAACCCCTGGCGATAAAAGGTATAGAGTATTGGTTGCATATCTTCACCGCCTCCGCAACTTGTTCTGTTGTCCTGGGTAGCACCACCAGCGCTGGACGTTGGCGATAGCCAGTTAATCCATCACATTCGTAGGTAATCAGTTCTTCCCGGCGCTGCACTACACCATTTTTGCCCAGGACTGCCTCAAATTTCCTGATGATGGGTTTCCAGTTGCGTTGTTGTTGATCTTGGGTGAGCATAGATGGTTTTTGATAAAGGTGAGATGCAGCCTTGGTTGAGTGCCACAGCTTGTATAAATATTGTGGCAGGAGTTATGGGAGTGCGATCGCATCTGTGCCATTTATTTTCAGGGCCAGTTTTCCAGCTATCACAATTTGGAAGACTCGCCCTAGTCATTTTCACTAAAGATATTCTTCTTGTGATTTGTCACTAAACAAACCTAACAAGGGTCCGAGAATTGCCCCAAAGATAAAACCACCAGCATGGGCCCAATAGGCGATACCACCACTTTCCATGCCAACATTTGTAGGCGCTTCTATAGTAGCAATGCCATAAAAAGCTTGCTGGAGAAACCAAAATCCCAAAAAGAAATAAGCTGGGACACGGAAGGAAGGGAAGAAAAACCCTAGAGGGACTACACCAATAACTTCAGCTTGAGGGAAGCGGAGAATATATGCGCCCATCACACCAGCGATCGCACCACTCGCACCTAAAGAAGGTATGTTAGAGTTCTGGGAAAAATACCACTGGGTCAAGGATGCCAAAACACCACACGACAAGTAGAACAGCAAATATTTGGCATGACCTAACTTATCTTCCACATTGTTACCAAAAACCCAGAGAAACAACATATTACCAGCTAGGTGCAAAAAACCACCATGCAAAAATTGAGCAGTAATCAAAGTTGCCCACTCTGGTACTGGCTGATTGACAGATATACCGGCAAAACTTAAGCTGAGTTCTCGCGGAACTACAGCCGCTAGGTGTAAAAAGCCATTTAATGCTTGGGGGGGAAGACTAGCTTCGTAAAGAAAAGCCAGGACATTAAAAGCAATCAGCCCGTAAGTCACGTAAGGCGTAATTTTTGTAGGATTATTATCTCTAATGGGAACCACTGGCTTGTTTCCTAATGTTTACGTTACAAGTGTCAAAGTAACGAATTTTGCCAGTATTCGCTTCTAGCTATGGGATGGATTAGCTATTACCTAATCAGGTTGTCAAGATTTACCTCTCTCTGTGTCCTCCGCGTCCTCTGTGGCTTAAAGTAATTTATTCAACCGCAGAGGACACAGAGGCTGGAGGTATTATGCATAGTTTGAATAGCAGCCTTTAGATGAATTTGTTACTTTACATTGGGAATACTAGCAACGGTGATATAAAAGTTACTTGTTTTTTATCTCGACTAGATATCCTGAACTATCGATTTTAATAGCTCCCAAATGTACGCAACTACCAACCGGACTGAAAAGATTGCCAGCATTATTGACAAGCGTCGCCCACTTGCTGAGAAAATTCAAGGTGTAGAGGCAAATCTGCGATCGCTTGCTTCCGCATTACATCATCTAGAAGGCGATCGCAATTATTTGCTGACAAAAGTTGACGATGAAAGTGTCTGTGAACGCTTGCAGTCCATCGATTGTACAGCAGTTCACAAAAGCATTACTGATGAACTCCAAGCCTTAGAGAGGCTGAAAGTACGTTTTTGCCGTGACACCCTCAATATTGGTGTCGTGGGACGCGCACGACAAGGAAAAAGTCGCCTCCTCCAAAGTTTAACAGGACTAACTGCTGCGGAAATTCCAGATGGAGACAGGCAACATTGTACAGGGGTTCGCAGTACCATCCACCACCAACCCAATGTCAATACTTACGGTGAAGTGTGGTTTCACTCAGAGTGGTCATTTTTGAAGGAAGTGATTAGCCCTTATTATGAGAAATTACGTTTGGGAAATCAGCCGTTGACGATTGAAGAGTTTGTCAGAAATCCTCTGCCTAGTTTACCTCAAGACCTACCCGGCTATGCTGAACCGGGAGCAATGTATGAACACCTGACGAAATATCATACACATTTAGAAAAGTATCGCCACCTGCTACGTGAATCTTCACCCCGGCGAATTTCCAGAGATGAAATTCGGGAATATGTAGCGCAAGATACTCCTGATGGTCAAAGAGTATTTTTCAACTATTTAGCAGTGCGAGAAGTCAAGATTATTTGTAACTTTCCTAACGCGGATGTGGGACAAATTGCTTTATGTAGATATGCCTGGTTTAGGTGATACAGGTGTTGGCGATGAAGACCGAATGATCAGAACTCTAGCACAAGATGTCGATGCAGTACTGTTTGTGCGGATGCCAAAGTCATCTGGTGACTATTGGGCAGATGTTGATGTCCGTCTGTATGATACAGCCCGTGCAGCGTTAATTGATTTACCTGTTGAGTTGTGGTCTTTTATGGTACTCAATCAAACAGGTACTAACTCTAAAAATGGCGATAACGCTAACAACTGTCAAGATTTGGCAGAAACTTTGACGGAAAAACATCTCAAAGTGGTGAATTGTTTGATTGCTAATTGTGCTGACTCTCAAGCAGCAAATGAAGTTTTAGATCAGGCTCTCAATTATTTAGTTACTAATATTACATCCCTAGACCAGCAATATGGCACGTCTTGCCAAGAGCGATTAACTCGACTACATAATTCAGTCAATGCTGAGTTACAAAAAGCTAGAAATGTATTGCATCAAGCCACTCCACAAGATAGCTGGTTTACTTTGTTTGAGCAGTTATTTGATCAACTTTGGAATGATTTGACAGGCGGTTTAGAAAGATTACTCAGACAGCTTAAAGAACAGAGAAACTTGCAAGATATAGATTTTAAGCAGCAGGTTGAAGCTGCTATTAAAACTTGTCGCCGTGATCCTGGTATTCCTAGTCTAGAGGAGATTGAAAAAAGACGCGATCGCGTGGGTGGTTATCCTAATGCCTATTATCAATATCTCCATGAAATTCGCGCCCACCTATCACAAAATTTCTTATTACTGGATGAAGCTTTAAAGCGATCGCTTTTCCAAGTCAAAGCCAATGTAGCACAGGTATTGATGGCACAAGGACGTTTAGCAGGATTGACAAAAGGGCAAAAACATACATTTCTCGATGAAGTTACCAACTTACTTCCAGAAAACCTCAGCAAACTTAAACTAGGATTTCACATCCTCTCCGACTTTGAAATTTCTTATCGTGGATTAATCCAGCACCGCATCCGTAAATATTTGGATGGTTTGACACCTGATGAAACTACACTACAACTCTCGACATTTCCCTCAGCCAAAGAAGTTTTAGCTAACTTAAAAGTACTGCATGGAGAAGCTGTTTACGGTTGCGAGAATGCCTTAGAAGACCTACTTTGTGAACCTGGCCAAGCTGCTTTTGCCATAGTCGAGGAGTTTGTGGATCGCGTACTGCGTGCGGAAGGTGCGAAAACAGAGTGGCGCATCTTTTTAGAAGAAGTGCGATCGCAAGTTTGGCAAACACAATTTGAGCAGTTAGGAGAATGGACAAAAATGCATCGAGAATGGTTAAACTCAGTGGAGCAAGCCACAGCAGCTAACCAATTAAACCATTTACAATTTTTGAATTAACAAAGCCAGGTTAATAACTAATATGCATGAACTGAAAATCACTATGCTGGGTGCTAGTGGTGTGGGAAAAACCAGCCTGTTAACAGCTATGTATGAACAGTTTGAGAGTAATATTGGCAAAACCAATCTGCAACTTACTCCTGATTTAAATAGTTCAGCACTGTTGCAAGAACGTTTAGCCGAACTCAAAACTCTACCTGATAGTTTTGAAACCAAAGGATGGATGCAAAATACAGAAGATTACAAATCTTTCTTTTTTGAACTTGGTAAAAAGGGTGCTAAACCTTCCCTAAAACTACACTTTCAAGACTACCCTGGTGAATACCTTAGTTCTACTAAAAGTCCCGTAGAAGAAAAAGAACGGATTGAAAATTTTGTCAGGGAATCTGCTGCTATCATTATTGCTATTGATGCTCCTGCTTTGATGGAAAAAAATGGTCAGTGGCATGAATCAATAAATAAACCACAACTAATAACTAATTACTTTCAAAGAGCCTATCAAGAGCTTGACTCACCAAGATTGGTAATATTAGCACCAGTGAGGTGTGAGAAGTATGTTCAAAATGAACAAAGTGCTGCTGAACTAATTAATCAAGTAAAAACCGGATATGCCAAATTGCTAGCAGATTTGAAAACGGGAGAAATGCAATCTCAGGTAGCTGTTGTTATCACACCTGTACAAACAGTTGGGAGCGTATTCTTTTCTCGCATTGAAATCAATGGCAAAGAGCCGCTATTTATCTTTCGCAAAACTAGTCATGATGCCAAATATAATCCCAAGGATAGTGAACAACCACTCAGATATCTTTTGCGGTTTTTACTAAAACTGCACCTTGAGCAAAAAAACTGGAAATTTTTCAATTTTATCCGAGAGTTTTTGAGTTTAGATAATTATCTCAAAGAAGCCGTGCGTGAATTTGCTAAAGGTTGCAAAACTAATAATGGTTTCACCATTATTCAAGGTGATTATTGGCTAAATATTGACTAGGAGCTAATTTAATATGGAAATTTACGTTCGTAGTCGAGGATTTTCTCAGGAGGATGGCTACTTTTGGCTACCAGAAACACCTGAGATTATTAGAGAAAATCAGGTAAATGAATTAATTCAAAGTGAAGTATTTTCCCTAGTAATTGGTCGTTATAGTAATAAGTTTTTATTGCTAATTACTGGACTAGAAGCAAGTGAAAGGAAAGATTTCCGCGATCGCACCATTCGCAACTCTGTAGCTTGGGTAGGTGAAGACTCTCCAGAAAATGAACAAAAAATTAGAGCGATCGCTGCTGCTGCATTACAAGATGAGCTAAGAGAAAACTTAAGGGCAGAAATAGACGAATCGGTTGTTTTTGATGAAGAACATGGGTTTAAACTAGGAGCAGATATTAGTAAATTATCCGTAGAAGAAGTTATTACTATCCATGATTCTCCACCTGCAAAAGAAGAGAGAAGAATAGGTAAAGATTCCCAAATCTTAAGAGAAAAGCTAGCCTATGAACTAGAAACAAGATGTTTGCCAAAAGGCGATAGTTTTGACAACTTACCTTTAGTTGTTGTTACAGGTATTCAAAGCGAAGATACACTCATCCAAGCTGGAGTCTGGCGGGGTTTATCAACTAGTGTAAAATCGGAGGTGTGGCAAGAATATAAAAAAAGCCCCAGCTATTTGGAAACGCTTCCAGAAAACAACCAAGCCAGCCAAAAAAACAATACTCTAACCCTGATTATAGTTTTTATTCTGGGAATTTTAGTTTTCACCATCCTTTTGTTGTGGTTATTTTACCCGAAGCCACAATCTAACTAAAAAACTTAATCTCCTCCTCTCAATCAACTAAGCTATAAATAACGCACTCAATTAGTGGATTAAGTCATGGTTGAGCAACTTCTAATCAATGACGATGATTTCTATATACCAGACGCCAACCAGCTAGTTACCGAAGATGATACACCAGTGGATAACTTTGCATCTGCTAAACAACAACGCCTTTTAGTTGGCTCCCTTTATAGTTCTCTACAAAACCAAACTTTTTTAGCTGAAGCGAATGTAGGTATTTACTACACAGACCTCCAGCCCCCCATTGTACCAGATGTCTTTCTCAGCTTAGATGTGCAAGCGCCTCAAAATTGGTGGGAGAAACAAAATCGTTGTTATATGGTTTGGCGTTTCGGGAAAACACCAGAAGTCGTGATTGAGATTGTCTCTAATACAGAAGGTGATGAACTTGGCAAAAAACTGCGAATTTATGAACAAATGCGGGCGAGTTACTACATCGTATATGACCCCAACCAACAATTAGGAGAAAAAATACTCCAGGTTTATGAACTCAGGGGAAGGTACTACGCTGAGAAATCAGAAAATTGGTTAGAACAAGTTGGTTTAGGGGTCACTTTGTGGCAAGGTAAATTTGAAGGTAGACAAGATGTTTGGTTACGCTGGTGCTATCACGATGGTAATGTTTTACTAACTGGTGATGAACGTGCTGAACAGGAACGTCAACGTGCTGAACAAGCAGATGAACGTGCTGAACAAGCAGATGAACGTGCTGAACAGGAACGTCAACGTGCTGAACAAGAACGTCAACGCGCCCAATTATTAGCAGAAAGATTGCGAGCTATGGGGATAGATCCAGATACTCTTTAATGTGCAAGATATTGCTGAAAATTTAGTACAGCCTGTGGGATGTTCCATCTTACAGGCTATTTTTGCTTTTTTTAAAAACTGTAAGATACATCAAGTGCGTAATAGCTGAATCCGGAAAGTTTGTGAGACAGTATTCAGGTAATGAATTTGCAATTTGAAAACACAGCCGCTTGTCCACAATGCTGATGATGCTCATCTACAAGATTCCAGAGGATACCGTCTGTAATTTCAAAGCGTTTCCCTGTGCTAGTAATTCTGATGCCAGAATAATAGCTAAATCCTTGATTCGCTGCTTCTGATAATAGGCGATCGCGTTCTTGTTGTACTATAGCTTCAGCTGATTTCCGTGAAGGCATTCGGGTAAACTCTTCCCAAGGAAGTTCCCATAATTCTAAAGCCTGGCGATTACCGTAGTTAAAAATTGGATCTACTTCAGTACCATGAGAAACTAAAACCAATGGTGCTTCAAATAATACCTGTGCTACTTCCTCTGGCGAACCACTCACATCCAGTAAAGAACGTCCCAGCCAATGGTGAAAACTCTTCAGTAAGCGTTGACTGTGCAGAACAATAGCCTGTTGCTGCCAAGGAAATGCTGTCGCACTGGTCATAAGCAAGGGAGAAAATAACACCAATAGTTTAGTATGACAAAACTTGGCGCAGTTAATATGTAATGAGGTTTAGTTTACACCAATGCTCTAAAATTGTGAATTACGAATTTAGTATTACTTCCCCTAGCTGCTGTATTTGTTGTTGATCATATCCTGCTGCTTGCAGTGGCTCGATGATATCTCGTTGCAAATCTGGAAGATAGCAAGCAATCAAATTAGCTTGACTATCTGGAACAATGCGAACCTCTCCTATCGCTGCTGGCAAGATACAAGATTCTCCTAAATCCAGTCGCTCGACACCAGAAGCAAATTCTAATTGTACGCGATCGCCAACATTGGAGAGAATCAGACAACGGCGAGGATGAGAAGGTTCTAAATAGGCTGAGTGCAAAATCCAACGCTCAAGGGCAAAGTAAGGGCCAGCACAGCCAAAAATTCGAGAATTAGCGCCTGAGCTTAACTTTAAACCATTGTGTGGATGAGGATGATAATGGTTTTTTAACTCATCGAGGGTGGCGTTAATATTGGCGTACCATTCTTGTTGGTTATACTTGTTGCCATACAAATCTGTCGGCATTACAGATTGAGCTAAATTCGAGGTTTGTTGAATTTCAAAGACAAGTGTATCCGGGCCAAAAGAGTGAATAATACCCGCCGGCACGTAGACAGTGTCTCCCGCTTGAACCGAGTGACGCACCAAGACAGAATCATAGTCACAGGCTGCAAAAGCTGCAAATAATTGCTCTCGTGTAAATTCTGCCTTCAGACCTGCTAATACGGTTGCTCCTGGGGAAGCCCAAAGAATATGCCAAGCTTCCGTCTTACCATTGGGTTCATTGTGCAACCTCATAGCAGTTTTATCATCAGCATGGAGATGCACAGGTAACATATGAGATGCATCAAGAAACTTGGATAGTAGGGGGAAATGTGGCCCCCGCCAGCCCCGACCAACGAATTCGTCAGGGTAAGCTAGGGTGAGTTCATGTAAAGTGCACCCAGCCTGCGAGCCATTAACCACAGTCCCTGTTTTGTCTTTGTAGTCGCTGACCTCCCAACTTTCAGCGATGATTCCAGAAGGCAAGCCACGCTTACCAAGAAGTTTTGGAATTAGCCGTTCTCCAAAAGCATATTTTTGGATATTAGTAGTTAACTTCAGGGGATACCAATCCATGAAAACTCTACCCAAATTATGCCTTTAGTTTGGATGCTGACATGGGGAAGTACCTCTATCCACGGGCTAAGAAAAACATAAAACTGTGAGAATCGATGGTATTTTCTGGGACTAGTTAGAAGGTGAGTTTGCCAAAAAAGTTCAAAATTACAATATTCTTAAATGCTTTAAAGCTTAATTCTGGCCCATTTGGTGGTTTTCCAAAAAATGAAAAACAAAACCCCAGAAACCAAAGCTCCTAAGTTCCATTTTACAGAACTTTTCAGTAAGGTCAAATTGCGGGAAGATTGAGTCGCTTGTGCTTTAGTCTTAATTTGTTCTTTAGCTTGAGATATTTCTGATAAAATTTGCTTTTTCTTTTCCTGATTAGTTTTATTATCTAATGTGCGCCTTTGTGCTTTCAAGAAAATCTCTATTTGTGCAGGTGTAGCTTGGCTCACTTGCTTTTCAATCTGTTCAGCTTGAGATATTTGTTGTTGGGATAAAGTATTTATTTGAAAATCGCTTTGCTTACCAAGTCTGATAGTGTTACTAATACCCAGAGGAATTAATAATAAGAATAAGACTGCCAAAAATAAAGTCAGCCAGGATAAAAGCTTCAAACATAATAATTCCCACTTACCTCGTGAATATAAATTTCCATAAAATATGAGCGCGAATCCAATTAAAGGTACAGGTACTCGTTCAACTATTGCCCCAAAGGTATTAAATTCCCAGGTCGGATTCATCAAGTTTAATGGAATAGACATCTCAACTATGTCAAATAATGCTAATAGTAACAGTCCATAACCCAAGCTTCGCAAAATCATCATTGAGCCTGCTTGGTTCAAAGCAAAATTTTGGAGTTCCTTTACTAAAGGAAAGATTTGTTGCTCATTGCCTGATTTAGTCATATTGCGAATAAAATCTCAAAGAGTGCTTTCAATGATTTAGAATTACAGTTATTCGATGATAGGCTTACCCTGCAATTTTTGTAGGATAAGCTAAGTTTTTAGCGCATGAAAAATTTGGTTTCTTGCGTCCGTGTTTGTCAATATGACAACCGTCAAGCGAGCAAAACATAAAAGTTATATTGATCATCACTCCTGTATAAAGGTAAAAGTTGATGGTAGATTTACCCGGTAGTGAGATTTATAATTTACTCAAAACAGTTGCAAACTGATAATCTGACATTTCTCACATCTAGAAACACTGATAACAATGAGTTGTGTTTTTGATCTAGCCTTTGTCTTTGAAATACTTGTGACTTTAGCTGCAATTGTCACGATAATACCAGTAATTATGGCTATATAATACCAAAAAATAAAAACCACACCCACAAAGGGCATGGTTTATGAGTATGGGGCATGAATTTCTTTTTGTCCAGCCATTGAACAGCGATTACTTGCGGCCACCCAACCACTTAGCAGCCGCAATACCGATTAATCCTGCCACAATGGGATTGCTGAAAAACTTGATAATCCCTGGTTGTTCCGCCAGCACCTCACGGAAAATATCAGGGTGGTTGTGATAGGCGAAGGATGCAAGACGGCTGACATCATCAGCATTCATGCGATTGGGATTGCGGGTAGAAAGACCCAATTGTTGCTCTAGATGTCGATCATCCAAGCCTCTAGACTTGAAGTGTTTGAAAAAGGCGCGGGCGACATCATCCCGTTCGTTGGGTTTAATTTGGGCGATCGCTTTTTGTAACTCCGGCTCCATCTGGCTTGTAGGAATCCGTTCTGGAGTTACAGAACGACTAAATAATTGACGACGTTGATCAGGTGTTGTCCGTTGAGCAAAATCATCGAAGTTTTCGTATTCAGTCGTGGAATCATCAGAAAAATTGTCCAGAGATTCGACATTTCCCCCAGCCAAATCTCTCATTATTTGACGCTTATATTCTTCACTACTTGTCATAGTCATTACTCCTTTTTGCCGTTAAAGTCCTGATTGCGCTACTGGAGACTGGGAAAAATATTCACCAATCCCTAATTCCCTATTAGCTATACTTAACTTGACTAGTTTGAGTATCATACTGAGCAGTCAAAATTAGCTTTTTGTCAGGAGCATATACCAAAACTCTTAGGTTTTGATTAGGGAAATTTTTCCGAAAACCTTCAACTAACGATCTCGCCAAAGGACGCACTTCATTAGGGCTTACTTGCGGAGAAATTACAATACCTAGCTTGTTATTATCACGTACATAAGCATCCTGAACTAACCCTCTAGATGTTTGCACAACCCAGTTACCAAAACTTTGCCCTGCTGGGGTGTTACCTCGCTCTAATTCTGCAAAAGCTACATCCCTACCAATTGCTGGTACGTTAGTTGTGCGGTCAGCTTGTGTTACATTACCGCCTGCACAGGCTGTAGTTATGGTCAGTAACAAAATTAAGATAACAGTCGTCAAGAATTTGCGACTTTGCTGAAGCAAAATCATTTTTCTTCTCCTAAAAAACTTATTTAAAATCAACTGAATATATAGCCTAATTAAGGGCGTAGGGCTATGATTCAGAAGTAGAAGCAAGTTACGCCCTTACACTATTTCCTTTGATTTGCATTAGAGATGTAATCAATCAAAACGTCTCTAAAAATAAAATAGAATCCCAATTATCTGATGGTTGTTAGTCCATCTTTTTCTTGACGTTATCTTTGACATCCTCAATGCCGTGGCGTACTTCACTCTCAGCTTGTTTTGCCTTACCTTTAGCTTTATCTTCTGGATCTCCTGTTACATTCCCTGCTGCTTCTTGGGCTTTACCTTCAATATTTTTGGCTGTAGCTTTTGCCCGTTTTTCTAAGCTCATGTTGCTCTCCTTAATTAGTAAACTACTTGCTTCAAAGTAGAGAATCAACTTTGAAAGTATTTGTTATTACTTTTACAAAGTAACTTAAGACTTTCCCTGTAGCCTTCTGTCAGAGGATACATTATTTATCTATGCTTAAAGTAAGAGAAATAGATGCAGAAATTATATTGTTTGTATGTGAGAAATATGTGTGATCATGATATTGAGTGAAAGATTTTCGTAATCAGGACTAAAATCTTCACTACAAACCAAATTGTTGATGATTGATATATAATCAACTAATACTTAATAGAAAAACCTGGCTTATTGAATAAACCAGGTCATGAAGTTATGGGGATGACTTTGATATCTAATCTAGATAACCCATCAGACCTTCGGAATTATCAATCTCATTAGATGCTATCGGACGATTACCAAATATTGAATAGTTTTCAGAAACAACCAGTGAACTAGAAGCAATCGGACGAATCCCAGAGAGGTTAATACTGCTAACCACATGCATTTCACTGGCACTAATTGGGCGAATTCCCATTGAGTTATAGGTGCTAACCACTTGCAATTCGCTGGTAGTAATTGGGCGTACTCCAGCAATTGAGAGTTTTTCCGCAACTTCTAAGTCGCTACCACCGATAGGACGCATCGCGGCGATCGCTAGTGATTCTTTGGTTTCCGCTTTTTTAGCAGATTCTGCTTGTACTGATTGGTCAGCGCTTGATTCTACTTTATCTGTACTCAATTTACTACCTTGATTATTTTCAACTTCAACTGTGGTGTCCCCTTTCAGCTTGGTATGCTTTTGTCGAGGACTGATGGCTTTGCCAGTGCCACTAACGGTCATAAAATCAACTCCTCTGGTTTTTTAAGTTGTTTTTACAATAAGTAAACAGACGTGAATTTTTTCTCTATATATGAGAGTTTAACCTTAAAAAACCTTGCATATGTATAATTATCTTCAAAACTTACACATAAGTAAATCCTAATTACAAATTTTTGTTACGAAAAGTTGCTATGTATTGAGTAAACTCAGGAGAGAACACGAGTGCAAAACAGTCTCGTTACTATGAGATAGGGTATCGACAGCAAAACAGTATGACTGAATTTAGTCTGCAAGCGCCTTTTAGTCCGACAGGCGATCAACCACATGCGATCGCCCAACTTGTGACAAGTATTGAATCCGGTAATCGTTACCAAACTTTACTAGGAGCTACGGGAACTGGTAAGACATTTTCAGTAGCCGCAGTGATTGAGAAAGTTGGTAAACCTACCTTGGTGCTAGCGCATAACAAAACTCTCGCGGCACAACTGTGTAATGAGTTGCGGGAATTCTTTCCCAAAAATGCTGTCGAGTATTTCGTCAGCTACTATGACTATTATCAACCAGAAGCGTACATTCCCGTCACGGATACTTATATAGAAAAAACAGCTGCAATTAATGATGAGATAGATATGTTACGCCACTCAGCGACGCGATCGCTGTTTGAACGTCGTGATGTCATCGTTGTGGCTTCGATTAGCTGTATCTACGGCTTAGGGATTCCCGCCGAATACCTAAAAGCGGCGATTCCCCTACAAATTGGGATGGAAGTTAATCAACGCCAAATTCTCCGGGATTTGGCATCAGTGCAGTATGGCCGCAACGATCTAGAAATGGGACGGGGAAAGTTTCGCGTCCGGGGTGATGTCTTAGAAATTGGCCCAGCTTACGAAGACCGAATTATTCGGGTGGAATTCTTTGGCGATGAAATTGATGCCATTCGTTACATTGACCCAGTGACTGGTGAAATTATCAGCAGCATGGAAGCTGTGAATATTTACCCTGCACGTCACTTTGTCACCCCAGAAGAAAGGTTAGAAGTAGCTTGTGATGACATTGCAAGTGAATTAAAACAGCAAAAAGCCAACTTAGAAGCAAACGGAAAATTATTAGAAGCGCAACGCATAGATCAAAGAACACGCTATGACTTAGAAATGCTGCGCGAAGTCGGTTACTGTAACGGCGTCGAAAACTATTCCCGTCACTTAGCAGGAAGACATTCCGGAGAACCGCCAGAGTGTTTGATTGATTATTTTCCTAAAGATTGGCTATTAGTGATTGATGAATCTCACGTTACAGTACCACAAATTCGGGGCATGTATAACGGCGACCAAGCCAGGAAGAAAGTATTAATTGAACATGGATTTCGACTACCCAGTGCGGCTGATAACCGTCCATTAAAGGCAGAAGAATTCTGGTCAAAGGTGAACCAATGTATTTTTGTTTCCGCTACCCCAGGAAACTGGGAATTAGAAATTTCAGAAGATCATATAGTTGAGCAAGTAATTCGACCCACTGGCGTCATTGACCCAGAAATTTCCGTGCGTCCTACAGAAGGACAAATAGATGATTTATTAGGAGAAATCAAAGACAGAGTTGACCGCCAAGAACGCGTGTTAATTACCACCTTAACTAAACGCATGGCGGAAGATTTAACTGAATATCTGCAAGACCACAGTATCCGGGTGCGATACTTGCATTCGGAAATTAATTCCATTCAACGCATTGAGATTTTACAAGATTTACGCGAGGGAAACTTTGATGTATTGGTGGGTGTCAATTTGTTGCGGGAAGGTTTAGACTTACCAGAGGTATCCCTGGTTGCAATTATGGATGCTGATAAAGAAGGGTTCTTGCGAGCTGAACGTTCCTTAATTCAAACTATTGGTAGAGCCGCGCGTCACATCCGGGGACAAGCGATTTTGTATGCTGATAATATGACCGATAGCATGATTAAAGCTATTGACGAAACTGACAGGCGGCGAGGCATTCAGATGGCTCATAACCGGATGCATGGAATTACACCCCAACCGATTGTCAAAAAGTCTAGTAACGCCATTTTATCATTCTTAGATGTTTCTCGACGGTTGAATGCAACTGACTTAAAGGTTGTCGATGAACATATAGATGAATTGCCACTAGAACAGATTCCCGAATTGATTATTAAACTTGAAGCACAGATGAAAGAAGCGGCGAAAAATTTAGAATTTGAAGAGGCGGCAAAATTCCGCGATCGCATCAAGCATCTGCGAGATAAAATGCTGGGACATTAACTTAAATTTTATGTGCAAAAACCTGAAAACTCTTTCTCAATCTGCCCCTTAGTCTCTTTTAGTCTTAATGATATAGTTTTTCCCAATCTGGCGAGGTACTGAGTAAATCGCTAATAAAACTGATTGTCCTGTCTGTCGGTGGTATGTATGTGGTCTACCGCAATCCGATTTGATTGATGAACTTATACCAATGAAATTTGGGGACAGCATTGTCTAGCAACACATTCGTAGTTAGCCTCAAGGCAGGTAATGGGTACAGTGCTTACCTATTCCAAGATTATGATTTCTCTAAAGGGTTAACAGGAATATTCAACACTATCGGTGTTGATTTAGATGGCAGTGGAAACGCAGGTAAAGGATTATCTCACGCTTCATTATTCGTTTCTAATATAGTAGGGACAAAACCCCCTGTTACTTCCGTGCCTGAACCTGCTTCTTTGTTGGGTCTTGGTTTAGTCGCAAGTGGAATGGTAATGGTTCGCCGCCGTCGCGCCATCTAATGATTGTTCCTGTGTATAAACTTCAGCCAATGCAGGTAATATTTTTGTAAGTTGCCGCAGGTTGAAAATTGAAAGTCGTCACAGACCTTAATCTGTGACGATTTCTTATTTGTATTTCTGATACCAAATTGGCAAAGGTAGTGTTGGTTGAGAAATATGGCGATTGAAAAGCACTACAAACTTTCTGTTCTGTTTGTGCCCAAATCTTTGAAAACATCCTTTGACGCATTACAGTATTGATATGAGCGAAATTGTCATTTTTAGAAAGCATTTCCTCTGCCTAGAATGATAGAAGCACGCTAATTGGCATGGAACAGAATACAACAGTAGATACAAACTTTTTCTTAGTTTGTGGGCTGGGGAGTCTGGGTCAGTATTGCGTATCTGTACTGAAAGAGTTCGGTGTCAAAGTCAATGCTATTGAAGCGACAAATTTTTCAAAATGGGAAATCCCCGATTTACCTGATTTAGTAGATCAATTAGTAATTGGTGATTGTCGCCAACCCAAGATATTAGAACAAGCAGGTATTCGCCAATGTCGGGCAATTCTCATTGTCACCAGTGATGAGCGCATTAATATTGCCGCAGCTTTTGCCGCGCGATCGCTTAATCCTCATGTCAGGCTGGTAGTGCGGTCAGCACAGGCAAATTTAAATGATTTGCTCAGTGAAAACCTCGGTAATTTTGTCGCTTTTGATGCTACTCAACTACCAGCTAAAAGCTTTGCGCTTGCCGCTTTGAGCAATGAAACTATCGGATTCTTCACTTTAGAAAATCAGTTACTGCGAGTTTTTAAAGTGACAATCGATGCTTCCCATCGCTGGAGTAATCACTTGCAACTATTTCAAATCAATAGTATCCATCGCCGAGTGATTACTCACACCAGGGCCAGAAAACCTCTACCACAGGGATTCTACCAATGGGAGCCAGATGCTCCAGCTCTCCCAGGAGAGACGATCGCCTATATTGAAGCCACCGAAAACCTGATCACTCATTCAAAACGACCTGACACAAATCTGCGGCAATTATGGCGGGGAATCATGGCCAATATGAAGTGGCGAAGTTTCCGCAATAGGCTCACTCAGTTTTGGGAGGAGAGTAGTCAAACTCGCCGTGTAGGAGTAGTTTCCACTGTTCTCATGGTGAACCTGTTCTGCTGTGGAACCCTGTTATACAAGCTACACTATCCCCAAATTACCTGGCAAAATGCCTTTAATATTGCTTTGGTGATGATGATTGGTGGTTACGGCGACCTATTTGGCGAGTTAGAAATGACTTCTGATCTTCCTTGGTGGTTGTATCTATTTAACATCAGTTTGACGGTTGCAGGCACGGTTTTTGTTGGTATTCTCTATGCCCTCATGGCTGAGAGGATTTTATCTGCTAAATTCCAGTTTTCTAAGGGTCGTCGTCTCCCAGTGCCAAAAACTGACCATGTGGTGCTGATTGGATTAGGGAGGGTTGGTCAGCTAGTGGCACAATTGCTACAAGAACTCAAGCAACCTTTTGTAGGTGTTAATTCCACTGACTTGGAACTGGGGATATTGTCCAGAATTCCGCTAATTACGGGGAATATTCAAAATGCTTTGAGCCGAGTCAATATTACTACTGCCAAAAGTGTAATTGTTGTCACTGATGATGAGGTAGCAAACTTAGAAATTGCTTTGAAGGCACATACTGTCAACCCCAAAGCTAACTTGGTAATCCGAACTTTTGACCCCCGCTTCAGTGAGAATATAAGTCAGTTGCTTCCCTACGCCAAAGTTTTGGGTGTTTACGCACTAGCGGCTGAAGCATTTGTAGGGGCGGCATTTGGTGAAAATATTTTAAATGTATTTCGTTTAGATAACCAAACTATTCTAGTAACTGAATATCAAATTGAAACAGATGATACCCTCAACGGACGATTGCTAGCGGAAATTGCTTATGGTTATGGGGTAGTGCCAATTTTCCATTCCAGGGCTAGCCGTAAAGTCCCTAAATTTATGCCATCTGATGATATCGAGTTGGCTGTAGGCGATCGCTTAATTGTTTTGGCAACTATTGAAGGATTGCAACGAGTTGAACAGGGAGCGATCGCCATTCCTGAATGGCAAGTACTAGTCAAAAAAGCTTTTTCATCAGAAGCAGCTTTTGCAGGAGCATCTGTAATCTCGCGTGTTTCCGGTTGTGATATGCATCTGGCCAGAACTCTGATGAATCAACTGCCAGGGATATTAAAGTATCCTCTCTACAAACACCAAGCACATCGTTTGGTGAGTGAGTTGAGTAAGTCCCAAGTTTTAGCCCAGATAATTGAGGCCGATGAATAGGGGGCGTTGCTGATGTTGGTAGAGCAACCCTTGGATGATGTAGCTAGTTATTATAGGGTAAGCATTGCCGAAATTTTAGCATAAATATTAACAATACCTTAAACAATGCCCACCCTATTAATAATTCTATTGCGGTTTAGCAGATACAGCTTTTGCTTCCACTTTGACGCTCTTAACACCTTTTTGTTGCCTAACTAAAGGTGCAATTTTCTTGAGGTCTGCTTCAGTGGGAACTGTTCCTTTGATGGTAACAACACCTTCTTTATCCTCTACTGTTAGTTTGCTGCCAGGTATATCTTTTTCTAACTTGCTGAGAATTAAGCTGTTAGTTTTGCCAGTTACACCTGCAATTACTTTTTTGGTTTTGTCAGTAGCATCTTTGACGGCGGTTGCAGTTTTTTGAGATGCTTCCTTTGCTGGCTTGCTAGCTTCATTAGTAGTGTTAGGAGTTTCTAATCCAGTTTTCGTAGCTTCTTGGCAGCCAAAGATACCAACTAACAGAATGCCACTAACTAAAACAGGGATAAGGTTTTTCATTTCTATCTCCGAATTGAGTACTTGAAGCGATTAATTGAGTTGTGTGTCAGGTTGAGGAGCAGATGTTAAAAAAAATTGAAGTTGAAACCACAGAACAGAAAAAATAGGCACTAACGTTACTGAAAATTTAAATTGGTCAAGATTCCCAAAGGTGAAATATTTCTAATCATCACCAGAAGTACCAAGTTAATTACAGTAACACCTACTAAGGAGTACGGCTTTGTAGACTGTGGGAACATCCTATCAACTTGACGTAAAGGCCAAGTGGTTAGTTTAAAGATCAGATATAAACCCACAATAGTCAGTCGATGTTATCAGATTTGGAGAAACTTAGCACTGTTTTTTTCAAAATTTTATAATCTTGCCTAGGATAAAGTTCAAGTCTGTCCTTCTCTGAATTAGAAAGGAACAGTTTTACTATGTAAAATCAGGGAGAGGTCTTGCGATTAAGCTAATTAGCCGGACACCATCTGATTAATATTATGTCAGGCTAATTAGTGATGATTTCTACATCTGTACAAAAACCTGAAAATTCTTTCTCACCCTGCACCCTTGATTACAGCCAAGCACGGTCATATTGAACAGGCCAGAGTTTTTCGTGTCCTAGTTCTTTGGCTGCTAAGTGGGGCCAGTAAGGATTACGGAGTAATTCGCGCCCTAAAAGCACTAGGTCAGCGCTTCCTGTACGAATAATTTGGTCGGCTTGTTCAGCCGATGTAATTAAACCGACAGCGCCTGTATAGATATTTGCTTCACGGCGGATGCGTTCGGCAAAATGAGTTTGATAGCCTGGTTTAACTGGAACATTAATGCCCGGTATAATTCCCCCTGAAGAAGAGTCAATCAAATCCACACCCAGAGACTTGAGTTTGTTGCTGAGGGCGATACTTTCTTCAATATTCCAACCTTTGTCTACCCAATCAGTGGCGGAGATTCTGACAAATAGTGGATATGATTGTGGCAAAATTTCTCGCACTCCCTCTACCACCTCTCTGAGGAGACGGATACGGTTTTCAAAACTACCACCGTAATCATCTTGGCGCTGGTTAGAAAGAGGGGAGAGAAACTGGTGTATCAGATAACCATGAGCTGCATGGATTTCCACTATTTTAAAACCAGCTTGGAGGGAACGTTTAGCAGCTTGGATAAAGGCATCAGTAACTTGTTTAATACCTTCTATACTTAAAGCTTCAGGTACAGGGCTATCTTTACTAAAACCGATCGCACTACTGGAAATCAATGGCCGCCAACCTTCCTGAGATTCATCCAGCGCTTTCCCTCCCTTACTCGGTTTAGCAGTGCTAGCTTTTCTGCCAGCATGAGCAAGTTGAATCCCCGCCACTGCACCAAAGTTATGAATCAATCCCACAATTTCGGCTAAGTTTTCTATGTGTTCATCTGACCAGATTCCCAAATCTTGCGGACTAATACGCCCCCTGGCTTCCACAGCCGCAGCTTCTGTCATAACTAAACTAGCACCGCCAACTGCACGAGAAGCTAAATGAATCTTGTGCCAGTCGTTAGCAAATCCATTCGTACTGGAATATTGACACATTGGTGAAACAGCAATGCGATTGCGAAAGGTAACTTCACGAATCCTGAATGATTCAAACAGGTGTGTCATTGATATTGATTCCTTCTCTTGCTAGGTGAAAGAAATTGGGCGTCATTTTGAATCAGCAACGCCAAAAATAAAATAAGCTTGTAGTCAGTCTCTAGCCCTTTTTCGGGGACTAAAGTCCTCTCTGCGAGATGCTACGCGTAGCTTGCTTCCCCCGAGGGGTACACTATAAACCTTTCATGATTTACGCCATCGTCTTACGCCGCTACAGTTAATAAAAATAATCCCAGCGCCCAAATGTCATTCCCCTGACAGATTCCTCCGATGTAGATACCAAAAAAAGAGCCGAGAACGCCACCACTAAATATTTAGCTAGTGAGCATATATACAGTATTCAAACGGCTTTTGACATTGGCTATCCAGTTGCAGATTTAATTGACAATTTAAGCGCTTTGCATCTCTAGATCAAGTGTCAACACCCCAATGATCAAACCAATTAAATGAGTTCCCGCTATCCAAAAGTATGACAACAGCTCAAAGGAAAAGAGCAGTTGCTAGTCCACAGTTATTTATGTGTAAACTACGATAATATCATAGACTTACCGTATTATATATTTATGAGATTTGCACAGATGAAGTTAAAAAACAAGGTCTAATTAAAATTTATTGATATTATTAATCATTGATGCGATCGCCTTTTCCTGCTCTATATCCCACCACTGTTTCGGAGTCGCGGATGCAGAGTCAGACCCACGGCATATATATTTAAAAGAAAGGTCCGAATCGAGACGGGGCATAAAATTGTAGGCGTCCGATACCGAGAAATTGACCAGCCGCCTGATTTCCTGAGGGGAATGCTGTCACACCAATTAAGTAGACACCGCCAACGCGGGGATTGCGGAAAGTTTTGAGACCAATAGTTACTGTTTGACCTGGTGATACTGGGGGGTCGAAGGTAACAGTAAAAGTTTGTTTTTGGCGATCGCTTTTTTCAGCATTGATTCCTAAGTTTACACCCTTGCGTTTACGTGTCCCTTCAAAGGCAAAGGTAGTTTTTTGATTGAATTCAATTACTTCCACACCTTGTATTTGGTTAAAGCTAACTCGCTGGAGTGGTTCCCCAGAATTAGCTGGTACTTCTAGGGTGAAATAGTAGGTTGTATCCCATTCATGGGTACTCTTGTATGGAGTTGTCGCACTCACCAGCCGTGGTGGCTGGACAAAGCTAACTGTACCATCTCTGAAAGTAACTGCATCAACCATTGAGTGAGGTAGTAACCATACTCCAACACTTACAGCAAATATAGTACTCAGAAACCTGTACTTCATCATCTTTCACCCCCGTTCCCTGCTATAAGATTTGTGATTATTCCCAAGTCGATACACTCCGCAACACAGAGGGGATTTCTCCTTGCGATAACGGAAATTCCAGGATAGTTTCTCGATAACCCAAATATCCGGACTCAGCAAAAGACAAAAGCATCCGCGACAACGCCAGCCAAACCTCTGATTCGTATTCCCAATCACGATACCGCGAAGCCTGCCCAGCAATTGAACGTAGTGCCCAAAAATAGGAATTTCTCACCACAGAACCACCTTTTTTAAACTCTGGTAGGTCTTCGTGATTGAGGATAAGTACTTGATTTTCAATTCTGGCTCTCATATCAGCCATTTTAATAGATTCCGGCACGTCACTACCCTAGAAATCTGATGTCAAGCCCACACGAAAAGTCAATCCTGGACTATAGATACGATTAACTCGCTCGTATTGGTCACCTAATAAATTTTCTAGGTAAACTGTCAATCCCAAATTCCGAGTTAGGGGCACCCGACCACTGAGGTCTAAATTCACAAAAGATGGTACAAAATCTGTAGTCTGTTCACCCGCACGGTTAAACAAGGCACGACGAGCGCCACTGTTGTAGGTAACATACAAATTAGCCTGCCATCCAGAATTTTGATAACCGATACCAGTTTGCAGCACAGAGTAAGGAATTAGCCCTAACTGTAAACCAGCTTCTGTCCCGGTTTTAATTTTGGCATCTGTATAGGTATAGTTGAGAAAAGTTGACCAATTAGCAGCAAGTTTTAATTGTAATGCTGCCTCTAAACCATTGGTATCTACTAACCCAATATTCGCCCATCTGCCGGCAATGATTCCTAGACGATTATCTAAACTACTACCGAAATAAGTAAACTGTCCCCTCAAACTATCAGAAAAATTGACATCGACTCCCGCAGTCCAAGATGAGCCTGTTTCTGGTTTTAAATCGGGGTTTGGTTCCCAGCCATGAACTGTATCATAAACATACAACTGATCTAAACCTGGATTGCGCTGTCCTCCCGCCCAACTTCCACGCACAGCAACAGTTGGGGCGACAGCATAATGTAATCCCACACTAGGGTTCAAATAACTGCCAAATTGCCCATCAAAGTTTTGTCTGAGTCCTAAATCTACCTGAAAACTTTCGCTGATATTCAAAGTATTGACAGCAAATAAGGCTGTAGTGAACAGATTTCTGTTTTCAGTTTCGTTGTTAGCAATTCTATTGGGGCTATTACTCAGAACATCGCCAGCTAAATCTGTATTCTTCAAATCTAACCCCCACCGTAATTTATTATTAGGGGTTATTTTCCAATCATGATCAATTCTGGCTGTGAGTTGTTGGGTATCTAAAATGCCTGTACGATAAAATTCCCTACCTTGAAAAACTGTAGGGCCGTAAGTACTGAAATAATCTTGGTTATAACCAACTGTGGTTGTGAGGACTGAATTTTCTCCATTACCTAGGCGACTTTTCCAAGACAAGCCAGCGTTTAATCCATCATGGTCTAGTCTGTCTTTTTGGAGAGGAAAACCAAAATAAATTAAGCCCCGCCGACTGCTCAATTTAGTAACATCAAAGCTGAGGGAGTTTTTTTGATCTAAATCAACAGCAATATTACCAAAGTAGGTACTGGTAGCTGTATCTGCATTCGATAAAAATCCTTGAGCATCACGGTTAGCAGATCCTATAGGGACACGATAACGGTTATCTATAAAAAACCTTTCAAAACTAAAGTTATAGGTTAAAGAACCGACAGAACCACTATAGCTAGACTGTTGATTATTAGAACTCAATGAGCCAAATTCTAAACTGCTAGTTAGTTTAGGCTTACCATAACCTTTTTTGGTAATGATATTAACTACGCCGCCAAATGCTGATGAACCATATAAAGCGGAAGCAGTACCGCTATACAGTTCTACTCGCTCGATAGATTCTACAGGAATACTATTTAAGTCAGTTCCACCATGATAAGTGTTAATATTGGTGTTAATTTGTCTGCCATTAATCAAAAATACAGATTGATTAATTGAGGCTCCTCGGTAGTATGTACCTGTGTGAATATCTGCCCCATGACCCACATCATTAATGGCAAAACCAGGCATTCTTTTTAACACATCAGCTACACTGGTAGCACCTTGTTTTTGAATTTCTTCTTTATCGATTATGTAAACTGGTGTAGATTGAGGTAGGTTATCTTCCTCTCCCACAACTTCTATAGAAATATCTGCTGCGTCTTCAGGAGTCGGTTTTTTTGTTTCTTGCTCTGTTGGCTGATTTCTTGGGATAATTTCATCATCTTGAGATTGCTGAGTTAATAAATCAGCACTGGTAGTAGGTAATTTAATTTCTGCTAAATTGGGAATTTCTGAAGTTGATTCGTGTGATTCATCGCCTACTTTACTGTTGCTTTCATGCTCAACGGCAAAGGTAGGAAATGCTATGATTAAACCCTGGATAACAACTGGAAATATAAAAAAATACCTGTTCACGTTTGTCTCTCACACCCAGTAAAAACAGTAACTATACCAATTCAAAATTCAAAATTAAGAAAACCAGATTTGAACCTGGATTTTAAGTTTTGTATCTGTCGCTTTCTTTTCTCAAATTGGTATTAGTTTTATTGTTTGTGTTACTGGAAATATATGTCAAAAGACAAGCTGTCATAGTTAGATGCACAACTGTGCGATCGCTTGATGATCATCAGCAATAGCAGCTGTATAATTACCTTGTCTGTAGTGTGCTAGTCCCCGGTTGAGATCAGCCTCAGGGTTATTTGGTGTTAAATTTATGGCTTGTGTACAATCTGCGATCGCCTGATGGTATTCTTGGATTTGGAGATCAGCAAGACAGCGATCGCTATAGGCTGAACTAAAATTTTCCCGCAGTTGCACCGCCTGATTTCAACTCTGGATTGCTTCTTGATAATCGCCCTGTTGCATTTTTTCTACACCCAATCTCAAAAATTCGCTCGCTATTGTTGGGGTAGTAGTGATGGCTAGTGAGTTGGTGTCATCTGTCCCAAAGTTCACACAAACAGCAATTATCACACTCAAAAATAATCGCCAGAAATAAGTCATAAGCAGCACAATTGACAATTTCGGCATCTAGACAATCAATTAGCGGGGCGTGGTGCATTGGTGTTGACTTAACCAAAATGGGCGGTTAGAAACCGCACGCCAGTCGCCTCTCCCAAGGGGAGACGCTGCGCGAACAAGTCGGGAAACCTGCCCACGGCGCTGGCTCGTATACACAGACAAAACCTGCTGACCCAGGGTTTCAAAACCCAAATTTTTCGTTAGTCCGCGCAGGCGGACTTCGTCTGTATAGCCGCGAATTCTATTCGCCAGGGCTTAAATTGACACGTATGGACGTGGTGTCCCGCTAATTATGATTTGGTAATTAGACATCTCCAGAGGTTAAATATGCGATAGTCGAAACCCCCTTATAGGGGCGAATGGTTGTTCGCCCTTTTCTCATTTTCACCAGATGTCTATTTAGATATGGGCTTACTTCTTCCAACCCTTATCTGCATTATCAAGCACGTAAGCAGCTACGTCTTCAATTTGTCCAGGTTTTAAACGACCACTGAAGGCAGGCATAGCACCTTTACCCTTAGTAACTTGGGCGATAATAGCCTCTGGAGTGTCTATATGATACTTTTCTAAATCTGCCTTCTTTAGGGTTTTAGCTGCGTTAACTAAATTTTTACCACCTGCATGACACTGGGCACAATTAGCACTGAATACTTTGGCTCCACTAACTGCGTCTGCTGCTAAAGCTGGACTACTGAAGGCAAAAGTGAAGATTGCTATGCCTAACAGTATGACTGAAATAATTTTCTTCATCTCGTGTTCCCTCTACAACCAAGGCGTATTTGGTGCAAAAATTTCCTCTACAATTTTCGTTTGATGTTATTTCCTCCGTCAAAAGACAGGCTGTCAAACTTCATCGCCTAGAGGTTGTTTGTAAACAATTGTCAAAAAATATAATTGGGTGCTTCAAGTCATTTCAAGATCTCCTTAATTGTAATTATATTCATTTACCTTTCAAGTTCTATAGATTTGACCTTTGTTGAAAAATAGCCTCTTAAAATTGGTATTCCTGTTATCAGAATTGGTATAGTAACTGTTTGCGTAATAGGCAAGAGGTAAAAGTTAAGATTGATAGGGTCGGGCTTAAAAATATTATTAATTATGTTAGGAAATTTCAATGTAGTGGACTGACAAGCCTAAAATGATGCAAACAATTTGGGAGCATCCCAAATGTGTAAATTTATTTTTTTGTAGTGATGGCTCTCTAGCTCGCTTCCTGGACATTAGGGAGCAAGATGCTCCCACTACAAATTTTATTTTTGCAAAATTGGGATGCTCCCAACAATTTTCTTGTGGTGCGGGCATCTTGCCCGCTAATTAAAACGGGCATATTGCCCGTACTACAAGAGATTGTTAATACACAAAATTAGCTTAGACACGCCAGTAGGGTGCGTTGTCGCCAAACACCGCACCATCAAAGACGGTGTATCTATACCCGCCTCGGAATTTATTCCAAGTCTAATACCGCAAGTCCACTTAGAGTCTCTTTGAAAAGTTTTTTGCTGTGACTTTAGGCACTTTGAGATCCCCCCTTAAAAAGGTGGGAACCGGAATCAAAGTCTCCCTTTTTAAGGGAGATTTAGAGGGATCTAAAACTTTTGATACCGATAAGAGGACTTTTCAAACATCCACTTAAGTGGGCTGTAATCAATTTTTTCTTGAGTCCTCTTCAGAGGACTTAGGCTATGAGTCAGGAACTTAAGTAGGTGGGCGGTATATGTTGAGGTATGTAAGTTTCACAGGAAAAGAAATGTCGAGTAGGTAGTGTTATAGAAAATCCCCAACTTTTTAAAAAAGTCGGGGATTCGTCGCTTTGTAATTACGAATTACTATTTACCAGGCGCTTTATAACCACGACGTTCGAGGATTTGCCGCACCTCTGGACTGGGGTTGTAGTTATAGCCGTAAGAGGAGCGCTCAGAGTCATCCATGACTTGAGGTGTCAGTAACACAATCACTTCTCTACGCTCATTGGTTCTGTTTGTGCTTCTAAACAGCGAACCGAGAAGAGGAATGTCACCCAAAATAGGAATCTTGGAGACACTTGTCCGGTCTTGGTCTTGAATAATTCCTGAGAGAACTAGTGTCTGACCATCTCGTAGACGAATCATACCTGAAGTAAGAGAGCGTTCAGAAACTAAAATAATGCGTCCATTTCCTGTGTTTTCAGCTGCTGAGGGCGCACTGACAGTTGGAGCCACAGATAATGAAACAAAACCGTTATCATCAATGCGCTCGATTTTCACATTTAAGGTTAAACCAACTTTTTGTTTATCAATTCTTCTCTCTGTTCTGGAGCCACCAGCATTATCTGTAGTTTCGAGAGTGATGTTTCCGACTACTTCCTGAGTCAAGTTAACAAGAGCTTGTTGACCTTCTTGCACAATTAGAGTTGGGTCAGTCAAAATCTTGGCATTACCACTTGTTACCTGAGCTTGTAGACTAGCAAGGAGACGTTTGGGGAATTGGTATAGAGAGGGAAGAGATGCAACAGCTGAACCTAGAGTACCTTGTGAAACAGTCGTTGTGCCATCAGCATTGCGTGTAATGATGTTATCTGTTGCTGGAGTGATTTCAGAGAACCCTGGTTGCAGGGGGTTTCCATTGCTAGTAGGTGCAACAGGCTGGTAAAAGTTTCCAGAACCTGAGTTTGCCGCTCTAGAGATATTGCCGTTTTGGTCTACTATTACCGTACCTGGGGTAGTTCCTGGAATAGATACGGAACTGTTTGGTTCAAAGAAAGGCGATCCTGTAATTGGATTCTGGATTACAGGTGTACTAGTCACACTGTTGCCAACTTCAGCACTGGTAGGTGGTCTTGAACCGCCAAAATTTAGGGATGCGGCACCACCATCACTACTAAAGAAGTTATTGCCAACTCCAAAGGAAAAGCTAGTGTTATACAACTGCTCTCCGGACAGATTAACATCAATAATCTTGACGTTAACTGCTACTTGACGACGGCGGATATCAAGCTGAGTTAATTGCGCCATTGCCACCTCAACAAGTTTAGGAGAACCAACCAAGGTGATAGAATTGGTGCGCTCGTCTCCTAATGCCTGTAAACCTCGCAATAAAGGTGTTGTGTATTTAGAATCTTCCAGAGTAAGACGCTCAATTCTGGTTTCTGTGGTCGTCTGAGTTTGGGTAACAGGAGCAGCCCCAGCGCCCACGGGTACAGCATTCACACTAGTAACTTGTCGTTCACGGCTGACAGCACTTTCTGCCCCCATACCCACCAAGAAGTTTAAGGCGACTCCCACCGTTACTTGATTGAGTCGCAGGTTACGCATCACTGTGTCACGGGTGGCGTTGGGTAGATTCGGCCCGACAAAAATTGTGCGCCCACTGCGGTTAGCTTCTAAACCACTTAAGCGCAAGACATGGTTAAACACATCTTGCACAGGCTCGTTTTCTATATCTAGAGAGATTGTCTGTCCATCTTTACCAGCAGCAGCAGCTGGCTGACCTGACGCAGCTTGTCCCTCGGTTGCACCAGCACTGACATAAGCCAAGTTCATCCCCGCAGCCCGCGCCAGCAGTGATAATACTTCCCGCACTGGTGCATCTCGCAAGACCAAGCGGGGAACCCGTTCTTGGGTGCCTAAATCAATCGTGCTAGGGGAAGCATCAGTATTGGAGATGGCGATATCGCCCACAGGTGGGGCGACGGCTCTAGGTAAGAAAGGTGGGGCTTGGCTGATGGGTTGACCAGGCCCAGCAGGCTGTGCAGGTTTACCGTCAATAGTGACTTGGGGGTTAGGAACCAGCACCTCTGGACTTGTACCAGGTTGGGCAGGAATTGGTGCAGGGGAGGCTATGGGTGCTGTTGGTCTTGGTGTGGGTGTTGAGGCAGTAGTACCTGAAGAGGGATTAAAGCCCAGGATAATACTGTCTTGCTTGCGCTCTACAGGTTGACCGTTGGGGGCGTTATTGCTTCCAGTTACCACCACCCGGATGCTATTGGCGTCAAGCTGAAGAATTTCAACTGAGGCAATTCCCGTAGCAGGGTTTTCTCGGCGAAAATTGTTGCCTTGTGGTAGACGTAGTTGAGTGTTGATCACATCTGCAACTAAGGAATTACCTCTTTTGGTCGTGAAAATTTGCGGGCGGCTACCTGATGAAGTCTTTAAGACCACACTCACGCCGCCGTTTGCCGGATTTACCTGGACATCAGTAATCTGGGTAATCTGTGCCCATGCTGGCTGTGCTGCCAAAAACACAAAAGCGGCAGTGCCTAAAATTAAACTATTACCGTGAAGCTGTTTCACAGTTCATTCCTCACCTGATAGAACCTTGTTGACAAAAAGTCTTGAATATGAATTGTAGTACGAGCTACTTTTAGACCAATTCGTAATTCGTAATTAAGAAAGTTAGATATGGTCTGGGTTTCTTAATTTTGAATTTTGAATTTTGAGTTTTGAATTGGTACTACTGTGCCGTTTGTGCTTCTTTAGCAGCTTTTGCTACTTCTTCTGGATTCAATGGCATTAATGCCTGTAGCTGGAAAGATGTATTGATTGGTGCCGGGCCTCTTTGCCGCAACGCTTTCCCTGATGCTGAATTCAGTTCTGGTGGTGCTAATGCTGAGTCGTAGTTTCTCACTATCAACAAAGGCTGTAACCGCTCAATATTACGCATAATTGATTGGGTTTGTTCATAAGTACCCACAATTTCAATATCGATACTGCTACGTTTTAGCTTGCCGTTAACCTGCGCTCCCAGACTACCGTCAGTAATTGTTTCAGCTTGCTGTGTAGCTGGGGCAAATTTTTTCAGCTTGGCTCTTTGTGGATTGGTCAGTATTTGCACATTGCCAGATTCAACTAAGCGATTGATATCTAATAGCAATGTATCCAAAGTTTTCTCGTTAGAAAATAACGCTAAAACCTGTATTCTCTGCTGTTTTGCCTGGTTTAGCTCCTCTTTTACCTTGTCAATTTGATTAATACTGGCGTTCTTTTGATCAATTTGCCCTTGCAATTCATTGACTTTTGTTTGCTGCTGCTGATAGCTTTCCCAAGCTGGCATTACCATATTCATCAGCATATACAAAGCTCCACCAATTCCTAAGACTCCCGCCAGGATACCAATGATTCTAGGTGTGAAACTAATGCCAAAGATGACAGGATAGGCTGGGGTTTCATTAAATTCCCCATTGGGGTCGGCAAAATTATAATCATCACTACTGAGCGTCATTTTGAAATGACTCCTGTTTGTTGCATACTGCGAATTCTAGCTACTAGTCCCACTGTGCCTTTTTTCTCTAACTCCCGAATTAATTCCGAAGCTGGAACTTCACTCAGACTGGATTGGATAGTGTATTTAACTACTTGAATCGGCGGAATTGATGTATTACTCTCTCCACTACCTTGTGGTAAGGGTGCATTGACTAACTCTGCTGTAATAATTTTGTTTTCTGAGGGCTTTAAGAACCGAGACTGTTGCAGTGTCAACAAGAAATCATTGACATCGTTAAATGAACGAGCCACTCCAGAAATTTCGATTCCCCCAGCCGGATTAGCTGCTGCTTGTCCTTCCTCTGGTTTGGTTGGTGCGATTTGCTTGATATTTTCAATTTGCACTGGTGCTGGTATGCGATCGCGCAAATCTTGTAACATAGCTGACCAAGGCCGAATTTGGTCAAACACTGTCACTAAAGCCTGTGTCTCGCCTTTAACTTTGTTGGTTTCTTCCCGAATTTTGTTAATATTGCCGATTTCTGTATCTAACCTCTGGTTTTCTGCCTCTAGTTGTGCTGTTTTCTGCTCCAACTCAGCATTTTGCGCTTGTAAAAACCACAAACCACCCCCAATCACAGCAGGGAGGCACAAACCTATAGCTACTCCCACATATACGGGCGTTAAATTCCCAGTCGGTAATCCGATTCCTGGTGTTTTTTTAGGCTGTTTCTGGTAAATGGGGCGGTCTTTAAGAAAGTTAACGTCTAAACTGTACATTCTGTTATACTTCCCGCATTCCTAAACCAAGTACTGTTGCTAAACCAGAGCGTTGTACCGCAGGATATTTGTCTTCATCCACCGATAATGACAAAGCTCCGATAGGATCGATTTGGGTGGTTGGCAAACTTAATCTTTGAGTAAAGAACTCATCTAGCCCTCGTAACCCACCTCCCGGCCCAGCGAGTAAAATCTGCGCTACCTCCAGGTTTTCACTCTGATTGAGATAAAAATCGATGGAACGGCGCAGCTCGTCGGTAAGTTCGCCTAAAACTCTCAATATGGCTGCCATGCCAGGATTGATATCAGTGACGCCGGTTTTGCCATCATCTATAGGAGTTGGAACAATTGTCATTCCCTGCAACAGTTCCATATCTCGTGATGTGGGTAAGCTCATCACCCTCGATAGTGCAGTTTGCATTTGATAAGTACCTATGGGCACTGTGCGCGAAAATTGCGGTACTCCGTTAACGATGATGGCAATTTCGGTACTGTCGAACTCGATATCAACTAAAACTGCGGCTTCTTGTGGCCCAAATTGCCGCAGTTGTTCACGAATTGTGCGAATCAGTGCAAAACTGTTAATCTCTAAAACGTCAATTTGCAATCCTGCCTGCTCAAATGTACTGATATATGTATCTGTCACCTCCTTGCGGGTGGCAACTAAGAGTACCTGTACCTTTTCAATGCCGTCCTCATCCACGAAGTACCCAAGTTTCTGATAATCTACATCAGCTTCTTCGCGGGGATAAGGTAAATACAAACTGGCTTCATGGTTCAACACCATATCTCGCAGTTCTTTGTCATCTAACTCTGCTGGTACTGGGATGAGACGGACAATTGAATCTCTTCCCGGTACAGCAGTCGCCACGCGAGAAGCCTTGATTTTACTCTCAGCCAGCGCCTGTTGAATTAATTCAGCTACGGCTGGGGGGTCGGCAATTTGTCCATCAGTAATCAGTCCTTCGGGAACCGCTACCGATGTTAATGCTTCTATTTTTAAGCCTTGACGTTGTTTGCGTAGCTGAACTATGTTCACCCTTTCTGGTGCAAGCTCAATGCCGACCCCTTGATTAGATTTGCCAAACAGACTATTGAAACTTTTCACCACAGTTGTACTCGCTGAACTGCTAAGTTGAAAAATCAAATGACACTAAAAACGATCTTGGTGCGAGGTAATCGATTTACCCTATAATCTCGACAATTCTGCATAACCTTTTCATCCGGAGCAAGCGTAAAAATACTAGTAAAATGTTTAAAATTCAAAAATTTCAGAAATTAACCATTTGGGCAGTACTTGGTTTATTGACTAGCTGGATTGTTAGTTGCAGCACAGGTAATGTCAACACGAACACAAAACAGGCCGCTCCAGGTGTAGCAACTGTTGAGTTTTGGACAATGCAACTCCAACCTCAATTTACCGACTACTTCCAAAGCCTAATTGCGACTTTTGAGTCAGAAAATTCAGGTATAAAGGTGAACTGGGTTGATG
This sequence comes from Goleter apudmare HA4340-LM2, assembly GCA_019359495.1. Taxonomy (GTDB): domain Bacteria; phylum Cyanobacteriota; class Cyanobacteriia; order Cyanobacteriales; family Nostocaceae; genus Goleter; species Goleter apudmare. The sequence continues at coordinate 60,339 of JAHHHF010000074.1, forward strand.
TGCCTTGGGCAGCAATGGAGAACAAAATCTTAACAGCTGTCTCCGCAAAAACGCCACCTGATGTTGTTAACCTCAATCCAGATTTTGCTTCGCAACTGGCAGGACGAAATGCTTGGTTAGACTTGGATACAGAAGTTCCAAATGAAGTTCGTTCCTCCTATTTGCCCAATATTTGGAAAGCTAGTACGCTCAATGGTAAAAGTTTTGGTGTTCCTTGGTACCTCACCACACGGCTAACCATTTATAACACTGATTTATTAAAACAGGCAGGCATCAGTAAAATCCCCAGTACTTACGCAGAATTAGCACAAGTAGCACAGCAAATAAAAGATAAAACAGGTAAATATGCCTTTTTTGTCACTTTTGCACCCCAGGATTCTGGGGAAGTCCTGCAATCTTTCGTGCAAATGGGAGTTACCCTAGTAGATACCGAAGGAAAAGCGGCGTTTAATTCCCCACAAGGGAAAGCGGCTTTTCAGTATTGGGTAGACTTGTACAAAAGAGGATTGCTACCCAGAGAAGTTTTAACCCAAGGACATCGCCATGCAATCGATTTGTACCAAGCCGGAGAAACAGCCTTTTTAGCTTCAGGGCCAGAGTTTCTCAAGTCTATTGCTAATAATGCCCCAAAAATTGCTCAAGCGTCAGCGATCGCACCCCAACTGACAGGCGACACAGGTAAGAAAAACGTCGCTGTGATGAATATAGTCGTCCCTCGTGACAGCAAACAACCAGAAGCTGCTGTCAAATTTGCCTTATTCCTTACCAATGACCAAAACCAACTAGCCTTTGCTAAAGCTGCAAATGTCCTACCGTCTACAGTCAAAGCACTATCAGACAGCTACTTTAAAGATTTACCCGATACTGCATCAACAGTAGAAAAAGCGCGTGTTGTTAGTGCTAAACAACTGCAACAAGCAGAAGTTTTAACCCCACCTTTGAAGGATATTAAGAAACTGCAAAAGGCAATTTATGAGAATTTGCAAGCAGCAATGTTAGGGCAAAAAACAGTAGATAAAGCTGTAGAGGATGCAGAGCAGGAATGGAACAGCAGATAATCCGTAATTCGTAATACGAATCGCAAACCAGAATACAACAGTAGGGGTGAACGGTTGTTCGCCCTGACAATTTTTGGTATCACAAAATTGCAATCTTTTGTAAGTAATTGGTCATAATTAATTTTAATTCTTTTGTTACTATGCTCCATACCCTAAATGCAGTTCATTTAGACTGAAATCCAATACATGGTGAGGGCACAGCGTCTGAAATCTTTTCATGGATAAACCAGTATTATCGGTGTCGTGCCCCTACAAAGCTCCATGACCCATGCCCAAGAAACTGCCAATTAAATATAGCGACCCACACAATACAACCAAATCATTGGTGTTAGCAAAAGCTGCCTCTAATCCTGAAGGTAAACCTGGATAAGATTGACAAAAACTTAATTGTGGACAGATATTTCTAGCTAGCTTGGCTAATTCATCTGGCAGGGCTGAACCAGGGTCTGGTACTGGTACGAGGAATAATTTATCGCCATCTCGCAGCAGGGCTGAGAAAATCTCGGCATGTTCTTTATTCGCCATCATTCCCATAACCCAAGTCACAGTCAGCGCATCTAGCGTATCCACATAATCGCGCAATACATGAGCACCGCCAGGATTATGAGCACCATCTAATAATAATTTATGCTGTTGCCAAGTAATCCATTGGATACGTCCTGGCCATTTGGTTTTTGCCATGCCGTTGATGATGGCTGATTCGGTAATTTGCCAACCTTTTACTTGCAGAATTCCTAAAGCAGCTAAAGCTAATGCCGAATTAGTTAATTGAATTTGTCCTTGTAATGGCAAAGGATATTTAATTGATTCATACTCAGCCCATCCTGGTTCTAATTGGCGAGCACTTTGGGGTGTAACCAGGGGACATTGTAATTTGAGGATATGCGATCGCACAACTTTTTCAGCATCTTCTGGCAATGGCCCAACCACCGCCGGACATCCGGGTTTGAGAATTCCAGATTTTTCTCTAGCAATGTCGGTAATAGTAGGGCCTAATTGCTGTATGTGATCACGGCTAATAGAAGTAATGATAGTAACTAGGGGTTGCAAACAAACATTAGTCGCATCCAAACGCCCTCCTAGTCCAACTTCTAATACTGCCACATCAACTTGCTGCCGGGCAAAATATAACCAAGCAGCTGCGGTGACGACTTCAAACTGAGTGGGAGGTTCATCATCAGGAGAAATAGCAGATTGAACCTGGAGTATTAATTGTGCCAACTCATCTGAACTAATAGGCTGTTCATTGATACAAATGCGTTCCGTCCAATCAACTAGATGAGGCGAAGTGTAGCGCCCCGTGCGATAACCAGCCTCAGTCAAAACCGAGGAAAGATAGGCACAAACTGAACCTTTACCATTCGTACCAGCAACATGAATAATCGGCACCTGTTCATGGGGATTTCCCAGATTTGCCAACAGCCGGAAAATGCGTGAGAGTCCCAGATTAATACCAAAGCGTTGCAGGGGATTTACAAGTGAGTCGATGTTCATAGATGGGGAGATATGGGGGAGAAATAATTGTTGATCCTTGTAGAGACGTTGCACTGCAACGTCTCTACAAATGATAAATAACAAACCACCACAAAACCGACTGTCCCTATCAAGAGAAACAGTCGGTTGCAGAATTTTGATATTCAGTCGAGTTTAGGCTTCTTTATTTAAGAAGTTTTGAAGTTGTTGCAGCGCCGCAGCCCCGATGTTAAAAGCCGCCCAACCAGCAGCAACGAGAACTGGTGCTAAAACAACCGCTACACGAAAATCGATGTCCATTTTTAGAACCCCTCTGTTAAATAAATTAAAGTTTTGTCAACGGCTCTCACTTTTATTGTTAGCCGAAGTGGGCAATTTTTCCAGGCCTATCTGTAAAGAATATTTAATGAATTGGTGTTTGTCATTTGTCAAGAGTCCAGGGTCCAGGGTCAAGAGTCAAAAATTTTTTCTCCCTCATCTCCCTCATCTTCCCCATGCCCCATGCCCAATGGCGCCACTTGCTACAAGCCGGGGAACCCTAGTCGAGCAGTGGCTCCCCAATGCCCTTTCAGGCAGTGAACCCAATATCACTACCCTTGCCAGCATGAACTAGGGCTAATTTCTGGTAGCGTTGGGCGTGTTCGACGAGTTCTGCGGCTTCGGTGGCGGTTATTTGACGTAATATTTTGCCAGGAACACCTACCACCAGAGATAATGGCGGTACGTCCTTAGTGACTACTGCACCAGCGCCAATAATACTACCAGTGCCGACCCTAACTCCATCTAAAACTACTGCACCAATGCCAATCAAGCTGCCACGCTCAATATGAGCAGCATGTACCACGGCGCGGTGTCCTACGGTAACATGGTCTTCTAAAATTGTCGGCAGGCCAGGATCACCATGTAAGATTGCCCCATCTTGAATATTTGTATATTCGCCAATGTCAATCCGTTCTACGTCTCCTCTAATCACGGCTCCATACCAGATGCTAGCTCCGGCGGCGATATTGACCGAACCAATGACAACGGCATTGGGCGCAATGAAGGCTGCTAGAGAAAAATCAGGAGATGACCAGTAAGAAGCGGTAGACACGATAGAATAGGAATATGGTACCCAGGAACACTGGAGAAACTCTAACATTTGAGGCTGGTTGCACAACCAGAATATCACAGGGTCGAACCTCTAAACTGAGAAAAACACCCTGAAATACGGTTCCTACCGCGACTCAGTATTCGTGTAGTAGTGAGCAGGTATCCCAAAGTAGCGGAGCCGAAGTGTAAAATCCAACCCACTGGTGCTGGTGAATCCAAAACTATGTTTCTATGCACTTCATGATGAATCCAGGCTTGCAGTACCCAATATTTGGCCCCGAAATTCAGTGTCCCCACTGTCGCCAAACGATTCCGGCGCTGACACTCACAGATACGTACTTATGTCCCCGACATGGGGCGTTTGAGGCGAATCCTAAAAATGGTGAATTAATTCATTTACAGTCAGGGCGTCATTGGCGGAAGTGGGATAATGAATGGTACAGGCAACACACTCACCCAGATGGCATTCGCTTTGAAATCCACGAGGCATTGGATAAGCTGTACACTCAAGGCTATCGGGCAACGCGGGTGATTATTGCTCGGCGTTATCAAGAACTGATGAGTGGCTATTTAGAACGCAGTACCCCTTGGCGTTCTGGACAACCAGAGGGGGCTACGGCACGGCTTTATGGTTTACCTGTGGAGTTTAGTCTTGATAGCGCCGAAGATCCTTGTTGGGAAGTGATTAATTTTGACTTAGAAAAAGAGCCTGGTGTCCCTGTCCGTTATCCTTATTTCAGATTGTTTGAGTAGTGGTCATTGGTCATTAGTCTTTTTGCCAAACGACTAATGACCGATGTCAAAGGACAAGGGACAAGATCATGCACCACGCTTCGATTCGGACTGCGAATATTCACCGGGCGATCGCTTTTTATGAACAGTTAGGGTTTACAGTTTGTGAACGCTTCACTACAGGCTATACCCTGGCTTGTTGGATGGCAGGATTAGGCGGCAGAATTGAACTGATCCAAATTCCCCAACCCAAACCAGCCCCAGATGCATTTGCAGATGAGCATTATGTGGGGTATTATCATCTATCGTTTGATCTAACTGAAGTTACACCCGATTTGCCCAGTTATCTCAAAAGCTTACAAGAGAGTTTCGCTGTGGCGTCTCAAAGCCAACCAGAACAACTCCAGCCGCTCAAAGTTCTGTTAGAACCTATGCAGCAGCAAATAGGCGATCGCATTTTAGAAGTGGCTTTCATCGCCGATAGTGATGGCTTACCGCTTGAATTTATCCGATTTGTTGCCAAAATATCCTAATTGAGGTTTTCTGCGGCGAATTTTATTGATGGTGCTGCATATCACAGACTCATCAGAAGGATTAAACTATAGTCGTAACTAAAAACAAATATGTAGATCCGCTTACGTATATATCTAAAAAAATTACATGTCTGTGTTTTCTGCCTTGTATCGATATCGCATTCCTTTGTTACTGTTAAGTCTATGGATGGCAGTAGTATTTTTACTTGGAGAAAGGCCTGCTGAAAGCCAAGATGCGGTTATATCTAACTGGGCAAAGCCTCTGTCTACAGTCATAGCACAAAAAACAACACCCCTAAAAGTGACAGAAAACGTTAACAAAACAGTACTCGATAATGGTCTGACTGTCTTAACCAAGGAAGTACACACTGCACCGGTGGTAACTGTGCAAGTGTGGTATAGGGTGGGTTCTCGCAACGAAGAGGCGGGAGTCAATGGCATTGCTCACCAGTTAGAACACATGATGTTTAAAGGCACGAAAACCCGTCCCATTCAATTTGGACGATTATTTAGTGCTTTAGGTAGTGACTCTAACGCTTTCACTAGCTATGACCAGACAGCATATTATGGCACTGCGGAACGAGATAAGCTCAAAGCGCTACTAGTGCTAGAAGCAGACAGAATGCAAAATTCGCTGATTGATGTTGAGCAACTAGCAAGTGAAAAGCGGGTAGTGATTTCTGAGTTACAAGGTTATGAAAATAGCCCAGAATATCGTCTGAACCGTGCAGTCATGGAGGCGGCGTTTCCCAATCATCCTTATGGTTTACCTGTGGGTGGTACTAAAGCTGATGTCGAGAAATTTCAAGTCGAACAGGTGCAGAAGTACTACCGTCAGTTCTATACTCCTGATCATGCAGTTTTAGTGATTGTGGGCGATTTTCAAACCACAAAAACTTTGGCAACCGTGCAAGAGGTGTTTGGTAGTATTCCTAGGGGTCAAGAGTCAAGATTCAAAAATCAAGAGCCAAAAACCAAGAGTCAACAGAACTCAGAACTCAAAACTCCTATCGTGTTGCGAGAACCGGGAGCAGGAGCAGCCTTTTTGCAAATAGTATATCCTTTACCTGATGTCAATCAACCGGATGTCCCAGCGCTGGACGTGTTGGATTACATTTTGACTGAGGGACGAAATTCCCGTCTGTATAAATTATTAGTGGAATCGGGTTTAGTTAGCGACGTCACAGCTCACGTTGCTAGCTTGCGGGAATTTGGTTGGTACGAAATGTTAGTGACAGCAGATTCCCAACTAAATTGGCAAAAAATTAACTCAGTATTAGATAAGGCGATCGCTAATCTGGTAAAAGGCGGTGTCACCCAAGAAGAAGTAGCACGCGCTAAAACCCAGTTAGAAGCTTCCGTAATTTTGACTAATAGGGATGTCACTAATCAGGCAATGCAGTTGGGATATGATGAGACAACGGCTGGTGATTATCGCCATAGAGAACGATACATAGCCGCGATCCGCGAGGTGAAACCAGAGGATGTTGTCGATGTAGCTAAAAAGTACTTGAAAAAATCAGCGCGGACAGTAGGCTTTTTTGAACCTACCCTCAAGCAGGCAAAAGCAACTATTAAGCCACACTCAATCCAAGCAACAGAGTCTTTTTCCGGAAACGGCAGTTTAAATCTTGATGAGGTGTTAAAGTATTTACCACCTACGGATAAAACAACAGATACCAGCATTCAAGCATTGCCACAGCAATTTACACTTGATAACGGCTTGCAGGTATTGTTGTTAACCGACAAAAGTACTCCCACCATTACCTTAGCTGGCTACATCAAGGCAGGTACGGAATTTGACCCTGATAATAAAGCTGGACTGGCATCTTTTGTAGCAGAAAACTTGAGCAGTGGTACAAAAACTCAAGATGTGATGACGATTGCCAAAGCGTTGGAAGAACGCGGTGCGAATTTGGAATTTGAAGCTTACCGCGAAGGTATGCGGATTGAAGGCGATAGTTTAGCCTCAGACTTGCCTGTTGTCCTCCGAACGTTGGCAGATGTAGTTAAAAATAGTACATTTCCTAAAAAAGAGTTAGAATTAAATCGCCAACAGGCTTTGACTACTCTGAAAGTGGAACTAAGTGAGCCATCAGAAGTAGCAATTAGAACATTTGTGCAGTCGGTTTATCCAAAAAAACATCCTTTACATACCTTTCCTACAGAAGAGAGTCTCAAGCAGATCAAGCGTGAGGATGTGGTGACGTTTAAAGCCCAACATTACCGCCCAGATAGTACAGTACTGGTAGTGGTGGGGGATTTTGACTCAGAGCAAGTGCGATCGCTAATCCTTGCCGAGTTTGGTGATTGGCGAGTCAACGGTAAAGCACCTACCTTAAAATATCCCACAGTTCCCAGACCAGACAAACTCATACGGGTTAACCCAGTTTTACCAGGTAAAGCCCAAGCTGTGACATATATGGGCTACACCGGCATTAACCGTTTAGATTCCCGGTTTTATGCAGCCTTAGTCATGAACCAAATTTTGGGCGGTGATACCTTATCTAGTAGATTGGGAGCAGAAGTACGCGATCGCCAAGGTTTAACTTACGGTATTTATAGCAACTTTCAAGCAGGCAAAAACTTTGGCACATTTTTGATTGAGATGGAGACTAGTCCTGAAGATACCAGTAAAGCGATCGCTAGCACCCGCCAACTCCTCAAGCAAATCCATCAGCACGGTGTCACACCACAAGAAGTGGAAACAGCTAAACGGACTCTCATCAGCAACTACAGTGTTTCTCTCGCCAACCCAGAGGAATTAACAAAAAAAATCCTATTGAATCAGGTGTACGGATTAGACACATCTGAGCTACGTACTTTCACACAGAAAATCCAGCAAGTCTCCCTTGAGCAAGTAAATCAAGCCGCTCGTGAGTTACTCCACCCAGATAACATTGTTGTGGTGACAGCTGGGCCAGCTGTTGTAGCAGGGCAAAGTGTTAAGTAGGGAATGGGGCATTGGCTATGGATAATAGTGATAAGTGACGCTGGAACATTGCCCAACCAAAAATGACTAATGGCTGATAATAAATGCCTGATTCCTTCCCCTAGTAAATTAAAAAAATGGTAAAAAATATTACTATACCCTCTGCGTTGACTTGGATACCAAACCGTATTTATGCGATGCTACTACTATTGCTGTGCTTTCTTTTGATTAATACGACTCCTGTAGTAGCAGCGAATTTTTCTGGTGATTTACTCAAGCACCCAGCGACAGAAACTATAGTTAGCTTGGGTAATTCGGCTAACGAACTCAAGTTTGAACCTAATCGCCTAGAATTTCTGGCTGGCAAACGTTACACACTCCATCTCACCAATCCTAGCCAACTGAAGCACTATTTTACTGCTAAAGATTTTGCTGATGGTATTTGGACACAAAAAGTTCAAGCTGGGAAAGTGGAAATTAAAGGAGCCATTCACGAGTTAGAACTCAAGCCAGGTGCTGAGGCGGAATGGATGTTTGTGCCTTTGAAGTCAGGAAAATATACCTTACGCTGTACCATCCCAGGGCATGCAGAAGCAGGTATGATGGGTGAACTTGTCATTGGCAATCAAAAAGTCTGATCCTAAACACCTTCGTAGTCAGGGTCTGATCTCTGATGAGAACTGCTATAAACGTTAGAGTCTAAGATGAAAAATAAGTTAAGTTAAATAAAGATATTATTTCTCAACTAACCTCCAAAAAAATTCTGTTTTAAACTGCCAGCACCTATAATTTTTCATCCCCTATGAACATCCTCACTAATTTACTTTTTCCCACAACTCAGCCAACAACCGCCAAAAAGCAACGCCGGGGTATCGAAATTAAATCACCGCGCGAAATAGAGATTATGCGGCAAGCAGCTAAAATTGTGGCAACAGTCCTCAAGGAAATTTCTGGTTTGGTGCAGCCAGGAATGACTACAGCTGATTTAGATGCCTATGCAGAAAGACGCATCCGCGAAATGGATGCAACGCCTAGCTTTAAGGGATATCACGGTTTTACTGGTTCTATTTGTTCCAGTATTAACAATGAAGTAGTGCATGGTATCCCTAATTCTAAGAAAGTAATTCGGACTGGGGATGTATTAAAAGTAGATACGGGTGCTTATTACCAAGGTTTTCATGGTGACTCTTGTATCACAATTGGCGTCGGTGAAGTTACCCCAGAAGCGGCTAAACTAATTCGCGTGGCGGAAGAAGCCCTGTATAAAGGTATTGAACAAGTGAAGGCGGGTGCATACCTACTTGATTTGGCTGGGGCGATAGAAGACCATGTGAAAGCTCATGGTTTTAGTGTAGTGGAAGAATTCACAGGACACGGCGTGGGGCGGAACCTACATGAAGAACCTTCTGTGTTTAACTTTCGCACACGGGAAATGCCAAATGTCAAGCTAAGGGCGGGGATGACTTTGGCAATTGAGCCGATTTTGAACGCTGGTTCTAAACATACACGCACCCTATCTGACCGTTGGACAGCAGTCACGGTAGATAATGCTTTATCGGCACAGTTTGAGCATACCGTGTTGGTGACAGAAACTGGTTATGAGATTTTAACCGATCGCACTTTGGTTTAATTGAGAATGCGATCGCGCTATAAAGATCGCACTTCTCACAATCTCCTATAAATCTTCCGGTAAAATCCATTTTGGCGGTTCTGTCATTCTTTTTCGCAGTCGTTCCTGTGCCAACTCCAGCATTTGATCTAAAGAAGTTTTTTCAATAAATTGGGCAGCTGCTTCTCTAAATTCAATATTGGGGCATTTATCCCCTAAAACACAACCGTTTACGCAAGCTTGGGCGCAGTCAATCTTTTGCTCCACAGCAAATTCCTCTCTACTTAGAGATTTATCTATTTTTCAGTAAATCTTACCTTGCCACAAGTAGAGAAATTCAATTTTGTGATCACCTCGTTTACCTCGTTCCCAGTTAAACTAGACGGGTTTCGGCTTCGCTCAACCCTCAGCCATCGAGAGTTGAGCGAAGCCGAAACTCGGTTTATTGGTAGGTTTTAGCTTAAGTGGACACGTATGGGTTTCCCCGTCCTCATGCCCTCAACAGGTTTATCCCCGCATATTTACCCAAATACGCAAAAAAAACCGCTACAATCGTTTAAAATAGCCGTAATTATACATAAAAATTCTATATGATAACTAAATCTAATGTTCAGATCACTATTGCCCTCACCAAACTGGACTTAGACGAAGAAGAACTACAAGCAGAAGTACAGAATTTGCTCCCCCAATTAAGAGAAGTAGATGGGGTAGAAGACGCAAATTTAGTTGCAGTTACAGATGTACCACAAGGTTCTAAAGCTTTGGGTGGTTTCTCTTTAGGGACTTTCAAAGCACTAATTAATCCAACCTTAATTAAACCTGTGTTTGAATTCTTAGGCCGTTTGTCTACTAGAACCTTTGAAATCAAAGTAGAAGCCTACGGTGAGAAATTCGAGGGGAAAGCTAGTAGTAAAGAAGATTTGGCATTTATCACCCAGGAAGTCCAAACTTTTTTGAACAACGCCAAAAACAGACAAGACAGCAAAGATAAAGACAGCGATAATGGCTAGGATAGCACTGCTCATCGGCATTAGCGAATATCAGCCAGGATTAGCACCGCTACCCAATGCTGTGAAAGATGTGGAGGCGATGCGGCGAGTTTTGCTTAACCCAGAAATGGGTGCTTTTATGCCAGAAAACGTCAAAGTCCTGAAAAATCCCCAACGGCAAGAGATGGCTTATGCAATTGAGGATTTATATACTAATTGTCAGAAAGGTGACTTGGTACTGTTCTATTTTTCTGGTCATGGTATCACCGTAGACAATGGTGATTTTTACTTTTCAACTCGCAACACCGAGAAAAATCAGGGAAAATTGCGGACAGCTTCAGCCGTAACCGCTAGAGATGTACACGCCTTGATGAATAACTGCAAATCTAAGCATCTAGTAGTAATTTTAGATTGCTGCTTTAGTGGTGCTTTTGGCAAAGGTTTGTCACCCAAAAATAGCGGTATTGATCTAGAGAATAAATTAGGGGGTGAGGGTAGGGCAATTCTCACAGCTTCCACCTCTACACAATATGCCTTTGAGTCCGATGGTTTAGACCTGTCAATTTACACCCATTATCTCGTAGAAGGGATTGAAAAAGGCGCAGCAGATATAGATGGGGATGGTTTGATTTCGGTAGATGAGTTACATGGCTATGCGAAAAGCAAGGTGCAAGAAGCAGCACCCGCCATGACACCAGAGTTTTATCCTCATAAAGACGGGTATCGGATTGTTTTGGCGAAGTCGCCCAAGGATGATCCTAAGCTGAAGTATCGGAAGGAAGTTGAGATAATTGCTCTTGAGGATGAAGGAGAAATTTCTGATATCAACAGAGATTATTTAGATGAGTTGCGAAAAACCTTGGGATCATCTGTTTCTGTTGATGAGGCTAATGCAATCGAATTTGAGGTGCTTGAACCTTATCGTAAACGCCAAGAAAAATTGCAACGTTATCAGCGGACGTTTTCTCGACTGAAACAGTTTCCACCTAGTCAAAAAGAACGCAATGCTTTAAATCGCTTGCAAAATATCTTAAGCTTGCGAGATGAAGATGTTGCACCGATAGAACAAAGGATTATTGGTGAGCAAAAGCCATCTGCATCTGTAGAACAATTACCTGAACCTATTGAACAAAATCAAGCCCATCAATTTGAGTTTGACATAGTGCAGGTAAATGCTCAAGGAAAAATCATTAACCGTAGTCAAGGACGCGCTGAGTATTTTACAGAAGACTTGGGTAATGGTGTCCTGTTAGAAATGGTATCGATTCCTGGCGGTAAATTCCTCATGGGTTCGCCAGAGAACGAAGAAGGACGAAGCAATGATGAAAGTCCACAACATACTGTCACAGTTCCACCTTTTTTCATGGGGAAGTTTCCCGTCACCCAAGGGCAATGGCAAGTCGTTGCTGGGTTTGATAAGGTGAATATTGATTTAAATCCTGATCCATCCAATTTTAAAGGTGCGAATCGCCCTGTGGAATGCGTTTCTTGGGATGATGCAGTGGAGTTTTGCACCAGGTTGTCGAAGAAGACTGGCAAAATCTATCGCTTACCCAGTGAAGCGGAATGGGAATATGCTTGTCGTGGGGGAACAACTACGCCGTTTTACTTTGGTGAAACGATTACCACTGATTTAGCGAATTACCAAGGTACAGACTGGGAATATCAAGGAACCACATACCCTGGTAATTATGGTAAAGGATTGAAGGGTGAATATCGAGAGCAAACAACTGATGTGGGAAAATTTCCTGCCAACCCCTTTGGTTTATTTGATATGCATGGTAATATATGGGAATGGTGTCAGGATGAGTGGCACAATAGCTATAACAATGCACCAACCGACGGCAGTGTTTGGTCAGGTGATAATGATAATCAAAAACGACTGCTGCGCGGTGGTTCGTGGCTCAGCTTTCCCAGGTGTTGCCGTTCGGCGGATCGCGGCAGGGACGCGCGTGACGTCAGGGACAGCCTCGTGGGTTTTCGGGTTGTGTGTGTGCGGGGCAGGACTTAGTATCCCTTTACACTTTTGCCCTTTTGCCCTTTGCAGTTTTTCCCTCTACCCTTCTTTATCCCTCGCGCGCAGCGCGATCAAATTTCTTTAGATTTTTCAGATGAGTGATTTACCCATAATACAGAAAACATACGATTTAATCAAGTGGTACGTGCCAATTTTAAACCGTCTACCGAGAGATCATAAATTTTTGTTAGGCAACCGGATGATCACAGGACTATACGATTTACTAGATGTGCTACTCACAGCAAGGTACGCAAAACAGAAATTAACTTATTTAGAACCCTTGAATAGTAAGTTAGATATCTTACGTCATCAAACTCGCCTCCTATTAGATTACAACTTAATTAAAACTGAACGTTACGAGTACGCCCAAAGGCTGTTAAATGATGTTGGCATTGATTTGGGTGGATGGATCAAACAACAAAAAAACAGAGACACCGATGAAAAGAACGGGCTTCGACTTCGCTCAGCCCTCGACTTCGCTCAGCCCTCGACTTCGCTCAGCCCTCGACTTCGCTCAGCCCTCGACTCTTAATTGAATAGACTTAGACAATAAAATCTATCAATTTAGTTTGGGTATAGCGTTTCTCAATCCAATGAAGTACACCCCACCCACCTTACTAAGAGGTGGGTTGGGGAGGGGTAGTTTTGTATCTCATCAGAGTGAAAAAGGCTATAATAACTAGCAACAAAATTCATCAATGTAGCTTGGGTTGAGGCTTTGCGAAACCCAACACTTGATCTAGATTCAACAGGAATTACTACAAATATTACAAGTTTTTAATCGAAACATAACATGAAAAGATACGGTAATCTTTGGCATGAAATTATAACATTTGATAACTTACTATCAGCAGCCCAGAAAGCACAAAAAGGTAAACGTTTTCGAGAAAATATTTTAGCTTTCAACTACAACTTAGAACAAGAACTATTTCAACTGCAAGCACAATTACAGTCAAAAACATACTGTCCAGGAACATACCACACATTTCAAATCTATGAACCCAAACCGCGCCTGATTTCGGCGGCTCCCTATCGTGATCGAGTTGTGCATCATGCCCTCTGTAACGTTATTGTCCCCATATTTGAGCGCACATTTATTAGTGACTCCTACGCCAATCGTCTGGGTTTTGGTTCTCATCGTGCTTTACGTCGCTTCACTCAATTTGCTCGTTCAAGTCGTTATGTCTTGCAAGCTGATATCCGTAAATATTTTCCGAGTATCGACCATGAAATTTTAAAGTCACTCATATATCGTAAAATTAAATGTCTTGATACTCTGTGGTTAATTATAGCGTTTCTTGCTTGGATACCATGTGTCCAAGGGTGGGGAAACCCCGCCCCTACGGGTTTTGTGATTTAAAACTGTACTTCATTGGTATGAAAACCGCCATAATACAATTATTGATAATTTTACTTAATAGCCTTTCTCGGTTGAACGCAACATAATCAAGGGCGGGGAAACCCCGCCCCTACGGGTTTTGTGATTTAAAACTGTACTTCATTGGTATGAAAACCGCCATAATACAATTATTGATAATTTTACTTAATAGTCTTTCTCGGTTGAACGCAACATAATCAAGGGCGGGGAAACCCCGCCCCTACGGGTTTTGTGATTTAAAACTGTACTTCATGAGTTAGGTACTTCCAATACTCAACCAATAGGTATTAATTTAATGCAATTGACTATTGCCTCTGATGAAACCATGCCCGCCCAAGCAAGACAATTAATTGACAGGGTACAATCAGAATCAACAGACGCACTGCCAAGAAACGAAATTATAGATATCATCACCTCAATTGCTGTTTACAAGTTTTCGTCTTTGAGTAGGGAGGAAGTTGAGGCTATGCTAGGGCTGACTTTACAAGAAACCTGAGTTTACCAAGAGGCTAAAGCCGAAGGTCGAGCCCAACGGTAAGCGGAAATGTTGCAAGTTACTGTACCCTTGCTACTAAAATGCCTGTTACAGACCAGCTTCAGTAAATGCTTGGCTCAAAACATTAACCAAATCCAAACTTTCTGCCCATTGTGTCAGGTATGTGTAATCCAAACCTTCTCCCTGCAACTTTAATATCCCTAACACATCGCGCCACTGTTTTTCAGATTGACTCCCTTTACCCCAACGCAATTTCTGTAAAATTGTATCTTCTGCCGAAGCCACCCAAAACTTAGGTATTCCTTCTAAGTCAATTAGCTGGCGACGTAACATTTGGGATACTGCAAATGCTGAATCGTCAGTGATATATAAGTCGGCATTAGCAATGGTTTCAGTATGTGTAATATTCAGGATGCTCTCGCTTCCTTGCTTTAAACCCTCAACCGCACCTGCTGGACAATAGTATCCTGCACCTTCAAGTGTTTCTACCAGCAAATTGATTTGCTCTGGTTGGACTGCAATTACCAAATCTAAATCACGAGTCGAACGCGGTTCTCCATGTAGCGAAGCTGCAACACCACCAGTTACATAGTAAGGGATATTAGTTGACTCAAAAATTTGGTGTAACTCTGCTGCTAATGATATAGAGTCCTGAATCCACATATTTTCATCATGACCTTTGGGGTGAAAATCAACCCGATATTTTTCTGCTAGTACAGCACGGGTAAATACATGAAGTATTTGCTCTAAAGATGCTCCATGATGTCGAGATTTAATTCCTGCAAGGCAAAGTTTCTTCACTCCTCGCTCATGAGTCATGAACATTTCTAAGCGTTGGGAAAGTGAAAGTTGCCGCAGGCGAGCGAAAAGATATATATCTGCCTCAATGTTTGTATCAGTTGCTTGTGGCTGGTAAGTCAGTTTTGAATTGATTGTTATTTTAACTAACTGCATATTCTGTAAACTGACGCTTGCATGGCGAATGAAAACCAATTATAGTATTAAATTTTTAATTTTCATCCCTTCATTCCGCAAGTCCCAAAATTCTGATCACCCCATCACTTGAGAACACAGATTAGTATTAGGATGGCTGTAGATATGATGTGGTGCTGATGTCGGAAATCTTTGCTACTACTGGAACCATTGCCGCGATCGCTACTGCTGTTGTCCCGCAACAAGGTAGTGTGGGTATTGTGCGGGTTTCTGGTGATCAGGCTTTGGCGATCGCTAAAACTCTATTTCACACACCAGGACGACAAGTTTGGGAAAGTCACCGCATACTTTACGGCTACATCCGCCATCCCCAGACGCAACAACTGGTAGATGAAGCCCTGTTGCTGATTATGCTTTCCCCCCGTTCCTACACCCGTGAAGATGTGGTGGAATTCCATTGCCACGGGGGAATTATTGCGGTGCAGCAGGTGTTGCAACTGTGTTTAGAAAATGGTGCTAGACTCGCCCAAGCAGGGGAATTTACCCTCCGCGCCTTCCTCAACGGGCGACTAGATTTAACCCAAGCCGAAAGTATTGCTGATTTGGTAGGAGCGCGATCGCCCCAAGCTGCTCAAACTGCTTTAGCTGGGTTGCAGGGGAAATTAGCTCATCCTATCCGGGAGTTACGCGGGCGGTGTTTGGATATCTTAGCGGAAATTGAAGCCCGTATCGACTTTGACGAAGATATGCCCCCACTGGATTATAAAAGTATCATATCAGAAATTGAGAGCATTACTAACCAAATCAGCAAATTAATTGCCACTAAAGACAAAGGTGAATTGTTACGCACCGGGTTAAAAGTGGCCATTGTCGGGCGTCCCAATGTGGGGAAATCCAGCTTGTTGAACGCTTGGAGTCAGAGCGATCGCGCGATCGTCACCGACTTACCAGGCACAACCCGTGATGTGGTGGAATCGCAGCTAGTAGTCGGCGGCATACCTATACAGGTGCTAGATACAGCAGGCATTCGGGAAACAGCAGACCAAGTAGAAAAAATTGGCGTCGAGCGATCGCGCCGTGCTGCCAATGCAGCTGATTTAGTCTTGCTCACCATCGATGCTACCGCCGGGTGGACGGCAGATGACCAAGAGATTTACGCCCAAGTACAACACCGTCCTGTGATTCTTGTGATTAACAAAATCGACTTAATAGATGAAGCAGCATGTAAAATTCTCCAATCTAAAATCGTTCGACTGAGCGAAGCCGAAGTTCCAAATCTGAAATCTAAAATTGTCACAGCCGCCGCCCAAAACCAAGGCATTGATAGTTTAGAAACAGCCATTTTAGAGATAGTACAAACAGGAAAAATCCAAGCTGCTGATATGGATTTAGCAATTAATCAAAGGCAATCCGCCGTGTTAATTAAAGCTAAAATATCCTTGGAGCAGGTACAAGATACCATTGCCCAGCAATTACCCCTAGATTTTTGGACAATTGACTTACGAGATGCCATTCACGCCTTGGGAGAAATCACCGGAGAAGAAGCCACGGAATCGGTGCTTGATAGGATTTTTTCTAGATTCTGCATTGGGAAATAAATGACTAGTTACAAAAAAAATCTTAAAATTAACAACCACATGCAAATCTCAATTCGCCAAGCAAGCATACAAGATACCTTCATAATTTCCGACATACTGCAAGAAGTAGCAACCTGGCTTCAGCAGCGTGGTATACCTCTGTGGGATGATAGCGAACTTGCACCAGAGAGAATCTCTCAAGATGTTGCTGACGGTTTATTTTTTATAGCTGACTTTGCGGGTGAGCCTGCTGGTACAATTAGGTTTCAGCTTGAGGATTTGCTTTTCTGGCCTGATGTTGTGCAAGAAGACTCAGCATTTTTACATCGCTTTGCTGTGAGACGGCATTACTCTGGTGGTAAAGTATCATCAGCATTGTTAAATTGGGCAGTCACACATGCACAAACACTTGGTAGAAGCTATTTACGTCTAGATTGTGATGCTGCGCGTCCGCGTTTAAAAGCAGTATATGAAAACTTTGGTTTTCGTCATCACAGTGACAGACAAATTGGCGTTTATTTTGTCTCTCGCTATGAATATAAAATACTTCCGCCCAACGATCAAAAACCTTGATTTTGTTGATTTCAACCTAAATTTATTTTTCTCGTCAGAATGCCTTTTTATGGTATTTATTAATTACGAACTACGAATTAGTATATAGCAATCCTAAATGATTTGTAAAATCTTACATGTAGGGTTGTTGACTGTTGAGTGTCAACAGTCAAAACCGATATTGTTCACAACTGAAATAGGATTGCTATAATATGACTTTTATTGACGAAATTAATCCTGTTAATACTTTAATTGTGGGAGCAAGTCAAGGTATTGGTCTAGGCTTCGTAAAAAAGTTACTACAAGATGTAAGAATTACTAAAATTTATGCAACCTATCGTCAGGCAGAATCTGCTCCTGATTTATTAGCTATAGAAAGGGAATACTCCAACATATTAACTTGCCTCTCTCTGGATATCACAAATGAACAAAACATAGTTGCAAGTATCCAAAAGATAGGCACTGAAGTGAAGCAATTACATTTAGTAATTAACTGCGTAGGAATTTTACATGCAGATAACTTGCAACCAGAAAAGAGTTTAAAGCAACTCAATTCTGAAAACTTGCTGCATTACTTTCAAGTTAATAGCATTGGGGCTGTGCTATTAGCTAAACATTTATTACCCTTTTTCCGTCATGGAGAACGCAGCGTGTTTGCAACTATTTCTGCCAAAATAGGTAGTATTGGTGATAATCAACTGGGTGGATGGTATGGTTATCGCGCCTCCAAAGCCGCGCTGAATATGTTTATGCGAACTGCGGCAATTGAGTATGCTAGAAGCAGTCCTAAAAGTTTAGTAGTAACTTTGCATCCAGGGACAACCGATACACGCCTTTCTCGTCCGTTTCAAAAAAATGTCCCCACAGATAAATTGTTTTCCGTGGAACGTACCGTTAGCCAATTATTGAGTGTGATTGAGGAGCTACAAGAAGGCGATAGTGGACAATTTTTCTCCTGGGATGGGAGTAGATTGCCTTGGTAGGATGAAAGGTGCGTTACCCTGGTGCTAATCAAGGTATGTGAATTGTAAATAAATATATGAAGTTTTTTGTACCCGCAGCCAAAGATGACGATAAAGCCGAGCAGGTGTATAGTGCGTTAGCTAATTCTGTCAAAGCACCAATAACCGAACAGCGAATTTGGCAGTTACAGTGGCGTCACAATGATATAGATATAGAAGCCGAGGTGGGAAAACCCTTACCATCTTCTTTTCAAACAGGTAAAGAGCTAGTTCTGGCAATTTTTGATTGTGAAAAATTGTACAAAATATGTACTCTTAGTCGTGGAGGCGTCAAGGGTGAACCTATTATGGTAGAACAAAATATCAACCCAGCAGTCACTTATTTTTCAGAGCAATAGACATCTTCAGAAATGATGTAAGGGCGTAGGCTCTTTGAGTTCTCCGCAGGAGTACTAAATGGCTGACAAGGTGGACCACCTGTTACTAAGTCTACTGGCGTGTCAACGCTAAAATGGTGCAAAAATAAAATTTGTAGTGGGAGCATCTTGCTCCCTAATGTCCAGGAAGCGGGCTAGAGAGCCATCACTACAAAAAAATAAATTTACACATTTGGGATGCTCCCAAATTGTTTGCAACATTTTAGTCTAGACACGCTACTACATTGTAGTGTTAGGTTCGCGTCGGCCAGGATTTTGGATCTCTGCGACCATGAAAAATTGCCGTCACTATTACTCGACTTGACACAATTCGATAGTACACAGCATAGGGAAATCGTCGCACTACTGCTCGTCGAATATCACCGTAGACAATTACATAGGATTCTGGTAGCTGAGAAATTCGATTCACAGTTTCGTCTACACAGTCTAAAAACTCGTCACCCAGACCCGGTTTCTGGCTCTCATACCAACTGTACGCTTCATTGAGTTCTTCTCTAACCTCAAGGCGAAACACCAGGACATAATTCATTGTTGTCCCTTAATTGATGCTTTAATTTCCTCCCAATTCAGCACATTGTCTGGATTTGAATCGTAGTCAGCAATTCGACGATCAAGCTCTTGCTTTTGTGCATCGGTTAAATCAGGGTAAACTTGCTCGGCTGCGATGCTATCCCAAATTGCCTGCACGATACAGATTCTATCTTCAACACTCAGAGTTGCGATTTCGTTCAAAGTAGCTGTGATATCCATGCTGATTAACTTGGAGTGAGGAAGCGAGTAGTACACCTTAAATATAACGGAGAAGATTTTGTCTATCAAATTGAACGCTGTATATGTTTTGCTGCTCAACAGTGTGTGCGACGTCTATTAACGTCTTTGCTCCCTGATTTTCACTCTTGGCATCGCCTATTCCAGAAATGCCCGACTCGTTATACCTTTTAACTAATACGTAGGTAGATCCATGTTCTGCTATAGCCTGTTACTTGCTCAACATATAGCCGTGATGGTAATCATCAATTGATCACAATATCCATTGGTCTTTGCTTGTGCTTTTGCTTGCGAGGTACTTTCTCGACTGTACAGAGAATACCAGTTTGAGGATGAATATAAAAGCGATCGCGTTGACTCACATCTAACGGAATTTTATATCCTCGGTAAGGCTTGCTATATAGCTTATCATCAATAATTTCTACATGCCGTTCCACATAGTCCCACACGTGAGAAAGTACATGTTGTCCGGCCATTGTGCTGGTATTTAAACGCTGACATAATTCGCTGTAAACGTCATTCCACGGTTGTCCGACCTTTGAGCGCAAAAACCGACGTAAGGGACCAAGATGATCTGAAAGATATTTAGATTTTTTTGTTGCTTTGATCAAGTAAGGATTCAACAATCCATCCAGACTCGCCTCTTCAGTGAGTTTGTCTAATTGCTTTTTGGAACCAGTTAGCTTTTTGAGGCTAATTCTCATCCCACAGCGAGGACGTTCAATTACAATCTCGCTTAAACGATGTTCGCTCATACTTCACATTGTTTAAATACAGTCGAATACCAATTGCAACATCTATGCATTGGTCTATGTTTTGATATGTTTTATTTTTGTCTCTTGGGGAGGTTTTTATGACTATATTACATATATAATACATGTAACATGGTCTGTCAATAAGATACTATAAATTTTTTGGGAGGTTTGTAGTAAGCACTTTAGTGCTTATGAGATTTCCCAAGTAGAAATTACCACTATGATTGTGAATAAACCGTGGGTGCAAAACAACCGTTTGCCCTTTGTCAGATGATTTCTCGAAAACACTTGATGTAATCGATATCTCCAGAAAAGACGTAGAGAAGTGGCATTGCTACGTCTCTACAAGGGTTCTGGGGAACGCATCATTAAATTCGGTTGATGTCTAATGAAGGACTAAAGTCGTGACTACGAGCGTAGAACATGAGTTAAGATGACCATATTTTCATCACGTAATATGCAAAGAATAGAAGTTGAACAAAGAGCAATTTTCATTGGTTTAGCAGGTAGCCACGGCTACGGATTAAATCGTCCTGAGTCTGATTTTGACTATCGGGGTGTATTTATTGCACCCAAAAGATACTACTTAGGATTTGACCGCATAGAACAGAAAGAAAACGGTTGGGATGAACCAGGTATTTTTCCCTTTCTAGATAGCAATAAAGACACAGTTATCTATGAATTAAAGAAAGTCATTCAATTATTATCTGGAGCCAATCCCAACGTTTTAGAATTACTGTGGTTGCCTGGCTATCCTGTATTAACCCCGGTAGGAGAGCATTTAATTAACCACAAACAGCTATTTTTGAGCAAGAAGGTAAAACACACTTATACTGGTTACGCTTTTGCTCAAATCAAAAAAATGGAAACTCATCGCAAGTGGTTGTTGCATCCACCAGAAAAGAAACCACTACCATCTGATTTTGGCATAGAAGATGAGACGCCATTAATTAAAGATGAGCTAAATGCTTTTTTGGAGTATCTGTATAACTTAATTAGAGGCCGGATTGAGTTTTTAGAAGAGGCGGAACAACTATATCAACTACTAACAGCAGATATTGATTTCAAAGGCATACTGAAACAATATACTTTGCCTGATGCAACTTTAGAATATACTCAAAAACTCACCAACAGTCGCAAAGACTTTATTCGCCTGCTGCAAAAAAGTCAAACTTATCAAGTATCTTTAAGAGAATGGAAAGCTTATTTATCCTGGCAAGAAAATAGAAATCCAGCTAGGGCGGAAATGGAAAGAAAGTCTGGTTTTGACCTGAAGCATGGGATGCACTGCATTAGATTGCTCCGCAGTGGGCTAGAAATATTAAAAACAGGTAATGTGATTGTAGATAGAAGAATAGCGGGTGATGTTGAGGATTTAAAAGCGATTCTTAAGGGTGAGTATACTTATGAGCAGGTGATGCAAATGGCAGAGGATTTAGTGGCTGAAATGGATGTCGTTTACGAAAAATCTACTCTGCCGCATAAACCTGACTTGGAACAAATTAATCTATTGTGTATGGAATTGGTGGAAATGCAGGGATGGTAATTGATTATTTGTGAAGACGCGATTATTCTCTTACGAGAAGCCGCTCTACGAGCGTCTACGCGTCTTTACAAGGTCAAGAGTCAAGGGTTATTTTTTCCATCCCCAATGCCCAATCAAAGAGTATTAATTAAATCAGCAAAGCCATAAAAACTAATGAATAATAATAGCAGCGCTGTTAATTTGGTGATTCGGGATTGGTGTGAGGGAGCGATCGCTTCTCTGACTAAAATGGAAATGGATGCTCCCACTACTAGACTCAGACCCAGTACCAAGTAGGGTCTGTCTGGTAAAATTGTGCCAATGGCTAGCATAGCGATCGCTACCGTTAGCATCAATAATTCTACAAATCGGGGTGGGTTATACTGACTAGCTAAAATAAAGCTATTTAACCAAAAGTGCCAAACTCTCATATTTTCTTGGTTTTGGGAATAGGGTATGGGGCACTTGTACTGAGCGTAGTCGAAGTATTGGGCATTGGTGAAGTAAATTTAACAAATGACAAATTACAAACACCAAACCCCAAATGACAAATTACCTAACACCAGTTTTTAGTTGACCTGTGCCATTTTTTTGTGCTGTATCTTCTGGTAGTTCTACACCAAAGACTCGCGCAAAAGCTTTTTCTACTTTATAGCCAGAATCAATTGACTCTAAGGGGTCTTTGCGGAGTCGGTGACGCAGACATAATGTGATGACGCGACGGATATCTTCAACTGTGACTTCGGTGCGTCCTTCAAAAGCCGTCAATGCTTTGGCGGCGCGATTGGTAACAATGTCACCCCGTAAACCATCCACATCTAACTCTGAGCAAATTTCCGAAATTTTCACCCTGAGATCATAATCACTTTTGACTTCTGGTAACAGCTTTTGAGCATTGACAATTCGCTGTTGTAGTGCTTCTTGCTCAACTTTGCACTTTTCTACAAATGGCAAAGGATTTTGGTCAAATTCTGCTCGCTGTTCCACAATTTGCACCCGCAAGGCTGGTTCTTTGACTGTGTGGATTTCGGCGTGCATCCCAAAGCGGTCTAGGAGTTGGGGGCGTAATTCACCTTCTTCTGGGTTCCCGGAACCAACTAGCACAAACCGGGCTGGGTGACGGATAGAGATACCTTCCCGTTCTACGGTGTTCCAACCACTGGCGGCGGAGTCGAGTAACACGTCTACCAGGTGGTCATCCAGTAAGTTGACTTCATCTACATAGAGAATCCCTCTGTTAGCTTTAGCCAGTAGTCCAGGTTCAAAGGCTTTCACACCTTCAGATAAAGCTTTTTCAATGTCAATAGTGCCGCAAACCCGATCTTCTGTGGCTCCTAGTGGCAAGTCTACCATTGGAACTTTTTTGAAGTCCACAGGAATTTCTGCCCCTTGCCCTAGCAATTGGCGGACTTCATCACTCATCATATCGGGGTCGCTGGGGTCGCTGTTGAAGGGGTCATTAGCAACCACGGAAATTTCTGGCAACAGGTCGGCCAGGGCCCGAATAGTTGTGGTTTTGCCGGTACCGCGATCGCCCATAATCATTACACCGCCGATTTTGGGGTCAATCACGTTTAGCAGCAGAGCCAGTTTCATTTCTTCCTGACCCACAATTGCTGTAAACGGGAACACTACACGTCGCGCACTCGCCGTGGTTTGAGCAGTAGGACTCACTAAATTACCTTATCAAGATTTTCTTATCACCGTTCTTTATTGTGCCACAGTTGGGGTCTTACGAGATAAAGGGATGGGATAACAAGGGTATTTTTGTCTAAATATATTTATTTATTATGCTAAAATTTCCGAATTTTTACGTAAAATTCGGTTTGTGTGTTGTATGTAATTGTGTTCTTATGCTTAAAAGATTAAGGAATAGGTAAACCATCCTCATTGCTTTGTGGCTTTTCCTCTTCACCTGTTCTCGGCTTCTATAAGCAGTCTACAAATAACCAGGGCGACTAAAATAACTACTTACTAAATTTATGGCTATAGATTTACGGCAATTTTACCAAGCGACAGACCCCGGACGCACTCTGGTGATCAATAACGAGGCAGATGGAAAGTACTACATTGACTTTTCTGCGGTGCGGGGTGGTGACATCATCAACAAACTCAAGCAAAAAATTACTTTTTTTAAGCCGAATGAACCCACCTGCACCCTGTTTACTGGGCATATTGGTTGTGGTAAATCGACGGAACTTTTGCGGCTAAAGGCAGAATTAGAACAGCAGGGCTTTCATGTGGTCTATTTTGAGTCTAGCGACGACTTGGAAATGACTGATGTAGATATTGCCGATGTGCTATTGGCGATCGCTCGGCGTGTGAGTCAAAGTCTAGATAAAATTACCCTGGAGGAAACTAGCCGTTTACAAGAGTTGTTGCAAGGTGCGCGCCGGGTTTTAAACTCTGAGTTGACGGGGGTAAAATTCAAGGTACCACTACCAGGCATTGGTAATGTTGGTGTTGAGGCTGAAAAAGACAAGTTCTCTTTATCCTTGGGAATTGGCGAAATCACCGCCAAGACTAAAGGCGACCAGCACCTACGGGAAAAATTGAATCAATATCTCGCACCGCAAAAAACCAAACTACTAGAAGCGATTAATCAAGAACTCATCGAACCTGCGATCGCTAAACTCAAACAACAAGGTAAAAGTGGTCTAGTGGTCATTGTCGATAATCTTGACCGCATTGATAATCGCCCCAAATCTTGGGGTCGTCCACAACAAGAATACCTGTTTGTTGATCAAGGCGAGTTTCTCACCAAGCTTAATTGTCATCTAGTTTATACCATGCCCCTATCCTTGAAGTTTTCCAATGATTACGGAATGCTCACCCAGCGATTCACAGAAGACCCCAAGGTGTTGCCGATGGTACCTGTAAAATGGCCTGATGGCAGTGTCCATGAACAGGGAATGGCACTCATAGAACAGATGGTATTAGCACGAGCCTTTCCTGACTTGCAGCCAGATGAGCGTCAAAGTCATATTACTGAGCTATTTGATAGTTCTGCCACTCTCGAACGCCTGTGTATATTGAGCGGCGGACATGTGCGAGACTTGCTCAGGCTACTGAATACCTGGATTATGGAAGAAATGGCTTTGCCTTTGTCTAGTGATACTTTAGACCAAGTTGTCCGCGCTCGTCGCAACGAAATGATGTTACCGATTTCTGATGAGGAGTGGCAATTACTCCGTCATGTCAAGCAAACCAAAAAAGTCAGTGATGACCACGGCTATCAAAAACTGATTCGCAGTCGCTTTGTATTTGAATATCGGGATGGTGGCGAATCTTGGTTTGATGTTAATCCCATCTTGGCTGAGGCGAGGGAATTAAAATAATTCATAATTTGTAATAAGCAGGAATAAAAAGAAATAGGTTACGAAAGGTCAATATACCTCAAACCCTTACCAATGCCAAACGATAAATGACGACCTATGACCGCATCAACACCACAGGAAGATCACCTATCAAACAGCGATGTCTACGACGGGCTGCGCCTACGCTCTCTGCAACAATTAGCTTGGGCGATTGAGGCTTCTGTGGGGCAATTTAAGCTGATTTTGGCACGGTGTAATTATGTCAATTTGCGCGATCGCTTGGTAGAGCAATTGCAAGAAATTTGTCAGGTCAAAATTAGTATATTGCATTTAAAAGAATCCAACCGCACGCTTTACACTGCTATTCGTGAGGAATTCGAGGAAGAATTACCGGCTTGCTTGGCAGTTTTGGGCTTAGAATCGGTCAGCAATTTAGCCCAAATGTTGACCTCAGCCA
The DNA here is from genome assembly GCA_019359495.1 of Goleter apudmare HA4340-LM2. Taxonomy (GTDB): domain Bacteria; phylum Cyanobacteriota; class Cyanobacteriia; order Cyanobacteriales; family Nostocaceae; genus Goleter; species Goleter apudmare. Next base: position 85,931 of record JAHHHF010000074.1, read on the forward strand.
ATCAGGTGAGGGAGGAGTTCCGCAAGCATTTTACTTTTCCTTTAGTGTTGTGGATCGATGACCAAGTCTACAAACAACTGATGCAAGTCGCACCAGATTTGGAGAGTTGGGCAATTACAAGGAATTTTGCTATTTCCCAACCTGAATTATTAGACTTTATCATCCAAACTGCTAATCAATGGTTTAGTGATCACTTAAACCTGAGCTTACAGAGATATATAAAACTAGAAACTGAATTAGAATCAGCACAACAAGATTTAATTAGTAATGGGTGGGATAAAAATCTAGAAGTCAAAGCTGATTTAGAATCCTTGTTGGGTGCTATAAAACAAGTTAATAACAAAAAAGATGCGGCTTTAGAACATTATCAAAAATCTTTGCAACTTTGGCAGCAAGTTAACAATATAGAATGGCGAGTAAAAATCCTCGGCGAGATGGCTTATTGTTATTATCTCAAAGCTTTTAATAATCAAGATCAAAGTCATGCAGATTGGCAATCTACTTGGCATTATGTTGAAGAATATATAATTTTTTTGACTCAAGTTGAAAGCCCAGATTTAATTGCTAAATCCATAGTTAAACTTGGAGAAATTCTCAGTGACTTGCAAAAGTGGGAACCATTGAAAAATTTTGCCGAAAAGGCTTTAGCAGTACATCAAGCCAACAATCAACCTAAAGAATTAGCTAGAGATTATGGTTTTTTAGCTGAAGTGGCACTGGCTCAAGAAAACTGGTTAGAAGCCAATCAGTTTGTTCAACAGGCTTTAGCAATTTCTTCAACAACTCCTCATCTACAATCACTGAATGTCTCAGAGTTTTTGTCTGAACTACCAGAAAAGCTTTTCAATTCTCGTGATTTGAGTCTATATTGGTTTATTCTAGGACGATCTCAAAAGCATTTAGGACAAATTCAAGAGGCAGTTCAAAGTTTAGAAGCTGCCAAAGAAATAGGTAAACCACAAGAAAACGTCACATTTTATCTGGAAATTCTCGATTTTTTACAACAGCTTTATTTTGAGCAACGAGAATATCTCAAAGCTTATGAAATTAAACAGCAAAGGCGTTCTATTGAACAACGATTTGGCTTGCGGGCGTTTATTGGTGCAGGTAGGTTAGAAGCATTAGTAGAGACATTACATGTAACGTCTCTACATGTAACGTCTGCACCACAGGAAAATATCGCTACGGAAATCGCTGCATCTGGTCGCCAACTTGATGTAGAACGTTTAATTCAACGCATTGGCGAACCCAGTTATAAGCTGATAGTTATTTATGGGCAATCTGGTGTAGGTAAAAGTTCCCTCGTGAATGCAGGAATTTTGCCAGCTTTGAAGCAGAAAGCGATCGGCATTCAAGATAATTTACCTATAGTCATGCGCGTTTACACCAATTGGGAGGAAGAATTGGGACGGTTGTTAGGAGGGAAGCATGAAGATGGAGGAGATGCGGGGAAGTCAGAACCTCAATCGACCTCAGAACTCGGTTCATCACCCTCATATCCCCACCACCTCACTTCCCTCCTCGCACAGTTGCGTGAAAACGAGCAGCGCAACCTCCGCACGGTGCTAATTTTTGACCAATTTGAAGAATTTTTCTTTGTATACACCGAACCAGCACAAAGAAAGCGGTTTTTTGAGTTTCTGGGAGAGTGTCTCAATGTTTTGTCGGTGAAGGTAATTTTATCTTTGCGGGTCGATTACCTACATTACTTGCTGGAGTGTAATCGTTTGCCCAGCATGAAAATTATTGGTAATGATATTCTCAGCAATAATGTGCTTTATGAGTTGGGTAATTTCTCACCTGTTGATGCTAAATCAATTATTCAGCGTTTAACTGAGAAGACTAGCTTTCGTTTAGAACCTGCTTTAGTTGCTCAATTAGTGGAAGATTTAGCTGAAGAATTGGGTCAAGTGCGCCCCATTGAGTTGCAAGTGGTTGGGGCGCAACTGCAAACAGATAACATTACAACTCTGGCAGAATATCAGCAGCGTGGTACTAAAGAACAATTAGTTAGGCGTTACTTAGAAGCAGTTATTCAAGATTGTGGTGAGGAAAATCAAGAAGCGGCGGAATTATTACTGTATTTGCTGACGGATGAAAAGGGAACTCGTCCTCTTAAGACTCGTGCAGAATTGGAACGGGATTTAAAACAGTATCTCTCGGTGAGGGAAGTTAAGTCTTCGGAGAACCCTCCACCCCCTCTGAAAAAGCAGGGACACATTCTCTTCACCTCCTTGTTACAGGAGTCACCGCAGACGGGAGACACAAATACTAAAGGGAATCAAGCTTTTGGTATCAGTAAATTAGATTTGATTGTAGAGATTTTTGTGAAGTCTGGCTTGGTGGTTTTGTTACCAGAGAATCCAGCTGACCGTTATCAACTAGTGCATGACTATTTAGCCACATTTATCCGCCAGCAGCAAGAACCGAAGTTAAAGCAGGTAATAGCAGAATTAGAAAAAGAAAGAAGGCAAAGAAAACTCAGTGACGAAAAGCTAAATCACGTGCTCAAACGTGCCCTTTTTAGTTCAGTAGCGGCAGGATTAATATTAGCTGTTCTCGCAGGGGTATCATGGCGCTGGGCAAATGAAGCAGAAGAACAAAAAAGAAAAGCTGATGTGAATGAAATTAATGCCCTCAATAATTCTTCAGACGCATTTTTTCTCTCGGCACAACATCCAGATACTTTACTAGAAGCCTTAAAAGCCAGTGAAAAACTCAAAAGTACACCTTGGATTTCGGCAAGATCCGATATCCAAATGCAAACCGTCGCAACTTTACGACAAGCTGTTTACTTACAACCAAACGAGAAACTCGAAAACCGCATCGTTGAGGTAAATACTTTTGAGGGTCATGAAAATTCAGTTACCAGCATTGTTTTTAGCCCAGATGGGTTGACATTGGCTTCTGCTAGTAGTGATAAGACGATCAAAATCTGGGATGTCGCTACTGGTCAAACTCTCAAAACCCTCAAAGGACACAACAATTCAGTCACCAGCGTTGCTTTTAGCCCAGACGGGCTGACACTGGCTTCTGGTAGTCTTGATAAAACAATCAAACTCTGGGACGTTACCACTGGTAAAACCCTCAAAACCCTCAAAAGACAAAATAACTCAGTTACTAGCATTGCTTTTAGCCCAGATGGACAAAAGTTGGCTGCTGCTGGTGTTGACACAACTATCCAACTTTGGGATGTCACCACTGGTCAAACCCTCAAAACCCTCACAGGACATGATAAGTGGGTCAGTAGCGTCGCCTTTAGCCCTGATGGGCAACGGTTGGCATCTGGGAGTTGGGACAAAACCATCAAACTCTGGGATGTCGCCACTGGTAAAAACCTTAAAACCCTCCCAGGGCATGACAATTGGGTTAGTAGCGTCACCTTTAGCCCTGATGGGCAACAGTTGGCTTCTGGGAGTTGGGACAAGACCATCAAACTTTGGGATGTTGCCACTGGTCAAACCCTTAACATCTTCAAAGGACACAATAATTCAGTTATTAGTCTGGCCTTTAGCCCCAATGGACGACAATTAACTTCTGGGAGTTGGGACAAGACCATCAAAGTTTGGGATGTCGCCACTGCGCGCAACCTCAAAACTCTCAAAGGACATAACGATTCAGTCACCAGCGTTGCTTTCAGTCTCAATGGTCAGCAGTTGGCTTCTGGTAGTGGTGACAAGACAATCAAACTCTGGGATATTGCCACTGGTCAAATCCTGCCAACCTTCAAGGGGCATAGTGGTTTAGTTTATGACGTCGCCTATAGTCTTGATGGACAACAGTTAGCTTCTGGTAGTGGTGACAAGACGATCAAAATCTGGGATGTCGCCACTGGTCAAATCCTCAAAACCCTTAAAGGACATAACAATTGGGTCTATAGTGTTGCCTTCAGTCCTGATGGCAAACAGTTAGCCTCTGCCAGCGTTGACAAGACGATCAAACTTTGGGATGTCGCCACTGGTCAAATCCTCAAAACCCTCAAAGGCCATGATGATTCAGTCACCAATGTTGCCTATAGTCCCGATGGACAACAGTTGGCCTCTGCTAGTGATGACAAGACCATCAAAATTTGGGATGTCGCCACCGGACAAACCCTCAAAACTTTTACAGGACATGATAATTCAGTCACCAGTGTCGCCTATAGTCCCGATGGGCAGCAGTTGGCTTCTGCTAGTGGTGACAAGACGATCAAAATCTGGGATATCGCCACCGGACAAACCCTCAAAACCCTTAAAGGCCATGATGCGGAGGTCGTGAGTGTCGTCTTTAGTCCCGATGGGCAACTGTTGACTTCTGGGAGTTGGGACAAGACCATCAAACTCTGGGATGTTCCTACTGGCAAGACCCTCAAAACTTTCAAAGGCCATGATGGTGAGGTGATGAGTGTCGTTTTTAGCCCCGATGGGCAACAGTTGGCTTCTGGGAGTTGGGACAAGACGATTAAACTCTGGAATGTTGCTAATGGTAAAAACCTGAAAACACTGAAGGGACATGAGGATTTTGTTTATAGTGTTGCCTTTAACCCCAATGGACAACAGCTGGTTTCTGCGGGTTTTGATAAGACAGTGATTATGTGGGATTTAAATTTTAATGATTTATTACTCAGTGGTTGCAGTTTACTCAATAATTACTTAGTTGCTCATCCAGAGGTGCTAGAACAGCTAAAAGAATGCCAAACGCCATCTCGCTTATTAAATGCGGCTACAGTATTGGTGATTCAAGGCGAAAAGTTAGCCGTAAATAATGATACCAGCAATGCTGTTGCTAAGTTTCGCAAAGCCAAGCAATGGTATGCTGATTCCAAATCAGACCCATTGGCAGTTACGGTAGCATTAGTACAAGAAGTTGCTGATTTTACATTTGACCCAGAAGCAAAAGCAGAAGTATTTGCCAATCGAGGCCAGGCTCAACGTTCCGTGAGAGAAGGCGAGGCTTTTGTCATTAAGGGAGAGATTCAGAAATCCCTAGCAGCTTATGCAGAAGCGAAAAAGTTAGACCCCAAAATTGAAATTTCTGCGGATTCTTGGGACATACTTTGTCGCCAAGGTAGTTTAAGGGGATTTGCCAAAGAAGTGTTGTTTGCTTGTGAAAAAGCTGTTTCTCTTGAACCCACTAATGGATTAATTCGTGATAGTCGTGGATTGGCGAGGGCATTAACGGGTGATAATAAAGGAGCGATCGCCGATTTTACAGTGTACATTGCCCAGACTGAAGATCAAGATATTAAATTAAAACGACAACGCTGGGTGAAGGATTTACGAGCCGCAAAGAATCCGTTTACAGAAGCAGAGTTGAAAAGTTTATTATTTTAGGCATTGGGCATAAATCAATTCAATGACCCAATGTTGAGACGTTGCAGTGCAACGTCTCAACCAAATGACAAATGACTGTTAGGGTGCTAAGGCGTTACCGCGAATCAGGCTACCTATAGTCTTGGCTGTGATTTTGAGTTGGGTGATGGGATTGGCGGGTACAACTGTTTTATACAGATAGCTATCGAATGTGAGCTTTTGTACATCCAAGTCGCCGCACATTTCTACAAATGCCTCGCGGGTAGCGTCTGAACGATAGAATACGGTTTGCAAGATGTCTAATACCTTGTAGGTCAGTCCGTATTTCTTATCCCAGCGCTTCAGATAAACTTTAAGGTCATTCTCTGTAGGAATGCGGCTACCACCATTGGACATTTCAACAATGGTTTCAGCACACATGCGCCCAGATTTGGCGGCAAAGTAAATACCTTCACCAGAAGACTTGGTAACGTAACCAGCCGCATCTCCGACCAAAGCGATGCGACCGACAACCCGACGAGGACGGGGATGTTCGGGGATGGGATGGGCTTCTACTTTGATGATTTTACCGCCGGCTAACTTTTTGGAAGCACGGGCGCGGATACCAGCTTGTAACTGTTTGATGCTGGCTTTATGGACTTGCATAGTGCCAGTACCCACGGCTACGTGGTCATATTTGGGGAATACCCAAGCGTAGAAGTCTGTAGAAACGTCATCGCCAACATACATTTCGGCGAGGTCGTTGTAGTATGCCATTTTGTCTTCGGGTAAGCGAATCCGCTCTTGGAAGGCGATCGCATAATTGTAATCCCCAGCATCCATTTCTTTGGCAATGCGAGAATTTGCGCCATCCGCCCCGATGACTAAATCTACTTTTAGGGTTTTGGCAATACCTTGTGATCCCCCTTCTGTATGGTCAACATAATGGATGGTGTAGGGGTCGGTATTGTTGCCGGGGATATCTAATTTATGTACAGTCGCATTAATTAAAATTGCACCTAGTTTTGCTGCCCGATCCCGCAGAAAACCATCCAGTACCTCACGGCGACACATGCCGATATATTCATCTTCGTTTACCAGATTGATATCAACCTCACGATTTGAGGGCGAAATCATTTTCATCTTCCGCACACGGCGATCAATAATCTCTGGTGGTAAGTCAAACTCACTCACCATACATAGGGGAATCGCCCCGCCACAAGGCTTGGCATTGTCTAGCTTCCGCTCTATCAGGTAAGTTTCAATTCCAGCTTTTGCCAATGTTTCGGCGGCAGATGAACCAGCTGGGCCTGAACCAACAACAGCAACCCGTAGTGTCAAAGGTTTTCTCCCAATCTTCACATTTACCGAGAGCATCGTATCACGGAGTTTTGCCTCATTTCGCAGTCTTACCCCTAGTTTTGAGAGAAACGCAATATTCCTTAATTTTTTGATACGAATTATTGACTGTTGGGGGCAGTGTAAACTACATAGGGAAATTTTTCAACTAGGGGAGTATTAATTTACAAAAAAGGTATTTGTATTAGGACTAGCCCTTTCAAGGTGCATCAAAATTCTTGAAAATAAAGACCTGTATAACCTCTTACCACTGTGTCCTCTGCTCCTCTGCGGTTAAATTAATTACTTTTTAACCGCAGAGAAGCGGAGTCAGCAGAGAGAAAAAAAGAAATTTCACGAGTCACCTTGAAAGGGCTAAAATTAGGACTTACGCACTGTACAAATTAGTCATGATATGCATCACGAAAATATGCTATTTTCGGCTGTGATTAATCATTTTTTGATGTTACATCAACCCGCGATTTAGGGACAGAGCAGTGCTGTACCCCTACGAAAAATGTGGTTTTCTCAACCACCCATATTTTGTATTTCGTGTTAATGCGTAAGTCTTAGTTTCAAACATGTGTTAATAACAACAGCAAAATCCGCGAATAAATCCAAGTATTTAGGAATACATACTTTTTAAGCAATTTCGACATACCATGATTTGGGTAGTTTTGTCAAATCTTGTAAGATTTACACGGTATAAATACAACTTTTTTCTATTCATATAGAGTGGCAAAATATTGTCTACAATTTATCATTTGGAATAGAGATAAAAAATTACTGTGGGAATAATAAAAGACGCACTTGTAACATTGGCATCAGTCAACAATGAGGATTTAGTAAATTTTTATACGCAATTATTAGAAATAAAACCCAGAACCATCATCCCAAACATCTATGCTGAGTTTCAGGTTTCTGGGTTAAAATTAGGTATCTTTAAACCAAAAAAGACAAACGAATCTGAATTTGAAGCGAGTACTAAAAGTCAGATAAGTTTGTGTTTAGAGGTAAGTAATTTAGAAGATGCGATCGCCCACCTGCAAGCTTTGGGTTATCCCCCACATGGAGACATTTCTATTGCTTCCCACGGTCGAGAAATTTATGCCTATGACCCCGATGGTAATCGGCTCATCTTGCATCAAGCTGTAACGGGGAATGGGGAATAGGAACTGGGTGCAGTACAACGTGTCTCCAAATGACCAAGACCAATGACAAATAACAACTTATGTCCTTAACTCAAAATTATAAATTAAACGTTATTCAATGGTATCCAGGGCATATTGCCAAAGCTGAGAAGAACCTCAAAGAACAGCTCAAGCGGGTAGATGTAGTACTGGAGGTGCGAGATGCGCGCATTCCTTTAGCGACAAATCATCCTCAAATTGGCGAGTGGGTGGGTAATAAGGCGAGGGTTTTAGTGCTCAACCGATTAGATATGATTACTCCTCACATGCGATCGCTGTGGCTAGAATGGTTCAAGAGTCAGGGAGAAGTAGCCTATTTTACCAATGCTCAACAAGGTCAAGGTGTAACAGCGATTGCGAAAGCCGCACAAGCAGCTGGAATAGAACTCAATCAACGAAGACGCGATCGCGGAATGTTACCTCGTCCAGTCCGGGCTGTAGTTATTGGTTTTCCTAATGTTGGTAAATCAGCTTTAATTAACCGCCTGTTAGGAAAACGAGTAGTAGAAAGCGCCGCCCGTCCTGGAGTGACTCGCCAACTACGTTGGGTGAGAATTTCTGAACAGTTAGAGTTGTTAGATGCACCTGGAGTGATTCCACTGAAGTTGGAAGATCAAAGTGCGGCTTTAAAATTAGCCATTTGTGATGATATTGGTGAAGCAGCTTACGACAATCAATTAGTAGCAGCTGAATTTGTCGATATACTTAATCATCTCCAAGAAATAGCTCCTAATTTGCTACCAAATAAGCCATTAGAGTCACGCTATGGACTAGATTCCACACCCCACACAGGAGAAGCATACTTACACGCCTTAGCAGAACATCGCTATAAAGGTGATGTTGAAAGAGGCGCAAGACAACTGTTAACAGATTATCGTAAGGGGTTAATAGGTACTATACCCCTAGAGATTCCGCCGAATTAAGATGCACCGCAATACTTTATTATACCAATTTGAAAAAGGTGGGAAAGTATGCATTGTTTGGATTGAGTGTTAGACACTAGTACAACTCATTAATGAGCGCCCACGATTACGTTTCACAGGAGGAAATACCTTCAAGAAATTTCCTATTAATTTACGGTGAGAAAGCAACTGATTTTTCCCATCTTGCGAACAATGGGCGAACGGGTGTTGCCTAGGCAATGATTTTTCAGCTTTTTGGTGATAAATTCGGTGGAATACAAACATCAGGCGCACATAAACCAGCAAATTTTAGCGTTGTCACTTCAAACGTATTTAAATCTACTTGGCGAATTGCATGATTGTTAGTATCAGCAACATATAAATTAGAATCTAAAACACTCAATCCTGAAGGTTCAAAAAATTTACTTTTCTTACCTTCACCATCCCGCAAACCTACTGAACCATCACCTAAAACTGTTTGACAATTCCCTGTAATCGGGCTGACTAATTTAATTTTGTGGTTATATGTATCTGCTGCCCACAAATAATTCTCTGCATATTCCACCCCCAAGCAATGCTGTAGGCGGACAATTTCACTTTGTCCATCTACATCACCAAAACCAAATAAGTCTCCACTACCGCAGATAGTTCGCACTTGTTGTGGTTCTACTAATCTCACACCGCGAATGGAACTTACTTCACTATCAGCAATATATAATTCGTTACCATCAGTTGTAATGCCGCTAGGTTGAGCAAAAGCAGATTCCATGAGGGAACCATCAACACAAGCTTCCGCACCTCTACCAGCATAAGTTTTGACGATACTGGTTTTTAAATCCATCGTCCAGATTTGATGAAATCCCGCCATCGCAATAAACAAAGCATTCCCCACTTTCACCACATCCCAAGGTGAATTCAGCGCAGTTTCTAAAGCAGCACCACTATTTAGGTGGATATTACGGCTTTGTTTACCAGTTCCTGCAATGGTTTCCACAACTTGACGCTTGAAGTCAACTCCCCGCAAAGCATGATTTTCTGTATCAGCAACGTAGAGAATTTGCTTGTTTGCATCAAATGTCATTCCTTGGGGTGCAAAAAACTGGGCGGTGCTAAAAACACCATCAATGAAACCAGGTTTTCCTGTCCCAATTACATGCAGAATTTCGCCATCAAAGCTAGCCATTACCAGGCGATGATGTCCAGAGTCAGCGATGAATAAACCTGCTGGGGTAGCCAGGACTTTACCAGGAAAAGCTAGGGGTGTAATTAATGGTTGACGTTGTTTTTCTAAGGTTAAGCTGAGTTCTTGGGAGTTAATTGTGCCTTGTTCATGGTGTTTCTGAATTAGTTTGATAATTAATTCATCTAAAACATCTCGATTTCCTTCACCAGGAAAATAACCAATTACATAACTTTCTGGGCTAATTACTATTAAAGTAGGCCAAGCGCGTACAGTATACTCTTCCCACACCCGAAAATTTCTGTCTACTAAAACTGGATGTTCAATGTCGTAGCGCAGGATAGCTTGGCGAATATTTTCAGTTTCTTTTTCGTTGTCAAATTTTGCGGAATGAACACCGATAACTGTGAGGCTATCTTTATATTTTTGTTCTAAATATTTGAGGTCTGGTAGGATGTGCAGACAGTTGATGCAGCAATATGTCCAAAAGTCTAAAATTACGACTCTACCCTTGAGTTGCTTGAGAGATAAGGGTTTGTCGGTGTTGAACCATGTGTAACTTTGCGGTAATTCTGGCGCTCTTACACGAGGAGTCATAGGGAACCTTTTGTACTAAATACAGCTTGGCATAAATCAGTCAGAAATTTCCCAGGGCACTGCTGTATATTACTGATGAATTTGAGTGATTTTATCAGTTTCCAAAACTGTAACGTCAGCAGCAAACTTCTGCTTAAGTGTCACATTAGTAGCATCAGATGAGGCGATCGCTGCTGCTGAAAAAGATGCCATTAATGCAGCCTCAAAAGATGCTCGCTCTCAAGCAGAAGCAGCTCTTGGTGCTTTGCAACTGAAGCAGCAAGAAATTGTTAGTATTCAAATTAATAGCGCTCGTCCATCATTACCAGCACCAATGTCCTCAGTGTATTCACAGAACAATGTTGTGGGGGATATGGCAATTTCATCTGTGGTGGCGGGAGAACAAAAGGTACAGGCTTTTGTGACACTACAGGTTCGCTATCAACCTGCTCAGTAACAGATTGAGAGAATTTAAAATTTGAAAGACCTGACAACACTAACAGCTACGGAGTTATCAGTTTGGGTACAGCAAGCCAAAACCCAAGCTGAAGCAGGACGAGTTCCAAACCACATCCCACAGTTAGCTATTGCTGATCCTGGTTGGTTTGCTGTTCATATCTGCTGTGCATCTGGACAAACGATCGCCTCTGGGGATACAACTTGTGTGTTTCCTCTGATGAGTGTTATCAAGCCATTTTCATTTCTCTATCTCCTTGAACTGTGGGGTGCAGATCAAGTTTTGCAATGGGTGGGTGTGGAACCGTCAGATGCACCATTTAACTCCCTAGAGCAATTAATTAGCGATCGCGGATACCCCCGCAATCCGATGATTAATAGTGGTGCAATTACCCTTGCTGATAAGTTACCAGGAAAAGACGCTAGTGATCGCACTCACACATTTTGTCACTGGCTGAATCAATTCACAGGCTGTCATTTGACATTAGATGAAGTCATGCTGGCTTCTGTGCGTGCATCGCGTTCCTCAACTAACCAAGCGATTGCTCATCATCTTCATACTATCGGGCATCTAGAAAATCTAGAAATAGCTCTTGACACTTACGAGCAAATCTGCTGTCTCTCTGGCACAGTTGCAGATTTAGCCTTGCTGGGTAAACTCTTTGCTTGTGATCATGAAATTTTAAAATTACAAAACCGCCGAATTGTCAATGCTGTAATGTTAAGCTGTGGATTGTATGAAGCTTCTGCCCAGTTTGCCGTCAAGATTGGTCTACCGATGAAATCGGGTATTGGCGGTGGACTGTTAGCAATAGTACCAAATAAAGCAGCGATCGCTTGTTACAGTCCTCCCTTGGATTCTGTAGGCAATCCTGTAGGTGCGATCGCTTTTGTTGAGGCTTTATCCCAAAGTTTACAATTGAGCGTTTTTCTGTAGGGGCGTAGCCGCAGGTGGGAGACTTGTTTCAGGTTCTGGTGCTGGTGTAGCAGGTTCAATAATCTCGGGTAGTGTGGGAGATGGCGTCACTGTGGGAAGAGGGCGACGCTGGAAATATTCACTGAATTTCCGTCTCTGTGGCTTTGGCGCTACTTTTTCAGGTAATTCAGTAGCTTGGGGTGTTGGCGTGACTTCTGGCTGTGGTTCCGGCGTCAGCGTAGGCGTGGGTGTAACTGTTGGTTGTGCTGGCTGTGTTTTGGCTGTCTCTGGTATCTCTACTTCTGGAATCGGTTGTCTTTCTACCTGTGGTGGTATTTGAGGAGTTGCAGTCGCTGTTGGCTCAGGCGTGGGTGCTGGTGTTTCTACCTGTGGTGGTATTTGAGGAGTTGCAGTCGCTGTTGGCTTGGGCGTGGGTGCTGGTGTTTCTACCTGTGGTGGTATTTGAGGAGTTGCAGTCGCTGTTGGCTCAGGCGTGGGTTGGGTAGGTGGAATCTTGACAACATAGCTGGGGTCTACAATGCTACGCACATCATCAGCTTTCAGTTCCCCTCTGACGATTCTGGAGAGAGTATCTTGACCCTGGGGCTGGTAGTTAATTAACCTAACTGTAGTGTTAAAAGCATTTTTAACCGGATTTCCCTGATTATCTAGAAATTCTAGCTTTACCCAGTTTTCTCCAGGCTTGAAGCCTTTGAGATAAATTGCTTGCCAGCGATCAAAAACGAAGCTTTCACCATTGATTGTGCAACGAATACGCCAATCGCTAATTACATCGTTGGGATCTTCCTGAGCCAGGATTTGTAGAGGCGCGTTAGTTAAATAAAAGTCCAGTAAAATTGGTTCTGCTCCGTAGTCACCTTTGGGACTGTTATAAGTCAGTAGTGGTAGAGCTGGATCAGGGTGATTGTCATCCGTTTTAGCGAAAATGTGAAATGTGGTCTGGGCGTAAGCACCTTCATTTTTAAAACTTTCATCCCAAGGACGGGAAGCAAAGACACGCAGAGTATGAGTCCCTGGTGACAAGTCTCGCAGAACTAGGGGCTGATTTAGATCATAAACAGTTTTATAAGTCTGGTTATCAAGAATTACTTCCAAATGGGGGCCTAGTTCGAGTTCTGGGTCTTGGAATATGGGTAAATCCTTAACCTGCAACCGGACTGTAACTCTGTTGTCTTCTAGGACTTCATCAGGTTGGGGAGTAACAATACTGACCTGCGGCTGATCAGCTTCCAAGGCTGACCGTAGGTCTTGAATTGTATCTGGCGGGGAAACTTCCGAAAATTGTTTGGAAATCAGTTGTGGTTTTTCACCATAGCCAGTAGACACATCTTGGCTGACAGCTTTCTCTCCACAACTGGTCAAACTGACAACCAATAAAAACGTCATTAGCCATCTCAAAAGAGCGAACCTCTTGGCGAGGAGATTCTCCAACACCGTCTTCTGCCACGAGTTCATGCCGTTTACCCAATGATAGTCTTTAACAACTGAACAAATATTTTGGCTCGAAATGTCCATACGGAACTATAGCGTGAACTACCCATACTGACTATGAGTATTTTTGTGTCAATAGCAGCAACAAAAACAGACAAAATACTAGTTTCGTGCCCTTGAAGGATAAGTTTTACGAATTGTTATCCTTTGTAAATAAAATGAATAATCTATTGACTTTTTGCCCATTGCCTCAAAGTTAAAAGGTAGTTCAGGCAATTATTTCAGTGATTTTGAATTATTGTTAACATCTCTCCAACAATGTACAAGTAGAGACTCTATAATTCAACAGAAACAAACTTCCACATTGGGTCTTCATCGCTGCTCCAGTCAATTTCTGGAGAGAGCGGTAATGATTAACTTTGTGGTTTCCTGAGTCCTCATTCCTTATCTTGAGAGGAGGTCGAATGACGATTAGTCCTCCGGAGCGAGAGGAAAAAAAAGCCAGAGTGATTGTCGATAACGATCCTGTACCTACCTCATTTGAGAAATGGTCACAACCAGGACACTTCGACAGGACTTTAGCTAGGGGTCCCAAAACCACCACATGGATTTGGAACCTACATGCCCTCGCCCACGATTTTGATACACACACAAGCGATTTAGAAGACATATCCCGCAAGATATTCGCTGCACACTTCGGTCATTTGGCCGTAGTAGCTATCTGGTTGAGCGGGGCGCTATTCCACGGCGCTAAGTTTTCCAACTATGAGGCTTGGTTAAGCGATCCTTTGAACGTAAGACCCAGTGCTCAAGTTGTTTGGCCCATCTTTGGGCAAGACATATTGAATGCTGACGTTGGCGGTGGATTCTACGGCATTCAAACCACCTCTGGCTTGTTCCAGGTATGGCGCGGCTGGGGTATTACCAACTCCTTCCAGCTTTACTGCACTGCCATTGGCGGCTTGGTATTAGCAGCCTTGCTACTATTTGCTGGTTGGTTCCACTATCACAAACGCGCTCCCAAACTGGAATGGTTCCAAAATGTGGAGTCGATGATGAATCACCACCTGCAAGTGTTGCTAGGTTGTGGTTCCTTGGGTTGGGCAGGACACTTAATTCATGTGTCAGCACCAATCAACAAGCTTTTGGATGCAGGCGTTGCAGCTAAAGACATACCCTTGCCCCACGAGTTCATCTTGAACTCATCCTTGTTGACTGATCTGTATCCCAGCTTTGCCCAAGGTTTAGCGCCATTCTTCACGCTGAACTGGGGTGTATATTCTGACTTCCTCACCTTCAAGGGAGGTCTAAACCCCGTAACAGGCGGCTTGTGGATGACCGACATCGCTCATCACCACTTGGCGATCGCAGTATTATTCATCATCGCTGGTCACCAGTACCGTACCAACTGGGGTATTGGTCACAGCATGAAAGAGATCCTGGAAAACCATAAAGGGCCCTTCACTGGTGAAGGTCACAAGGGTCTTTACGAAAACTTGACCACCTCTTGGCACGCTCAATTAGCAACTAACCTTGCCTTCTTGGGTTCGTTGACCATCATCATCGCGCACCACATGTACGCGATGCCCCCCTATCCATATTTGGCAACTGACTACGCTACCCAGTTGTGCATATTCACACACCACATGTGGATCGGTGCTTTCCTGATCGTTGGTGGAGCCGCTCACGCTGCCATCTTCATGGTGCGGGATTACGATCCTGTTGTGAACCAAAACAACGTATTGGATCGGGTAATTCGTCACCGTGATGCGATCATCTCTCACCTGAACTGGGTGTCTATTTTCCTCGGCTTCCACAGCTTTGGACTGTACATCCACAACGACACAATGCGTGCCTTGGGTCGTCCCCAAGACTTGTTCTCGGATACAGGTATTCAGTTACAGCCAGTGTTTGCCCAGTGGGTACAAAATCTACACACCTTGGCCCCTGGTACAACTGCACCCAATGCCCTAGAACCAGTTAGCTACGCCTTTGGCGGTGGTGTATTGGCTGTAGGCGGTAAAGTAGCGATGATGCCCATCGCTCTGGGTACAGCTGACTTCCTGATTCACCACATTCACGCTTTCACCATTCACGTCACCGTCCTCATCCTGCTCAAGGGTGTGCTATTTGCCCGCAGTTCTCGTCTGATTCCAGACAAGGCTAACTTGGGCTTCCGCTTCCCTTGTGACGGGCCTGGTCGTGGCGGTACATGTCAAGTGTCTGGTTGGGACCATGTGTTCCTCGGACTTTTCTGGATGTACAACTGCATATCTATTGTGATTTTCCACTTCAGCTGGAAGATGCAATCGGATGTCTGGGGAACTGTAGACGCAGCAGGTAATGTGACTCACATTACTGGTGGTAACTTTGCCCAAAGTGCCATCACAATCAACGGCTGGTTGCGTGACTTCTTGTGGGCACAAGCGTCACAAGTAATCAACTCCTACGGAAGTGCGCTGTCTGCCTACGGACTACTCTTCTTGGGTGCTCACTTCGTTTGGGCGTTCAGCTTGATGTTCCTGTTCAGTGGTCGCGGCTACTGGCAAGAACTAATTGAGTCCATTGTTTGGGCGCATAATAAACTGAAAGTAGCACCCACAATTCAGCCTCGCGCTCTGAGCATCACTCAGGGTCGGGCAGTAGGTGTGGCTCACTACCTCCTGGGAGGTATCGCCACTACCTGGGCTTTCTTCCACGCACACATCCTTTCAGTAGGGTAGCAATTAGTCTATGGAGTGCTGAGTGCTGGGTGCTGGGTGCAAACTCATAACTCAGGACTCAGGACTCAGAACTTCAGAAACTGATACCTGATGGCTAAAGGTCAGAGGAATTATCAAAACCTATGGCAACAAAATTTCCAAAATTTAGCCAGGATCTCGCACAAGATCCGAGTACGCGTCGGATATGGTATGCGATCGCTACAGGTAACGACTTTGAAAGCCACGATGGCATGACAGAAGAAAATCTTTACCAAAAGATTTTCGCTACTCACTTCGGTCATTTGGCAATCATCTTCCTGTGGGCGTCCAGCCTCCTGTTCCACGTCGCCTGGCAAGGTAACTTTGAGCAGTGGATTAAAGATCCTCTGCATGTACGCCCAATCGCCCACGCGATTTGGGACCCCCACTTCGGTAAACCAGCAATTGAAGCTTTTACCCAAGCGGGCGCTAGCAATCCCGTAAACATCGCTTACTCTGGTGTCTACCACTGGTGGTACACCATCGGTATGCGGACAAATAGCGAACTGTACACCGGTTCAGTGTTCTTGCTGCTGTTAGCATCACTGTTCTTGTTCGCTGGTTGGTTGCACTTGCAACCCAAGTTCCGTCCCAGCCTCTCTTGGTTTAAGAGTGCTGAACCCCGCCTCAACCACCACTTAGCTGGTTTGTTTGGCGTCAGTTCCTTGGCTTGGACTGGTCACTTGGTTCACGTTGCTATCCCTGAATCTCGTGGTATTCATGTGGGTTGGGATAACTTCTTGACAACCTTGCCGCACCCAGCAGGTTTAACACCTTTCTTTACAGGTAACTGGGGTGTTTACGCTCAAAACCCCGACACTGCTGGTCACGTATTCAGCACCTCTACTGGTGCAGGTACAGCGATTCTGACTTTCTTGGGTGGCTTCCATCCCCAGACAGAATCCTTGTGGTTGACTGACATGGCTCACCACCACTTGGCGATCGCTGTGATCTTCATTGTTGCAGGTCACATGTACCGGACTAACTTCGGCATTGGTCACAGCATCAAAGAAATGCTGAACTCCAAAGCTGGTTTAGTACCTGGTACAAAGAGTGAAGGGCCGTTCAACTTGCCTCACCAAGGCTTGTACGACACCATCAACAACTCCCTGCACTTCCAACTGTCACTAGCTTTGGCAGCTTTGGGAACCGTCACCTCTCTGGTGGCACAGCACATGTACTCCCTGCCTCCCTACGCATTTATTGCGAAGGACTACACCACACAGGCAGCGCTGTATACCCACCACCAATACATTGCAGTATTTCTGTTGGTAGGTGCTTTTGCTCACGCAGCAATCTTCTGGGTTCGTGACTACGACCCCGAACAAAACAAAGGTAACGTACTCGACCGTGTGCTACAGCACAAAGAAGCGATTATCTCCCATCTCAGCTGGGTGTCTCTCTTCTTGGGCTTCCACACCCTCGGCTTGTACGTCCACAACGACGTTGTGGTTGCTTTTGGTACTCCTGAAAAGCAAATCTTGATTGAGCCAGTATTTGCTCAATTCATCCAAGCTTCTCACGGTAAGGTACTCTACGGCTTAGACACCTTGTTGTCTAACCCCGATAGCGTTGCCTACACAGCCTACCCCAACTACGGTAACGTTTGGTTGGCTGGCTGGCTGGATGCCATTAACTCTGGTACCAACTCCCTCTTCTTAACAATTGGCCCTGGCGATTTCTTGGTACACCATGCGATCGCTCTTGGTCTGCACACCACCACCTTAGTACTCGTTAAAGGTGCTTTGGATGCCCGTGGTTCTAAGCTGATGCCCGATAAAAAGGACTTCGGCTATGCTTTCCCCTGTGACGGCCCCGGTCGTGGCGGTACTTGCGACATCTCCGCATGGGATGCCTTCTACCTCGCTCTGTTCTGGGCATTGAACACAGTTGGTTGGCTAACCTTCTACTGGCACTGGAAACATTTAGGTATTTGGCAAGGTAACGTTGCTCAGTTCAACGAAAACTCCACATACCTCATGGGCTGGTTCCGTGACTACCTCTGGGCTAACTCCGCTCAGTTGATCAACGGTTACAACCCCTATGGCGTGAATAACCTGTCTGTTTGGGCTTGGATGTTCCTATTTGGACACCTAGTTTGGGCAACTGGCTTCATGTTCTTAATCTCCTGGAGAGGTTATTGGCAAGAGTTGATTGAAACCCTTGTTTGGGCACACGAGCGCACTCCTCTAGCTAACTTGGTTCGCTGGAAAGACAAGCCCGTTGCTCTATCCATTGTGCAAGCTCGTTTGGTTGGTCTAGCTCACTTCACAGTCGGCTACGTCTTTACCTACGCAGCGTTCTTAATTGCCTCCACGGCTGGTAAGTTCGGTTGATCTGGCTACTAGTTTTGTAGGTGAGTAATAAAATCCCCCGTCGTGAGGCGGGGGATTTTTTGTTGGAATCTTGAAATAATTTACCGAATAGGATAATTTTTAGACTAGCGCACCGACGCATAAGAATATAATTCAGTCTGGAGGAAACCCTTAAAAATCCTTTGAAGTGAACGTTTTTTAATCTGCTGGATAGCAGTAGTAAGTTCTAGCCACTGTCTTTGTCTGTGACTTGCTTCTGGATAATCTTCACTGAATATTTCCACAGGTAATAAATATATCTTCACTTTATAAGTATTGCCTCGCTTGCGATATTTGTAAGTACCGATTTCGTCAGCATTTACCCGCCCAATTACCCCGGCTTCTTCCCAGGCTTCTTTAGCTGCTGATTCGGGTGGACTCATGCCGTTTGATATTCCTCCTTTAGGTATAACCCAGCGTTGGCGATCGCGGGTAGTAATTAATAAGACTTCGATTTTGCCGTTTTGCATTCTGTAAGGAATTACTCCAGACTGCTGATATATTTTCTTGATTTTTCGACTCATGTAAATTGAATCCTATAGTGTCATTTAGGCATTGTTTACTGTTCACTGCTAATCGTCAGATAATTGAGACGTTGATTTTTAAAGTTCGTTCGTATAACTGTACTGATTTTTCCAAAATTTGTCAGTTAAATAGAGATTTTTTCAGCCCAACGGCTGATGATTTATATTAATTCACCCATCAACAAAGATAACAATGCTGTTTGAGGCAACGTTGCTGTGAGCTTTTTTTTGTCTTTCTTAAATAAACTAATTATCTCTTTTGCAGAATACAAGTCTACAGTCTTCAGATAGAGTTTAAAATCCTGACTTTTAAGTATTATCGGCAACTAGAAGCTGCGTACCGCAATCAACCCATACCCATAGCCACAGATATCTACACCTCTAAAATTCCCCAATCATACCAAGTTGCGATTCTTAGATAGTCTGGGAACATTTATGGATTTCTGGAAACAAATATCATTGAGGCTGCGTATCGTCAAATTACGACGATTTTTTGGATCACTATTCTATCCACTCCAACGCGACTGGTTAGAAAAACCGTTTCAAAGTTATCACAAAGTGTTTGCCCAAGTCGGTAACATCCTTCGTTTTGAACCTACAGCAAGTGGTGGACATTTCTATTTTCCCCAGGTTGAATTAGAAATCTGTTTTTTAACTAGTGATTTAGTCAGTGTTAATTGGCTACCTGGGATACCTCCTATTCCCTATGCTATTTCCCGTCAAGACGGTTTGGGGGTAGAGACGACTTTTCAGGAACTGGGCGATCGCTGGGTCATATCCAACGGTTCACTCAGAGTAATCGTAGAATCAAGTGGTAGCCTAGAATTTCAGAATGCTTTTGGCAAAACCATCCGTAGAGAACTACCTCCCCAGCAAAAATCCTCTGGTTGGCTACATCAAGCACACATGCGCCCAGAAGAACACATTTATGGATTGGGAGAACGAGCAGCCCCACTGAATTTACGTACAACAGCAGATGGGGAACCAGGCATCACCAGCTACAAAATGTGGAACTATGATGCTGGAGGTAAATATAGTTCAGGAACCGATCCACTTTATTTGTGCATTCCTCTTTATATGGGTTTGCATGACTTTGGCAGTTATTTAATTTTTTATGAAAATACCCACCACGCCACATTTAGCTTCAACGGTTTCACTGCGGCCGATTTTGATGGGGGAGCGCTGCGCTATTATCTGAGTATCGGTTCACCCGCACAACTACTAGATCGTTACACACAGTTAACAGGTCGCCCAACTCTACCACCCCGTTGGGCATTTGGTTATCATCAGTCACGCTGGGGATATGAGACAGAAGCCGCAGTCCGAGAAGCAGCTGAAGGATTTATCATTCATGACCTGCCCTTGAGTGCTATCCATTTGGATATCGACTGTCAAGATGGATTTCGTTCTTTCACTATTGACCCTGATCGTTTTCCTAAATTAGCTGAATTTAACCAAGAATTGATTGCTAAAGGTGTACGTTTAATTGCGATCGTCAATCCCGGAGTGAAAGCAGACCGTAAGAGCAAGCTATTTGAGGAGGGGCGAGCACAAGATGTCTTTTGCAAACTTCCCAATGACAAACTCGTAATTGCTCCTGTCTGGCCCGGATTATGCGCTTTTCCAGATTTCACCAACCCCCAAGCCCGCCACTGGTGGAGTCGGCAATATGAATATCTCCTGGATTTAGGCTTTACTGGTTTTTGGCATGATATGAATGAGCCTGGAGTATTTGTCTTGTGGGGAGATCCCAGCCTACCCCAGCACTCAACCCAGCACTTTCTGGAAGGTAGAGGCGGTGACCACCTAGAAGCCCACAATGTCTATGGTTTACTACAAGCTGAGGCTGCCTACGAAGCATTAGGCGAGTATAAACCAGAACTCCGCCCCTTTATTGTGTCCCGCTCCGGTTGGGCAGGGTTGCAACGTTATGCCTGGACTTGGACAGGAGATATTGAAACCAGTTGGCAAGGACTATATCAGACTATCCCCACGGTGCTGAACTTGGGTTTATCGGGAATTCCCTACAGTGGTGCTGATATTGGCGGTTTTAAAGGCGATCCCAGCGCCGAACTGTATTTACGCTGGTTCCAAATGTCATGTTTTTTACCTTTTTTCCGCACCCACTCTGCCAACAACGTCAAACCGCGTACACCTTGGAGTTTTGGTGAACCAGTCCTGAGCATCGTCCGGGAATTCCTCAAATTGCGCTATCGACTGCTGCCATATTTTTACACCCTAGCTTGGGAAGCCAGCCAAACTGGTTATCCTCTGGTGCGGCCGTTGTTTTGGGCTGATAGGGACGATGTTAACCTCTGGAGTGTGGATGATGCGTTTTTATTAGGCGATACTCTTTTGGTGTACGCCATTGTGATAGAAGGCGCAACTTCAAGAGCAGCAATCCTACCTAAAGGATATTGGTATAACTTTTGGGATGATACATTACTGGAGGGTGGAAAGCAGATAGAAATCCCCGCACCACAAGAACAGATACCATTGCTAGTGAAGGCGGGAAGCATTTTGCCAATGGAGGAAGGTCAACAACTAATTCTGCATGTTTATCCATCTGTGAATTGTAGCAATGAAGGTCAAATTTATAGCGATGCGGGAGATGGATATGGCCCGTGGCGGTTGGATAGATTTTACTTGAGATGCGATCGCTATCGGTTAGAACTGTCTTGGGAGCAGCAGGGAGATTATCCTTTCCCTTATCGAAGAGTACAACTTAACTTTCATGGTTGGGAAATTCAACAAGCCTTGGTAGACGGCCAAGCAGTAAATCATCAGCATAATACTCTGGATGTCGAACAGTTTCAAAAAGTCTGCTTGCAGAGAGTAAGCTGATGCACGTCTAATTTAGAGAAACACAAGTCCAAATAAATAGAGATGTGATAGCAAACATTCATGAATCAATTCAAAATGAAAAAAGCCTGCATTGGCAGGCTTAGTCTGAGAATCTTTGAGTTATAAAATTCAACGTTGAACCGTGTTTGCTGACTGATTAAATAACAACTCCCGAGACCTTTCCACATCCAAGGGCTGAGTTTTCAAGGCGTCCGCTTTTTCGTAGGCGCGAATTGTCGCCGGACGGGCTTTAATTGTCTCGAACCAACGCTTGAGATTGGGAAAATCATTTAAGTTTTGGCTTTGGCGTTCATGGGGTAAAATCCACGGATAAGCGGCAATATCTGCGATGGAATAATCACCCGCCACAAATTCTCGGTCTGCTAGTCGCTGATTTAAGACTGCATATAACCGCCCTGTTTCTTTGACATAGCGGTTAATTGCATACTCAATCTTTTCGGGAGCATAATTACTAAAGTGGTGGTTTTGACCAGCCATTGGCCCCAAACCCCCCATTTGCCAGAATAACCATTGCAGGACTTCGACGCGATCGCGGATGTCTTGAGGAATCAATTTCCCGGTTTTTTCTGCTAAATACAACAAAATAGCCCCAGACTCAAACACAGAAATTGGCTCACCACCATTTACAGGTTCACGATCAATAATGGCAGGGATGCGATTGTTGGGAGAAATCTTCAGAAAATCAGGTTGAAATTGATCACCAGCGCCAATATTGACGGGAATGATCGTGTAGGGAAGTCCCACTTCTTCCAAGAAAATTGTGATTTTATGGCCGTTGGGAGTTGTCCAATAGTAAAGCTCAATCATGGTTTTTTCCTAGTTTGTGCATTTTAGAGAAATTCTCGCCACCAGGACGCAATTCTTCTTCACCACAGAATCAGATCACTAACCTGGATATGGATTACCTATTCTGTCCACAGACACGTTGTAGGAAAATGGTAAGCGACCAGGATCTAAGCGTGGTTCTGCTGCATAACCAACGGGAACTAAAACAGCGATCGCTAAATCTGGTTTGTCAGCCGCACCAATCACTTCTTTGACTTGCTCCTCAATCCAACCATTCATAAAGCAGGTGGATAACCCTAAACTTTCTGCTGCTAATACTAAATGAGTAGCAGCAATGATGGCATCTTTCACGGCATATTCTCGGCGTTTGTCTCCTAATGATGCTTGAAATTGGGGAATGGCATTTTTGAAATAGTTGACTGTACCTTCGTTCCAGGCTCCAGTTTGTAGGGCTTGCTCATAAACTGGGGTTAAGTCTTGTTCGCCTGCGTTCGGATCAGCAGCAAAGACGAAGGTTACAGGTGCTTGGATAATTTGTTGTTGATTCCATGACGCAGCTGATAGGGCTGCTTTTTGCGCTTCATCTTGGACGAGAATAATTTGCCAGTCCTGCATATTAAAACTGCTAGGGGCAGCCACAGTCAACTCTACCAGTTGCTTCAGCAGTTCTGGGGCAATGGGGTCTGTTTTAAAAGTTTTGATGGAACGACGCTTGATGATTGCACTTGGTACATCTAGAGCTTGTGTTTGGACTAACGGATTCATGAGATTCTCCTGAAAGTTGAATTGATGATTTGACTAAACAATCGACCGAATGACGCCGCCATCTACCCGCACAGCTGCGCCATTGGTTGCTGAAGCTAGAGGACTCGACAAGTAAACTACGAGTGCTGCGACTTCTTCATTAGTTGCAAAGCGTTGAATCAGGGATGTTGGGCGCACATTTTGAAAGAATTCGGCTTCGACTTCAGCAGAACTAATATTACGCTCATTCGCTAGCTTGGTGATAAAGTCTTCTACACCTTCTGAACGGGTTGGCCCTGGTAAAACGGAATTTACCGTCACTCCACTACCAATGGTGATTTCTGCTAAACCTCTAGCGATCGCTAACTGAGCAGTTTTAGTTGTGCCATAGTGAATCATTTCTACGGGAATTTGCATACCCGATTCGCTGGAGATAAATATAATCCGTCCCCAGTTTTGCGCTAACATCTTTTGCAAGTATTGCCGACTCAGGCGAATTCCACTGAGTACGTTCACCTCAAATATGTGCAGCCAATCTTCATCACTAATATCAAAGAAAGGTTTTGGCTCGTAAATACCGAGATTGTTAATCAGAATA
This sequence comes from Goleter apudmare HA4340-LM2, assembly GCA_019359495.1. Classification (GTDB taxonomy): domain Bacteria; phylum Cyanobacteriota; class Cyanobacteriia; order Cyanobacteriales; family Nostocaceae; genus Goleter; species Goleter apudmare. Next base: position 109,823 of record JAHHHF010000074.1, read on the forward strand.
TCAACATGAGGAACTTGTCGAAATATTTGCTCTACTCCTGCTTTGGTAGCTGCATCTGCAACTACACCAGAAACCAAAGCTCCCGGAGTACTTTGCTGAATTTTCGCGATCGCCTCTGCAACTCGTGGTTCTGAACGACCATTGACAATCACTGATGCACCTTCTTGCGCTAAGATTTGAGCAATCGCCAAACCAATACCTGCGGTTGAGCCGCTCACTAGCGCAGATTTACCCTGTAACTTGAAGTCCATATCAATTCCTACTAGTTTTTCACTAGCTAACAGAAATTCCCCTACCTAAATCCACTATCCAAAAGTTGAGTATTTACGTAGATCGGGCAGACAAATTGCCCACCCCGCTTTTACCTTGTTAAATATACTGTGATAAAGTCTTGCTTAAGGTGGTTTTCGGCACTGCTCCCACGACTATATCAACTTGCCGACCCCCCTTAAATACCATGAGTGTGGGAATACTACGAATTCCATAGTGGCTAGCAACTGTGGGATTTTGATCTGTGTTCAGCTTCACCACTTTTACTTGTCCTTCGTATTCGCCAGCAACTTCATCCACAACCGGAGCTACCATCCGACAAGGGCCACACCAAGGTGCCCAAAAGTCCACTAAGACAGGAAGTTGGCTTTCCAGCACTTCTTGTTTAAATGTGGCCTCTGTGACATTTGTAATGGATGACATGATTTGTCCTCCTGGACTTAATTCAGTAATTCGATATTGTCGAATAATCAAAATATACGCTATTCCATGAGATAATGCAACTATGAGATTTCTGTATCACCCAGACCGAAAAGATATTTCTTTACCAGGAGTGTTGTATGCCCTGGGCGATCCAGTGCGGCTAGAGATTGTGAGGTTACTGGCGACTCAAGGAGAACAATGTTGTGCTGGGTTTGACTTTGCGATCGCTAAATCTACCATGTCCAATCACTTCAAGATTTTACGAGAGTCAGGGGTAGTCTTGACCCGTAAAGAAGGAACACAGCATATTAATCAATTGCGGTGTGAAGATTTAGAAGCTTTGTTTCCGGGGTTGCTGGATGCAGTTTTGCGATCGGCTCAACCATTAGGTGTGTGTCCGTCCATCGCGCAAACCACGGCCTCGCAAATCTAAGGAATTCTCCCCAAATATACTGTATTTAGCTGAATGCAAGTTTAGATCACATCAGCTATGCAACGCCGAAAAAAAAGCGATCATCGACGATTTTGGATAATTGCTGGTATCAATTTACTGCTATCACCATTAGTATTATATGCTTTGCTGTGTTTGTCTCGCCCACCCCGAACCAATCAAGAGCAAATTTTGTTTAATGGTGTTGTCTATCAACGCCGTGCTTTATCCACACCACGTCTGGTGATGATGCATATCGTCACAGTTGACTTGACAGCAGCAGGGGTGAAACCTTTGGTAACTCCTGGAATCCCAAATCAAGAGCAGGGAACCACCAAAGCCAGGACTACAACAGAATTTCTGCGTGAATTCCAGCTGCAATTAGCCATCAATGCTAGCTACTTTTATCCTTTTCGTGAAAATAACCCTTGGGACTACTACCCCCACAGTGGTGATATTGCCTATCCTTTAGGGGATGCGATCGCTAATGGCTCTCGTTACGCTAAACCACAACAGAGTCGAGGTGTAGTGTGCTTTTCTCCCAAAAATGTTGCCAAAATTTTAGCAAGTGGTCAGTGTCCTCAAGATACAGTCCAAGGGGTTGCAGGTAAAGAGATTTTGGTTACTGATGGTAAACCTGTGATTTCTCAGTTACCTGATGACCAACCTTATTCACGGGTGGTAGTGGCTGTCAACAAAGAAGGGACAAAACTGTGGTTGATTATTGTTGATGGTAAGCAACCATTCTACAGCGATGGACTAACGATCCCTGAGTTAAGCAAAACAGTAGCAGACCTAGGTGTATATACAGCACTCAAAATGGATGGTGGTGGTTCCACTACACTAGCAGTTACAACCAGCGACGGAGTTAAGGTACTCAATGCACCCATTCATACCCACGTCCCCATGCGTGAGCGCCCAGTCGCCAACCACTTAGGGTTTTTCGCTTTAAATAGGGAATCAGGAAGAAGGGGAAGGAGAGATGAGGGAGGATAGTGAAGAATAATCAATGCCCCATTCCCAATAACCGCACCTAAACGGACGGACACCACGACCGTTACAAAGATTAAAATTACTTAATACTTCGTTACACTATAAACATCGAGAGAAAAACAAACCTCTCAAACTGAAATCAAAGGTGAACGACATGAATGGCACAATTCGCGTTGGTAATCTCTTCGGTATTCCCTTCTATATCCATCCTTCCTGGTTCCTAGTGCTGGGCTTAGTAACTTGGAGCTATAGCAATGGACTAGCGGCGCAATTTCCCCAATTGTCTGGGGGGTTAGCCTTGTCACTGGGATTGATGACAGCGCTGTTGCTATTCGCCTCTGTCGTCGCCCATGAATTAGGTCACAGCTTCGTCGCTATTCGCCAAGGCATTGATGTTAAATCCATCACATTATTTATATTTGGTGGGTTAGCCAGCCTAGAGAAAGAATCGAAAACCCCAGGTGAAGCTTTTTGGGTAGCGATCGCTGGGCCTTTGGTAAGCTTATTACTGTGTGGAATACTTACAGTTATTGGTGTAGCGACATCTGTATCAGGCGCAGCAGCAGCCATCCTCGGCGTTTTAGCTTCTGTGAACCTGGCATTAGCACTGTTTAACTTGATTCCTGGCTTACCTTTAGATGGTGGGAATATACTGAAGGCGCTAGTTTGGAAGGTTACAGGTAATCCTTACAAAGGTGTGACCTTTGCTAGCCGAGTTGGACAAGTATTTGGTTGGGTAGCGATCGCTTCTGGTGTCCTGCCACTGATACTATTTGGTAGCGCTGCCAACTTCTGGAACTTAATCATCGGTTTCTTCTTGCTGCAAAACGCAGGTAACGCCGCCCAATTCGCCAGGGTACAAGAAAAACTCACAGGCTTAACAGCTGAAGATGCAGTCACTCCAGATAGCCCGATTATCTCTGCTGATCTTAGCCTGAGACAGTTTGCCGATGAGCAAATCATGCGTGAGCACAGATGGTATCGGTTCTTAGTCACAGACAACGAAGGCCAATTAGTAGGCGCGATGACTGCGAACGACTTACGAACCATCCCCACAACCCAATGGTCAGAAACTCAAGTCAAAGAAGTCATGCGACCAATCGCCGAGTCTACCACAGTCCAATTTGACCAACCACTATTAGAAGTAGTGCAACTGCTAGAACAACAAAAGCTTTCCGCGCTTCCCGTAATTCGTGACAACGGCGTACTGGTGGGAATCTTAGAAAAGGCAGCGATTATCCAGCTACTTCAAAGTAAATCTCAATTGAATCCTGCATAGTTCCCTCACTTAAAATACTCCTTCTCGAATCAACCTCAGATATTTCTGAGGTTTTTTTATGTCAAGTTTTTTGTGGTTGGGTGTCAAAGGGAGCGATCGCACAAGTTAAAGATGAGTCAACTAGAATTTAACCAAGGATGCGATCGCGTGGCGTCTCTCTTAGGACAAGGTATGTTATCCAATGGTCGTTTTTATATTCGAGGCTGATTGCTAAAATACTTACAGAACATTCTCGTGGCGGTATATGTCAGCCAAAGATAAATTTCACGACGCCGTCAAAGTAGCACTACAAAAAGATGGGTGGGTGATTACCGATGACCCATTACGCATTCGTATCAGCTCTACAACGAAACTTTACATAGACTTGGGAGCAGAAAAAATTATTGCAGCTGAACGAGATGAACAAAAAATAGCTGTTGAAGTCAAAAGCTTTTTGGGTGCTTCTGCAATGGCTGAATTCCATACAGCAATAGGACAGTATATTAACTACCGCTATGCTTTAGCCGACTTTGGCTATGAGCAAACTCTATATTTAGCAGTAACCTCGGTTATTTACAATGAGTTTTTTGTACAGCCATTTGTGGATAAAGTAGTTCAACGTAGTCAAGTTAATTTACTAATATTTGATGATAAAAAAGAAGAGGTTATAGGATGGCAAAGCTAAAAAAATATAGAGAGTGTATTGAGCAATTACTCACACAATATGCGGCACGTGACTCAGGTGAAGATGGTGTAGAAGCACAAAAGATTTTTGATACTGAGCATGACCATTATCAGCTGATCTATGTTGGCTGGCATAATGAACGCAGGGTATATGGCCCCGTGATGCATTTAGATATTAAGGATGGCAAAATTTGGATTCAGTGGAATGGTACGGAAGATGATATCGCTGCTGAATTAATGGAGATGGGTGTATTAAAACAAGATATTGTGTTGGGATTCCATCTACCCCGGATGCGTCAGTTTACGGATTTTGCCGTGGGGTAGCTAGCTGATTACAGCTATGAGGCATTTAAATTGTATATTTCGTGCTCAGGTTGTCAAGAGTCGAAAGTCCAAGCTAGCCTTTGAATACAGGACAGGCTACAAGCGAGACTGTTGCGACTATGTGCGGATCATTTCTGTATCCTAGGCAATTAAGAACCGCTACAGAGTAGATGCAATGCGATCAGGCAACGGTTACACTAGTACCGGCACAGTCACAATCAAAGGAAACTATGATGAGCGATCGCGACTATACCTTAATTCTTGACAAAAGCGGCAGTATGTCTACCCCCGATCAAGCGGGTGGGAAAAGCAGATGGGATATCGCCCAAGAATCTACCCTCGCTTTAGCCAGAAAAGCCGAACAGTTTGATCCTGATGGAATTACCGTTTACTTATTCTCTGGCAGATTTAAACGCTACGATGATGTGACATCAGCGAAAGTCGCCCAGATATTTCTCGAAAATGACCCGGCTGGTACAACTAATTTAGCGGGTGTACTCCTAGATGCAACCAATAATTACTTTCAGCGTAAAGCTGCTGGTAAAACCAAACCCAATGGCGAGACAATATTAGTAGTCACCGATGGCGAACCAGACGATCGCAAAGCAGTATTTGAGGTGATTATCAACGCTACCCGCCAGATGGATCGTGATGAAGAGTTAGGAATTTCCTTCATTCAGGTAGGTTCAGACCCCCAGGCGACTAAGTTTCTCAAAGCTTTAGATGACCAATTGCAAAGTGTCGGTGCTAAATTTGATATCTGCGACACCGTTACTTTAGACGACTTGGAAGAGATGAGTCTTGCAGATGTCTTAATGAATGCGATCGCTGACTAAATTATTATTAACAATTGAGGGATAAAAATATGCTAGAAAATCGTGACTATACGTTGATTATTGATAAAAGTGGCAGCATGGCTACCCCAGATCAAAAGGGTGGTAGAAGCAGATGGACAGTTGCACAAGAATCAACTTTAGCGCTAGCTAGTAAGTGTGAGCAATTTGACCCTGATGGTATTACCATCTATGTATTTTCTGGTAGATTTAAGCGCTATGAAAATGTGACAGCAGCGAAGGTGGCGCAAATTTTCCAAGAAAATGACCCATCTGGCACCACTGATTTAGCTGCGGTTTTGAAACATGCAACTGATGATTACTTTCAACGCAAAGGTGCTGCTCAAACTAAGCCAAATGGTGAGACAATTTTAGTGGTTACTGACGGTGAACCGGACGATCGCAAAGCCGTAATGAAGGTAATTATCGAGGCTTCACGTCGCATGGATCGGGATGAAGAACTAGCTATTTCCTTCATTCAAGTTGGGACAGACGCTCAAGCTACGCGTTTTCTGAAAGTCTTAGATGATGATCTCCAAGGTGCTGGTGCTAAGTTTGACATCTGTGACACAATTACAATGGAAGACATGGAAGATATGAGTCTATCAGAAGTGCTACTCAATGCCATTAATGACTAGCCATTCTATTTACGGAACTTGAAATAATGGATGCCATTGACAAGCTGTTAGCTGAACTGGAAACTGAATATAAAGAAGCAAAACCGACTCCCCAACAGCCACAACAACATACAGCTAAACCATCTATTCCAGCATCACCAAAATCTCTGTCTTTAATAGATAGCCTTTTGGATGAAGTCAAATCTGATTTCATCGAACGGGATCAGGCCGAGGAGTTGAAAAAACAGCAAGAATTAGAACAGGAAAGAATTCGTCAAGAACAACTCAAAGCAAAACAACTAGAAGCTTTAACAAATCAGGCAAAAGCATGGCTAGATCAATTAGATTCATTCTCCCCTGAAGGGCTTTGGTTTGAAAGATTTGCTGAAGGATATCCCTCAAAATTAGCAGCAGCGATTGAATATTTACAAACTAATCAATAGGGAATAAGGAGATGGGGGAGATGAGGGAAATGGGGAGAATTTTAACTCTTGACCTTGTACAGACGCGTAGACGCTCGTAGAGCGGCTTCTCGTAAGAGTATAATCGCGTCTCTCTCCTGATAAATGATATTTGAATTCCTAAGGCTGGTTTACCTGCGATGAATGATGCATACCCCATTCATGCATTGCATAGAGAATTGGTTCTAGGCTTTTTCCCAAAGGGGTCAATGAATATTCTACTTTTGGGGGAATCTGTGCATAAACTTCCCGATGAATAATACCATCTTCCTCCATTTCTCTTAGTTGCTGGGTGAGCATTTTTTGGGTAATTCCTGTTAAACCCCTTTGCAATTCACCAAAACGCTTGACACCTGCCATTAATTCTCTAATAATTAAAACCTTCCAGCGTCCGCCAATTACCTTGAGGGTAGTTTCTACTTCACAAGTTAGCCTAGTGTGATTTTCTGCTTCAGCTTTCATAGTTACTTTTTAGTAAGTACATTACTTTTAAGTGCCTACTTTTCATATTAACTTTACATAGTTTAAAGTCAATTCGGCAACCATTTTTTACCTCGACTGTAACTTTGTTAATTATCTACAGGCGCGGTTCTCTAGAAAAAATTTAATTTATTTATGGCAAATATCCTCCACATTGATTCTAGCCCCCGTGGCGTAGACCCAGAGGGGCTTGTCGTTAGACATCGCTCTATTTCCCGCTCCCTCTCCTACGAGTTCGTTACATCCTGGAAAGATGCTCACCCTGGCGATACAGTTACCTACCAAGATTTAGGACACAACCCCGTTCCTCACGTAGACGAACCGTTCATTGCTGCTTCTTTTACACCCGCAGATGCACGCACACCGGAACAAATTGATTTACTAAAGGTATCAGACAGTCTAGTGGATGAGCTATTAGCGGCTGACTGTTTGGTCTTTGGTATACCGATGTACAACTTTAATGTCCCCTCCACCTTCAAAGCTTACATCGACCAAATTGTTCGCCCTGGGCGCACTTTCACAGTCACCGAGAATGGCTATCAAGGTTTAGTGGATAGCAGTAAAAAGGTACTCGTGATTACAGCGCGTGGTGGTACATTCCCCACTGGTACCCCTGCGGCTGCGTATGACCATCAAGAACCCTTTCTGCGTACTGTTTTCGGTTTTATGGGTCTGACTGATGTCACTTTTATCCACGCTGATAGCCTGAACTTGGGTGCTGAAGCACGTGAGAAGTCTCTAGCAGATGCCAAAAGTGCGATCGCTCAACTTGTCGCTAGTTGGTCTTAAAATCCAGACAGCAGTAATGTCCAGCCAACATGGCTCCACATAAAATATCAAACCCGATATTATTGGACAGTTGGAACTACAAAACCCTTTACTTGATTTCCCTCCTAGAGTTCTAGGAGGGCTTTCTGATGGTATTGAACGTACCCTAATTAATCAAATTTTTTTGGATATCACCCACTTAGACACTTGTCAATAAGTACATCTTTCATGTACTGATAGAAATATAGTAAACATAAAGTTTTGTGAACTAAGGGACATGTACATAGTACAAATTGCCTCAGAATGCGCTCCTGTAATTAAAGCTGGAGGTTTGGGGGATGTTGTTTACGGACTCAGCCGGGAATTAGAGATTCGGGGAAATTGCGTCGAGATTATTTTGCCCAAGTACGACTGTATGCGGTATGACCATGTTTGGGGGTTGCATGAAGCCTTCCTCAACTTGTGGGTACCCTGGTATGGTGCGGCGATTCACTGTTCAGTTTACTGCGGTTGGGTGCATGGCAGGCTGTGTTATTTCATTGAACCCCACAGTGAAGACAATTTCTTTAATCGCGGCTGCTATTACGGTTGTGATGATGACAATATACGCTTTGCATTCTTCAGCAAAGCCGCTTTAGAATTTTTATTGCAAAGCAACAAGCGACCCGATATCATCCACTGTCATGATTGGCAGACAGGCTTAGTTCCAGTCATGCTCTCGGAAATCTACAAATATCATGGCATGGAGCATCAGCGCGTTTGCTATACCATCCACAACTTTAAACATCAGGGAATAGGTGGTATCCAAACTCTCTTGGCTACAGGTTTAAATCAAGCAGCCTATTACTTTCAGTACGACAAACTGCGCGACAACTTTAACCCCTTTGCCTTGAATTATATGAAAGGGGGTATTGTTTACTCTAATGCAGTGACGACAGTTTCACCGAACCATGCTTTAGAAGCTAGTACTACAGATGTGGGCTGTGGTTTAGGTCATACCTTGTATTCGCAGCGAGATAAATTTCAAGGGATTCTCAACGGGATTGATTACGATTTTTGGAATCCTGAAATCGACCGCCACATCCCTGATAACTACAGCCATGATGATTTTGCACAAAAAATATATAACAAAAAAGCTTTGCGGGAGCGCTTAATGCTCCACCAAACCGATAAACCAATTGTGGCTTATATTGGTCGTTTAGATAATCAAAAAGGTGTGCATCTTGTGCATCATGCTATTTACCATACCCTAAATAAAGGAGCACAATTTGTATTACTAGGTTCAGCCACAGAACCAGGAATTAACGCTCACTTCCGCCATGAAAAACAGTTTTTAAATGATAATCCTGATGTTCATTTAGAATTGGGATTTAATGAAGAATTATCCCACCTAATTTATGCCGGGGCAGATATGATTATTGTCCCCAGCAACTATGAACCCTGTGGTTTAACCCAGATGATCGGCTTAAAATACGGCACTGTTCCCATTGTTCGCGGTGTTGGTGGACTGGTAAATACAGTCTTTGACCGAGACTACGACCAGAATTTACCACCAGAAAAACGCAATGGCTATGTGTTTTATGACACGGATAATTATGCCCTAGAGTCAGCTATGAATCGAGCCATTGATTTGTGGTATCAATCTCCCGCAGAGTTCCGTAAACTAGCTATTCAAGGGATGAAGTATGACTACTCGTGGAACACTCCAGGTGCAGAATATTTAGATATTTACGACTGGATAAAACACAAGTGGTAAGTATCGATTTTAAGCATCTTTGCGACTGATGTATGGTTAAGCAGGGCAAACGGTTGTTTGCCCCTACTAGGTATCCGTCCCGTTATGTTTTCAAAATGGTATTAAATTAACTAAATCTGCAAAGCCTTAAACCACTTATTCACAACTGTATTGATAGTGCGTTTGATTTGATGCTTACGCTGCCATTTTTGGAACGCTGTTTCATATTCTTCACCCTGAGTTTGAAACGTATTCCAAACATCAAGCCCAACAGCGCATCCAGAGAATAGCAAAATATAAAGAGACCAAGCTAGACCGCCGCCACCAACCAGATCCAGCAGCATCAAAAAACCATTGACAATGGCATAATTGCCAATCCGCTTTTTAAATCTGCTACGGCGGTAGATATCAAAAGCCCGTCGCTGTTGCACTTCGCTTTGTTGTACCAGCCAATCATGTTCGGCAAGTTTTAACGTATCAAGAGGTATTTCTAATTCAGCCGCAATTTCTAACAACTGATCATAAGAAAATTCTTTGTTAGGATCGCTGTCAGCTTGACGAACGATCGCTAGATGTAGAATTTGTTGTACATCTTCTTGGCTATAAGAACGGAGAATTTGAGGTTCAGATGCCGTCATAGTTTTTTCTCTGATAATATTTTTAATTACACAGCTACATGAATCACCAACACATATCTGCCATTATCTCTACACTAACAAATTTAAAAGTTCGTAGTGAGGGCTTTAGCATACTTACTTAGTACTGTTGGTAGGTATTCCTATAATTGAGGTTGGGTTAGTTGAAAGGTGTATATCTCCTTGATTACTTCTACCCAACCATCAGAGACAGATGCCAAAATGCGATCGCCTTTTTCTTTCGTGGCTGTAGTAGCATCACCAATGACGCCACTTTTACTAATATCCCGCGTCACCCAAGACACAGGCAGCTTACCTTCTAAACTTAATAAACTCCCTTCTGGTTGTGCTGGTGGATACTCAGCCACAGCTCTTTCTAGCTTCACTTGATCTGGCAAAAGTGCCAGCATGATGCTAGTTTCCGCATCGCCGGCGTGCATTCCTAGCTGCGCCTCTTTCGGTGTCAGCAAATCCTTAGTAACATTAGGCACACGCCAAGTAAATAACGGAAACACCAAAAAGTCCTCATACTTGACATGTAAATCCCGCGCCGCCATTTGCATGACTTGCGGTTGTCCACCGTGGGAGTTCATCAACACCAACTTTCTAAACCCCGCCCGGTAAATACTGTCTCCCACTTCCATAATTGTGTTCGTGAGGGTTTCCGTACTCAGAGTAATTGTTCCAGGAAAGTGCCAGTGTTCGTTAGATTTACCATAATAAATGCTGGGCAAAGCATAAACAGGAATGCTGTCATCCAGCTTTTCTAACGCCTTTCCCAATACCCCCATACCAATCGCCGCATCCACAATCAAAGGTAAATGCGGGCCGTGCTGTTCAATAGCTCCTACTGGTTGAATAATTACCACATTTTCCTTATCCGGCATTGCCTGGATATCAGTCCAACTTAGGTAGGGAAAAAAGCGTTCTGGGGGAATAAAGCTGTGCATTTCACTATGAGCGCGCCACTCTCATTTTAGCGGGGTCGGTGTTGTTAAGACTCTCGAAATATCTGGGGATCACCCAGAAATAGCAGCGCATAATAACCAAATAGGAAGAAGTGAACAGGAAATAACCCGATGGTTGAAGACAATGGATCAATTCGCACCCTCTCTGTGGATATTGGTGGTAGTGGTGTCAAGGCGATAGTATTGGATGTTACCGGAACTCCCCTGACAGAAAGGGGACGGTTAGAGACACCCCAGCCAGCAAAACCCGATACCGTAATTAATGCGATCGCAGTTTTAGCAGCAGCACAAGGGGAGTTTCATCGTGTTTCCGTCGGTTTTCCTGGTGTGGTACGGTGTGGCGTCACAGAAACAGCAGTCAACTTAGATCGAGATTGGATTGGATTTGATTTAGCAACAACATTGTCACAGCAGTTAAATAAACCTGTGCGGGTAATTAATGATGCCGATATGCAAGGATTGGGAGCGATCGCTGGTAAAGGCGTAGAATTGGTGATTACCTTAGGTACAGGCTTTGGTTCCGCATTGTTTGTGGATGGCAAACTCGTACCCAACATGGAAATGGGACATCATCAGTTCCGCAAAGGTGAAACCTACGAAGAACAACTGGGGCGGGCGACGTTGGAAAAAATTGGTGAGAAAAGATGGAATCGGCGTTTAGAAAAGGCGATCGCTTCTTTGCAACATCTGTTCAACTATGATTGTCTCTACATCGGTGGTGGCGAAGCCGTCAGAGTAAATATCCATCTCCCCCTCAACGTCAAACTCATCCCCAACATCACTGGTTTATTAGGTGGTATTGCCTTGTGGCGAAATTAACACCTTAACATAGCGATCGTGTGCGATACATCGCACCTTTCACTTTAACCAAAAATGGATCATCTTTCGTGCCGACAAAGCTCAACCTGTATGGGAAGAGCGGAAGTATACTCATACCGTCCCGCTAGTATAATTGATACTTCGCGTACCTCCGCGCTCTTCTCCCTTGAAAAAACACTCTCAGCAGACAGCATCACCGCTAAGATAAAGATAGACTTTGTTGAGATTTGTATCGTTAGGGATTAGCTGTCATGGCTCCCGCCGTTTTAATTCAAAATCTGCGAAAGCATTATGGTGCTGTTGAAGCTGTCAAAGATGTCTCCTTCCAAGTAGAACCGGGGGAAATCTTTGGATTACTCGGCCCCAATGGTGCAGGTAAGACAACCACCTTACGTGCTTTGTGTACACTCACAACACCAGATGCTGGCAAAATCGAAGTATCTGGCATCTCTGTATTAGATAACCCCAGAGTAGCAAGACAACGACTGGGCTACGTAGCGCAGGAAGTCGCTTTAGATAAGGTGCTGACAGGCAAAGAACTGTTGCAATTACAAGCAGCCCTTTATCACCTCAAGGGCACCGTCGGCAAACAGCGTATTGAAACAGTCTTGGATTTACTTGGCTTGCAGGAATACGCCAACAAAAAGACAGGAACCTACTCTGGTGGTTTACGGAAGCGCCTGGACTTAGCGGCGGGATTGCTTCATGCACCGGATGTTCTAGTCTTGGATGAACCAACGGTGGGACTTGACATAGAAAGCCGTTTCGTGGTGTGGGAATTCTTGCGGAAATTACGCGCCTCTGGCACAACCGTAGTGATCACCAGCCATTATTTAGAAGAAATAGATGCCCTAGCTGATCGCGTGGCGATTATTGACCGAGGAATTGTCATTGCCTCTGGGACACCTTCCCAACTCAAAGATCAAGTTGGAGGCGATCGCATCACCCTAAGAATCCGTGAGTTTTCCCCCCTGGATGAAGCCGAAACCGCTAAACATCTCCTCCAAGATTTGCCGTTTGTGCAAGAAGCCATCATCAACACCGCCCAAGGTAACACCCTAAACTTGGTGGTGACGCCCCAAAATGATGCCCTGATTACCATCCAGCAAAAACTCAACGCCGTCGGCTTACCCATTTTCAGCATTGCCCAATCTCGCCCCAGCCTAGATGACGTTTACCTCGCCGCCACAGGCAGAACCCTCATGGATGCTGAACTAGCAGCGATCGCTAACCGTGACCCCAAAGCTGAGAAAAAGCAGAATATGAGATAGGGAACAGAGGGAGATAGGGGAGAAAACTCTTCCTCATCCTCCCATGCCCCATGCCCTTGGGTAGAGCGGAGTCGAAACCCCATGCCCCAATCCCCAAATTACTATGAGCGTTACACCTAAATCTGATCTCAATTGGCAACCCGCAATGTCACCGTCAGCAGACGCTGCTACTCCTAGCTTCGTCAGCGAACTGATACAGGAGACATTAGCCTTAACTCGGCGCTTATTCATTCAACTGCAACGCCGTCCCTCCACTTTGGTGGCGGGAATTATTCAACCAGTGATGTGGCTGGTACTGTTCGGTGCTTTGTTCCAAAACGCCCCCAAGGGTTTGTTTGGTGATACGACAAATTACGGTCAATTCTTGAGTGCCGGGGTAATAGTTTTTACTGCCTTTGCTGGGGCACTAAATGCGGGTTTGCCCGTCATGTTTGATCGAGAGTTCGGCTTTTTAAATCGGTTGCTGGTGGCGCCGCTAGCATCTCGGTTTTCTATTGTTTTTGCTTCAGCAATCTTTATTATTAGCCAAAGTTTGCTGCAAGCGGCAGTAATTGTGGCAGCCGCAGCCTTTTTAGGAGCTGGACTACCTGATGCATTTGGCCTTGGTGCGATCGCCTTGATTGTCTTTTTGCTAGCTTTGGGCGTAACTGCTATTTCTCTCGGTTTGGCTTTTGCCCTGCCTGGACATATTGAATTAATTGCTGTAATTTTTGTCGCTAACCTACCATTATTGTTTGCTAGTACTGCCTTAGCACCGCTATCCTTTATGCCCAAGTGGTTGCAAGTGATTGCTAGCCTCAATCCCCTCAGCTACGCCATTGAACCAATTCGCTATCTCTATGTTCACAATACTTGGGGATGGAATAGTATAGTCATGCAAGCACCTTGGGGTAATGTTACCTTTGGTGGAGCGTTGTTAGTATTGCTTGGCTTTGCTGTTGTGGCTCTGTTAAGCATTCAACCACAACTGCGGCGAACTCTTGCTTAAGATATAAACATGACTTAAATAGTGAGGATTTTAGGGTAAAAAACCATGAAAAATATGTTTTTACTTCCTAGCAGAATAGTTATGACAACTTTGGCAGGCATTGGCTTTGCTTCTTTGCTAATGCCTCAAGCCAGTTTAGCCGATTTAGGACAACCAGATAACAGACCTGGTTTTGACTCATCAAATGGCAGTCCTTGTGGCGGTAGTCAAGACGGTTCTTTCAATATGTTTAACTTAATTCACTGCGCTAATCTGAATAATGGTCAATTTGATAGCAACCAAGGAAACGCCAGTTTAGATGCAGAAGCAGAGGCATTTGCAAAAAAGCAACAGCAAATTTTTCAAGGCAAGCAGCCACAGACAAATCCCGCGACATCAGGAAATCAACCTTTAGGCAATACACCTCTGGAAATCAGATTTCCATTAGTCACACCGTCAGGAAACTAAATTTCCCATTATTAATGCTACGCCCTACGCCGCCCCACAAAATGGGAGGTGCAGGGCTTAGGCTCAAGTTAATTTGAAAGAATTTTAATTATTCAGTTCAAATCTACTACATTCCCAGTGCCGCTAAAATATCGCCAGCGTGGGTTGCTGTGTTGACACCAGCATCGACATGAATAATTTTGCCGTTGGGGTCAATTACGTAGGTGACGCGTTTGGCATAGCCACCGCCATCAACATCGTAGGCTGCGATCAGGCTTTTGTCTGTGTCAGCTAGTAGGGGAAAATTCAGATTATATTTGGCAGTGAATGCCTGATGGGAGGCTTCATCATCCGCACTTACTCCCAGCACTACAACATCTTTACCTTGATACTCTGATTGGGCATCTCGGAAGCTACAAGCTTGCTTGGTGCAACCTGGGGTATCATCTTTGGGGTAAAAATATAACACCACCGTCTTACCGACAAAATCAGAGAGCGAGACAGTGTTACCGTTAGTATCTTTGACGGTAAATGCAGGTGCATCCGTTCCGACTGCTAGAGGCATAATGAACTTTTCCTGTTTCAGATTGTTGATGCACTTGAAATTTTACAATAATTTACAATAACTAAATAAATTACCAGAAAATACAGTCAGCCAAAGACTGGAAAGAAGAGTCAACAGACGCGATTAATCGTACTCCAAATTTTGAATTGATTCGTGCCCCATCCCCTATGCCCCATTCTAATCATCCCAAAACATTTTTCTATCTTCCTAGCACTGTAGAACGAGCCGAGCGATCGCTCTTATGTTCTCCCTTCAACATTGCTCTACTGTCAGTCATGCGTCAGCAGAGTGTACCATTGGGAGCGATCGCCGAAGATCGTGGTGTTAAGTATGGCTACACTAAACGTCCTTTATCAGAACTAGCATGTGATAATGCTCTCAACTGGCTCATCCAAGTGGGTATACTGCGAAGAGAAGTTGATGGACAGGGAATTACGGATAGTTTTCGCCTCACTCCCCTAGGGTACCAGTTGGTAGAAAAATACCAGGGTAAAAATTGGCGCAGTCCCTCCTGGGGCGATCGCATCTACAATCTGGTAATTCGTTGGTTGAGACTACCTTTTTAGAACGGAAAACTGAAAAGTTAGGATAAGGGCATAAAAGGGAACAATAATATACGCAAGCGTCAACCCCATTTATTAAGTCTTTACCAAAACTATCCGAATTTGTGCGGTTCTTGGTAAGAAGCACCAGAATAAACATGGGGTAATTGAGGTTACAAAAAGTACTGGCATATCCTCCCATGACTTCTGACCTTGTAATCTGTTGACGAACGGATTGCCATATTACCGTTCTTCTCCAAACATCTGCCCCTAATTTTAAAAAACTGATAGTAACCTATGAAATCAATTATGGTAGTGGGAACAACATCCCACGCAGGGAAATCACTCCTAACTACGGCTATTTGTCGCATTCTTTCACGGCGTGGCTGGCGGGTGGCTCCCTTTAAAGGTCAAAATATGGCTTTAAATGCTTATGTCACCTCCAGTGGTGGAGAAATTGGCTACGCACAAGCAGTACAGGCTTGGGCTGCGGGAGTCATTCCTTGGGTAGAAATGAACCCGATCCTGCTGAAACCCCAAGGGGATATGACCTCCCAAGTGATTATCAAAGGTAGACCTGTAGGCAAAGTCAGCGCTGTAGACTACTACGAACAATATTTTGAACTCGGTTGGCGGACAATTGAAGAATCCCTACAGCATTTAGGGACAGAATTTGATTTGTTGGTTTGTGAGGGTGCTGGTAGTCCGGCGGAAATTAATCTTAAACACCGCGATTTGACTAATATGCGGGTAGCAAAACATTTAAATGCACCCACTATGTTGGTAGTTGATATTGATCGGGGTGGTGCTTTTGCCCATGTAGTCGGCACTTTAGAGTTACTAGATCAAGAAGAACGCGACTTGATTAAAGGTGTAGTTATTAACAAGTTTCGCGGACAGCGATCAATCTTGGAACCGGGAATTAAATGGTTAGAACAACGTACTGGTATCCCAGTTATTGGTGTCATACCCTACTTAGAACATGCCTTTCCCGCCGAAGATTCCCTTGACCTATTTGAACGTAATTCTTACAAAAGCCAAGCTGAACTAAATATAGCTGTTCTTCGTTTACCGAGAATTGCTAATTTTACCGACTTTGACCCCTTGGAATCAGAGCCTAGTGTTTCAGTAAAATTCCTGAGTCCCAAGCAAGAATTAGGACATCCAGATGCAGTAATTATTCCAGGGACAAAGACCACAATTGCTGATTTATTGGTGCTGCAAAAAAGCGGTATGGCAGAAGCAATACAACATTATGCCGCATCTGGGGGAACAGTTTTAGGCATTTGTGGCGGCTACCAAATGCTAGGTCAAATCATCGCTGACCCAGAAGGGATAGAAGGACAAGCTGGCAGATATCAAGGGTTGAATTTATTACCCATCAGGACTGTGATTACCGGACAAAAAATCGCTCGCCAGCGCCAAGTTAGCTCGAATTTTCCCCAAGTAGGTTTACCTGTGAATGGGTTTGAAATCCATCAGGGGCGATCGCGTATTGAACAACAACAAGCAGATAGCCAAGGCTACCAACCCCTGTTTGACGATGTTAACTTAGGGTTAGTAGATAGTTGTCAATCAGTTTGGGGTACTTATCTCCACGGCATTTTTGATAACGGCCCTTGGCGACGCGCTTGGTTAAATCGCCTCCGCCAACAACGAGGTTTGAAATCTCTGCCCACTGGTGTTGCTAACTACCGGGAACAGCGCGAACAAACCTTAGATGCTTTGGCCACTGAAATTGAAAGCTATTTAGACTTAACGCCCTTTTTGTCTTAACTAGGCTGGTATTTCATGAGTGTCCGCGTCCGCTTTTTACCAGATGATGTCACAGTAAATGCCGAAGTGGGAGAAGCCCTCTTAGATGTAGCAGAGCGAGCTGGAGTGTTTATTCCCACCGGCTGTCTCATGGGTTCCTGTCACGCCTGTACCGTGGAATTGGAAGATGGGGATACCATCCGCGCCTGTATTTCCGCAGTCCCACCAGGGTCTGAGGAATGGATCATCAATGTGTTTAGTGACCCTACTTGGTAATTTTTTCCTCAGACAGCAAGCAGCTTAGTGTCTGTTTTTGCTATTTACCCAGCCTTCAAATTCAAAGCATATTCCTTAAATCGCTCCAAGTCAGCTTGAATCGTCGATTCCACCACGCGTCCTAAAAACAAGTTATCCATGATTTTGCCAATAATCCCAGGTATGGCATAGGATACGGACATTTTGACGATACTACTACCGTGGCGATCGTAAAAGCGAATCGCGCCCTGATTTGGCAAACCATCAATCGATTCCCATTGAATAATTTGGTGGGGAATCACCTTAAGAATGCGGGATTTCCAGGTAAATTCCAGACCGCCAGTATTGAGTCTCCAAATAGATATATCCGGATTATCCGGCGGAATTTTCACCGAATCAATCCATTTCATCCACTTGGGCATTTGTTCCAAGTCAGACCAGAGGCTCCAAACTAACTCAATGGGAGCTTCTACCTCTATCTGTACGGTATGCTCTAACCAGTCTGCCATGCTTTTTTACCTCTGCGCCTCTTTTGCTTCCTGCGGTTAGTTATTTCTTGACGCTCTCCAAAATCACTTTTGCTGCACGCCGTCCCGAAATTGTCGCACCTTCCATGCTGTCGATGTAATCTTGCTGGGTATAACTCCCGGCTAAGAAAAAGTTGGACACTGGTGTCTTTTGGTCAGGACGGTACACATCCATCCCTGGCGCTTCTCGATACAAAGACTGTGCTAGTTTTACCACACTATACCAAGTCATATTTAATTCCCGTGACGAGGGAAACAATTCATGGACTTGTTTGAGGACATGCTGGGCGATCGCTTCATTACTTTGTTTAATAAACGGATCTCCCGGTGTCAGCACTAGCTGCAACAATGAACCCTCTCCCTGGCGGTAATAATCAGCCGGACTAGTCAAAGCCAAATCCGCAAAACAAGAAAAGTCTGCATCGGCAGTATATAGCAAGTTATCTATTCCCACCGCTTGATTTAGCTGTTTTCTCTGCTCTCCATCTTGCAGTTCTGTTACCCAACCATCAAATCTTAGTTGGACTGTGGCTACTGGTACGGCATCTAGTTTGTAAATGTTGTCAAATTCTGACCATTTACGCCATTGTTGGGGTAATATTCGCTGGATTCCGGGGACATCACAGGCAAAAACATAAGCGTCAGCTGTAATTGTTTCTACAGCATCACCTTGAGCAACTTGTATACCAGTAACACGGGTTTGTTCCCCTGATTCAGTAAATTGAATTTCCCGCACTTGGCGACGAGTATGAATTTGAGTTCCCCTAGCTTCTAAGTATTGCAAAATGGGTTTGTGGAGATACTCATGGGGAGAGCCTTCCAGCATCCGCAGTATTGAGGCTTCCGTTCTGACTGCAAAAAACTGGAAGATTGTCAACATGCAACGAGCAGAAATGTTTTCGCAATCAATAAATCCCAAAGCGTAAGCGATGGGGTTCCACATGCGTTTGATGCTACCGTTGCTACCACCGTGACGGCGAAACCAGTCTGCAAAGCTGATTTTATCTAGGTTACGGATGTTTCGCATTGCCCCGTCGAAATCTACCAAACCCCGCACTATGGGGCTGGTTCCCAAGGCGATCGCATTTTGCAATTTATCCTGTAGTGAGAGTTGAGAGGTTGTGAAAAATGCTTTTAATCCATTGAAAGGTGCGCCCGTGAAGAAGCGAAAATCTAAAGCACCAGTACGCCCACCTTTATTGATAAAAGTGTGGCTATGTTCTTTTAGGCGTAAATTTTCTAACGCCCCCACCTTCTTCATTAAGTCGAACAGCTGGTAGTAGCAACCAAAAAATACGTGCAGCCCCATTTCAATATGGTTGCCATCACCATCAACCCAACTACCAACTTTACCACCAACAAACGGACGGGACTCAAAAATCTGGACTTCGCAACCAGCATCAGCTAAATCTACGGCAGTTGCTAGCCCAGCTAGTCCCGCACCTACGATTGCAACTCGCATTCCGTCGTTCCTTTTCAGTTTCTTTACAGATTGTAACTGGGTTGGTGGCGGAATTTGCTACTCATATTCAATTCCAGCAGTATATTGGGGTACGTTGACCTTCTCTCCTGTGCGTATTATCGATGTTTTTTATTACCCCAACAAGAAGAAGGTTTTATCCGTAAGGGTGCAACAAACTATCTGCGTTTAAAGGCGAAAAACTATTATGTTAGCTATTTTTCCAGAGCAGAGCAATTGTTTACAATGCCTTAAAAGCACCACCTACCTATTCCCTTCCTTGGTATCTTCTGCAACAGATAACCCTCTAATTAGTTCTCGAATGACATCAGTTGCAGGTCTACCTGTTCTGAGACAATATTGTTCTAATTTTTCTGCTTCCTGTGCGGCGAGATTCACAGTTATACGCTTAACGGCCCACTTTTTATTTGTCATTATCATGTTAGTTGCTGTATATTAACATCATTAAAGGAATCGAACTTAAAAGCTAAAAAATTAAGATTCTCGGAGTTAGTGTCAGTTAACGAGCAATGCCATTAATACTGTAATTTTCATTTTTTCAAAAGCTTTCCATTCTCCAATAAAATATAAAAACCAGACTTTATTTGTGACTGTTGTGACAGGAAAAATAGCGCACACTGTTTGTGCAATAAATCTGCCTCATCTCAGGTGAAATCAAGCTCAAAAATTGGCTCCTTTGCGTGAATTAGAATCTCTAGTGTTAACTCAATAAAGGTTTAGTGAATTTTCTTTGTTGAAAGTATTTAATCTGTTATTTAGCTCCAGTCCAGTACAAAACCCTGAGGAGGGGATTATGATATGACAACTGACAATTAGCTCCTAGAATCATCATCATTGTTAAATACTGTCTTGTAAGTGCGTTACTGTGACTGATCCGAGTGCTTGTTCATCTATGTTAAAGTCTATGCCAATAAACAATCGCTCCACAAACCAAGGCAATCCTGCAAGGGATAGAGCCATGAAATCAATTTCTAGCTATAAAGCTGAGGCATTTGGGGCTATAGCTTGGACTAGTTGCTTCATTAACTTCTCCCGATAAAAACTACTAACTTTAGTGCTATTTTTAGCATCCGTTTAAGAATGTGTTGAGTTATCTAATCTAATTTAACTAACTAGAGATGTGCCATAGGCTTTGTAGTTGATGTTCAAACTAAATATTATTGCTAACACAAATTATTACGTCCTGAGTATTGGACTGTAAGTGTTGCTAGCAACCTAATTTGATGCAACTGCTATTAGTTTGCTATTTACTGTATAAAACTCCTTTTGGAGTTCATACATTATATCCATAATTAGTAAGCTTTAAGTAATCTTTATGAGAATGCCAGGCAAGATTATTACTCCGACTTTGACAAAAAAATTACAAAGAAACCCTAACTATCCTAAAATTTTAATAAATCAGGTACATAAATAAAGGGATACTTCACACAAAAAAATATCAAAAAAACATACGTTGTTAAAATGATTTAGCTAAATTTTAAATAAACTAACTTTTACAGAAATTTTTTGTATCTCTTGGCTAGGTTTTACCTTGTGAAGTCAAACATTTAATTGTTGTAAAATATCAACATATAACTAGTTCATAAAATTTTGATAAAGTAATACCAATTTGAAACAAGAAGGTCACTCATATTCCAATACAGTTTAGTTGGAAATAGTATTACTAATTTTCTATGCCTCATGACGCCATAAAATTCTGCCGCTAGGCGACAGGATCGCAATAGTTCCCCGATCACTCATCATCAATATCTACTTCATATATCAACTCAGAGGAATTTATCGGTTCAGATAAATCTACGCCATCATCTGAGAGACGAACAATTTGCCCGTCAAAAAACTGTGCTAGGCGTTGGGCTGCACTTGCGACTTCATCAATTTCCCAGCTAGCTAGAGATGTTTGGGGTTGTGGTGGGGGGAGAGTATTGATTGCTCTTGTATTTGTTCCTACGGACTCGGTTTTTGTGGGTGTTGGTACAGGTGGTTGTGGTGCTGGAGGTGACTGCTGAATCTGCCTATCATAACTAGGAGGAGGTGGCTGTTGAATATGGGTAGAGTTTTGTGGAAGTTCTGTTTTCGTAGCAGTGGGAGTTGAGGCGATTCCTATTTCCAAACTTACCTTGATTTCGTGCTGAAAAGTCTGTTGAAAAGCCGCCGTAATCATCGACAGATCAGATTGGACTCGTTTTAACCATGCAGATTTGACACCTACACGAGCAACGGCACCATTAAACTCAATGAGATGGCACATTTGTCGCAATAACTCTCGCCTGGGAATCTGTTGAATATTTTCGAGGACTTGCTGCCAAACTTGAGGTAAATCATACTGTGTGGCGTCATTTACTTTCTGTTCTGGTAGAGTTGTTGGTTGTACAGGTGCTACAGATGCATTGGCTGGGAGAGGTGAAGACACCGAGTTACCCGCAGAGACAGAATTTACCTGTGAGGAAGTTGGCGGTGCTACAGATACATTGGCTGGGGGAGGTGAAGACACCGGGTTACCCGCAGAGACAGAATTTACCTGTGAGGAAGTTGGCGGTGGTGCAGTTAGCGGTTTATGACTGGATATGGAAGGATAACTTGGCGATGCAACAGGTGAGTTTTTGGGTGAGACAATTGTGGCTTGTGGGGGAAAATTAGCGCTGGGTAACAATCCAAGTAATGTGACTTCCAACCACAAATGTGGCTGAGTAGTATTTTTAATTTGCAGTTCAGCTGAACGTAAGTGTTTTTGTCCCACCAAAATTGTACTTGTATCTAACTGGTGAGCAAAATCAACCAGAGCTTGCCAGGTATGCTGAGTACAAGTTACTAAATCATGGCGGTTAGGCGCGGTTTTGGCAATGAGTAAATCGCGGTAGGAGGCGGCGAGATTTTGGAGAATAGTTAGTGGTTCCCGTCCGCGATCAAGGATAGTTCTGGTGCAGTCTAGAACTGCTTGGGGACTATCTTGAGCGATCGCATCTAAAAGCCCTAGTAAGTCTCGTTCACTCACCGCACCGACTAAATCCCAAACTCTGTCTGGGATTACTTCACCCGACAATAGTGCTAATTGATCCAGCAGACTTTCCGCATCTCGTAATCCCCCCTGAGCAATTTGAGCTACCAACTTGACTGCATCAGGCGAGATATGAATATTTTCTTGGTGGGCGATCGCACTCAAATGCTTGACCATCGCCTCTAATTGAATGCGTCTAAAATCGAACCTCTGACAGCGAGAAATAATTGTGGGTAACACTCGCTGGGGGTCAGTTGTTGCTAGGACAAAGACCACATGCCTCGGTGGTTCCTCTAGGGTCTTTAGTAGTGCATTGAACGCCTGTGTACTTAGCATGTGACATTCATCAATCACATAAACCTTGTAGCGACACTGTACAGGAGCAAACTGGGCTTTTTCAATCACCTCACGGATATTATCAACACCAGTGTTGCTAGCGGCATCGATTTCAATCACATCTAAGGAATAGCCCTTAGTGATTCCCTGACAAACATCACAGACACCACAAGGTTCAGCTGTCGGCTGATTACTTTTGAGACAATTGAGAGATTTAGCCAGAATCCTGGCACTAGAAGTCTTACCTGTGCCTCTAGGCCCAGTGAACAAATAAGCAGGAGCAATTTTAGCTGAACGGATGGCGTTAGTGAGGGTAGTAGCGATCGCCTCTTGTCCCACCAGTTCAGCAAAACTCTTTGGGCGATACTTGTGGTGCAGGGGTTCGTAAGACATGGATTGCAGCACCCAGTCGAGTTTGAAACTTAATTATTGTAGACTACAATCTCCCAGGGAATGGGGGGTTGGGAATAGACGTTGCATTGCAACGTCTCTACCAAATAACAAATAACAAATGAGCAATGACCAATTTGACTAAGGCGATGTTACAGTGCGATCGCTACAATCTTAGGGTAACTAAAACTCAATGGTGCAGCAGATGTTTAGGCGGCTAGTCCAGTGGCTCAAAGGTTTTTTTCAAAGCTTGTTTGGTCGTAAACCAAAGCCCTCTGGGCTTCAGAGGGATGTACAAAAAGAACCAGCGCCACCACTAAACGATACAGACATAGAATTTCTGTTCAACGAGCTTTTGGAAGGGGTACATCAGGCAAGAGGACAAGCATGGGCCCAGAAGTGGTTGCATAATATTGAACATCGAATCTCCACAGAACGCTGGGTGGAGTGGTTACGGCGTTTGGGTGAAAAATTGTTAGCATCACCAGCCCCTAATAACGAATTAGCAGCGCGGTTGGTGCAACTGGGTGATTTGGGTGTGGGCGAAGTCGGAGACGTAGCCTACGAAATTGGAATGCAGCTGTTGACACGCAATCAAGGTGAACCCATCTGGGAGTATGCAGGGCCGGATGCTGTGAGTACAAATTTTCTACCCCAAGAGAGCGACTCGGCCTCACAAGAAACGCATAGTGAAGAAAGCTCTCCTGAGGGAGAATACCAAACCGTTAGCCTAGAAGAGTTGTTTGTGATGTTACAACAGGATGAAAATTTATGCCAGCAGATGGCTCAACAGTTAGCACTGGATACGAATGATCCAGAAGTGATTGTTCAAGCATTGATTAATCAATTCTATGCCGCTAACGAATCGACTACAGAGCAACCAGAATCATAAAAAATTCAAAATTCAAAAAACCATGAGTATTATTCCTCCCTAGCTCCTAACCCCCATTCTCCAGAGGGAGTACTGAGTTCCCCATGTCGCCAGTTCGCACCTTGTGGGTTCGTTGTTGGGGGCAGCCCTTCCCGTAGGGTAAGCCTTCTCGTAAGAGTAGGTGTCTCCAGCGTCTATAAGTCAGGAAATGTACCCACGCGACTGGCTCCCCCATGCCCTATTCCCAAATATTGAGTTTTTTAAAGATATGAGGACACACTTAGTGGGTTTTTACGTAATTCATGATTTTTTTAACACAACGATCGCTACAATCTAGTAGAAACAAAATCCAAGAGTGTAGCAGATGCTCAGGCGCCTATTTCAGTGGCTTAAAAAGTGGTTACAGCGCTTCTTTAGCAGTCAGCAGACTCGTCCTCTCAATACTGCAAGGAGATATAAAGTGGTAGATTCGCTACCTGAACTGACTAATGCGGATCTAGAGCTTTTGTTTAATCAACTGCTAGACGGCGTTAGTCAGGCACGAGGAAGACAATGGGTGTTGCAGTATTTGCAACGGATGGAAGACCGGATCACTGAAGAGCACTGGATAGATTGGCTGCTAAACTTTGCCGAAAAGTTGTTCATTTCACCAGCGCCAAATCATCAGTTAGCTACGCGGATGGTACAACTGGGGGAACTTGACATCGGCAGACTTGGAGACCTTGCCCATGATATAGGCATGAGGTTGTTAACGCGGGACTTGGCAACCCGATATGAGGAAGATGAGGATGAGCCGCAGGTTGAGTTTGAAGCGACAACGCTGGAAGAAACTTTGCTCAACACACCCGGACAAGAATTGATCCGGAACTTGGGCGATCGCTTATGGGATTATGATGAGCAAGAGGCTGAAATTGTCACGCCAAAACCCAAGCTGATCTCCTTTGAGGAGGCGTGGACGGGTAATTTAGAAGCGGTGATGTATGAGGATGAAGCAGAATTAGGCTTGACAGCAGCAGAAGAGGCTCCTTTGCTGCCATCAGCAGATGATGCGATCGCCAATTTATGGGAGCTGTTTGGGGAAGCTGAACAGGAAGTAGCCAATGATGACATCGCTACAATACCAGCAACCCCCACGGTTGAGGAAGAGGTAATCACCACATCGCCCGCAGAGGATGAAGATGATGCCGTGTTGCATCTATTCGACCTGTTACGGGAGCCGGAGGCCGATGAGGTAGAATTCACACCACCCGCAGAAAATTCCCTAACTCCCGCCGCAGAGGATGAAGATGATGCCATGTTACATCTATTCGACCTGTTACGGGAGCCGGAGGCCGATGAGGTAGAATTCACACCACCCGCAGAAAATTCCCTAACTCCCGCCGCAGAGGATGAAGATGATGCCATGTTGCATTTATTCGACCTGTTACGGGAATCGGACGGTGATGAGGGAGAGTTCACATCATCCGTCACTTCCCTGACTCCTGCCGCAGAAGGAACATGGGATCAATCTTTGGCGAACATAGAGCCAAATGTGGCTGATACTTTGGATGAGTTGTTGGTGAGGTTGGATCAGAGTACTAATTTAGTCCAGGATTTAGCTACAGAACTGGCAATTCAGAGGAGTACTCCTAAGGCTATTGTTCAGCAACATAGCAATCAGGCGCAATCATGGTTTTACCAGGGTCTTCAGCAAGCTAAAACTGGTGATTTATTAGGAGCGATCGCCTCTTATGAGAGAGCCATAGAAATGCAACCCGATTTCTATGAATATTGGTTTAACCGGGGTTTGATGCTATTCCATTTAGAACAATTTGCCGAAGCGATCGCTTCTTATGATCAAGCCGTAGAACTGAAACCTGATTTCTACAAAGCTTGGTATAACCGGGGTGGTGTTCTGGGTGAATTAGGGGAATTTGACGCCGCGATCGCCTCTTTTGAGCGCGCCATAGACATCAAGCCTGATGCCGCAGAATGCTGGTCTAGTAGAGGCTTGGCGTTACTAAAATTAGGGCAGATATGGGAGTCAATTTCTAGTTATGACCAAGCCTTACTCCTGCAACCACAAGACCAAGAAAACTGGTATTACCGGGGAATCGCCCTGGCTGTGGGTGAGCAATATGCAGAGGCGATCGCTTCCTATGATAAAGCTTTAGAAATCCACCCCGATTACTACGAAGTCTGGATTGATCGGGGTGTGGTGCTGTTTAATTTAGGGCAATGGTCAGAAGCGATCGCCTCTTGGGATCATGCACTTTCTATTCAATCTGATTTCTATTTAGCTTGGTACAACCGGGGTGTAGCTTTAGATAACTTAGGGCGGCGGGAAGAAGCCATCACCTCCTACGGTAAAGTGATCGCCATCAAACCTGACTTTCATTTAGCATGGTACAACCAAGCCGTGGCCTTGTTTTATTTAGGGCGATTTGTCGAAGCGATCGCCTCCTATGACGGTGCTTTGGAAATTAAGCTGGACTACTGGGAAGCCTGGATCGGTCGAGGTAGCGCCGTTGCTAATTTAGTGAATCCTGATGCCCTTGCTAGCTTGTTTACTACCATCACTGCTACTAATACCGCTTTGAAACAGAGTGGCTATGCAGGCAAATTAGCTAGCTTAGAAGCAGGTTTAGAGTACGTCCGTCCCGACACCCATCCTGAAGGCTGGGGTAGATTACATTTAGCGATCGCTAATACCTACTATGAACACGGTAGAAAACATCCCCCATCCCGCCATGAGTGGCAACAAGCTGTAGCTGAGTATAATCAAGCATTGTTAACCCTCACCAGCACAGATTTTCCCCAGTTGCATTTGGAAATATTGCAATCGTTGGTAAAAGTGCATGTAGGTTTGGGAGAAATCCCAGCAGCGCAAGAGTTACAGGAATACGGCATTGATTTATTGCAACAATTGCTCAGTGAACCAACTCGCTCTGATGATGGTAAAAAACAGCTGGCTTTGAAATTTGCAGGCTTTGGGCAATTAGCGGTTGATTTAGCCGTCAGCTACGGTGACTTAGTAGAAGCTTGGGAAATTGCCGAACAAGGCAAGAATGCCTGTTTAACTTGGTTGCTTTATGGTTGGCATGAAGAGATTTACTCGCCCAACTATCACTCTATTCAACACCTGCTCAACCCCACAACAGCAATTATTTACTGGCATATTAGCCCAACTGCTCTACATACATTTATTCTTAAAGACGGCGCCCCCTCACCCATTCTTTTATTTACACCCATACAAGATATCGGCGTCATACACTTAGGTTCAGCCCCGATGCTTCTAGATGAATTACCCATACCCGAAGCAGTCAGGCGCTTAATCGCCTTTGAAAATTGGTTAGAAGATTGGCATGAACAATACCAGGAATATCGTAGCCAAACCCAAGATAAACAAAATAATCATGACCACTCTTGGCGAGTGGATATGGCACAAAAACTATTACAACTAAAAGATATCCTCAATATTTCCACAATTGAACAGGAACTAGAAGGCATCACCCAACTAGTTTTAATTCCTCACCGCGATTTATACAGAATACCCCTGCATACACTGTTTCAATTCTCTTCTGACTTTGAGCCAAAGTTCTCTACTGAAAAGTCAAATCTAACTATTACCTATTTGCCTAGTGTCCAAACAGGGCTAACTCTGAAAACCGCACCACAATGGAATAAACAGCGTCAATTATTACTCAATATTGAACATCCTCACACTACGAATTATTCACCTCTAAAGTTTGCAAAGCTGCAAGCGGAAATTGTTCAGCAAATGTTTACAAATTCCTCAAGCATTCAGAGCACTCAAGCTAATAAAAGTACGGTAGAGAATGCCTTATATAATGATTATAATATTTTGCATTTCATCGGGTACTTAATTAACAATTATCATGAGCCGAAAAAATCAGAATTGGTATTAACAGATGAAGATAGACTTACCCTAGCAGACATCTGCCAACAAACACTGGTAAACTATGACCTGGCGACCTTCTCAGCTTGTGAAACTATCAATATTACCCACCCTATAAACAGTGAATATGTCAGTTTTGTCAGTGGTTTGTTGAGTCGGGGAGTTCCCCAAGTAATTAGCACCCTCTGGACTGTAGAATCATTTGCCAGTGCCTTAGTGCTCATAGAGTTTTATCGCCGACTGCAACCAGATAAATCAGCAGCGACAGCACTAGCCGAAGCCACAGCCTGGCTAAGAGAACTGACAGCCCTAGAACTGACAAAATGGTATGAAGATTTATTGCATAATCTCCATCCCGATGAACTCAGAATTAGGGCTTATGTGGCAACGCAGCAATATAGAAGTAGTAAAATGCCCCCAGAGCAAAAACTCTACAGCCATCCCTACTACTGGGCAGGATTTATAATTACAGGTAAACCAAGTTAATAGCAATTCTGAGTAGGGTGCGTTATGGATGGAACATCCTCACACACCCTAAAAATCCAGAAATCTATTGCTTAATCGGTGTACCGCAGGGATAAGTCGCTACTTCTTGAGAAGTACTCTGAGCCACAGATGGCTGTGCTTTAGCTGCTAAATAATCTTTTTGTAGTTTCGCCAATATTACCTCGCGCTGGTCATACAACCGCTTCAATGGGCGGGGCTGACATTGATTAAGGACGTATGCTGTAACTAATGGTAAGGCGATCGTGCTATCGGTGTAGCAAACAATCGTGCTGGGTAATTCTTCTGGGTCAATCTTACCCCAGCTCACAGCTTCCGAAGGCGTTGCCCCAGACAAACCACCTGTATCAGGACGTGCATCAGTAAACTGCACAAAGTAATCATGTCCTCGTTCTTCCAAGCCCAACACCTCGTGAATTTGCGGCTGTGTCTGTAGCAAAAAGTTTTTGGGGCTACCGCCACCGAGAATTACCGCCGCGCTTTTCCCTTCTCCCTCACGGGCATTGTAGGCGATCGCTGCTGTCTCGTTGACATCAATTGCAGGGTCGATCACCAATTGAGAACCTTCTAAGGCTAAAGCAGCAACGTTCATCCCAATGGAACTATCGCCAGGGGAGGAGGTGTAAATCGGTACGCCGTACTCATAAGCTGTAGCCAGCAAACAAGAATGCTTGACTCCCAATTGCTTTTCCACTTCCCGGACATACTTACCCAAAAGATGATGAAACTCAGCCGTTCCCATCCGTTTCTGAAATGGTTCAGCTTGCAGAACCTTACGGATGAAAGCATCAGTTTCTAGCAGTACATCGTAGCCGAAGATAATATCATAAATGCGGATGGTGCCTTCTTCACGCAGCTGCACATCATCCAAAAATGGACTACCTGCAAACAATTCAAAACCCAAGCCATAGTGCATGTCGTGGTAGAGATTTGCACCTGTGCTAATCATCCAGTCAATAAAGCCGTTGCGAATTAAGGGTGCTAGTGCAGAAACCCCAAATCCGGCTGGCGTCATCGCACCAGAAAGGCTTACACCCACCGTCACATCACCTTGGAAGACATCACGACTCAACAGTTGGCAGATTTCCCGTAACCGCGCCGAGTTGTAAGCGGTGAAGTAATTATCAATCAAATCAACCACACTGATATCAGTTGGCATCGGTACAGGTGCGATTTTTTGACCACGCTGTTTTGACATTGTTGCACTCCCGAAAACTAAACACGCCGAATCTAATGGTAACTAGCTTTCAGTGATTTCTTGCATGGCTTTTAAGTAGCAATCATAAGCACTTTGTCCGAAACACACAAAAATTAGTTGTTCTGGGGAGTTATGGCTGTGTAAATACTTATTAATTTCAGCGATCGCTATTTTGCTAGCATATGCCATCGGAAAACCAAAAACGCCTGCGCTGATAGCTGGAAAGGCGATCGTTTTGATTTGGTGTTTTGCTGCTAAAGCTAAACTGCGGCGATAACAACTTGCTAACAATTCATCCTCACCATCATTTCCCCCTTCCCAAACTGGGCCAACGGTATGAATTACCCATTTAGCAGCTAAATTATAGCCCTTGGTAATCTTCGCTTCACCAGTTTTACAGCCTTTGAGTTGGCGACATTCCTCCCAAAGACTTGCTCCCGCCGCACGATGAATAGCACCGCATACACCCCCACCAGGCATTAATTGTTCGTTCGCTGCATTGACAATTGCATCAACCTCTAGTTGAGTAATATCACCTTGAACAATTACTATTTGCTGTGTTGCTTTTGTCATATTTTTTGCATCAAAAGTTTTATGACAATTCGATTTAATTACGTTTCCTATACCTGACTTTTTTAACAAGTCGAGTACATCAACTATTTGTGATTTTTCAATAAATCACAATTCCTATTTTCCAGCATTAGCAGCATCTTCTCCTAATTGTCGAAAAATTGCGATCGGAACGGCCCAACTCAAAGTTTCCATTTGTTCAAACATTTCTTGTGGTGGTTTACTACCATCAGCAAACGTAAATACACTAATACCTTGTATTGGATACTTTAACCTGCCATTAATCCCTACCAATTCTCCTTTCTCATTCAACACCGGGCCGCCACTCATACCAACATCAACTTCGTTGGTATAACCCAAGCGATAGCCTTCTGGTAACGATTTATCTGTTAATAGCATCATCACTTTGCCAGTTGTCAAGCGAAATGCTTTTGTTCCCCACTGGCTGGTTTCTTCAATTGCATCTTGACTAATCAAGTGATAATTAGGAAATCCGGCAGAAAAAACTGGACTTTCAGCAGTTAATATCTGGGAGTTTCCTAACTGCACAACTGGATAAAGATTTTTACTTTCAAACTGAACTAGAGCTAAATCGAAACCTTGCAATTTTCTCACAGGTTTTAATCTAGCCTGATGAATTTTTCCATCAGTAGATAAAACGCTATATTTACCATTTTTACTATTAGCAATAACATGCTGACAAGTTAAAACAGTATAGGTTTGATGGTGACGAGCAATCACCACTCCAGAACCAGAACCCGGTTCGGTGAAAATTCTCACTGTAACTTGTCTGGCAATTTCTGCCACTGGCTTGGTTAAACTATCTTTTTTTTGAATTTTACTCTCGGCAATTGAATTTTTTATATCTTTTGACTGGCTCATCGATGAGGATAAACATGCTTGTAAAAGTATGCTTACTAACAAAAAGTTCAGTGAAACCAGCACTGGTAAAGATGATGCCACAATTTTTTAATCTATAAATGAATATTACTAAAATTAAGCTAGATTCATATCCCCGAATTCCTTAAGAAGTCGGGGATCTAAACAACATTTTTTAATTAGATGAGTGTCATTCTATCCCACAAACACTTAGATTGCCAATGTTCTTTATTCTTTGGGTAAGTTTGAAAAATCAATGATTAATTTTTGTTAGTTCCTGTTTGTGTAACATCATCAACCTCAAACGCTTTGTTGATTTGCGTTCCCAGTTCAATGATGTCTCGGTTGTCATTAGAACGTGTTAGAGGTGGTTTTGAGCCTGTAACACTAAAATTTAACAACTGGTTGAGAATTTCTTTTTCTTGACCGCGTTCTGAGCGTTTGAGAGTTAACAACAAATTAGTGAAATTACATTTTTCTTGGGTCGTTTTGATGTAACAAATTACTGAGTTAGTCCCAACTGTTCCATGAGTTATCTTCAGTGTCCCTGCACGACCTGCGCGGGATGCAAAAGCATTACTCAAGCGCTGACTCACTGTTTTACAGCGATCTTCTGGTGTGAATTGAGGGCCAAAAGAAGTATCTGACCAAGTAATAATAGGGGATGTAGTTCTGTTTCCTCGCCGCGCCACTGTCGCAAAGTCATTTCCTTGGCGGATGCAATGAAATGATGTTGTCGGACTACTCTTCGGCGGCGGTGTTTGTGCATATCCCATTTCACTGGTTAGCATCACGGTGGTGGAAATAGCAATCAGACTAGTTGTTAGTAACTTACTACCTAAATTAATCACCATACAATAACTCCTAATTTTCTCAAACTTCAATTAAATCTTAAGAGAGATTTAAGCTAGTACTAATGACTACGAGAATTATTTTTTAGTTCCTATGCTCAAAACCCTGATTTTCACGTAGGGTCAACTCATCTCCTCTAAAATATATATTTCTGTCTAAGTCTTACTACTGAAAAAACGTTGTATTATTACACTAATCCTAATCTACAAAATAGAGCTTTCTGCAAGTAAGTAGCAGCTTTCAGGTAAACTTTTGTAACTAAGCTTTTCTATTTTGATGCATTTGTGTTGTGTGTTGTGTGTACTTTGCTCTTACTTGCGAGGTTGGCGCGAGGTTTTTATATTTAAATTTTTACTTGTCAAGAGTGTATTAAGTTATGAATCTACAAATTAAGTCAGTCGAACTAAGGCATCAAACAAAGTTTCACTTCCAACAGTTTTTACTGCGTTCAAAAATAAATAGTCAATTATTGCTATTTTTGTTAAAAAATATAAAGCATTGGTGGTTGGCGTTACTACCTTTGGCTAGTGTTTTGGGCATTCAAGCAGTGCAGGCACAATCAATCGTACCTGCTGCTGATGGGACGGGTACTGTTGTTGCGCCTAATGGCAGCTTAATTAATATAAATGGTGGTCAACTCTCTGGAGATAATGCGAATCTTTTTCATAGCTTTACTCGATTTGGTTTGAATTCTGATCAGATTGCTAATTTTTTGTCAACTCCTGGTATTCAGAACATTCTGGGTCGGGTAGTTGGCAAAGAAGCATCGGTAATTAACGGACAAATTCAAGTCACAGGGAGTAACGCCAATTTATTTTTAATGAACCCAAGTGGGTTTGTTTTTGGCTCTAATGCTAGTTTAAATGTGCCTGGTGCTTTTACTGCAACTACCGCAAATGGAATTGGTTTTGGTTCTAATTGGTTTAGTGCTTCAGGTACTAATAATTATGCAGTTTTAACCGGAAATCCTGGTGCTTTTAGTTTTGCAATGACTCAACCAGGGGGAATTTTAAATTTTGCCAATTTGGCTGTAGGTAATGGGCAAAGTTTAACTTTATTGGGTGGTACTGTTGCTAATACAGGGACTCTATCAGCGCCAGGAGGAGAAATTGTTGTCTCGGCGGTTCCGGGTGAAAAGTTAGTAAGGTTGAGTCAGCCTGGAAGTCCTTTAAGTTTAGAAATTCAACCACTTACAGCAAGTAATACTCAAGCGCAGAATTGGAGTTTACCGATTTCATCTTTACCTCAGTTATTGACATCTGGGGGTGGAGGAAATGCCAATACTTTAAATATTAATAGTGATGGGAAAGTCGCTATATCCGGTTCTGGGATTACTGTAGAAAATGGCGATGTGGTGACGGGAAATATCACCGCGAAAACTGCAATGTTTGCCGCGAACCGGAATGTCACGGGTGTAGAAAGCCGATTGCAAACAACAGGTGATTTAAGTCTGTTGGCGGGAAATCAGGTACAAATGCGCGATAGTGTCGCTAATCCTTTTGTGGCCAAAGCTGGAGGAAACTTATTAATTCAGGGGAATCAAGGCATTGATATTTTGGCTTTGAATCATCCTGGAGCGGCGTTTCAAAGTGGTGGAAATTTGAGTTTAATTAGTGATGGGATAATATCTGGTGATGCTCACTTTACTAGTGGTGGTAGTTTCTCGATTTTGAATTTGACGGGTAAACCAGGCACATTTGTTAGTTATTTCGATCCAATTATTAGATCCAGTGGTGATGTTACCTTTGGGGATTATATAGGTGCTGCACTGAAAGTAGAGGCAGTCGGTAGTATTAATGCTGGCAATATTACCATCACCGAACCAGATTTTACAGGTACAATTGATGATGATGATCCAGACTTTGACATTTTGACACGTACTCCTGCCTTGATTTTACGGGCTGGTTTACCTTCGGTGACAGATGGCATTATTTCTCCAGTCATTGAGGGTGGTACAAGTTTTACTCCTTCCCAACCTCCATCATCCCCAGGAAATATTACGGTGGGTAATATTAATACGTCATCTTCTGGCTACGGTGGCGGTCCTGTGATTTTGTCAGCACCAGGCAATATTTCTACAGGCGATATTAATGCCAGTCAGTTTAATCCTGGTAATTTGAATATTGATGCGATCGCTATCACCAGCACCAACGGCAATATTAATACAGGTAATCTGGATACCTCTGGCTATGGCGGCCCTGTAACCTTATCGGCTTTGGGTGATGTGACTACTGGTGATATTAATACCAGTGGTTTTGGTTTTTTTGGTGGTGAATTTGAAGAGAACTCCATTAACAATCCAGTCAATATTACCGCTACAAATGGTGACATCATAGTGGGTAATATCGACACATCTGGCGATGGTAATAACGGTGGTGCAGTCACCCTGGAGGCTGGGAGAAATATTACATTTGGGACAGTGAATACCTTGGGTAGGAGTTTTGAAGGGGAAACTGCTGTCGGTGGTGATGTTACTATTACTGCTAATGGTGTTGTCAGAGGTACTGGTATCATCCCAATAAGTATAGAGGATTCTTTTACACCTGGGAACACAACTATTCTTGCCAGAGGAACCACACCAGGTACAGTGAGGATTCAACACGATGGCGGGGCGGATAACGTGCCGTTTATCGTGGGTAACTCCGCAGATAATGGTACAGCAGGAGCGATCGATGCTGGTGCAACTTCCAGAATTACCGCAGATTCCTTTCCTGTTTTACCTAATGATGGCGAAGTCACCCCCACCGCCAATATTACCATCGCTTCCGTCAACACTCCCCCAACTCTCACCATCAACCCCCAGCTAAGTGTTGTCCAGCAAGACCAACCGATACCTTTTACCTACGCAGATTTAATTCCCACGATTACCGATGCCAACCAAGACAACACTACCTTAGAAGTGGTTGAGATCACGACGGGAACCCTAAGAAAAAATGGTGTGGTCGTAGTTCCAGGCACAGCAAGCGCATTTCTAGTTCCTGGTGACACTTTAGAATATACTCCGCCTACAGGTTTTTCTGGCGAGATCAGTCCTGTGAGTCTGCGGGCTGGGGATAGAGTTTCATTCTCTGCACCGCAAACCATCACCTTTAATGTTGCAGCTACGCCACCACCGCCACCTGAAGATCCACTACCACCACCTGAAAAGACAGATCCAATACAAAAGACACCGCCGGGATTCATCCCACCACCAACTTATAACCCTCCTCGTCTGCCAATACTTGATCCGGCGGTAGAAACCATAGATAATAAATTCGCCAGCCAATTTCAGTTGTATCTGCGATCGGGAACTGATACTCTACAGGAACGCCGTCGTGTCAATAGTTACGAAGCGCAAGATATCCTGCGCCAAATTGAGAAAGCAACTGGCGTGAAACCGGCGATTATTTACATCAGTTTTATTCCTTCGGGGGCTGATGGCAAAATACTACAAAGTCAACAAGCTACTGACAATTTAGATTTATTAATAGTTACGGCTAAAGGACAACCCATACGCAAGACAATTGCTACTGCAAAACGCCAAGATGTCTTAGAAATTGCCGAAGAACTTTATGGTACGGTGGAAACTCCGAATAACGATAATTATTTAGCGCCTGCTCAGGAACTGTATCAATTGATAGTAGCACCACTCAAAGAGGAGTTGGACAAACAAGGGATTAATAATTTATTGTTCATTGCGGATGAAGGTTTGCGTTCCTTGCCATTTGCAGCACTTCATGATGGTAAACAGTTTCTCGTCGAGAACTATAGTGTGGGATTTACTCCCGCCTTGGGGATAACTGATACTCGCTACGTTGATATTCGCAACTCGCAAGTTTTAGCAATGGGTGCATCAAAATTTGAAAAACTTGATCCTTTACCAGCTGTTCCTGAGGAGTTGTCTATAGTAGCGCAGGAAATTTGGCAAGGCAAGTTTTTTGTCAATCAAAACTTTACCTTAAATAATCTCAAATCTCTCCGCCAGAATCAGCCTTATGGAATTCTACATTTAGCCACACACGGAAATTTCGAGAAAGGAGAACCGACAAATTCCTTTATCCAATTTTGGGATAGTCAGTTGAATGTGGCGCAAATGCGAAATTTAGACTTGAATAATCCGACTGTGGAGTTGTTGGTTCTGAGTGCTTGTCGTACAGCTTTAGGCGATCGCAATGCGGAGTTAGGATTTGGAGGAATAGCATACAACGTGGGTGTCAAAACAGCTGTTGCTAGTTTATGGCAAGTCAGCGATGCGGGGACTTTAGGATTTATGACAGAGTTTTACAAAAATCTCAAAACTGCACCCATCAAATCTGAAGCCTTACGCCAAGCACAGTTAGCCATGCTCAAAGGTCAGGTTGTGCTGGACAATGGTATCTTAAAAACTTCTTTAAGGAGTGTCAACCTGCCGCCAGCCTCCCCAGATGCCAAATTACGCCAAGATTTAAAACATCCTTTCTACTGGTCTGCTTTCACCATGATTGGAAATCCTTGGTAATGAGGCATGGAGCATTACAAATGACAAATAACAAATCCTATGGTTGATAATACACACTAAAGTGCAACCCTGAGTCTTGGAAGTTGTTACCGCGATCGCTTAAATTTACGAAAGGAATTCCATAATCTAAGCGCACGTTTACATTAGGGATTGGTTGCCATAATAAGCCCAAACCCCCACTGGCTAAAAATCTCTGTCTGGGTAAGTTGGGGTTGTTGGGATTGTCGGGATGATTCCAGACTGCACCCACATCAATAAAAGGGGCGAGTTGTAAACTGGGCAAACCACCTTCATTTCGCAATATGGTAATCTGGTCTTCGATGGAAAAGCGCAAGCCGTTATCGCCAGAACGGGTATTTTGTCGATAACCGCGTACTGTTTGCGCCCCACCAATGACAAATTGTTGGGATGCTAGCAGGCTATCTGGCGTCAGTTGCCAATCTAAGCCGATAATTAGAAGTTGGTCTTGATTGAGGATTTGGCTTCTTTGTATTTGACCGTACCAACTAAAAAAGCGACCGTCGGGAATGGGATGATTGTTCGTGGTAGCATCAAATAAACCTGTACCCAGATTAAACAGCGATCGCGCAGTCCAAGCACCTTGTTGATCTCGGTTAATATATTCTTGCCCAAATCTAAATACGCTGGTACGACTCACACCATTTTGATCAGGGCCGATACCAAAGCCAAAAGGTAAGTTATCAAACAAAAAAGTTTGACCGTCTTGGTATGTAAACCCTAAAGATAATGCCAATTCTTCTCTAGGAGACCTGATTAATGGTTGACTATAAAGAATTTCATATAAATCATTGTCACCGCGAATGTTCAGGTTTTGAAACTGCGGGTCAGTAATTTTGGAATTACTAATAGCTGCGCGCAGTTGCAGAGTACCATCCATTGCATTGAGTGGGAGGCGATAACTAAAGTCATACAAATTCACCCCACCCGTGGTTGAACGGTTGTAAGATACAAAAATTTGGTCGCCAGAAGTCACTAAATTCCGGTATGCTAAACCAACTCCTAACCGTTCTGAACCTACACTTGGTGGCGAATAATTATCAACTCCCAAAGCAGCTTTTAAAGAGTTAGCCTCTGTCACCCTGACAACAATAGTACTTTGCCCAAACTTGCTACCAACATCTGCGGGTCTCAGACTGGCTTCTATATTTTTAAAAATGGGGTCAGAACGCAATAAAATCAATTGGTCTTCTAGCTTTTCCTTGCGTAACGGATTCAGTCCCGCTAATCGAATGCGACTACATATATACTCAGGATTGATTCTTTCGGTACCTTCAACCCTTATTTCATCCACACCCCCCTCAAAAACTCGAATGACAATCTCACCAGTGTCAACAGTCTGGTCTACCAAAACTGCTCTAGATGTAATGTAACCACGATTTAAATAGAGTGCAGTAATTTGATCTGCTGCATTCGCCAATTCTTGCAGTGTTACATTCCTTCCCTCTAAAGGTTGGGTAATCTTTTTAATTTCCTCGGCGCTGAGGATTTGATAATCGCGGACATCTATTTTTTTAACTAAGAAACTTTTATCAGTTGTTGGTGGCTGGCTATTTTCTGGAGTGGTATTTGGTGAAGGCTGGGAAAAAATTTTATCTGTTTCCTGTGGCTGATTATTCTCTGGCGTCGGAGCTGGGGAAGCCTCAGAAGGCTGATTGTTTTCTAAATCAGATGGTGCTTGGGATTGCAGCGAGTTATCTTGCTGAACAACGCTGACACATTTGACACTTGCAGAAGCTTCATTTTTCTGTTTGGCTTCAGATGCAGGAGTTACCTTCGGCGTAGAAGGGTTTTGTGCTACGACATCGACATGAGGTGTAGGAGATGTGGCAATCTTCTTTAAGAGAGTATTGGGAGATGCGATCGCATAACTTGCCCACAAAAAAAATATGATGTTTTGTATTGCCAATCCGCATCTAAAAATCATCATCTTTATTAATGAGAATTGCAAAATTTTAGGTTCCTAATTTAATATTGAAATATCAAAAGTATCAAATTATTTGATTTCTTTGTCAAGACTACTTGTTTCTCAAATTAGCTTTCATGGTTTGTAGTCAGGATTTGAGTGTTTAGCAGATCAGGACTAAAGTCCTTACTACGAGCTTTTTAAGCATGATTTCCCATATCACACAGTGCTATTTCAGCGTTTGTAAACTACATATATATTTACATTGTTCCCAGTGAGGATTTTGCCAACTATGTAGAGATGTTGCGTGACAAATTCTCTCGATGACTTGCAGTCAACAAGCTACCCGATTCCTGAAAAAATTGGGGTATCTGTGGTGTTTAATTATTAAATCAGATTTATTTATCAGGGCTAGTAAATAATGAGTTTGATGGATTTTGATCATCAACGAGACAAATTTGGTCAACTTTTGCCCGTGTTTGTTCAAAAATAGGACTTTTTGGCGGAATTTTCTCTACTATTTGTGTAGCTTCAATACATTTATATTCAGATGCTAGTTTAGTCGCATACTCAACCCGGCAATTAATCATCAGCCCTTGAACTTCTTGATAAATATTAGAACTAGAAGATACTTTTTCTGAGATAGCAATACATTCTTGATAATTTGATTTTGCTCGCGCGTCTTGGATCGATTTCACCGTCAGCATTGATGTGATCAAAGGATATATTAAAAAGCCGCCTACACACGTAATACTAATTAGTGCAATATAAATAATTGATTTTGAAGGTAATAATTTTTTAGGTTCTCTAACAATAGTTTCTTCAGGGAAAATTTTTTCTTTCAGGCTTAATTGGCGTTGATTTTGAAATGTCGTATCTTGCCTTTGGGGTATTGTTGGGGGATGTTGATCGAGCGGGATTTGAGTGATTGGTTCTGCTGGTTGTTGTGTTTCTGGGTTAATTACCGTAGGGATTTGAGTGATTGGTTCTGCTGGTTGTTGTGTTTCTGGGTTAATTACCGTAGGGATTTGAGAGATTAGTTCTGCTGGTTGTTGTGTTTCTGGGTTAATTACCGTAGGGATTTGAGTGCTTGGTTCTTCTACTTTGAAACTGATGGGGTTTACCGAACTATTAATAGTTGTTTGTGCATCATAATCTCCAGTAGTTCTAGGTTGAGACAGAAGAATAGTTTCTTCTGAAACGTATGTTGCTGCATTGTAAATTGTAGAGTTTGCCGCAGCTTGTAAAGCTTGTGCTAACTCCTCTACCGATGAAAAGCGATCGCTGGGTTGCTTCTGTAAACATCGCATCACCACAGCTTCTAGTTGTGGAGACAAATACTCACATCCTGGTTGCGATCGCAATGGTCTGGGTGGTTCGCTAGTATGGGCAAAAATCCAAGAAGTTTCACTATTCTGACGCGCCTTAATACTAAAACCAAAAGGGTCAGTGGCGCTTAACATTTCATACAAAATAATGCCCAAGCTATAAATATCTGCTCGTCCATCCAGGTTAATATCACCCATTAATTGCTCTGGTGATGCGTAGCGGAACGTACCTAAAAATGCCCTGGTCAAATTGGTCTGTTCTAAAGATTCACTCCGAATTTTGGCAATCCCAAAATCCACAATCTTGACTAATTCGCCTTCATCTGTTGACTCCAAAAAAATATTATCTGGCTTGAGGTCACGATGGATCACCTGGATATGCTCACTGACGGTGCCGCCTTCTCGCCACAAGGTCACACCTGTGTGAGCATGTTGTAAACCCTGACACGTTTCAGTGATTATTTTTACTGTCTTATCTACTGGTAATCGCTGCTCGTGCTGAAGTAACTGTCTCAGAGATTCCCCACGCAGATATTCCATGACATAAAATGGATACCCTTCATCTGTCACCCCGCAATCGGTAACTTGCACGATATGTTTGTTATTAAGGGCGGCGCTGATTTCGATTTCCCGCTCAAACCGCTTTCTCACTTCTTGGGATGACACCAGGGTATCTCTGAGTAACTTCAAGGCAACTTGCTTACCCATACGGGTATCCATTGCCAAGAATACAACACCCATACCGCCCCCTCCTAGAGGTTGTTCTAGGCGATAACGTTGGCGATCGCCTAACGACTGGCCTATCCAAGAGTTGGGGGTAGAAGGGGAGTTCATTGGGCTAAGACTATCCTAAATATTTCTTAAGTTTATATTTCTTAAATATATATACATCAGGTTTTCTAGAGAGCGATCGCTAACACAAATTAATCTTTTGTTCGTTTCTAGCAGTTCCAGCCTCAGAAGGTGTTTGAAAAGTCGGTCAGGTTGTACAAAAGCTCTCTCAGTATAAGCTGCGAATAGATAGTACACAGCATTGAGAGAGCTAGATGAGAAAAGCTTATCCCAGCAACCTGACCCACGCCCAATCTGAATTTCTTTGACGGTAATGTAAGTTAATGGGTTTCCTAAATTTATACTCTCTTAGGAGGCGGGACTCGCAGCACTGACAACAGAACATATAGTTATACAGAAATTGAAATAGTGGCAGATCCATCAGCAGTGGAATCTTGAGCCTCTCTTGACTCCAGCAAAGGCAAAAATTTCCGAATCAGTCCAACGGTGACACCAGGAAGTTCTAGTTGGGGGGTAAAGCCGACATCGTCAAGATGACAGAAAATCCGAATCGCTTGTGGGTTCATTTCAGCAAAACGGCGACCGATTTCTGGGCTGGTATATTCTGCTTCTTTCCCCCACATAATCGCCGTGGGGACGGTTAGCTGAGTAATATATTGGGATAAATCAAAGGCTAAATCTCCACGCACAAACGCCAGCGCTGCGTACTCTGCATTAAATTGTTGAGCAGATTGTTGATAAGCCTCGACAATTTCAGGATAAACCCGTGAAGCGTGAGCAAATTGGCGTTGTTCTAAGAAACTGCGAATCCCAAAACCACTAGCAACCCCAGACTGATACAACAGACGATCCACAACCGGGACTTTCACTACCTGAGCCGAGATACTACGGCTGTAATCGTGGCCGAAGTCAGCCAAGCCGGCTGGCGTAGTTAAAATCAAAGACTTGAACAAATCTGGACGTGTAATAGCGGCGCGAATAGTGAAAGCAGCCGTCAACCCAGAAGCGATCGCAGTTGTGGGTAGATTGCAGGTTTTTTCCACAAACTCAATGATGTTGCGAATATAATCATCCGCTCGATAGTTGCGGGCTGGATGGTCTGATCTGCCCCAACCAATTAAATCTGGGGCAATAATCCGGTAATCTGCCGTAAAAGCTGGATACACCTTCGACCACTCGTAGGCAGAAGATCCACCACCAAAAGCGTGCAAAAATACCAAAGTATCGTTGCTTGATGGCTCAATAGTTAAATCAGACCACGGTTTCCCGACAGCAGTGTAATACACGATTCTGCCGAGTGCGGTCATCACATATTTCTCACCAAAACCAGGGGGCAAAAACATCAGCGTACCTCATAATGCTCTATGCCTCTCCATCGTGGTTACTACATCCCAAAATCAACATCACTCTCTAGGTGCATCTATAAGTAATACAAAAGCACTCATTCTATCTCAAGGCACAATGATGATTTTACACAGTCTTGCAGAGGAGGGAGGTCAGATTATATCAATATTGATAATCTTAAATTGTGACTCTTAAACAGGAGAAACATGAGGTTTATACCAATTCTCTAAAATTGGGTAACAGATCTTCGCTCCAGAAATGGAAAGGTATCTGATGTAGATTAATTTTAAATTTTGAATTGAATGTTGTGAATTTTGAGCATCGTCAAGTAATTATTATCGGTGCTGGTTCAGCTGGATTAACTGCTGCTATTTATACAGCACGGGCTAACCTGAAGCCACTAGTTATTAGAGGGCCAGAACCGGGAGGTCAACTTGCTACCACTACTGAGGTGGAAAATTATCCAGGTTTTGTCAATGGGATTCTCGGCCCAG
Source organism: Goleter apudmare HA4340-LM2 (assembly GCA_019359495.1). Lineage (GTDB taxonomy): Bacteria > Cyanobacteriota > Cyanobacteriia > Cyanobacteriales > Nostocaceae > Goleter > Goleter apudmare. The sequence continues at coordinate 152,182 of JAHHHF010000074.1, forward strand.
AATTGATGGAGCATTTTGAAGCGCAAGCAGCTCGCTTTGATACAGAATTACGTTACGGCACGATTACATCTGTAGATTTGGCACAGCGACCATTTCGCCTGATCGTGGATGATGAAAAAACCTTGCTGAGTGATGCAGTAATTATCGCTACTGGTGCTAGTCCCAAATACCTGGGATTGGAAAACGAAAAAAGATTACTAGGTCATGGTGTGTCATCTTGCGCCACTTGTGATGCGGCTTTTTTTCGGGAACAGGAAGTTGCAATTGTTGGTGGCGGGGATACAGCAATGGAAGATGCTATCTTCTTGACGCGCTTTTGTTCTAAGGTTTATGTGATTCACCGCCGAAAAAAATTGCGGGCTACCAAAATTTTACAGGAGCGCGCTTTTGCTAAAGAAAAGATCAGTTTTATTTGGAATACATTAGTTGAAGATATTTTAGGAGAAGACGAAGTAGAAGGTCTGCTACTCAAAAATATAGAAACTGGAGAGACATATATCCTACCTATAGCAGGTTTATTTGTCGCCATCGGTTATCAGCCAAATACAAAAATTTTCCAGGGATGGTTAGAGATGGACAGTAAAGGTTATATCCATACACTTCCTGGTTCAACATATACAAATATTGCTGGTGTGTTTGCCAGTGGTGATGCTCAAGATTATGTGTATCGACAAGCCGCAACTGCTGTAGGAACTGGCTGTATGGCGGCTATTGATGCTGAACGTTGGCTAGAGTCACAAAATTTGGTTTCAGTTTCCCTGGCTGATAAATGGGGAAGGTTAGCTGATTCTCAGGATTAGGGGTTTGGTGTTTGTCATTTGTCAGCCCCTGCGGGAAACCCCAATGCCCAAATCAAATTAGGAGCAATACATGAATAATAATCCACTGTTAAAGATTAAAGATTACGGTCAGAGTATCTGGATGGATCATTTGCATCGTCATCTGATTGAGTCTGGTGAACTCCAGCAGATGATTGAGAAGTATGGACTGCGTGGTATTACTTCCAACCCGGCTATTTTTGAGAAAGCGATCGCTAATAGCGACATCTATAATGCTGATATTGAAGCTGGTATCAAAGCAGGCAAGTCTGTAAAAGAAATTTACGAATCTTTGATATTTGCAGATATTCGTCATACCTGCGATATCTTCCGCCCTATCTATGAAGAATCTGGGGGTTTAGATGGTTATGTCAGTATAGAAGTATCACCAGACTTAGCCCGTGATACCCAAGGTACTATAGAAGAGGCGCGGAATTACTACCGTGCTATTGACCGGGAAAATGTCATGATTAAAATTCCTGGGACTCCTGAAGGTTTTCCGGCGGTAGAAACAGCAATTGCTGAGGGCATAAATGTCAATATTACGCTGTTATTCGCTGTTGATAGTTACATAGACGCAGGTTGGGCGTACATTCGCGGTTTGGAGGCACGGGTAGCCCAAGGACAGCCAATTGATACAATTGCTTCTGTGGCGAGTTTCTTTCTCAGCCGCATTGACAGCAAAATTGATGAACTGATTGATGAGAGACTCAAGCGCATCGGGACAGAAAGTCTGAGTCAAGAAGCGCGCCTGAATCAAATTAAAGGTAAAGTAGCGATCGCCAATGCTAAAGTTGCGTATCAAAAATACAAAGAAATTATTAGTCATGAACGCTGGCAAGCTTTAGCAAACAAAGGTGTAAATCAACAACGATTACTGTGGGCTAGTACCAGCACCAAAAATCCTGCCTATAGTGATGTGATGTATGTCAATGAGTTAATTGCTGCGAATACCGTCAATACCCTACCGCTTGCTACCTTAAAAGCCTGTGCTGACCATTGTGATGTTGCTCCCAATCGGATTGAAACTGGTGTTGCGGAAGCTGATCAATTACTGGAGAGCCTCAAAGAACCAGACATTAATATCAATCTTGAGCAAGTAATGGCTGAACTGCTAGAAGAAGGAATTGACAAATTCGTTCAACCTTACCGTTCTCTCATGCAATCTCTGGAAACTAAAGTCAAACAACTTTCTCCTGTTTGATCTTCGCAGAATAGATACGATTATAGGGGCACAATATATATATTGTGTCCCTTCACCTGTGCTTGAACTCAAAGATTAGCGATTGCTAACACGCTGTGCAAATAGTGTTTTTGCTCTATCTGCTAGCCTACAGTTTGTTTCTTTGAGTTCTCGGAAGAAATTAGCTAAATCTTGATCTCCAGCTGTTTCGGCATCCTGAATGTATTGTTCATAGATTGCAGCACCTTCGAGTGTATGATACATAACACTTACTAAATCGAAATGCTCGTTTTTAGTGCCTGTATTACACTCAGCCTTATTCATGACAGTTGACATATTAATCCCCCGGTTTTTGCGTGAGGTTTCATGAGTTAACTATTAGAATAAATCGTATATTAATAGTTTTGCTTCATTCTAAAGGCAGACGAATATAAATATTATAAATTATCAAGTTTAAAAAGTAAATTTATAGTTTTAATTTGCCAATTAAATTACATAAAATTAAAATCAAATTCTGCGGTATTAATAGTAGCCCACTACAATCTCCAAATGGGAGCGACGCCCATTTATCGAAAAGTCTCCTCATTCTCTCTTACTCCCATTGCAGAATAGATTTCACCCAAAATCATTACCTCTGATAGATAGTGGGAACAAATCAGGGCAAGTTAAGTTAGAAAAATGCTGAGAAACTGGAATTTCTGGCTTTATCTATAGTTTTGGAGCAGTATTGATGGCAGAGCTTCCTGATAAACCTTGGACTCTTGCATTAGCAAATATCTTTGATCGACTTGATGTCTCCGCCCAAGAAGGACTCACTGAATCAGAGGTGGAACGCCGACGCGAGCAATATGGTAAAAATCGCTTGCAAGAAGCAAAAGGCAAGAGTGCTTGGCAAATCTTCATTGAGCAGTTCAAAAGCCTAATTATTGCCATATTAGCGGTAGCCGCTGCTTTATCATTCGCCTTTAGTCAATGGATTGAAGGAATAGCCGTCTTAATTGCCATCATTATCAACACTGCCATCGGTTTTTTTACAGAATACAAAGCCATCCGCTCAATGGAGGCGCTGCAAAAACTCAGTAGTACGACCACAAAAGTCCGTCGCCAAGGAAGGGTGCAAGAAATTCCTGCCGAAGAATTAGTACCAGGAGATATTGTAGTTTTAGAAAGCGGTGATGCGATCGCTGCTGATTTACGTTTAATAGCAGCCTCCAATGTACAAGTTAATGAGTCATCATTAACCGGGGAATCGGTTCCTGTAGGTAAAAATTTGGAACTAATAGCAGCAGATGTTCCCCTCGCAGACCGTGACAATATGCTTTACAAAGGTACTGCTCTCACGCGGGGAACAGGGGAAGGGGTGGTAGTAGCCACCGGGATGAAAACCGAGTTAGGTCACATTTCCGAATTGGCAGAACGCGCTGGACAAGAAGAAAAGACCCCCCTAGAAAAACGGCTGGATGAACTAGGAAAATGGTTGGTTTGGGTGACAATTGCCATTGTGATTGTCGTGGCAGTTTCCGGGATTTTGGTTGGTAGAGATGTGTTTGTCATGGTGGAAACTGCGATCGCTCTGGCTGTGGGTGCAGTTCCCGAAGGCTTACCAATTGTGGCTACAGTCGCCTTGGCGCGGGGCATGTGGCGAATGGCAAAACGCCACGCCCTGATTAATAAACTCTCGGCAGTGGAAACACTAGGGGCTACTAGTATCATTTGTACCGATAAAACCGGGACATTGACCGAAAATCAGATGACTGTAAATCGGTTGCTGCTAGACTCTGGTGAAATTGAAGTGACTGGGGAAGGCTTAGAACCCAAAGGCGAGTTCAAACGAGACAATCAAAAAATCAATCCAGAGACAGATGAAATTTTACAAGCAGCCTTAGAAGTGGGTGTGCTGTGCAACAATGCAGCGTTACAACCAGAAGATTCAAACGAGAGTCGGGTAGTTGGCGACCCGATGGAAGTAGCACTTTTAATTGCAGGGGCAAAAGCGGGATTGCAACGGGAAGAGTTGCTCAAACAAATGCCAGAGTTCCGCGAAGAAGCATTTGATCCAGACTTAAAAATGATGGCAACTATTCATCAATTGGATGGTCAATATCGATTTGCCGTCAAAGGCGCACCCGAAGCTGTTCTCCAGGCTTGTACTCGTGTCCTCACAGACTCAGACACACAACAGTTCAGGGAATCAGACCGGCAGCATTGGCAAGAACAGGGTAATCAACTAGCTGCACAAGGTTTAAGAATTCTGGCCTTAGCGCAAAAAACCGTTGCTTCTCAAGATGCCGATCCCTATGAAGATTTGACTTTGTTAGGCCTTGTTGGGTTATTAGACCCACCTCGTGAAGAAGTACGTCCAGCAATTAAGGAATGTCAAGACGCAGGGATTCGGGTAATTATGGTCACAGGCGACCAAGCCGTGACCGCCCGCAATATTGCGATCGCTGTCGGTTTAACCGACAATCAACGAGCAGATGTGGTCAAAGGTCAAGACCTAAAAAACCCAGATGAATTATCACCCGAAGAACGCGGTCGGATTGTACAAGCTTCAGTTTTAGCGCGAGTCAGTCCAGAGGAAAAGCTGAATCTTGTTACCCTGCATCAACGCAACCAAGCAGTTGTAGCCATGACAGGTGATGGTGTCAATGATGCGCCAGCCTTGCGAAAAGCTGATATTGGTGTAGCGATGGGACAACGAGGCACCCAAGTCGCCAAAGAGGCGGCCGATATGGTACTCCAAGATGATGCCTTTGCATCCATTGTGGCGGCGGTGGAACAGGGAAGAGCTATTTTTAACAATATTCGTAAATTTACAATTTATTTGCTTTCCGGCAACGTGGGCGAAATTATTTTAGTCGCTGCTGCTTCATTATTGAATGCACCTTTACCACTGCTACCATTGCAGATTTTGTATATAAATGTTGTCAATGATGCCTTTCCTGCACTGGCGCTTGGTGTCGGAGAAGGCGGACCAGCTTTAATGAAACGTCCACCGCGTCCGGCACAGGAATCTATCTTGACTCGCCGTCATTGGCAAGCGATCGCTGGTTATGGTTTACTGATCGCAGCTGCCTTGGGAGCGGCTTTTGCGATCGCTTTAATTTGGCTAGGCATGACCCAAAAGCAAGCTGTCACAGTTACATTTATGACCTTGGGATTCACCAGGCTATGGCATGTTTTTAATATGCGCGATCAAGATTCTGGTCTGTTACTTAATGAAATCAGCCGCAATCCTTATGTGTGGGGTGCGCTTGTCCTATGTACAGGATTACTGCTAATTGCTGTTTACGTTCCCTTACTGGCTACTGTATTACAAACTGTTGATCCTGGAGTCAACGGTTGGCTGTTAATTATCGGGATGAGTCTTGTACCTCTAATCATTGGACAGGTAGTTAAGTTAATCAATCGCAACAAGAGAAACCGGGTGACTCGGTGATTGATTTTAGAAGTCACACTAATTCGTCAACAGTTTTGAGATTTTCGCCAGGATGCTCTAATCATAATCAATCAGCCCTAAATATTTCCCTAAAGATTTATATTGCATGAGCAGATTCAATTAAATGCAAAACCACCCATCCTACCATAAAATAATTTGGCAAGAGTTTTACTAGATATTTTATGCTGAGTGTAGCCAAAATTTAGGTGGTCAGGATAATCTCAATAGAGTTGTTTGGATATCGGGGATGAATATATGAAAGTCTGGCTAGCTTGCTTTGTGGTTTTATTTGCTTTGGCGGAATTCTTTGATTGGTTGCAAGGATTTGCACTACCATTGCCTATCTATATTCTGGGAGGGGCATTTTTAGCAGTTGCTTCCAACTACGATAAAATCATTGGCTCTTACTTCAATGATCCCACAATGGCAGCATCATCTGACCAAGCTCATTTAGATGCACTCAATCAATCATCTAGCCCTATTTCTTTCACCGTTGCCAACTCAGTAGAGAATTCGCAACTTTCAGAAACACATCAATAGGGACGTTGCTTAATCAGGATAGGAAAATCAAAATCTTGATTTCTCAAACTTCCACTCTCTGCGACTCTGTGCGACGGACACTTTCCACCCTGCGGGAAGCCGCTTTGCGTCTACAAGTCGGGAAACCCGCCCACGGAAGTATCCTCCTCTGCGTGAGATAAATTCATATTTTCCATCATCCAGGTTACTCCTGCAACCCCGTGATTAGTGGACTAATAAAACAATTCCGAGCCGTCTTTGTCAAGGATCAAATTCCCCGCGACACTCTGGCCAGTCAAAGCTGGTTAAAAATGATCGTGGTGACTAGTTTGGGAGTCACTGCTTTAGTATGGGGCGTCCGGGAATTGAGATGGTTACAGTCATGGGAGTTAAAAGTTTATGATCAAATGCTGCGTTCACGAACTGATTCTGAAAGAGTATCGCCAAGAGACTCCTCAAATGTAGATGAGCGGATATTACTGGTCAAAATTACCCAAAAAGATTTAGAACGAGAGAAATGGCCATTATCTGATGATACAGTCAATAAACTGTTAACAAAACTTGACTCTTATCAACCCCGTGTCATTGGTTTAAATATCTATCGACCAGGGCAAAAAAATTTAGCGGATGGTCTGATTAATCGAGATCGAATTATTAGCCTCTGTTTGATTAGTAGTATAGGCAATTCAGAAATTCCACCGCCGCCTAACTTTCCGATCAATAATGTTGGCTACAACGATTTAATTCCTGATTACGAGGATGACCAAATTATCCGTCGGGCTTTACTATTTGCTGACTCTACAGATAAAAAATGTACAACGAGATTTTCCTTTGCGGCTTTAGTTGCAATTAATTATTTAGAAAAACAGGGTTTTGAAGTAGATTTTCCTGATAAATCTTACTTTTCTTTGGGTAAAACAATCTTTCCCATCCTGACAAAAAATTTCGGTAGCTATCAAGGAATAAATACCCAAGGCTACCAAATACTGTTAAATTACCGTCACCCAAATCACCTTACCCAAGAAGTTACCCTGACGCAAGTCCTCACCAATCAAGTCAATCCCGATTGGGTCAAAGACCGTTTGGTTATTATCGGTACTACCGCCCCCAGTATTCATCCAGGATTTTATACACCTTTTAGTGCTTCACCACGGCATTCGACCAGAACACCTGGAGTCTTCATTCACACACAAATAGCAAGCCAGATCATTAGTACAGTTTTAGATAGTAGACCCTTGTTTTGGGGCTGGACTGACTGGGCTGAACTTGTGTGGGTTTGGGGCTGGTCAGTGGTGGGTGGCGTTTTAGTCTGGCGACTGCAACATCCAGGGCTGTTGGTGGTAGTGGGCGGTATCACCCTCATTAGCTTGATGGGAATCTGCTTTGGTTTTTTTCTCTATGCTGGATGGATACCATTGATACCCCCAGCTCTGAGTTTAATAATTACTGGGGTCAGCCTTAGAGCTTTTACTACATACCAAACTCAGCAGCAACTTCAGATGATTATTCTGCAAGTTGAACAACAAAAAGAGGTTATTGAGCAGTTAGATATCCTCTTAAAAGAGACTACAGTAGACACGACAACAAATCGTGACTTACATCATATTGTCACGCCCCATGCAACATCAGAAAACAGTAGTGGTGACTTTCGATTAAGAGGACGTTATCAAGTCTCTAAAGTGCTTGGTTCTGGTGGATTTGGTTGCACTTATTTAGCAAAAGATACTCAACGACCTGGTAATCCTACTTGTGTAGTCAAGCAGTTAATGCCAGCACGTCGGGATACAAAATTTTTGCAAGTTGCCAGGAGGTTATTTAATACTGAAGCTGAAATTTTAGCAGCTTTGGGTAAGCATCATCAAATTCCTGAACTACTTGCTTATTTTGAAGATCAGCAAGAATTTTATTTAGTTGAGGAATACATTCCTGGGCATACCCTCAGTGAAGAATTACCACCTGTGCAGAGTTTACAAAGTGAAACATTTGTAATTAACATGCTCATAGGGATTTTAGAAGCTCTAGCATTTGTGCATGAGCATCGGGTAATTCATCGGGATATTAAACCGACTAATATTATTAGATGCATTGAAGATAATCGACTAGTGTTAATTGATTTTGGGGCGGTGAAGTTGATGCAACCACCAAATAGCGAAGAAACAGAATTAGCAACGGTTGCTATTGGGACACGGGGTTATGCACCACCAGAACAATTTGCTGGTCATCCCCGATTGTGTAGTGATATTTATGCTTTAGGGATGATTGGGATTCAAGCCCTAACTGGAATCCCACCGCAAGAACTCCAGCCAGATTCAGAAACAGGTAATGTGATGTGGCGTTCTAGGGCACTGGTGAGCGATGAATTGGCGGCGATTTTAGATAAAATGGTACGCTATCATTTTAGCGATCGCTATCAATCGGTTGCCGCAGTTTTACAAGACTTAAAATTTATTGCCATTTAGACACTGAAAAATCAGATCCCCGACTTTTTAGCAAAGCCGGGGATCTATAGCTGGTAAATAGAATAGGTTTAGAGAATTGACGACAAGTTAAACTTAATATCCGCCTTCTTCTTCGTATTCTGGCTGTTTCTCTCTGACTTTTTTGGGAATATTCACGGGCTGTGGTGCATCATCCCAAGCATCACCCTCAACATCGTCATAATCGTCGTATTCGTCGGCGTATTGATTTTTGTAGGGTTGAGCTTCGTATTTTGGCGGTTGTTGATACCTGTCCTCAGCTACAGCATCACTCCAGTTATCTGCTTCATCCTCGTCTTCTTCGTATTGGATAGACTCATACTGTCGAGCCTGCATCACCTGGCGTTGTGGTCTTTCTTCTTCCACATAATCCTCGTCCCATTCTTCCCGTGCTACAGGTTCGGGGGTGCGGATTTTTTGCTTGGGTGGCTGCAATGGGACACCACTTGGTAATTGATTAGCGGGTGCTACCGTGCGAGGCGCACTGTAGCCGTATTCTTCTTCTGCATCCCTTTCCCACGGTGCTTTGCCAATTCCCAAACGTTCCAATACACCGACTGACAATTGATTGACGCGTTCTTCGGCTCCTTCAAACACAATCAACCGACTGGGGCCAGTGCTGACAATTTCGTCTACAGAAAACTCGTAGGTACTCAGCACTTGTTCGGGAATTTGGGGTAATCCTAAGGAAGCAATGACGATGGAGTGGAGTTTTCCAGTTTCACCATTGAATTTGAATCCCCGCACTCTACCGAGTACTTCACCTGTTTCTGTAATTACTTCCCAGTTAATGAGGTTACTGAGAGTCTCAACTTCAATATCTTCGATGACATCTTCGTTATCAACCAAAATGACATCACCAATCTGGTTGATACTATTGAGAAACATATTGCGCGGTATGCCAGAGATAGAGATCAGGCTGTCTCGTAAACCAAGAGCCACAACCTCTCGCTGATCAATATCAACCCAGACTTGACTGACGATGCCTAGCCGCTTGCCGTTGTCACGGGTAATCACCTGGGTATTTAAGATGTCGGAACGCCTAATTATCTGTTCAGAGGTCATTCTATACGGAGTCCTGATCTCGAATCCGGTTTATCTATACACTATTATTAACAAAAACTCAAGCAGATGTATGCTAGGTTGGCAACTTCATACCCAAAACTTGAGCGTGAACTTTCCAGTGCTTGAGTAACGCCAATTATGCGTTCGGCTGATTCTATCATCGGACGAAGCAAACTCACAACTATAAATTATGCTTGTTATTTACTAATTCTAGCTAATGGTTCTGCGATCGCTTTACCAAAAAATATTTCTACTTGGTAAAGTCAACGAGGGCAAACTAAGCAGAGGTGTTGTCGGTGCGTAACTTAATCCCCAAAACTTGGGTGTAAGCGCCCCGTGCTTGAGTAACGCCGATTGTGCGTTCGGCTGACTCGATCATAGGGCGACGCAAACTGACAACGATAAATTGTGCTTGCTGTGCCTGTTGTTTAATCATTCTCGATAGTCTTTCGACGTTGGCGCCATCCAAAAACATATCCACTTCGTCAAAGGCATAAAATGGCGATGGGCGGTAGCGTTGCAGAGCGAAAATAAAGCTTAAGGCGGTGAGGGATTTTTCGCCCCCAGACATGGAAGCTAGACGCTGTACGGGTTTACCTTTGGGGTGAGCGACTAAATTTAAGCCACTGCTAAATGGATCTTCGATATTATCGAGTTGTAAATAGCCGTCGCCGTCGGAAAGGGTGGCAAAAATTGATTGGAAGTTTTCGTTAACCGCGTCGAAGGCTTCCTTAAAGGCTAGTTGACGTAATGTAGTAAAGTTTTCAATCCGCAAAAGTAACTCTGTCCTTTCTCCTTCTAAGGTTTCTAACTTTTGCGTCAGTTCTTGCAGGCGGTTTTGTGTACGTTCGTATTCTTCCAATGCCAGCATATTTACTGGTTCCATCGCTTGCAGGCGTTTAGAGAGCGATCGCAATTCTTTTTGCAATTCTTCTAAGTCTACTTGATTTGGCACTTCTGGTAGGGGGCTGGGCAATTCTGGGACGAGGGTTTGCAGTTGCGCTTGCACGGCTACTAGTTCTTCTTGCCGTGTTAATTGAGTTTCTTGGAGTTTTTGCAATTCCCACTCTAATTGTTGCTGACGCAGCAGATGCGATCGCAATTCCTGTTCTGTGGCGTCGCGTTTTTGTTTTTCTGTTCCCAGATGCTGCTCCATCTGGCTCAAGGTGGCGCGAGTTGCGGCAATTTGAGTGTTGAGTTCTGAGTGCTGAGTTCTCAGGGCTTGGAGTTGATTTTGTTGTGTCTCCTGCTGATGCTGATATTGGGTGATCCTTTGTTCGGCTTCTTGGATTCTCTCTTGTAAGCGCTGCTGCTGATTTTCGAGATTTTTTAATTTTTGCTCTGCTTCCCTGAGTTCTGCTTCTCGTTGTTGTAGTTGTTGCTCTTGGCTTTTAATAATTACTTGGATTTGTTGCCATTCACTGGGGGTTTGGGAGGCTTCCAATTCTGCTAACTCATGTCGCCATTGTTGCAATTGCTTTTCTTGTCCCGGTAATTCCCGATGTAAAACCTCTAAGCGCGATTGGGCTGTGGCGAATTTTTCGTTGTTTTGGGCGAGTTGCGATCGCGTGGCCTCTAATTGCGCCGTCAAACTCTTAATTTCCTTGTGCAACTGTTCTAGTTGTATTTGTTGTTCGCGCCGCGCCTGACGGGCTTCTGTAACCTCTTGGGCTAATTGTTTGCTTCTGGATGACAAACTAGCGATCGCTTCATGACAACGTTCTAAAACCCGTTCGATATCTACCAACCGCTTTCTTAAATTGGCGACTTCCTCTGATTCTGTCGCTTCCACATTCCCAAACCGCAACGCCGAACGCTGGGTATTGCTACCACCAGTCATAGCGCCGCTAGTTTCCAACAATTCCCCGTCTAAGGTGACGATACGATATAAGCCTAAGTTTTTCCGCGCCTGTTCCAAACTGGCGAAGACTACGGTGTTACCAAAAACGTAGCGAAAGACATCTTGATAACGGCGATCGCAATCTATTAAATTCACAGCATAGTTAACGAAGCCGTTGGCATAACGCAGTGTGGCATCTTGGGTAAACTTGGATGCATGAATTTTATTTAAGGGTAAAAAAGTCGCCCGCCCCGCCCGTTTTTGTTTGAGCAGTTCAATCCCGGCGGCGGCGATGCTGTCGTCTTCTACCACGATATGTCCCAAACGTCCGCCAGCCGCAATTTCCAAAGCTAACTGGTAGCGGGGTTCTACCCTACCCAACTGCACCACCAAGCCACAAAGCCCAGGCATTCCCGATTGTAGAATAACTTTACTCGCTTGCGTACCTTGCACCTCTTGCTGTGCTTGAGCTTGCGCTTCTAGTTTATCCAACTGGCGTTGTTTTTCCCGTTGTTCTTGCAACAGACGCTTTTGGGTTTCCTGTTGGATTTGTAATTCCTGTTCTGTGGCTGAGAGATTTTGCGCTAAATTTTGGATGGGTTCGCTAGAAGTATTAAATGCAGTTTCCAGACTACTACACTCAGCTTGCTTTTCTTCTAACTGGGGTTCTAAAGTTAAAATCAGTTGGGACTGCTCTTGGATTTGCTGCTGTAATTGATGATTGCGTTCACTGAGTTGGGCTTGTTCAGTGCGTTGGGGTTCGAGAATTTGCAGTAAAGTCTCAATTTGACGGTTTAAAGCCGTTTGTTGCTGTACCCAAGCCTCTGAAGCCGAAGCGATCGCCGCCGCCGCTTCCCGTGAAGTTTCTAACGCTTGTCGCGCCCCATCCCTTTGCTGTTGCCAAGACGTGATTAATCGCGTCTGTACAAGCTGAGTTTGGGCAATTTCTGTGAGGGAATGGTGATGTTGTTCAATTTCTTGCTGAGTTTGCAGAAGACGCCTTGCAGTCTCCTGAGTAGCTGTTTCCAACTCCGTTTGTTGACGCAACAGTTGCTTACGTTCCGCCTCTTGGGTAGCGAGAGTAGACTGTACCGCCAACAATTCCTCTTCACCCAAAGCTTTCACATGGGCGTTGAGTTGTTCTAATTCCAGAGTTTTTTGCTCAATTTGGGCATTCAGGGTGGTGAGTTGTGCCGTGAGTTCCACAGCATGGCCATCGCCCGTTTGAATTTGCGTCGCTAACTTTTCTTGCTGTGCTTGCAGAGAACGCCAAGACAGAACCGCTTCCCAAGACTGTTTAGCTAAAAACTCCGCCCGCAGTTTCTGATATTTTTCCGCCTTCGCCCGATCTTGAGAAAGGCGATCGCGTTGTACAGTTAATTCCGTCTCAATAATCCGACAACTATCTTCCTTCTCCTTCACCTCATCCAATGTTCCCTTGGCTTGGTTGATCTTGCGATCAAAAGCCGCCACCCCAGCCAACTCATCAATAATTTCCCGCCTCTCGCGCGCATTCATCGAGATAATGCTGGTAACATCCCCTTGTAGCACTACATTATACCCTTCTGGATAAATCCGCAGCGTCTCCAATTCCTCGTGCAAATCAGTCAGCGTACAAGATTCACCATTGATATAGTAATTCGACGTATAAGTCCCCTGGTGAGTCACCCTTAGCCGTCTAGTCACAGTCCATTCATTGCTGAGTCCTGAGTTCAGAGTTTTGAGTCCTGATTCAGAATCCTCCTCTTCTTCCTCCCTCTCGCCAGTCTCCTCGCCTCTGCGTGAGACATCCGAAATATCAAACGTCACCGTCACACTAGCTTCTACAGTAGAACGCCCTTTAGCCGTTTGAGTATTATTTACCAAATCCGGCAAGCGATCGGCTCGCATCCCCTTAGAACTAGAGAGTCCCAAACAAAACAGCAGTGCATCGAGAATATTCGACTTACCCGAACCATTCGGCCCAGATATGACAGTAAATCCCGGCAGCAAGGGAACTTGAGTGCTGCCGCCGAAGGACTTAAAATTTGTGAGTTCCACACGCTTGATGTGGACCATAGGCGCTGGTTAACTGTAACTGGGCTAATGAAGTAAAAGTGTATCAATTAACTAGAGATTCGCAACTATTTCCGCAAGAAAATTCCGGATCAGTCAGGATCTAGTGATCTTCACCTCTGGGATTGATCAAAAATTGGTATTTTTTCCTACAGGTCTATTTGTGGTTAACACTCTCAGGTCTAAAGACACTGAAATTCTGCGGTCAGAGTAGCTTTTGGTAGTGTCCAAAGTCTTACTCTCGCTACGGTCGTCAAGCACCGTCTACCCAGTTGGCTAAGGTCTAAGCCTAGCTTGCTGGCTACTTTTTTGAGCAGTTCGACTTCGCTCACTGCTCAAGCCTCGACTTCGCTCACTGCTCAAGCCAAGCGGAGTCGGTTACCGCTTCAATCGGGTTGTTAGCCCTCGTCATCATCAATTTGTAGAAACAAAAAGTTTGCAATGCCTCAAAAAGACTGGAAATCACTTAACTTTGAATGTTGACAGACAAGCTTCAAATAATAACCCACAGATAAAAACCACGCCGCTTGTAGGCGTGGTTTTAAATAGCAACTGCAAAAATCGTGGAGAAGTTATAGCAACTTCTCCAAGCAGTATCACTGCCAAATGTAGATCAGGATAAACAAAATAATCCAGATGACATCGACGAAGTGCCAAAACAAAGAAGTAGCATTGACACCAAAATGACCAGAGTCATACTCACCAGGTAAAAAGGAACGGACAAGAATAATCGACTGTAACAGGATACCGGTAAACACGTGCAAACCGTGGAAACCTGTGAGCAGGTAGAACATCCCACCAAAGACGCCGGAGGTGAAGCCAAAGGCGAGGCCGTGCCATTCCACCCCTTGTCCTACCAAGAAGTAGCTACCCATAGCCATCGTTGCCAAGAGATACAGGCGGAATTTCACCAGATTGTGGCTGTGCAGCGCCTTTTCTGCCAAGTAGATGACGAAGCTGCTGGAAACCAGAATCACCGTGTTGATTGCCGGATCTAGGACTTCTAATCCCGAAACACCAGCCGGTAGCCAGTTGGGAGTCGTGGTTTTGTAAACGATATAGCCAGCAAAAAAGCTGAGAAAGATGACGCTTTCAGAAAGCAAGAAGACAATGAAGCCGAACATCTTGCTGCCTTCTTCGTCATGGCCATGCTCACCGCCTGTATGATGTAAAGGCGATCGCTCCTCATCTGCAATGTAACTATCCATTAGTTAAAATCAATTCTCCTCTACATGTTTGCCCTAACACAGTTGTTTGCCTATTTAGATGAATGCTCAAGGCTGTGTGCGTTAGCTACTAAGGGTTCAGACTTACCGTAACCATAGGGTTCGCTAACAACGATGGGCAGTTCTTCAAAGTTTTCTACAGCAGGGGGTGAAGAAACTAGCCATTCCAAACCAATGGCGCGCCAGGGGTTAGCCGGGGCTTTCTCTCCTTGCAGCCAGGAAACCACCATATTGAAGATGAAAGGCAAGGTGGACATCCCTAACAAGAATGAGCCGAGGCTGGCGATAATATTCCAGAATTCGTACTCTGGGGCGTAGGAAGAAATTCGACGTAACATCCCTTGCAAACCTAATGGGTGCATGGGTAAAAAGTTGAGGTTAGTACCGATGAATGTCAACCAGAAATGCAACTTACCCCAGCCTTCGTAGTACATGCGTCCAGTCATTTTGGGGAACCAGTGGTAGAAGGCTGCATACA
This sequence comes from Goleter apudmare HA4340-LM2, assembly GCA_019359495.1. GTDB lineage: Bacteria > Cyanobacteriota > Cyanobacteriia > Cyanobacteriales > Nostocaceae > Goleter > Goleter apudmare. The sequence goes on from JAHHHF010000074.1 coordinate 167,282, forward strand.
AGCCCATTGTGACTGTACCGAAGAGGACGTAGTGGAAGTGACCCACGACAAAGTAAGTGTTGTTGACGTGGACATCCACAGGCACGGAGGAGAGCATGATGCCCACGATACCTGCGAAGACAAACATGATCAATGCGCCGAGGGAAAATAACATAGGTGTAGTTAGCCGCAGCTTACCACCCCAAATCGTTGCTACCCACGCAAACACTTTGATGCCAGTTGGTACTGATACCAGCATCGTTGTGATCATGAAGAATATCCGCATCCATGCGGGTGTACCACTCACATACAAGTGGTGTACCCAAACGATCGCACTAACTACGGCAATCAACATTGATGAAATTGCTACCACCTTGTAGCCAAATAGAGGCTTACGGCTATAAACCGGGAATATCTCCGAGAAAATACCGAAGATGGGCAAAATAATGACATACACTGCCGGGTGGGAATAAAACCAGAAGTAGTGCTGGAACAGAACGGGATTACCGCCTTTGCTGGGGTCAAAAAAGGCTGTACCGACGGTGAGATCGAGGAGCAGCATCACAGCACCAGCAGTCAGGGCAGGTAGTCCAAATAGCTGGATAATCTGGGCGCTAAATACTGCCCACACAAATAGCGGCATCCGGAAGAAGCTCATCCCTGGGGCGCGCATTTTGACAATTGTGGTAACAAAGTTAACTGCCCCCATAATTGACGAGACACCAGATATTGCTACCGCCAATAACCAGACAACTTGACCGTTAATTAAGTTACCTGTGGGGTTTTGTAAACTCACTGGTGGGTAAGCCCACCAACCTGATTGGGCTGGCCCACCAGGGACTAAAAAGCTGCCCATCAATAAAATCCCCACCACCGGCACCATCCAAAAGGCGACGGCATTCAGGCGAGGAAATGCCATATCTCGCGCTCCAATCATCAAGGGTACGAGATAGTTAGCAAAACCAACTAGTGAGGGAAATGTCCACAAAAACAGCATTACCGTGCCGTGCATGGTAAACAAGCCATTGTAGACAGTACGGTCTACTAGGTCTGATTCGGGTGTAATTAGTTCGCCCCGAATCACCATTGCAAAGATACCGCCGACTAAAAAGAAGATAAACGAAGTGACGAGGTATTGGATACCAATGACCTTATGGTCGGTACTAAAGCTAAAGTATTCTTTCCAGCCGCTAGGAGGTTCATGATGTGGTTGTTCACTAGCGATACTGATGCCTTTGAGGGGGATATTTGTCATCAGTGACCTTCCTTTCAACTGGGTGAATTAACTAGAGGTGGTGCCGCAGGTGCTACTGTCATCCAACCATTTTTGACTGGCTGGCTAGATGTTTGGGCATACTCTAGGGCTGCTTGATTAACTGCGGGTGCGAGTTTGTAGTTGGCAGTTTTGCCCAGCCATTGTTGGTAATCTTGGGGAGATTCCACCACTACATCTGCCTGCATGGTGGCAAAGTAAGTCCCACTGTATTGGGAATCTGTGAGGTGATATTTACCGTTGCGAATAGGAGTAAATTCAAAGTTGATCGCATGATTAGGAATTATGTCTTGCTTGAGTCGAAAAGCGGGAATATAAAAGCCGTGGAGTACGTCTTCTGATTTCAGCGCTAGACGAACTCGGCGATCGCTTGGTAAATGCAATTCGCTACTAGTAACATTCGTTTCTGGGTAATGGAATGCCCAAGACCACTGCTTGGCAATCACATCAATCTTTTCTATGGGTTCAGCTAAGGCTGGGTCTTTGGATGCAGCGTATGCTGATTTCATGCCTATGGGGTTATGCAGGTGTACCAAGGCTGTGGGGCCTTGAATGCCCATTGCTTCATAGACTTGGTAGCTATAGCCGGCAATCCAAAACACCAGTAGAATGGGGATTGCTGTCCAGACGACTTCTAGGGTGATGTTACCTTCAATTGCTGGGCCATCGCTGAGGTCGTTTTTGGCGGCTCGATGGAAAGTGACGGAATACAAAAGAGTTCCAGTCACCCCTAAAAAGATAAATGCACCCAGCGTCACCAAGAAGCTGATCAAATCATCAATTAGTCGGGATTCGGCGGCGGCTGGTGGCGGTAGCCAAGAGTAAGCCTGCTGACCGATCCAGATGCTCATAGCAGTGATTACCATGAGTGCGATCGCAATTGCGATCAAGGTGCCGATCTTGAAATTTTTCATGGTCATTATTCATCGTTCATTGGTCAAAGGACAAATGACAAAGGACTAATATGAATTACTTCAGTACTGTGTTGAGGTCTTCACCCAAGCGTAATAAGTGGTCTGCGGTGTTGTGGACGCCAAATTCTGCCGCTAATTGTGCTCCTAGGGTGCCGTGGAGGTACATCAGCAACATGACTACTACCCCTGTGAATAAATAACTCCACTGCACTTGTCTGTCTTCGTCCCGGAACCACACATAGCGCTGGTATCCTCTCCAGATGGTCATGCCCACAATCAGCGCCAATAAGAAAACCCCACCTATACCATGCCAAATCATGGTATCCATTGCCTGGAATCCCCAGGCACTCTTGATATTCGCTGGTGGCTGTGCCAACAACATTTCGTAAAAGCCTGCACCTACGGTGAAGAAGGTGATGATGGATGCAGCTACCATGTTGTACCAACCAACGTCAAAGAAGTTGGCACGTTCCACGGAAATTGCTAAAAATTTGAAAACCCATTTTTCTAAGGGTAAGAAGACACCAACAATATCAAAGGTAACCCCAATGATGAACAGACCTAATGTGAGATGGACTAAGTTGGGATGAACAGGAATATTGTAGGGTAGTCCGTTGGCTCCTAGTTGCCCACTCAATTGTTCAATTAATTCTGAGTTCATGGCAACATTCCATCCTTAATTGCTTCCACAACTGGCACTGTATGTAGTCCATATACCCAAACCAGTTCATCACCAAGATATACCTGTACACCAACTATCACCGTGACAAGTAACCCTACTGCTAAATAGTAAATCGATATTCTGTTGGGATTTTGAGCACGAATTACATAGCGCCAAGCTGTTATTGCCGCGATAATTCCTGAAAGCGACCAGCCAATTAGCGTATGTAAGTTAAGCACTGACTTAGCTACTTCATAAGGTTTTGCCAAGCCCGCTTCAAATTGACCAAAAATAATCGCAACGAAGATGGAAATTGTAGCGATAAATAGATTCCACCAACTTACTTCAAATAGTCGAGAATTTCGGGTGAAATAGCCGACTAAATCACAGAAAAAAGCAAACACCACCATCGCAATTACGAAGTGGACAACGATGGGATGAATCGTATCAGGATACGGTAAATTGTGGTCATTCAAATTCGTCAGATACTCAAACACGGTATTCTCCTAGGTATATCTACAGCACCTCAAACAAGCTTCCATCATTGATATTCACTCAGATCATTACCAGTATCTACACTTGACCAGGATACATTTCATGGGGCGACTTCTGGTAAGTTAAGTGTCAGATTGATGGTAAATAATTTAGGTGGGTTTGGCTCAATTTTTGGGAAATAATTTGACTTTAACTCATTGCTTCATACTGATATTCTGAGATAGCGATTTTTGATATTGTCCAAGAAAATCGCTGTTGTTTACTGGGTTAACTCGACTTATGTTTTAGTTTAAGTAAATTTTTATGTTCTGTCAAAAGAGCAGAAAATAAAAGTTTTAAGAGTTTTAATCCAACAAAATATTTTTTATAAATGTAGCTGTTTTGGCTTTTTAGAACATCTTAAATCCATAAAAAATCTTAAATTGTAATTCTTTTTACTTATCTCATTTTTGAATTTGTTATAACAGTCACAGAATATGCAATTTTCATATATTAATGTTGAGTGATTGCAGTTCTCAACTATTCATCAATAATTAGTTATCTGACTTCTTTAAAAAGTTGGGTATCTGAACTTGGCAATTCTTACACATCAAATAGCAGCCCTGTTTTTGCAGTCACATAGGGAAATCGATGACTTTAGGGAACGAGGAAGTAAGAGCCTGGAATCAAGCAAAACGATAATCATTCACTCTCATTCTTTACAAAACTTTACATGTATTGATTTGATTTCACCTGCACTCAGCCAGATGCGATCGCCTGTATCTCTATCTCAAGACAGTTTCAGAGATAGATAGTTTGGCGGTAAAACAAGCAAATAACATCACGTTAGGATAATATAGGATAACAATTTAATTAAAACTTAATAATCAATTCACACTAACTTTAACTAAACCTCAAAAGACATCAAAAATTGATGATTTTTCTGAAGTTTAAAGAGTTATCATCGATACCAGAGATCAAAGTCAAAAACTTGCACGAACCGAATAAATGTAGTGAACTATCCCAAGGTTTACACTTCGGAGCAAAGCTGTCCAATTAATTTAGTTGGCAAAACCGGACAAGCCGTTCAGATTTCAATTCATTCACCTAGTCAGTATATCTGTGCCAACTGCGAACAGATCATACCAGACTGGAAACAACAATCCTTTTTGTGGGTAGTGATTGTTTTACAACAGTCACGATATCAACTAGTAGAAAGAACGGCAAAGATAGAGTCAGAGAAAGAAAGGTTGCGAGAAAAGTTTATGAGGTTCGGCTGCGATTTGTCCTTTAATCTGCGCGATCGCGGTTATTTAACAGACCTCATAGATCCTCGTACTGGCTATCCTTTACTTTCCCAACCTGGCCCAGTTCCCCATGATGACACAGCCGTTGCGAAAGCTTTGCTCAAGTATCCAGTAATTAAAAATCAATGTAGTGTACTAGTGCATCCATACTGGGGTGCGGCAGTTTATCCCAGCACCTTGATATCAGAAGCCTCACCTAGCATGATTACATCTGTGATCAAAGGTATAGTACCTATGCATGGGTGGCAAGAAATTATCGAATAGCCCTCGCTTGATCAGATTTAGGACTAGTACCGCCGTGAATTCAAAATGAATACAGCGTAAGCATTTCGCTAATTTGGAATGGGTGGTTTATTTAAGCCGTGCGGCACTAAGTAAGTCGGTGGAAACCTAACTATGTTACGAAACGTAAATAGGCTTGAAACCTTTGCCAATGACAAATGACAAATGACGACCCTCTCCAGTTAACTTTATTTGCACCCACCTACTTAGTAAATTTCTATTCCACTGAAGATAATGGGATATTGGAATTAAATTAATCTTGGCTACGGCTGGATTTCTGCTACTAAGCCGAGAATTTGGCGGTAATACTGGGTATTTCCTTGTTTATAATACAGGTCAGCAGATTGTTGGAAATCAGCGATCGCTTGTGGTATATCTCCGAGATGGCGGTAGATATCAGCCCTGACAATGTGAGCTTCCGCCCAATGAGGCTGCAATTCCAAGGCGTGACTCAAGTCTAAAAGTGCTCCCTGTGAATCTCCTAATAGAGAGCGACTACGACCCCGGTTAAACCAGTCTTCTGCAAAGGTAGGCTCAATGTTAATTGCTTGGGTGTAATCATTTTGTGCGCCTTGATAGTCTTTGAGGGCATAGCGAGCGTTACCGCGATCGCTGTAAAATGCGGCGGAATCAGGTTTTAACCGCAAAGCTTCAGTATAATCGGAGACGGCGCTTTCATAATCTTCTAGGGCATAACGAATAGAACCCCGATTGTAATAAGCTTCCACGAAATCAGGATTAATTTTTAATGCTTGATTGTAATCAGCGATCGCTCCTTGTGCATCGCCCATGAGGCGATGAGCGTTACCGCGATTGCAGTAGGCTGGAGAAAATTCCGGCTCAATTTCTAGAGCTTGGGTGTGATCTGCAATTGCGCCTGGATAATCTTGCAAGGCTTCCCGGACAATACCTCGACCGTAGTAAGCAGCAGCTAAGTTAGGACTGAAAAGCAATGCTTGATCGTAATCTTGAATTGCGCCTTGATAGTCTCCCAGACTACGACGAGCTTCAGCGCGATCGCAATATCCTTCTGCTAGTAGGGGATTGAGTCGCAGGAGTCGGGTGCTGTCTGCAATGGCTTCTTGATAGTTGCCCATACGGCGGCGAGCACTGGCGCGAAAGCCATATACTAACCCAAGGGTGGGATTTTCTTGCAATGCTTGGTCATAATCGGCAATTGCACCCTCATAGTCTCCCAGCGCACTACGTACAAGGCCCCGCTCGTAATAAGATTCGACATCATGAGGATTGAGTTTAATAGCTTGGGTGAAATCTGCAATTGCTGGATAATATTCCTGGAGTTTTACGAAGACTAGACCCCGATTGTAATAAGCGCCGGCAAAGTTGGGGTTAATTTCTATTGCCCGATTGTAATCAGCGATCGCATTTTGATCATCTGCAAGGGCGTAGTAGGCGTTACCTCGGTTATGGTAAGCCTCTGCTAAGTTAGCATCGATTTTTAATGCTTGGTTGTGGTCGGCGATCGCTTGCTGATAGTCTTCCAAGAGATGGTAGATGTTACCCCGATTGCTATAAGCTGGGGCAAAAGTAGGATACACCTGCAAAGCTTGGTTAAAATCTGCGATCGCTCCCTGATTATCCCCTTGATCGCAACGGCTAATACCCCGCCCATGATAGACAGTAGCAATGTCAAAATTAATCTGAGTAGTTAGCTGGGGATTAATCTCTATTGCTCGTTGATAATCTGCAATTGCAGTTTCATAGTCGCCGATGGCAAAATAAGCTTTACCCCGACTGTGGTAGGATTCGGCTAGGTGGGGATTGAGTTGCAGTGCTTGATTGAGGTCAGCGATCGCCCCCTCATAATCTTCTAAAAAGTAACGCGCATTGGCTCTGTTACCGTAAGCCTCCGCAAAATTGACATCGATTTGTAACACTTGATCAAAATCTGCGATCGCGCCTCGATAGTCTCCTTGGAGGTTTTTGTCTAATCCCTGGTGAAATAAATCTTCAGCATTCATCGAGTTTATTTTAGATTATGAGTGTTTGTAGATGTTTAGATATGCGTCAAGGGGAGCCAGTTCCTCTATTACAGCGCTGCACGCATCCTGCGGCGGGGGAAACCCCCTGTTCTGCGGACTAGCCTCAAGGATCAAAAGTTATTCTCCCCATCACCCCTGATACCTAGCGCGGGTACTGAGTTTCCCATTCACTGACTGACCTATGTCTATAGAAGTTTTTTCCACAGGCATAGGATAAACTGAACTGGATATCAGATTATCATTTTGATAAAAAGATGATGATATCTGATATGTGTGAGAATTGCCAACAGGTCATAGAAGAGTTAAATATTAATATTGAGTTTTTCTTCCAGCAGTTAGATGGTCTTTTAAATAAAAAGCAACTCAACGAACTAGACAAGAGTATTATTTGTCAATCTCTGTTAGGATACTCTCGACAAGACATCGCTCATCGAGTCAATTTATCAGACCAAAAGATTAGAGATAGACTCAGTAATAATATTTATCCCAGAATAGCAGAAGCTCTGCATTTTGACCAAGAGCAGATAGCTGGTAACTGGGTGATGATTTTGAATTTATTGCTTAATCCTAAGAATGGCTATAAATTAAATCCTGCCCCTCAATTAAATAATGATAACTTTCAAGGAAGCTTTGGCAGACAAATTTTTCTTTATCCCTCTAATCAAGAGATTGTGCAGTCTCAGATTGAAGGCACACAATTCTATCAGCAAGGACTCTACTACCAAGCATTGAAGTGCTTTCTCTCAGCTTGGAAACAAGAATTAAAGATTTATAAAACTGGTAATCCTGAAACTTTAATATATATTAATAATTGTTTAATTGAATACAAACAATCTATTTTACGAGAGAAAAAAATCGAAATTTACACTTTAGCTGTAGTTGTGCCATTTTATCATAATCAAGGTCATGTTGCTGCTGAAATCTTGCGGGGAATTGCTCAAATTCAATTACAAATAAATATCCAAAGCTTTGAGAAGATATCTTTAGATCAAGAATTAAATTTGGATGATATTAAACCGGATATATTTTTTACTCTCAATAACACAAGTAGATCAATAGCATTGCGGATTCTCATTGTCAATGACCCCAATAATTTATATGATCCATATAATCAAACAGCCGAGAATTTAGCAAATTTAGCACCACAATTAAACCTCATGGCAATTATTGGTCATTATTCTAGTGAAATGACTAAAAAAGCCATGCATTTCTACGCCAAAAATGGGATAAGTTTAATCAATGCTAGTAGCACATCTAATGAACTTTCCTGTCTATCGGGAGGTGAAAGTTTATCATTTTTTAGATTGACGACTCCAGATAGAATTAATGCTGCACGGTTAGCTGATTATTTAACAGAAAATAGTGTCAATCAAGGTTTAAAAACAGTTGCCCTTATCTATAACAAAAATAGTACTTACAGTACATCATACAAAAATAGTATCAAAGAATATTTAGAGCAAAAACCAGGACAGTTTAGTTTTTTAAAAGAATGTGATTATATCAGTGGAAATTATTATCAAATTCAGAATTATCTTGAAGAAATCAAACAAGTTAGTGTTGATATAATCATCATCATCCCTGATGGCGGAATTGAACCTAATTCTCTCAATAATGCTGGATTAATCAGCAGATTAAATCTCAACGACTGTCTGATAGCTGGTTCAGCTACTTTTTATCAAGAGAATGTTTTACATTGGATTCACGAACAAAGTCAATACAATACAATTAATCAAGACGAGTATCAAATTGTTGCATGTATTCCTTGGCATTGGCAAAGTGAAACAAACGGGTGTAATAGTGCGAATACTTTAGCACAATATTTTTGTCAAATAGGTACTCAATTATGGGGAGAAGGAAACTTAACATGGCGCAGTGCTACAGCTTTTGACTCAGTATTAATAATTCTGAGGACTTTGGAGAAATATCATAGTCAAGATAGTCAATCTTTGTTGATCCAGATGATTAAATATCTTAAAGAACAAAGAAATAAAGTTAAGGGCGTTACGGGAATTATCGAGTTTGATGAAAAAGGCGATCGCCTCAATCCGCCAACAGAAATAGTTGCTGTCACATGGAACGAAAGACAGCAAAAATGGCAGTGGGTTGTTTAAGATTTAAAAGACAAAAAACTCTATCATTTTATAGATAGAGTTTTCCAGAAATCTCAATCAATACTTAAGACCACCGGGGAATTACACCTACTTGCCAACATGTTTTAGCCTTGACAATAATACCATTGTCCCGATCCGTCATCGTCGTCCAAAAATCACCATAATCGCCGCTAGTCCAAATACTATCTAATTCACTAAGCAGTTGGGCAAAACTTAATTGCAAATCATTCAAAGCATCTGACTGCGCTTGTGGATTTTGCTCATCATTATTAGTCGTATAAACTGCTGGTAAACCTTCTTTCTTAATCTCTAAAAGTCTTTCATAGTGAGAATATTCATTAAACTCATGAGCATCTTCTTGTTCATTCTCCAAACGATATTTCTCAGGTACAGCAAATTTATCTTCAGCAGTTGTACCCTCACCTTGGAAACTAATTGTCTTTACAGCTTCTTGTGCATCTTCAAAGTTTGTGATTTTTTGTGTGAATCCTTCTTTGTCTGTGTCCCAAATAGCTTGCTGCTTTTGTGTATTCCAAGAAAAGTTATTTTCACCTACATAGTGGATACCTGCAACTAATGCGTCATACATTTCCCCAATCGTCTCATAAGGATACTGGGGTGTTTGATGATATTCTATATTCCAAATCTTCTTAAAATCATCTTCAACTTGGTTAATTACTGTTCTAATTCCCTTCTCTGGATGACGATGTGTTTCTAAACCACTAGGAGTTTCGATATCCAGCATTAAATCTAGAGTTGCTGCGTTTAAAGCATCCAACTTGGCATTGATTAATTTATGATGTCCAGTATCCGGATTATTCGGGTCTAAGTAGGGAATAGGATTACCATCATACTTTGGTGCAGTAAATTCTGGCTGGGTGTCGAGTGCTAGGCAAAGATTAGCAGCTAGTTGTAGGTGCAGCATTTCTTCGATGCAGATACTCAACAGGGATTTATAGGCATAGTGACTTTTATCTTGGATAGAAGCAAGTGCAGTAAGGTAAAAAGGCAAAGTGTAAAGTTCCACCGCTACCGCCGTCTTTGCGTGATCCTGCACCAGCTGCTTAGTCCATGTTTTTGTCAGAGTTGTTGTCATAGTAGTTTATTGCATTTCTACAGGTAACTTTTGTGCTAAGTCCCTAGACTTTGCTGTAACACAAGATTACCTATACCAACAGTAAAATTATTTAGCAATACATAGTATTTAATATGACATTAATCTTTACCAAAGCCAGATAAAAGCTGTCATTAATAAATAAAAGCTTAAGAGGTTAATCATCTATTTTTTAGTTAGAGAAAAGCTTACAAGTCACACTAAATCTGGATAAATCTTGTTTTCTCCTCCCCTCTCCCCAAAATACGTAGACTTAATTTTTATTTTATAAACTGCTCATAGCTTTTGGTGATAAGTATTGCGATATACCAAAATTAGATTTTGCCACATCTGTGACAAAATCTACTACACCCGAAGTAGAAACGCCTTCAATTCTATTGCTAACCTACTTGTATGAAATTAAATAAATTAAGAACATTTAGTGAAACACAATGGGAATCAGCAACTAAAAATCTTTCAGCAAACCTGCTTGTTGTAAAACTGCGTTAGCTGTATGGGACTGCAAATAAGAATTGCCTTTCAAAGTAGCAACCAGCCTCAGATAGAATGTTTTTTGATTCAGGATTTTGTACAAAATAGAGCCATGCTAAAAGTTTTTGCTGACCGGGGCGGGACATTTACAGATATAGTTGCTGTTACTAATAATCAGGCAATTATCGATAAACTCTTACAACATCCTGAGCGGTTTTTAATCGTTCCCTTGCCTAAACAGCAATGGGTGATAGTCTATAAATTGCTTTCAGAAAATCCCGAACAATATCAAGATGCAGCCATCCAAGGTATTCGAGATATCATGAATCTTGCCAGTCATGAACCAATTTCTACTCAGGCAATAGAAGTGGTGAAAATGGGGACAACTGTAGCCACAAATGCCCTATTAGAAAGAAAAGGAGATAGAGTTGTACTGCTGATTACCAAAGGATTTAAAGATGCATTGAGAATTGGCTACCAAAATCGTCCTCAGATATTTGCCCGACAAATTATTTTACCAACGATGTTGTATGAACAGGTAATTGAAGTAGATGAGCGATATGATGCTCACGGTAAGGAATTAATTCCGGTAAATATTGCCCAAGTTAAAAACGATTTGCAAGCTGTACATAACACAGGAATTAGAAGTTGTGCTATTGTTTTTATGCACAGCGATCGCTATCCTGAACACGAACAACAAGTAGCTACAATTGCTCAAGAAATAGGCTTTACACAGATTTCTGTATCCCATCAAGTGAGCCAGCTAATGAAATTAGTTAGCCGAGGCGACACCACAGTTGTTGATGCTTATTTAACTCCGATCCTCCGCCGCTATGTTAATCAAGTAGCTAGTCAGTTACCTGATGTCAAATTAATGTTTATGAAATCTGACGGTGGCTTAGTTGCAGCCGCCCAATTTCAAGGCAAAGATAGCATTTTAAGTGGCCCGGCTGGTGGTATTGTGGGTGCAGTCCAGACTAGCAAAAGAGCGGGTTTTGAGTTAGTAATTACCTTTGATATGGGGGGAACAAGTACAGATGTTGCCCATTTTAAAGGAGAATATGAACGACAACTAGACTCAGAAATTGCTGGTGCAAGGATGCGAGTTCCAGTATTAGCAATTAATACGATTGCGGCTGGTGGTGGTTCAATTTTATTTTTTGATGGTTCCAGTTACCGTGTGGGCCCAGAATCTGCTGGCTCAAATCCTGGCCCTGCTTGCTACCGACGTGGCGGGCCATTAGCAGTGACAGACGCCAATGTGATGTTAGGCAAAATTCACCCCCAATATTTTCCCTCTGTCTTTGGCATGGATGGGAATTTACCACTAGATAAAAATGTTGTTGTAGAGAAGTTTACCCAATTAGCCCAAGATATTGCCGCCGTCACAGGCAACCATTCTACACCAGAACAAGTAGCATCTGGCTTTATAGCGATCGCTGTGGAGAACATGGCAAATGCAATTAAAAAGATTAGTCTCCAACGCGGTTATGATGTTAGCCTATATACTCTTTGTTGTTTTGGCGGTGCAGGCGGACAAGTTGCTTGTTTAATCGCCGATACATTAGGAATGAAAACTATATTTCTTCACCCTTATGCTGGGGTTCTTTCTGCTTACGGTATGGGATTAGCTGATGTCCGCGCCACTAGAGTTATAGGAGTGGAAAAACCTTTAAATCAAGCAATAATTCCTCAATTAGTACAGTTAGCAGAGTTTTTAGAAACTCAAGCGAGAAGTGAACTCAGCAATAATGAAGGTAATACAGCAGAGGAAGTAGTCCGAAAACTAAATTTAAAATATGAAGGCACTAACTCCACTTTAACTGTTGACTTTGCCTTGGATATAGCAGTAATGCAGCAAGCATTTACCAAAGAACATAAATCTCGTTATGGATTCATCCAATTAGAAAAAAACTTAATTATTGAATCCATTTCTGTGGAAGTAATTCAGAAAATAGAGACTCCCGAAGAACCTTTAATTATTCGTACTCATCCTTTAGAACAAGTTCCTAAATCCGTGGCAATAGTAAAGATATTTACTGCTGAACAATGGCATGAAACTCCCGTTTATCACCGGGAAGACTTGCAACCAGAAGATATGATTAATGGCCCTGCAATTATTGTGGAAAAAATTAGCACAATTGTAGTCGAACCTCAATGGCAAGCCAAATTAACAGCACGTAATCATTTAATTTTGCAACGTATTGATTAATTCAAGTTGCAAGAGATATTACATTGTAATTATCCTACATCAGGAGATTTGAAATGTTAAATATTACTTCACTTCCCTCGGAAATTCGTCAACTATGTCGAGATGCAAAGTTAGATACTTCTACCCCTGGACTGGCTTTGGGATATGTGCAAGCTAACTTAGTAGTCTTACCATATTCTTTAGCATTTGAATTCTTACTTTTTTGCCAACGCAATCCCAAGCCTTGTCCAGTCCTTGATGTCACAGAAGTTGGAGATTTTGAACCAAAAATCATTGCACCTGCTGCTGATATCAGAACAGACTTACCCCGTTATAGAATCTTTCGATACGGTGAATTAATAGAAGAAACTACCGATATTAAAGCCTTTTGGCGAAACGATTTAGTCGCCTTTTTAATTGGTTGTTCTTTCTCTTTTGAAAATGCCATGCTTAACGCTGAAATACCAGTTAGGCATGTAGAAGAGGCAAAAAATGTTCCTATGTATAAGACAAATATTCAATGTCATCCCACTAGCGTATTTTCCAGCCCCTTAGTAGTTTCCATGCGCCCTTTACCAGCTAATAATATTGTTCGCGCTGTCGAAGTCACTAGTAGATATTACAAAGCACATGGCTCACCTGTACATATTGGTAATCCAGAAGCGATTGGAATTAGAGATTTAAATAAACCCGATTACGGTGATGCTGTCACAATTAATGATGGAGAAGTTCCTGTGTTTTGGGCTTGCGGAGTCACAACCCAAACTGCTATTTTGCAAGCCAAGCCCGAATTAGCAATTACTCATTCCCCTGGACATATGTTTATTAGCGATTTAAAAGATGAGTTTCTTACTTTATAATTACTAATATCCATTCCTTTGTAATCAACAAAAATGGCATCTAAATGTCACCTTACTTTTATCCAGTCATTGAAACCGTAGAAATAGAAACAACATTCTTAGAATTAGCAGCACAATGGCGACGTGAAACAGGAATGCTTTCCAATATCTCGAAAATATCAATGCACCCTGCTTATCAAAGAATAATTGGACTAGGACAACCAGTTGTACCTTTGATTATGAAAGAACTTGAGCACGAACCAGATCATTGGTTTTGAGCTTTAAGTGCAATTACGGGAGCAAACCCTGTCAAACCCGAACAACGTGTTAGACTCCCACAAATGGCCCAAGCTTGGATTGACTGGGGACGAGAAAATGGATACAGATGGTAAGTTGGAAAGCTATAAAGAAAATATATTTCCCAACTTATCACAAACTCAATATTCCGTAACCAGCAAGCAAAGTACTTCATATAATTGTTTTGCTTAGGCTGTGGGTGAAGATGAGCGCTGGTGGACTCCAATAGACCCAGATAATATGTATTACTGGGTAGAAGGTGTAGCAGCAGAATTAACTATGTCAGCTTATATCCAAGCATACAAAAGCTTAGGGTACTTGAAATAGGTTTTGAAAAAATAGCAATATACGCTAATTCAGATGGGGAACCAACCCACGCTGCTAGACAATTAGCTAATGAGAAATGGACAAGTAAATTTGGGCGTTGGGAAGATATTGAACATGAACTTGAAGGTTTGACGGGTGAGATATATGGTTATGTACAACAAATTATAAAACGTCAAATTTCTTAATAAATAAATTTTTATCTTCCCGATTTTCATTCATAGCTTTTCAACAAACAAGAGTCAAAAATGTACACAACATTCCAACCCAACCCCGTCCGCCTAGAAATTTTTAAAAACCTCTATCAATTCATCGCTGAACAAATGGGGATTGTGCTGCAAAACACCGCAGCCTCAGTCAATATTAAAGAACGACTAGATTTCTCCTGCGCTATTTTTGACTCTTCCGGATTACTCGTTGCCAATGCCCCTCATATTCCAGTACATTTAGGGTCAATGAGTGAAAGTGTTCGTAGTTTAATTAATGATCAAGGCGACACCATCAAACCAGGAAATGTCTATCTATCAAATAATCCCTATAACGGCGGTACTCACCTCCCTGATGTCACAGCCATTACCCCAGTTTTTTTAGATAATTTATCTCCTACTCCTCTTTTCTACGTTGCTTCTCGCGGACACCAAGCTGATATCGGTGGTATTACTCCCGGTTCTATGCCTCCCCAAAGCACTACAGTAGAAGAAGAAGGAATTCTCTTTGATAATTTTCTCCTAGTCGAACAGGGAAATTTTCGAGAAACACCACTCAGAAATCTACTGTTAAACCATCCCTATCCTGCTCGGAATATTAACCAAAACCTAGCTGATTTTAAAGCCCAAATTGCTGCCAATGAAAGAGGAGTTCAAGAACTCGGCAACATGGTTAACCAATATGGGCTAGAAACAGTCCAAGCATACATGAAATTTGTGCAAGATAATGCTGAGGAATCAGTCAGACGCGCGATAGATGTGCTTAAGGATGGCTCATTTATCTATGCAATGGATAGCGGGGCAGAAATTAAAGTTAAAGTCACCATTCACCGAGAAAATCGCAGCGCGACCATCGATTTTACTGGGACATCACAACAATTAAATAGTAATTTCAATGCTCCCAAAGCTGTCACCCAAGCAGCCGTTTTATATGTCTTTCGGACTCTGGTTGATGATAATATTCCTTTGAATGCTGGGTGTTTGAAACCTTTAGAAATTATTGTGCCAGAAGGCTGTATGCTAAACCCCACTTATCCAGCCGCAGTAGTAGCCGGTAACGTGGAGACATCCCAAACCATTGTCGATGCTTTATATGCTGCTTTGGGTGTGATGGCGGCTTCTCAAGGAACGATGAATAATTTCACCTTTGGGAATGCGAAATATCAATATTATGAAACTATTTGCGGTGGTTCTGGCGCAGGGCCTGATTTCGATGGTACTGACGCAGTCCATACCCACATGACTAACTCCCGTTTGACTGACCCAGAAGTTTTAGAAACCCGTTATCCTGTACAAGTAGAAAGCTTCGGTTTGCGTCCTGATAGCGGCGGTAAAGGAAAATATTCCGGTGGTGATGGGGTAATCCGTCGCATCAAATTTCTTGAACCGATGACGGCTAATATCCTCTCTGGTCATCGCTTAGTTCCACCCTTTGGGTTAAATGGGGGGGAAGCAGGAAAAGTAGGACGCAACTGGATACAACACCACGATGGAACCGCAGAGAATTTAGACAGTACAGCAACAGTAGAAATAGAAACTGGTGATGTTTTTGTCATAGAAACTCCTGGGGGAGGAGGATTTGGTAAAATATCCTAAAGTTTTTGTAGTATCGAAAATCTTGAATGCTGCTTTAACTAGTGGCACAACACATCCTCATACCTGAAATTTTTCCACAATCGCATCAGATTTCTATAACTGTATCCAAAAAAAAGCCAATACCTTTTGCAATCTTTCCTGATGCAGCTAAAAATCAAAGGGATAAATAAATGGTAGATGCACCCTAATTACTTGACAGCCCTCAGCTTCGTGTTGAGGGCTTTTATTATCTAATAAATCATAAATGCCATCTATTTCTTAAATAAAGCCTTGATGGATGGTAAATCATAACCAAATACATGCCCATAATTAAACAGTTGATATCCAGCTAAGAATAAAGCAACTGCACCGATAATTACCAAAAGATTTACTGAAGCAAATACATTACCAGTGAATACAATAATGCCAATTCCTAGGGCAATTAACAGCCATCCTAAATTGTGGTTAAATCGCCGTTGAAATAAAATGAAAATACCAGCCACACATAATAAGACACCGGGAATACGGACAAAAATACCCACTTGGACGTTTGCAGTTAAAATCACGATCGCCGCAACCATCAAAGCCATGCCTATCAGTTTGCTGGTACGATCAACAGCAACTTCATTATTATTCTCTACAATTTGCGGCTGTAGTCTCGTGGGGTTTGCTTTCACAAGCACATTTTGTTGGGGCTGTTGTTTATTTTGAAATATAAACGTTACTTGACTACCTTGACCTAAATCTATTTTATCTCCTATGTTGAGCGGATAAGGAGTTAGAGGCTCTAGTTTGGTCTCATTGAGAAACGTGCCGTTAGAACTTCCCCAGTCTTCTATCAAGTAATTACTTCCGTCGAGGCGAATTTGTGCATGGGTACGGGAAACCACATCAGCATTGGGTAAGCCTGAAACATCAATATCTGGCGGAGTTTGATCATTGGGCTTACCAATAGTAATTACAGATAAATTAGGTGGTAAATCAAAAGATGTACCTGTTTGGACATGAAACAGTTCTAAACTCAGTCCTGTGGTGTTGAATGTCTCTAGATTATGCATGGCTTATCCTTTGCCAGGAGAAATTTCTCTGGGTTGCTGCATTAGTAAATACAACAACTCCTGTAATCCATTTTCCAGATTCAGTAGGTTTTTGGCTGGAGTGTGATCAGGTTGAAAAAATTATCTTCCCAATTAAGCAATACTTCCCCGCTTCCGTGCTTCTTTGTAAGAAGTTCCGACATTTCTAATACCTGCTTTAATCATCTGTTTTTCTAGTAAGGCAAAGAAACGGGCTTTATCACCGCCCCGCACTACTGCTTGATTATGTGCTTCAGCGATCGCTACTGGATAGCCATATCCTTTTTGGACTTGTGCTAACATTAATCCCAAGGATTGATCAAGTATGGCTGAATTTTCGGCTACCCATGTGGGGACTTCTATCCGCGCAATTTCAGTACCAACGTGAACATAGCAAAAGTAAACCTTTTGGTCTAAATATAAATCTAAAATGCGGGCATTACTCCGCCACAAGGGGCCGCGTTGTCCTGGTTTAAGTTGGGTTGACCACAAGGCTGTATCCCGTAGTGGTTCAAATATTTTGCAAGGTACTTTTTCTAACTGATTAGGACAATAACTCACACAATCTGGAACTGGATGGGGACAAGCCAACAGGCGTAAAAAGTTCATGCCTTCAACGTTGCGAGAGGCGCTAAGATAACCCATTAGGGGAATTTGGGCATCATGCATTTGCTGCCAAGCTTCCAGAATTGGAGGTAAGATGCGATCGCGTGCATCAACAGGTAACTGTTCCAAAAACCAGTAAATTAAGGAACCATCTACCATCGCTAATATTGGTACTTCTCCTTTCGCCGTTATAGCCAATTCTGCTAAAACCTTGGCTTCACTAGCAGTCCGACGATAACCCATCCATTCCTCAGTTCTAATTCCCCATTGCCGAGACATATATAAGTCTTCTGGGCGATAAAATACCTCTGGCAAACTATCTAATAATGGGTGGCGATTTTGTCCGTAGTACAACACCACTCTACCCATATTTAAGAGATAACAGTAAGCAATTTCGTGATGATTTGGCGCAATTTGGGAACCGTCGGTAGCAACGACAGTATGAATTTTTGGAGGAACTGGGATATCAATACAAGTTTCTAGTGGCTCAATGGGGGTAGCATTAGCAAAAAGAATGCGATCGCGCCATTTCTCCTGACGTTCAACTAAGTCTTGCTGGCATTTATAGGCATTTTTTAAATGTTGCTGTGCCAATTCTAAACGCTGGCGACTAGCAACAGCTTCTAAAGATAGATGCTGGCTTAAACCCTGCATTTGTCGCGCTAGTTTTGTGAGGTCAAGCATATAGGAATTTTATTATTAATGTAAACTCACCATGTCACCTAAAGATTCAAGAAGTTGTTGCTGTACTTCTTTTTTTAATTCTTTACCCTGATCTGGGTCAATCAGTAGAGATTGTAGAGTTTCAGTAACAGTTTCTTGAATTAGCAGCTTCAATTCTTCAACGGTTAGATCCTTAACTTGCATAAAAGTGGTAAGAATTAGTGGACTTTTATATTGTGACATTTGCATGGGCGATCGCTCTCTCACACTGGATGATATTAAGTGATCTTTGCAAATGTCAGTGTTGATATTTCACGCAAATACACAAGTCCTGCATTACGTCGATGACATGGTGACAGTATCAGAAGCCGCAATTCTCCGCACCATGTTTTTCCTATGGGAACGCCTAAAAATCGTCGTTGAACCTACTGGAGTACTCGCCGCCGCTTTATTAGAGGGTGTAATCACAGCGCCAGGAGCCAGGATTGGTGCCATTATCAGTGGTGGAAATGTGGATTTAGCATAAGTAGAAAAATTATTTTCCACGAGTGATGCTCATCTCTAATGAACAGTTACTAAATTTCTCACCGCAACTTCTTTAATCTCATAGCCAATACTCTTAGCGTGAGCCAACATCAATTCATCCCGTTGCTGCCAAATGGCAAATATTTTGGCTCTACCATCATAGAGAGTTTCTGGATCAATTTGGTAAACATCATTTACTCGCATCAGCTTCAAACCTAACAAATTTAATAGTCGGCTAAGTATTGTGATTACTGAAACGCTCTCCTTGTCTCGCACCAAGTTAATACCAAGCACCCTTTTAATATGTTTATTATTTTGAGTAGCCAGATTTCTCAAGAGCAGCAAATCTGCATCATCTTTAGTAAATTTCCGCTCAGATTCAAGAAATTGCAACATCCCTAAGGCTCGCATTGCTTCAACTTTAAGAGTGTAGGTTTTTAAATCTGGGAGAAAAACTTTACCATCACCCCAAGATAATTGCTGATGCCATTCTTGCTGATCTCGAATGTGGAAATACTCGCTTTCGTGGGTTAGATAATAGTGAGTTAATAATTGACAATAATATCCTTTGTCATCCTGCAATTTGAGTATGGGAGTAACTGCAACACCATACTTTTGTCTGAGGAGGTATTTATGTGTTTGGTTACGTTCTTCGTCGGTGAGGCAATGCTTGACTAATAGCTGCTCGTATTCAACATAGTCAATATCCTTAGCTTTAGCCACAGCATCTGCTGCTACTAGTTGATGTTGCAGCTTAATCTCCCTCATTTTACGTTTAATTTCTTTGGCTTTTTGACGCCTTTGTTCCCAATCTTTTTGGACTTTGACAATTTCTAATATTAACCTCTGGCGTGTCTCTAAATCTTGGGGGTCGGTAGCAAAAAATGCCAGTCGTAAATCTCGAATAATGTTATTGTGAACAGCGTTACTCCGTAGCCAAATTTGATGTCCATCAGCAATTAAACCATCCTGTAAAGATTGACGGTAGAGGCGAATGGAAGCATTGACTCTCGCAGATAACTTTGCCCATGTTCGTAAGTGAATTGGGTCATAAACTAACGGCAAATCCACATCTATTTTATGTAATGGACTGAGCAAAGCTAAGTTATCTTTTTGATTTTCTTGATACCAATGAGACAATAAGCGATAATTTGTACTACCACTACCAATTAAGCCAATACCCCGTTTAGCACACCAGACAACACGTGGTACATCGTCCCTGACTCTGGCTAATGCTTGTCGTGCTTCTGAATCAGGAATTACTCCTTGAAAAATGCCATAAACTCGGTCGAAATGCTGGACATCAATGCTAATTCCTGTACCGATACTAGGGGTGACAAAAACGGTATCGTATTCAATAATTTTTTCATTAATATCAGCGACAAAATCAACAGCTGCGTGTCCTGGTGTATTTGTTGTGTGACTGCTAATCACTAAGGTATGAGGAAATTCCCGCCGCAATTTTTCTAGTCTTTCTTTTAGGTAACGTTCAATTGTTTCACAACTGTAACGTCCAGTACGGCTATCAGTTGTGACGTAACATTTTCGTCCGGCGATTAAATCTAATTCTAGTTGGTGAATTAATGGTGTAGGATTAGGTGAATCATAAAAAGTCACATCCCAACCTCGCTTAGGTTGCCACTGATTTACCAGCACCCAAGGTGTTAATTTAATCCCTGATAATCCCTGTAAATATTCTAAAGAAACATCTGATAAATCAGCATCTTGAGCAATGACTAAACCTCCAGTAGTTAAAACTGTAGAAATTAGTTGCTGGAATATTTTTAAAATTTTGACGCGCTTCTGTTTACAAGTGTTGCTATTGAGTAGATGCCATAAAGACTGCTCAACCTCATCTAAAATTATGATGGCTCCTTGCCAATCTTTTGGGTTGAGTTTCCAAATAGAATCAACACATAAGCCGAAGGAATGGGGCGTGGGGTATGGAACATAGGGAATTGGGAATTGCTTAAGAGGTTCACTTGTCTTTCTCTCTTCTTTCGCTATGCCCCAGTTTATGCCAATTTTTTCACACAAAAACCGCCCTAATTGGATTCTGTGAGTAATTAATAAAACTGGTTGATTTCTAGTTTTGGCTTGATTAACCACGGTTTTTAGCCCTGTGGTTTTACCTGTACCTTTTGCTGATTTCACTCCCACTAAACCAGAGGTAGGAAAGGGAATCTCTCCTAAATAGGCGACATTGACAGTAAGTGCAGCAGGAATTGTTAACTCAGTATGAGGTTTAGTTTGGGCAAGATAAACTTCTAAATCAACACTTTGGCGATAAATTTTCTCAAAATTACTAGCACTTTTAGCAACAATAAACTCATCAACACCTTTTTCTAATCCCGGAAGTTCGATGACTTTGACAGGGCAGTTTTTTTCTTGCAACAAAAAGCCCAGTTGAGAAATAGCATTATTGACAGCAGCTATTGTTTTAGGTTTAGTTTCAAAATCAAAGCAAATATAAAAGTTACGTTGCCCAATAGCGAATATTGCCAAGTCAGGAATTAGCTGACGACGGGTAATTTTACCAAATTCGTCTTTGACAACCCGATAACCACTGGTAATTCCCGGAATACCTATAGCTGCATAACCTTGTGTCAACAGTGCTGCGGCCTTCTTCACCCCTTCGCAAATCACCACGGGGATATTCTGTGTCATCACCCATGACCAAAAGCCCATAGCTTCGCCATTGGGGGCAATGCTGATGTTGTTGGGCATAGCCAGGTTGTAACGCTGGGCGACTTGCTGCCAAATATGCAACGGGACTCGCAGACAAAACACCCGCGTTGGTGTGCTGGGGGGATGCTCGTATTTGATGGACTTGCCGTTATGATTCTGTCGGGGTTGGTTGGGCTTAAAGCATCCCCATTCCATCATTTGCCAATTGTTCAACGGATCTAACCCAGAACACCACCAGCCACCTTCGGTAATGTGGGCGTAACGCTGTAACCACCCGCCTTTTACCATTCCGGTATTGGTACGGGGGAGTAAATCAGAAATCAACAGATATTCATACGTATTTATGCCTTGGAGAGACAAAAAATTGAGTCTCACCATGTGTAAATCTATGCCACTGCTCTTGACTAATTCCTCAAGGTGTTGGGGGTGTAAATAGTGCAAATGCATGGGCCAAAGCGCGAACGCAAGACGATGGATTTAAAACTTATCACGCATCGCTCGGTTTTTTATCAAAGAAATTATGAGGGTTTAGTGAGCCTTTTTTTACATCGTGGTGGGAGATACATCGGTAAATGATCAAGTGAGCGATTTTGCCTTTGGTGGTGGTGCAGTAATAACTTTGTATTGTAATATTTTTACGCTGTAAATTTTTATTTATCAGTAAATCTCTCAGTTAAGGAATGCGATCGCCTAAAAATTCCCCTAAATAATACGCTAGTATAGGAGGTTTTCTTTTAACAATCTGCTCACAACCTTTAATTTTCCGAAAAAAGTAACAAAAGTTACAGAAAATCATAGGCAATTGGATATTTGATGTGGCGAACAACCGTTCGCCACATCAATCGGTAATGTGAATTTTTCCCCATTGGCAAACCAAATACTTTTAGATTTAAAAAAATTTCTTCTTGAATTTACTGAACTTGCTTTGTATGGATAATTGGGCAACGTGTATTTTTGTCAAACTTTTGATATTGGATTGATGTTGAATTTTGTGATCAAAAAATTCGTTTAACTCATGCAAAATTACTTGCAAACGCTGAATAATATTTGCTTGGTGATACTCGGCAAAAAAATCTTCAGGTAATTTGAAGTTTGCTGATGTTTTTAGCACCTTTAAAATTCGTTTGAGATCATATTCTTGAGAATAGCCAGCAATCTTATAGCTGTTAAATCCAGGATCTAAATAATCGGAAAGTCCACCATTAATGCTAGAAAAAACATGACAGCCACAAGCAAGAGCTTCCAATGGTTGCAGCCCAAATCCCTCACTAACACCCTGTTGTGCCCAGTACTCAGCAGAGTCATAAAGATAAATCTTGGCTTGATTGAACAGTCCTGGCAAATCTTCTACATAGGAATTTACAACCTCGACTTTACAGACTTCTTGTAATGCAGGAATCAAGTTTTTAATTAAATATTCCGAAGATTTGCGCGCTTGTACTAAAACATCAATATCTCGTTCTAAATGTAAGTTTTTAAATTCAGCGCTAATTTGATTAGGCAAATAATAAATCAGAGCATGAGGAGATAATTGCCCCCAATATCCCATTGTGTTACGACTAACCGTGATAATGGGAATACTTGCAGGCAACCGAAATTTATAACCTGCACTGTGGGCATGATAAACCACATTATATTGCTTGAGCTTAGTAGCCAGTTGTGCTACATCAAATCCCCAACTCAAGACAAAAATTACATCATCTAACTTTTTTTTCTGAAGCAAATCATCGAGAAAAAGCTGATCTTTTTCCCGTTGACGGTAAGTCACAATCTCAGCCCTACAAATCTGTTGAGCTAATTTAACAGTTTTTAGTTCTGCCCATAGACCACCACAGGCAAATTTACCATCTGTTCCCGGAAGTAGGAAGTAAAGCTTTCTCATTACACAACTCTTTTAAAGATGAGGAATAGGAAGAAAAAGTAAAAAACTTTTTATTTCTTACTTCCCTTGATCACTCTCGCCAGCTTAACTTGACAAAATGTCCGTTTTTTCCCCACAAATCCCGCTTGCAGGTGATATTTTCTACTGCTAGGTTAAAGGGAATGGCAGTTGTGAGATATCGCTGTGCTATTGAACCTAAATCAGGAGCAATTTCCGCTGCTGTCGTCGCGGCTAATCCCAAACCAATTAGTTGCTCAACTGGTCGGAATGGTAGCAAAAGATGTACACCCACAGATAGCCCAGCTGTCAGTAGCATGGCGACTGATAAATTAGTGCCACAACGGGGATGTACGGCCAAATCCCATTCTCCACTAGTGATGCGATGTAAGGCAAGTGAAACTGCTCGTCGTAAATCACTGATATTTACTTCACCATAGAGATAAAATCCCTGGTCTGTAGACAAACCACTTAGTAGTTCGTTGTCAATTTGAACTTTGTTGGCACTTGCTTTTGGAGTATAAATATTTCTTGATTCACTCAGAACCCAAACAGTAGCATGTTCGAGGGCATGAATTTGGCGCAGCATCAAAACTTCTTTTAACCCAGGAATAAACGATAGCTGTTTTAGCAAATCAGCATCTTGGGTGGGTTGGGGAAAGTCTGCGCCCAGGGAAGCCGAGGCGTCAACTTCATTGAGAAAGTTGCTAGTCAGAGATGCCATGAAGTCTAAGTTAAAAATATCGAAGGGAAATGAGCCACCTTGAAAAGAAGTAGAAGTATTCATTGTCACACTGCTCCCTAAGTCGATGGAGCAATAGAGATTTCTTTTAAATGTAGCGCTTGAGGCAAGGGATTATTGCTAATTTTTATTGATCGAGCGTAAAACCCCATGCCTTTATGGGTCGGGATGTAAGCGAGCCAGGGACTCTGGTAAAATACGACTATCTACTTGAGACATGACATTTCTTAGATACAACACCAGTGGTTGGATAAGAAAAAGTGGTTTGTCTATGACGGTAGAGATAATTGAGCCTGAGCGAAGTCGTTCTCCGGAGGAGTTCCCGAAGGGTAGGCTCAACTTCTTCTCCCTACAAACAGTTCGGCTGTGCCGGGGAGACAGGGTACAGTCAATTACCCGTATGTTTCGACCAATTTTTCGGTTAGTTACAAGCCACATCCCTTTGTGGGTGAGGCGGTTGACTGATGATTTTGATAAATCTCTGTTGAGAGTAGAGGATATTTCCCGTTGGCAAACTTAAAACAAAACTTTACCAACGGGGAAAGATCACCTCTGGTAATGGTCATTTGTTCGTAGTCAGGACTAAAATGCTGACTACAAACCATTACTGGTAGAATTTCACGCTGAAATAAGGCTTGGAGAGGAAAAGCATCAGTCAATCTTCAAAATAGGCTTGAATGTAGACCAGCAGTACTTGAAGACTATACTGGACGCGCTCAATGGTATCTTGACTAGACCCCATTGACTGCGTCATTACTAGTAACTTGTCTAATCGTTTTGGTTGGGCAAAGTGCAACAATTCACATCATTCAAGCAAACTTTGCCCCACTGCAAAGCCCAGCGCACGAGAGCCACTCGATTTTCTGTCTGGGTTTTGGTGAGAATATTGCTGATATGGTTATCAACGGTACGTTTACTAATTTCCAGTTTTCCTGCAATTTCTTGGTTAGTTAAGCCAGCGGCCACTAAGTCGATGATTTGCAGTTCTCTGTCTGACAGACTAACAGGGGTCTGAGACTCGCCACCAGCCATGATTTATTCTATCCTCCGGTATATGTACTCAATCGCTCTTTCTAATTCTAGAAGATTCTTCTGTAGGTAGGCTTTTCCAGTGTTAGCAGCAATATGATCGCCATTATTTTCTTTCTAGTGCCGATTTGTAGTAGTGCAAATGACAAATTAGAAGTATTAAATACTACGTTTATACGAATAAAAATGTGCCATTACTTAAATCTAAAACCTGGGTATGGCAAGCATTTACATTCTATATTAGTAGCAAAAATTGCTATTTTCTGGACTCAAGGACTGGCGACAGATGAGCCAGGATTGTTGTAGATTTTATACTGGCAAATCTTAATCCCAAATCGAAAATCTGAAATGAAATGAGCAATCCCCGTGTTTTGTGTCTCGGTGAAGTTTTGTTTGATTGTCTAGCCGATCAATTGGGGCGAAATTTGGAGGAGGTTGAGTCCTGGACTCCCTACCCAGGAGGAGCGCCAGCTAATGTAGCCTGTGCTTTGGTGAAGCTGGGAACCTCGGCGGGTTTTATTGGCGCGGTTGGTGAAGATGAACCAGGGAATGAACTGGTGCATCTGTTGCAAGCAGTAGGTGTAGATACGACGGGAGTACAACGTCATTCTACAGCGCCAACTCGACAAGTTTATGTAGTCAGGGATTTAGCAGGCGATCGCACTTTTGCTGGCTTTGGTAACTATGATACGGCCGAGTTTGCTGATACCCGCTTGCAAGCCGAGCAATTACCCCATTTGCTATTTCAAGAAGCAGATTTTCTGGTTTTGGGTACTTTGGAACTAGCCTATCCTGACAGCGAAAAAGCAATTCACCGTGCTCTGGATTTGGCAGAACATTATGACTTGAAGATATTACTGGATGTCAACTGGCGTCCGGTATTTTGGCAAGATCCAAATATCGCTCGGCAAAAAATTCAGGAAATATTTAAGCGAGTCGATTTTCTCAAACTCGCTAAGGAAGAAGCAGAATGGTTATTTGATACTAGTGATGCTGGTGCAATCACTTACCGCCTAGATTCCCTGGAGGGAGTCTTAGTGACAGATGGGGAAAACGGTTGTGCTTATTGCTTGGGGGAAAACGAAGGCAAATTACCTGCCTTTTCTGTTGCTGTTGTTGATACAACTGGTGCGGGGGATAGCTTTTTGGCAGGGTTTATCCACCAGGTGCTTCAGCATGGTATCCAAGGCTTGAGGGATACGGAAACTGCAAAACGCATCGTCACCTATGCCAGTGCAGTTGGGGCACTGACTACCATTAAACCAGGAGCGATCGCATCTCAACCAACCCCTGATGAAGTTGCAACTTTTCTAGCCACTCATCAAATTTAATGTTCGTAGTAAGCACTTTAGTGCTGAAGTACAGAAGGACTAAAGTCCTTACTACGAACCGTACAAAACTTTTACTCATTGCCAACCCTTTATGATCAGTATGTAACTGAAATTTTCCATCTCAAAAGGGAATCTATGGCTTTAACTGCTTCCACAATGTTGCCACTGGGCACTCAAGCACCAGATTTTCATCTACCAGAAGTGGTATCTGGGGAAACAATTTCATTGTCTAACTTTGCAGACAAAAAAGCATTATTGGTGATGTTTATTTGTCGGCATTGTCCCTTCGTAAAGCATGTTCAAGAACAATTAGCGCTGCTAGGAAAAAATTACTACGATAGTGATTTGGGAATTGTTGCTATCAGTGCCAATGATGCTCAAAACTACCCAGATGATGCACCAGAATCTTTACAGGTAATGGTAAAAGAACTGGGGTTTAAATTTCCTTTGTGCTACGACGAAACCCAAGAGACAGCAAAGGCTTATACAGCAGCTTGCACACCTGACTTTTTTGTATTCAATCACGGACGCAAACTTGTTTATCGCGGACAATTGGATGATAGCCGCCCCAGCAATGGCAAACCCGTAACAGGTGCAGATTTACGTGCTGCAATTGAGGCGGTGCTAGCAGATAAACCGATGATAGATGAGCAAAAGCCAAGTGTTGGCTGCAATATTAAATGGAAATCAGGAAACGAACCCAGTTATTTTGGATAAATGGGGCATGGGACATGGGGAATGAGTGTTCTTCCCCTGCCCTATATCCCTATTTCCGGCTCAAAGGGGCATGCTTAATGTTTAATTTCCAAATTCAGAATATAGCATCCTAGTTGGACTTTTTCTGCCCACAATTCGTATTCCACTCGCAAGTGCTGTGGTAAAGGGTGTCCACTTAGCGTCATCGTATTAGTGAAATTTCTTAAGCGAATAGTATCATTTGGTTGTAATGACTCGGTGGGCAACCAATAACGGCTAATACCATAAACGCCCTGTTCCCAGAAGTGACGGTAACTTATTTGAGCGTTACCTTGCATGGTCATGATTACACGATAAGGAGAAATCTCTAGCCACAAAACCCTGGGACTGCTGGGGGCGTAGGCCTTGCTACTCTTATGGGGAAGCGTTTCTTCTGGATTCAAGGGACTCCCTAATTCGCAGCTAATTAGGGGCGGTGCGGTCAATAGTAAATGGAATCTGTCAGTATCTTTTTGATATAGTGTTCCAGCAGTTTCAACAACAGACCAGACTGGCAGGTCAGTGGAAATTAGTGATAAGCACACGGGCTTGCGATGATGGGTCAGCATGGGAGCGATAAGGGCTAAAAGCTATGGAACGAAGTGAAATCAATACCAGAGTATCTAGCAGGTCATGTTCAGCAATGAAATGGTAAAACATGCTTAGATATTAACTGAATCTGCTGAATTGGTAAGCTGGGTAGATCAAAATGAAAACAACAAGGATGCAAATTTA
This sequence comes from Goleter apudmare HA4340-LM2, assembly GCA_019359495.1. GTDB lineage: Bacteria > Cyanobacteriota > Cyanobacteriia > Cyanobacteriales > Nostocaceae > Goleter > Goleter apudmare. The sequence continues at coordinate 195,312 of JAHHHF010000074.1, forward strand.
GAAAGCGAAAACTGTGCTTGTTGTAGAAAAGTTAATACCACAAGTAAAATTTGCTAATAATAAATTAGGTACTCTCAGTTTACGAAATTAATATGGTGAGCGTCTTTGGGTATGCACAAAGCGCCGATTTCCCAAGCTCATAGCAGATTAGCGTTACGATAACTGAACATCAAATTTACTTTTAGTAGATTTGAGTTAAGTTTCATAGAGCAAAAGGCGATACCATACTAGGGAGGAAGTCGCTTATGCACTTCCAGTGTATTCAAAAGCCAGTGTATCTTAAATGTCGGCTGCCGTTATTAGCACAGAAACTCAATCAAACCTGTCTCAGACACTAACTATTCAGTGCCCCCCTAATGGTCTATCTTTGCAGGGTCGTATCCGTGTGCCAGGAGATAAATCGATCTCCCACCGTGCTTTAATGTTGGGTGCGATCGCTCAAGGTGAAACGACAATCCAAGGGTTGCTATTAGGAGAAGATCCCCGCAGTACTGCTATTTGTTTTCAAGCTTTGGGTGCGGAAATCTCCGAACTGAATACAGAGTTAGTCCAGGTTAAAGGCATTGGTTTAGGCAATTTACAAGAACCAGGTGATGTGTTGAATGCTGGTAATTCTGGCACCACATTACGCCTCATGTTAGGTATTTTGGCTTCCCATCCGGGGCAATTTTTTAGCGTCACAGGAGATAGTTCCTTGCGATCACGTCCCATGTCCCGCGTCGTCAAGCCTCTGCAACAAATGGGGGCAGAAATTTGGGGACGCCAAGGCAATTCTCTAGCCCCCTTAGCCATTCAAGGACAAGCCCTCAAACCCATCCATTACCATTCCCCCATCGCCTCCGCCCAAGTTAAATCTTGTATCTTGTTAGCGGCTTTATCCATCGAGGGAAGAACCACCGTCACCGAACCCGCCCTTTCCCGTGACCACAGCGAACGGATGTTGCGGGCGTTTGGCGTCGAACTCACCGTTGACCCGGAAACCAAAAGTGTGACTGTGACAGGGCCAGCACAGTTATACGGGCAGACAGTCATTGTACCAGGAGATATCAGTTCCGCCGCCTTTTGGTTAGTGGCTGGGGCAATTGTTCCAGGTTCGGAATTAGTGGTAGAAAATGTCGGCGTCAATCCCACTCGCACCGGAATTTTAGAAGCCTTAGCCTTGATGGGAGCAGATATTCAACTAGAAAACCAGCGAGAAGTCGCAGGGGAACCAGTAGCTGATTTAAGAGTGCGTTCCAGTTCTTTGCAAAGCTGCACCATTGCGGGGGATATCATCCCCAGGTTGATTGATGAAGTGCCAATTTTAGCAGTAGCAGCAGTATTTGCCGCAGGGACAACAGTAATTAGAGATGCCGCCGAGTTGCGCGTGAAAGAAAGCGATCGCATTGCAGTGATGGCGCAACAATTAACTAAAATGGGCGCAAAGGTGACAGAATTACCCGATGGCTTGGAAATTACTGGTGGTACGCCATTGGTGGGTACAGATGTCGATAGTTATACAGATCATCGCATTGCCATGAGTTTAGCGATCGCTGCTCTCAACGCCACCGGGATCACCACTGTTCACCGCGCCGAAGCCGCCGCCATTTCCTACCCTGGCTTCTTCCAGTCACTCACAGAAATTATTCACTAAAGTTGGCTAGTAGTCTGTCGCATTAATTTAGATGTGTAAAAATGTTCGTAGTCAGGACTTTAGTCCTTCATATTCCAGCACTAACAACACTTTTGCAACAGACTACTAGAAAGTACAGCTAGCTGCATAAAAATCATGAGTTATGGGATTTGTCAACTCGATGCTACTCCAGAATGGCTGACTAGCGAGTCAACTGACTACATCGCCGAGTGCCTTGAGTTTTGTCAAAATTCGGAGATGCTTGCAGACCTGCGTGCTATTTTCCCCAGAGAAGCATTACGTTTGTCTAGCGTCAAAGTATCCATAGCCCAGAGAGAGCGCATCAAACTCTGGTTACAGCAGCAAAATAGCGAAATAGCAGCCTGAGATGATTGACTTACTTCGCTAGATATGATAACGGAGGGGGCGGGGTTTTCCCGCCCTCAATTGTATTTAAGCGAAGTGAGATACTAAATGCACCGCCAGTAGACGAGCAAATATCCAACATCCTGCAAACTTTGCTTTCGGTGTTGCAAAAGGAGATAGCGATCCCCGAAAGCTTTGATGGCAAACTAGCAAAGCACTTCGATTATTCTGACCGCTAATAGCAGAACTAACTGTATTTACAAGTGCGTTGACATCAAGACTCACGCCTACATCTACATTTCCTGTCGCTCTTTGTGCAGAAGCTGGTAGAGAATATAAAGCAGAACTTGTTAACAATAATGTTGCACCTGTAATCAATTGTCCTAATTTAGATTTCATAGTTTTCTCCTAAGTTAATTCGTAATTTTGAGATAGAATGTGCAGAAATACATGACATATCTGCTATTGTTGAGTTCAAGTTAGATTTCGTATTATGCGTGCAACTTACACAAATATTCCCCACATCAACCTCATCAACAGAAGTGCGATGTAGTTGTTGTTACGTATCCCAGTTTCTGTTCTTTCTCGTACTTAAACAAGGCAACTTTAGCAAGTTAATTTCAACTTAAGGTTTTTTTGTAAACAAACAAGAGCGATCGCCGACATCATGCCATCACCAAAAATTTGTAGGCGTAGCCCATCCTAGACATCGCTCATATCACCGCATCATCAAAACTGCGATCACCTTTACAAAAGTATGAATATCAAGGGTGCGATCGCCTCTCTGAGACTCTTGGCTAAGAGAGCGATCGCTCACAGTAGCGTGGAAAATATAGTTACTAGTTATACACAATACTGATAAAATTTATCTAATAGATTGATTTGTAGCTAGACTTAAACTAATAGATAAATTTAAAAAAACAACAGAGTTTAGATGATGCAAATCACTGTTGAGGTATCTGAGGAGCTAGGACAGCAATTACAGCAGTTTCAAGACCGCTTACAAGAGATAGTAGAACGCGGTCTCCAAGAATTGTTGAGCGAGCAGTCTAGCAATTTTCTTGACGAAAAACAAATTATTGCGTTGTTAGCCAGTCAGCCTACACCAGAACAAATCTTGGCAATCCGACCCTCACCGGAATTCCAGACTCGTGTCAGTGATTTACTGTCGCAGAGTAAAGCGGGAACACTAAGAGCCAAAGGTGAAGCTGAACTAGAGCGCTATCTGACTATAGAACATCTTGTCCGGATGGCAAAAGCTCATGCATTCGAGCAATTGCGCCACAAACCATGACTTATGTGTCAGCCCAGTTACGGAAACTCGTAATTGAACGAGCAAACCAAAGGTGCGAATATTGCTTATTCCCTCAAAGTGCTGCACTATTTAGCTTTGAGATGGAACATATTATTGCCGAAAAACATCGTGGCTCTACTGAAGCAGAGAATCTAGCTCTTGCCTGCCCATATTGTAATCGTGCCAAGGCCAATATTAAAACTCGAAGAAACTATCACAAGTTAAACAAATAAGCGATCGCCCATATCAACCTCATCAAAAAAGCGTAGATGCGTTCGCGGAGCGTTGCCGAAGACTAGCGGCTTGTCGTCAGATATCGCTTACTCGACACAGTTGCTCAGAGTGCGATCAGGCGCTTTACCATCGGCTTAAATACTCTAAGATTAAAGCAACATATTTTCCGGAGATTAGCTTAATGACATATATCTCCCAAAAAACCCTCACGAAAGAAGATTTTCTCTCCCAATACCGAGATCATCCCCACTATGAATTAGCAGTAAGACTTTGTGGTGCCAAGGCGCAAAGGAGATTGTCGCCGAACATCGCTTATTTGCCACAATGGCGAAGTGTACCATTGATTAGGGCTGTGTAATTTCATATCAACTCACGGTAAACTACCTGTGTAATTTCAATATTTCCCACTGGAGAATTTAGTGTTATGAGTTGGTTAAAAAGACTCTTTGGACAGGAAAAGCCTGCGAATGCTGAAGTTAACCCCACAGCAACTTTAGTTCCCGAAACATCCTCTGAGGGCGAAACCATTGCCCCTGAGCGTGTGGGATTAAATGGAGAATATGATCAAAGTGGTCTAGCAAAAAGAGTAGCTCTTGCTTTTGACGAAGACTCTCGCGTCACTGATATTGAGACAGTTTACGTTGCTCAGTTAGGAACTACAGTAGTTTTAAAAGGACAAGTTCCCAGTCAAGATATTTTAGGGCTATTGGTGGAAATTGCTAGCGGGGTTAATGGTGCTAGCGATGTCACCACTGACCAGGTGACAGTTGGTTAGAATGCTGTTTATGAGTAGAAAATAATCTCAAAGCATTCGTTTTTAGTAAGGGTTTTAACCCTGATTTTACAATTTTGAATCAGGACTAAAGTCCTTACTACAAACATCGAATTATTCAGCGTTGAGGATTTTTGGTACTTTGAAAAACTCACCCTCCTGCTCAGGCGCACTGTTGAGGATAGCTTCCCGGTCAGCATAGATTTTCAATTCATCCTCTCGTGTCACATTGTTAACATCAATCGCCCTTGTGGTTGGGGGTACATTGCTGACATCTAGTTCACTAATCTGTTCAATGTATTCCAGAATGCTTCCTAACTGAGTAGTGAATTGTTCCTCCTCTTCTGGTGTCAATTCTAAGCGGGCGAGAAGGGCGACTTTATGGACTTGCTCACGGTCAATCATGGTTGGTTATTAGTCATTGGTGATTGGTGATTGGTGATTGGTCATTTATCTTCAACAAATGACAAACAATGAATGACAAACGACTAAAAGAATACGTCTATCTGGATTCTGCCAGTGGTTTTCAGCCAGTTTTGGGCTTCAATATAGTTGTTGGGAGCCATGCGAATTGCTCTCACCCAGTAGTCTGCGGCTTGATCAAATAGTGCCTCACCGGCGTCGTTATCACCGGCTTCTTTAGCCTTTTCGCCTTTGTAGTGATAAATCACGGCGATGTTATTCAATGCTTGGGGTAGACGTGGGTTTAATTCCAGTGCCTGGTGATAAAATTCCAAAGCTTGATCATGGTCACCATTGCTGGCGTAGATTAGCCCCATATTGTAAAAGATATAGCCGCGATCGTTGGCATCTTCTTCTAGTGTGAGGGCTTCTTCGTAGTACTCTAAGGCTTCAGCGTATTCCCCTTCTGCCTGTGCTGACATACCATCTCGGTAATAAACAAAAGCTTCCTTAGCTTTTTTATTGGCTGGCAATATCTTGAGAATGATATCCGCCATCACTGTAAAGGATTTGTCAATAAAGTTGTCGTTTTTCTGTGTTCTTGGCATATTTGCCTCTATTTAGTCATTGGTCTTCTCTTGCAAAGTTCTGTTCGGAGGAAACCTCCGCTCAGACTTTGCGCTTTGTGATTTGTGAAGAGTCTAGGGTCGTTATTCCCCTGCTTCCTCTACTTTCTTTGCCCCCAATAGTTAATTTAACTGATTTGCGGGGTATTCTTGCCACTAACTGGGAGGACACACTCTGGGGTATTATGCCGAGAGTTGTTCACTAATGTACTAACTGGGTAAGCAGTCATTGCTTGGGCTGGATAAGGAAGCAAGATATGCTGTAGTGTTTCGGGCGTTTGCACTTGGGGGTCTAACCACAAATTGTAATCGGTTGGAGCCACAATCACTGGCATCCGATCGTGGATTGGTTGCAATAATTCGTTAGCTGCCGTTGTCAAAATTGTACAGGAGGCTATTTCCTGTCCTTCGGGCGATCGCCATTGCTCCCATAACCCTGCAAAGCCAAAAGGTTGACTATCTTGAAGATGGAAGTAAAACGGCTGCTTTTTACCTTGTTGCCTTTGCCACTCATAAAAGCCGTCAGCTACTATTAAACAGCGTCGGCGCTTAAAAGCTGAACGGAATGAGGGTTTTTCGGTCACAGTTTCAGATCTGGCGTTGATTAGCTTTGCTCCTATCTTTGGGTCTTTCGCCCATGAGGGGATTAATCCCCAACGTAATTGCTGAACTTGACGCTGATGGCTTTCCAGGTGACATAGCACCGTGTTCACCATTTGCGTAGGTGCAATGTTATATTGCGCGGCTAAATCTGGCACTAACTGCACATCGAAAGCTTGGGCGATCGCTGCTGCTGGCTGTTTTAAAGTAAATCTTCCACACATACTATTATTTACAACCACGGATTAAAATTAAACATCTGAATAGGATAAAAATAATTTTCTTTTTTATTTTGTCAGATAATACTTTCTTTGATTAAGATGCTGAATATAAAGAAAAAAATATCCGGGTCTGTAAAATTCATTTGGTAAGATAATGTATTTTGAACCCTCAGTTTTCAACATATTCCTCATTACATTTTTGGCATGGAAACCCTGCGATTGTATGATTTTTTACCCTCTGGTAATGGCTATAAGTTACGACTTTTATTGACACAAATGGGTATGCCTTTTGAGAGAGTAGAGGTTAACATCTTAAAGGGCGAGACACGCACACCAGAATTTTTGAGTAAAAATCCTAACGGTAAGATTCCAGTTTTGGAAATTGAACCAGGAAAATACTTAGCAGAATCAAATGCAATATTAGTATATTTGAGTGAAGGCACAGAATTTCTCCCTTATGACCGCTTTTTACGAGCGCAAGTGCTGCAATGGCTATTTTTTGAACAATATAGTCATGAACCCTTTATCGCTACACCAAGATTTTGGATCTCTATTTTAGGCAAGGAGAAAGAAAATCATGCAGCCATTAAGCAAAAACAAGAATTGGGTTATGTAGCATTGAAGGTGATGGAAAAGCATTTAACCTCTCGGAAATTTTTTGTAGGGGAGCGCTATACCATTGCTGATATTGCCTTGTTTGCTTACACTCATGTGGCTGATGAAGGCGGGTTCGATTTGATACAATTCCCTGCGATTCAAGCTTGGATAGAACAAATCAAAGCCCTACCAGGATATATAAGTATTAATCAAGAGTGAACTGATTATGTCATCATGGTGGACTTAGTTAGTCACCAGGCATTGCCTGGTGACTAATTAGAAAAATATTCAAACTAGACATCTGTGTCAATTTCTACTAATTTTTTTCGAGAAGATAAACCAGACTTTATTCTGATGTAAGATTTGGGGACATTAAATTTTTCAGCTAGTAGTTTCATTAACTCTTCATTTGCTTTACCATCTACTGGCGGAGATTTTAAATGTACATTTAAACTACCATCAGTTAGTTCTTCAATTTTCTGCTGTTTGGCATTAGGTTTAACTTTAACCTTTTTTTGCATTGATAATCCCTTGTGATTGTCGCAGCCACAACTAATATTAATTTGTAATTCGTAATTAAGAGATAGCCTAAAAACCTGGATAGACTTGTCAATTGTTGAATCTGTTTCTCAATCACTACTATCTTTGTCCATTTTATATAACCTACAATACAGCTCAATAAATAATATAAAAACTCCACCCCCAAGGGGATGGAGTTTCTGGACATGGGGTACGAGGAATTAATAATTTACCTATGGGATCAAGGATATCTTTTGCTACCAGCACCCACTACACCAATTTTGTGGCGATAGGAGAGTTCTGCACCGAACCAGCCGGAAATGCTGGTCAATGTGCCGACAATAAGAGAGAGTAATAGTCCTAGAGGTACTATTCGTAACTCAGCGTCACCGAGGCGGAGGAGAAAGTTGAGGGCTGTTAACAATAAAATAGAGACATTAAGAATCATGTGCGTCCAGCCTGCAGTGCGCTTGCGGACGCGTTCGATTTGCAAAAAGTCGCTCATACCGATGATAGCTGCAATGATCCCGCCAACTAATCCTAGGCCAATTAACCATAACGAAGCCCTAGCCCAGAAGGGATCATGAGTTAACCAATAGCCGAAATCACTCCCTAAGGCGGCGGCTAAAAAGGCGATGGGAAAAATGACACTCAAGGGGTGTAGTGGATGACCAGCGATCGCTACTGTGCTGGGGACGCCGCTATCATGATATTCTTGGTCATCGCTTTCAATAATTGGTGGAATATTAGGGAAAGGTGTGGAAGTTCTGTCTGTTGTTTCCATGAGTAATTATCCTAATTTTAGGTAAAAGGAATTTGTTCAACATCAGCTTCAGCTTGCAATATCAGCTTGCCTACTTCTACTTCTAAACTGTGAATTCGCAGCGTCATTCCTGATAAATCGAAGTTGCTTAAATTGAGAATTTGGCTGGTTTCAGCTATCAAAGCTTTGGTTAAATCTGGGGATATTTCTTCATCGTCTCCATATTCCACATTTTCTAAATAAACAGATTGTCTGTTAGAGCTAATACGAGGGATTGCCGAAAAAGCAACTTGGTGATTTTCGCCTGTTTCTATTAATAAAACTCCAGCATTTATGGCAAATTTCTCGTTACCAGGTAAGTGAAATTCTATGTTCTCTATGGCAGTTGTTACCAGTTGCCCATTAACTTTGATTTTCTGACTTTGAAGTTTGGCACGGATATAATCACAGTTAAAGGCGCGATTGATATCTTTTGCGGTTAAAACAACTCGCGCACTGCCCGTAGTTGGTTTAGTGAGTTCTATTTTGCCGAAAGCAACACTAAGAGGATTGATAGCAACGCTAGACATTTCCATTGTCATTTCCTCCATGCGGAGGTCTTTTTGCATTACTAAACCTTCGCCTGTAATTGTGACTGCATCTACTTCGCCTTGAACCAACTTGAGTGGCTGAGTTTTGATATCTATATCCAAATTTTCTACTGCATCTAACTGGCTAGATAATCCTATTTCTGCGGCTTTATTTAGTGCTTGCTCTCCCATTCCAGGACTCTCTGGCATTATTGCTTGATCTCCAATTTTGAGTATCTTGGAGTTAAGATAGAAGATTAAAAGTAAAAAAATATCTATCTGGCGATTGAGGAAAAAAATTAATAATTATCTATCTATAAGTAGAAAGATAAAACAATTAAGAAGTAAGTGCTTTTTTCTATCTTTGAGTTACGCAGCGATCGCTCAAAAGAAAGATGAAGTAATGGTGTGCGACGTGTCACTATACATGATGTGATTAGTTACAAATAATTTTCCGAGGAGAACTGAGAATGGTATCTACTTTAGATGATGTTAAACGCAACGCAATTGCAGTAAAATTAGCAGACTTGAAATTAATTCAACAATTGATTATCGAGAACGAGCAATTATTTTTACGGGAATCGACTGATAGCGAAATCAGCGATCGCTTCCGGAAAATGTTAGAAGATGACCAAAAAAATCTCGGTGTTCTGGAAACTACCATAGTTCAATATGGTGTTCATGGCGAGCCAAAATCAACGGTGCGTCAATTAGTTGACCAGGTTCGGAAATTGATGCAAGGCTCAGAATTGACGTTCTTTGAAAAAGTATTTCAGCATGAATTGTTGAAACATCAACAAGTGATGAGTGGCTTGATTGAACACAAAGCAGCACAAAAAGTTGGTGCTGATGTGATGGCAGCAATTGGGCCTTTAAATACGATTAACTTTGAGAACCGCGCTCACCAAGAGCAACTCAAAGGTATTCTGGAAGTCTTGGGTGTGCGTGAACTGACTGGACAAGATGTAGACCAAGGAATTTGGGCACGAGTCCAAGATGCGATCGCTGCATTTAGCGGTGTGGTAGGTAGTGCTGTTACTCAAACCAGTGACAAGCAGGATATGAATATCCAGGACGTGATCCGCATGGATCACAACAAGGTTAATGTCCTATTTACAGAAATCCTGCAAAGCAACGATCCCCAAAAAATCCAAGAATACTTTGGTCAGCTTTACAAAGACCTCACCGCCCATGCTGGAGCAGAAGAGGAAGTAGTCTACCCCAGAGTACGCAGCTTCTACGGTGAACGTGATACTCAAGAACTGTACGATGAACAAGCTGACATGAAGCGGCGGTTAGACACAATTAGAGGTACTAACCCCTCTGCTGCTGAATTCAAAGATCAAATTAGACAACTGATGGATATTGTTATGGATCATGTCCGTCAAGAAGAAAATACAATGTTTGCTGCTATTCGCAACAACTTGAGTTCTCAGCAAACCGAACAATTAGCTACTGAATTCAAAGCTGCTAAAAGTCGGATTCAAGAGCGGATGGGCAGTAGCAGAAGCGGTGCTAATGTTTAGTAAAGAGTAGAAACTTTATTCTACCTTAATACCTAAAACCAAAATCCCCGACCTTTTAGAAAAGTCGGGGATCTTGTCAAATATTAAAATCTACGCGATTTTCTGGCTGCCAATATTTGTAAGCCGCATAAGCCATAGTTACAACCCCGGTAATAATCGCAGATTCATCAACTTCAAATTCGGGATGGTGTAATGGGTGGTTGATAATTCTATCTGTGTAGCCTACACCCAAGCGAAACATCGAACCGGGGGCGTGATCCAAATATACAGAAAAATCTTCAGCACCAAGAGAAGGTTCAGGTAATACTTGGACGTGATCGCTACTCCAAGCTTCTTCAGCTGCTGATTGTAACAATTGTGTCAGGGTATAATCATTTTGCACACTAGGCACACCCTGGCGGTAATTGACTTGATAACGTGCCCCGAAGGAATGGCAGACATTAGCCACAATATTTTCAATCCAGTTGGGAAGATTGGCGCGAGTTTCAGGATGTAGCGATCGCACTGTTCCCAATAACTGTACTTGATCAGCAATCACATTGGGCGCTCTCCCACCACTGATTTTCCCAATACTCAAGACTACGGGACGTAAGGGATTTTGTGTGCGGCTAATCGCTTGTTGCAATGCCGTAACCACTTGTGAGGCAATCCAAATCGCATCCACCGCCTCGTGGGGACGCGCCCCATGTCCCGATTCGCCAATAATCTTAATCTCTAAATCATCAGCTGCTGCTGTCAATGCACCATAACGCACCCCAATGGAACCAGCAGGGATGGAAGGGAAAACATGAACCCCTAAGACGGCTGAGACATTGTCCATCGCCCCATCTTTCACCATCCAGCTTGCACCTTGGGCAATTTCCTCTGCTGGCTGAAACAAAAACCGCACCTTACCGCCCAATTCTTCGACCACTTGGGCTAACACCATCGCTGTTCCTAAACCCACCGTGGTGTGGACATCATGACCGCAAGCGTGCATCACACCTTCAGTGCGAGAAGTGTATTCTAGTCCAGTGCGTTCTTGAATTGGCAAAGCATCCATATCAGTGCGAATTGCCAATATCCCGCCATCTTCAGTAACCCCTAACAGTTCTCCCATCACACCGGTTTTACCAACACCCTCCCGCACATGAAGACCACTGGAAGACAAGACACCAGCCACAAAAGCGGCTGTTTGGTACTCCTGACCGCTAAGTTCTGGGTGAGAGTGAATGTGGCGGCGAATTTCAATTAAACGAGGTGCTAGTTTTGTCGCTAGGTCTTTAATCCGGGTAAGCATGGAATCCATCACAGTTTACTGACTTTGTTCCCATGATAAACAGGAAAAATTTGTAGAGACGTAGCAATGCTACGTCTCTACAACACGCCTATTGACCGTAACAGGTCGTACCTGGGGTATCTTCAGGTTTGAACTTGTCACATTCTCTGATAGCTGTACGCTCTAACGACCACCAGTAGGGTTTGTCAGAAGTTACAGTACCTATAGGCATAATTGTTAGTCGGAAGTGTGCTCCCCGGAAATTAGTAAACTGCAACTTAGCACCCTTGAAATTAGTTGCTTCCAAATTGGCGCTAATCAAACCAGCGTAGGATAAATCTGCATTTTCTAAGGATGCGGATTTTAAATTTGCACCGGTTAAAGATGCACCACGGAGATTAGTGGAGTTTAAATTTGCAGCTTCTAGATTTGCACCAGTGAGGTCTGCGTTGGTCAGATTGACATTAGTTAGTGTGGCTCCTTTCAAGTTAGCCTCTCGTAAATTTACTCCAGTCAAATTCAGTTGAGTTAAATTTGCACCGCTAAAATCGCACCGAGGACAACCACCTGTTGTTTGCAACTGTTCTAAATCTTTTGGGTTCAATGATAAGGCTTGTTCTGCAAACCCAAAACAAGCTAGCAGGGCGACAGTAGCGAAAATCTTGAGTTTCATATTTTTTACAGATATTGGTGAGAATGATGGCTAGTATCATGTGCTGCTGAAAACTGATAATTTTTGTACAAACCCACACTCAACTCTGCCAAAGCCACAGATTCGTACCATTGAGGGGTGCGAATAGAGAGCTTTTGATGCAAGCAGTGATGAGGTATGTTGATTACAAGTAATTCAACTGACATGGTAAGAGACCTGTGCGTATAGTCATAATTACCATATACGAGTTTTCCAGCCAATAACAGGGATGAAGCAGTGGTGAAGAAGTAATAAAAATACTATAAATTCCCGTAATGGCACTACTCAAAATCTAAAAGAGGATTTACAATCGAATCGTAACGAACTATACAGAAACATTTATAGACTACCACATATTCTGATCCCCCTGGCTCAATGAAAGAATAGAGCCAGGGGGATCTTATTTTGGGGATATTGCCAGATTTAAAGCCAGCAGTCGGATTTGAACCGACGACCTTCCGATTACAAGTCGGATGCACTACCACTGTGCTATGCTGGCGGGTTTGGATGACTGTTTTTAAGCACCAACCGATTTCTCATCATATCATAAATAGTTTATTTGTCTAGCATCAAGTGTAAAAATATATCTATGCCTGGTTTGGAGTAATTGCTCTGGCTCGTTTTTGTACCCCTACGGGAACACATCATACTTAAGCTCCTACGGTAGAATTCTTTTACGAGAGATTGTGGAAGATAAATACTAGGACTTACGCATTGACAGAGTGGTAAAATAGTGCAGTTAAAGATGAGTGTCGTCTACAAACAGGTATCGGGCAATTAGAGAAATCAGCAAACCCTCGACAGCACAATGCAATCTAGAACAGTACA
>JAHHHF010000075.1 GCA_019359495.1 Goleter apudmare HA4340-LM2
CATAGCTGGATAGATGAAAAAGCCACTCAAAGGGCTTTTGATGTAGCCACCCAAAAGAGCGATCGCCCAAGGCCGCCGATATGATTCGTAATCAGCAGGCCACGGGTTCAAATCCCGTCATCGGCTTTTGGAGAGGCGTTAGCTCAGGAGTTTAGTCTCTCATAAATCAACCCCAGCGCCAAATTAATTTAAATCCAATAAAATCCTTGTACAGCCAAAAACTCTTTAGTTATCTCTAAAAAATCTTTCATAATAATTAAACTGTTACGAAATTAAATTGTACGTTTATCTGATGAATGTCAACACTTCGACTACGCTCAGTGCTAACGACAATACAATAAAGAGTTTTTATATAATTTAGACGTGCATCAGCCTATCTTTACATCTGGCAGATGGACAGACAAAGGAAGTTTCTGTACAAATAATTGGTTTGCTAATTAAATTTTTTTCTTGCACTCCCAAGAATTAACAACGGGGATAGCCCAAAGCTAAATATGAGCACCTGCGTCTCTATTCATACGCAGCTTGTACGAAGAATAGACTTGCTGTTGCCAACCTAGTACAAATAAATCTCATTTTGGGAACATTAACCAAAACACTACAGTCCAAGACTGCAAGCTTTTTACTCAAGACTTATGGAAGAGAGTTAGTATGTTATCGTTGTACTGTAAATTTGTATTTATTTTTACCTAAATGTTTGATAATTTGGTAACTATTATCGTAATTTGGGTGATTGTTAGTATTCCGACTTCACTTTTCTTTGGTCAATTACTTTATAGGCTGAGTTTAACTTGGGAGGACGAAAAGAGCATAAATAAAAGGGAGAAGAACACTGTGAATCAAGACAAGACTGAGAGCAAAGTTAAGTAAAACGAAGGAATTAATTCTTTTTAGAAAAAAATACATATTAATTTTTAGGTAAATCAAAAAACGTATAAAGACAAAGATCCCTGACTTCTTTGAGAAGTCAGGGATCTTTGTATCTTTGACGCAGTCACACTAGGTGTAGGTTAACGAGCAGCGCGTTGCAGAGGACAGTTGTGTCGGTCGCCAGACTTGAGGAGCCAGTGCGCTGGGGAGACACTACGTTGAGGAGAGAAGTTACCGAGGAGATGTTCTTTCCGGCAAACTGCGGGGGGTTCCCACGGCAGTCCGTACTCTGCGGGTTCGCTGAAAGCGTTCTCGTAGAGTAGCCGCCCGGAGGGCGGCTACAAGTCGGGAAACCTGCCCACACGGCTGTCTCCCCGTTGTAGCAACTACCGTCAAATTGTCCGTTGGGGTTCCCCCTCGTTGTAGCGACTGCGGTGGTTTACAACCGTTGGCGAGATTTGTGTGTACACGATAGACGACTTGGAGAGGGACAGACTTCAACTAAAGTTCAAGGTAGGGAAAGGTTTGTCGAACTCGCGTTAAAAATTGACTCTCACAAAACTTTTGTAAATTTACAGCAAAACTTTTTTGCTGTAAATTTACAGGAACACACTAATACGATTCTTATGAAGTTTTCTCATTAAATAGTTAAAACTTGACTAGCTTTTACGCGCTACACCGGCTAGGGGTATTGCTACTTCCTTTGAGTTGTTTAACTGATGAGAAATATATTTGTCTACGATCGCCGGAACTTGTGCCGCTTGAATCCGAGTGTAGCGGGTTTTGTCTGGCATGATTACGTTAGGCCCAGCTTTGCAGTTTTTCATGCAGCCAGTGCCTTTAATAGTAACTTGGTCTTCTAAACCGCGATCGCCTAAAGTTGCTGCCAATGCCTGACAGACTGCTTTACCACCACGTTTCATACAATCTGATTTTTGACACACCAATATAGTGGCTTTCGGTTTAGCTGTAGTTGGAGGTGGCGGTGCTTGGGTAATGGCGTCAACTCGACCAATTTCAGGACGTGCAGCCATGACTCGCTCGGCTTTTAAGGTAACTTGACCGGTTTTGCGATCGTACTTTTTTGTACCTACAGCTTGTAGCCAAGTACCTGATGGTAAGCGCAAGTCAAAAGCAGCTCGTAAGTGTTTAGCAAGTTTAACGTAGCATTCACCTTCAGCAGTTCCTAGCAACAAGCCTTTAAGCTTATAGCCATCTTTGATCACAAAATCGAGAAATCTACCCTCAAGACAAAATTCTGATACTTCCTGGTTGTGACATTCACTCATTGTCGTTGTCCTCTTTTTTACTAAGACAATTTCTGTACTAAGACAGCATCTGCTGCTGAGGCTGTTGATTAGAACTGTCGGTAGCGACTACGCCAACTTTGCTCAAGAGTCCAAATTAGGTCTTCGCGGGTAGCTGTGAATTGTCTGGTCACATTCCAAAACTGAACAGCTGCGGTAGGGTTGTCAATTTCCACCCTCAATGGCTGGTTAGCCTGACACCAACAGGGAATATCTAACTCCTGTAAGCGTTGATAGACTTGCCAGCGATCTGCCCAATTTACCTCTACAACGTGCGTCTTTTCTGTTTTTGAACTAAACGATTTCAAGCGACTAGCCCTCAAAGTGCAACAAACTTGCAGTAACTGCTGTGTACTTAACTCCCTAGCATTTTTAGTGTTTGGGAGACTTGCTTCCTAAAAATAAGCATAACTTAAGTGCAAACTATTCTCAATTATTTGCCAGAAAAATATAAAATTTTCCCCGACACTTTTGACCAAAAAGCTATTTAGGGGTAGATAAGGGAACAAATTCATCTGAGTCAGCCCTCTCCATATCCCTCTCATGACACATGCATGAGGAATTGCTGACACCAATGATGGTATTAGATACAAACTGCATTCCAGGCTTCGGGAGAATGATTACTATCAAGTAACAAACTTGAAACTTTTAGTAGCCAAAAATTCAACTAGTGATGATATCTTGCAGGCTACCTTTAATTTTTAATGATGTTAATATGTAAGGACTAAGCAGTTATAAACGATAACTGTTAGCAAGCGAGGAGAACAATGTCTGAAACGCAAACTGTGTTACGAAATTTTGGTCATGTTTATGACAATCCCGTATTGCTGGATCACAGCGTCACTGCGCCAGTAACAGAAGGATTAAATGTGCTGTTAGCTAGTTTTCAAGCACTCTACTTGCAGTACCAAAAACATCATTTTGTAGTGGAAGGTGCAGAATTTTACTCCCTACATAAGTTTTTTAATGAGAGCTACGAAGAAGTACAAGAACACGCCCATGAAATTGGCGAACGTTTGGATGGACTAGGCGGCGTTCCGGCAGCTAGCTTTAGTAAGTTGGCAGAGTTGACCTGTTTTCAGCAAGAAGCTGATGATGTATTTTCTAGTCGTCAGATGCTAGAAAATGACCTATCAGCAGAACAAGCTATTATTGGTGTATTACGCCGCCAAGCCGCTCAGGCAGAGAGTTTGGGCGATAGAGCGACACGCTACTTGTACGAAAAAATTCTCTTAAAAACTGAGGAAAGAGCCTTCCACTTGTCTCATTTCCTAGCTCACGATAGCTTAACCTTAGCGTTTGTCCAACCGGCCCAGAACTAACTATTTCATCATCTAGATAATTATTAGCCTAGAATCAAGAAAAAGTTGGTATCTACAGGTCTAAAAAAATTATAAAACTTGGCAGAAGGTAGAATTTATACCTTGCTGCCATTTTTAGTCTATGCAGTATATAAATTAACCAGGTATTTAAATCAAAAGTTATTCGCAATTAGCTAGTTAGAAAAGATTATTATTTACACCTGTCTAGTAGGGCTTAACGGTTATTCATATCTAGGTATAAAAATATGTATTTGTTTAAACAACTATGACTATAAATAAAAAAAATTGTAAAAAGCTTTAGCAAAATCTGATGATAATTTCATAAAATTCTCGATAGATCAAGAGAGAAAAAAAGACGAGACAAACTAATTCAGCTTTCCTGCCCTTGGTCATCAAACCTGGAAAACTTGATAATAAACGGCATGATCGGGGAGAAAGAATCTTAAAATAATCAGGATTTGTATTCTCATACTCCAAGGCAACGACTATGCCCCGCCGCCAAGACCTCCGGAAGATTCTGCTATTAGGCTCTGGTCCAATTGTGATCGGACAAGCTTGTGAGTTTGACTACTCTGGCACTCAAGCCTGTAAAGCGTTGCGAGAAGAAGGCTATGAAGTGGTGCTGGTCAACTCCAACCCAGCAACAATTATGACCGACCCGGAAACAGCCGATCGCACTTATATTGAACCGCTAACACCGGAATTGGTCGAAAAAGTGATCGCCAAAGAACGCCCTGACGCCCTGTTACCAACAATGGGAGGGCAAACTGCACTTAACCTCGCTGTGGCGCTGGCGAAAAGTGGTGTTTTAGACCAATATGGTGTCGAGTTAATTGGCGCTAAACTGCCAGCGATTGAAAAAGCCGAAGATAGAAAACTGTTTAATGACGCCATGGCCAAGATAGGGGTGGCTGTGTGTCCTAGTGGTACAGCCTCCTCTTTAGAAGAATCAAAAGCGATCGCCCGCCGCATTGGTAGCTATCCTCTAATTATTCGTCCTGCCTTCACAATGGGTGGTACTGGCGGTGGTATTGCCTACAACCAAGAAGAATTTGAAGAAATGGCCCAGGTGGGTATTGACGCCAGCCCTGTATCCCAAATTCTCATTGACCAGTCTCTACTCGGCTGGAAAGAATATGAATTGGAAGTCATGCGTGACTTGGCAGATAACGTGGTAATTATCTGCTCCATCGAAAACCTTGACCCGATGGGTATCCACACTGGTGACTCAATTACCGTTGCCCCCGCCCAGACCCTCACCGATAAGGAATACCAACGGCTGCGGGATATGGCGATTAAAATTATCCGCGAGATTGGCGTGGAAACTGGTGGTTCTAATATCCAGTTTGCTGTGAATCCTGTGACTGGGGATGTGGTGGTGATTGAGATGAACCCCCGCGTTTCCCGCAGTTCTGCTTTAGCTTCTAAAGCTACTGGGTTCCCCATTGCCAAGATAGCGGCGAAGTTAGCTGTTGGCTACACCTTGGATGAAATTAAAAATGACATCACCAAGAAAACGCCAGCATCTTTTGAGCCGACAATTGACTATGTAGTCACAAAAATTCCCCGCTTTGCTTTTGAAAAGTTCCCTGGGTCAGATCCAGTATTGACAACACAAATGAAGTCAGTAGGGGAAGCGATGGCCATTGGACGCACATTTAACGAATCATTCCAAAAAGCACTGCGTTCCCTAGAAACTGGCCGGGCTGGCTGGGGTTGCGACAAAACAGAAAAATTACCTAGTGGAGAACAAATTCGCGCCCAACTGCGGACACCTAATCCTGATCGCATTTTCGCTGTGCGTCATGCTATGCAGTTAGGCATCAGTAATGAGGAAATCTACGAACTCACAGGCATTGATGCGTGGTTCCTCGATAAAATGCAGCAACTGCTGGAAGTAGAGAAATTCCTCAAACGGACGCCTTTAAAGCAATTGACAAAAGAGCAGCTATATGCAATAAAACAGGATGGATATAGCGATCGCCAAATTGCCTTTGCTACCAAAATCACTGAAGATGAAGTCCGCGCCTACCGCCAACAACTAGGAATCAACCCAGTTTACAAAACTGTAGATACCTGCGCGGCGGAGTTTGAAGCCTTTACTCCCTACTACTATTCCACCTACGAAACAGAAACAGAAGTCTTGCCCAGCACCAAGCCAAAAGTCATGATTTTGGGTGGTGGGCCTAACCGCATTGGCCAGGGAATTGAGTTTGACTATTGTTGTTGTCACGCCGCTTATGCCCTGAAAACAGTCGGCTATGAGACGATTATGGTCAATTCCAACCCAGAGACGGTTTCCACGGATTATGACACCAGCGATCGCCTCTACTTTGAGCCGTTGACGAAAGAAGATGTTCTCAATATCATCGAAGCCGAAAATCCTGTAGGAATCATCGTCCAGTTTGGCGGGCAAACACCGCTGAAGTTGGCAGTACCTTTGCAGAACTATTTGCAGGGATTAGATAGTGGGGAAAATCCCCATTCTTCATGCCCTATTCCCCAATCCCCAACCCCGAAAATTTGGGGTACATCACCCGACTCTATCGACATGGCGGAAAATAGAGAGCGGTTTGAGCAGATTCTCAAACAGTTAAATATTGCCCAACCACCGAATGGGATTGCCCGGAGTTATGAAGATGCCTTAATTGTCGCCAAACGTATTGGCTACCCAGTAGTAGTACGCCCTAGTTATGTGTTGGGGGGACGGGCAATGGAAATCGTCTATTCCGATACAGAGTTGGAACGCTACATGACCTTTGCAGTGCAGGTAGAACCAGAGCATCCCATTCTAATTGATAAATTTTTAGAAAATGCCATTGAAGTCGATGTAGATGCGATCGCCGATCATACTGGGCGAGTGGTAATTGGTGGTATTATGGAACACATCGAACAAGCGGGGATTCATTCTGGAGACTCGGCTTGCTCTCTACCTTCTATTTCTTTACCACCAGCAGTTCTCAATCAAATTCGCACTTGGACAGTGCAGCTAGCGCAAGCGCTTTCTGTAGTTGGGCTGATGAATATCCAGTTTGCCGTTGTCGGTGCTACGAGTTATTCTCCTCAAGTCTATATTTTAGAAGCCAACCCCCGCGCTTCACGGACAGTACCATTTGTATCTAAAGCTACTGGTGTGCAACTGGCAAAACTAGCATCCCTAATTATGTCGGGTAAAACTCTAGAGGAACTAAACTTCACCCAAGAAGTTATCCCATCCCATATTGCCGTCAAAGAAGCAGTCTTACCATTTAATAAATTCCCTGGGACTGATACAATATTAGGCCCAGAAATGCGTTCTACTGGTGAGGTAATGGGAATCGACAGCGATTTTGGCCGCGCCTTTGCCAAAGCTGAAATTGGTGCTGGAGAGCGTTTACCTCTGGCAGGAACGGTATTTGTATCTATGAGCGATCGCTATAAAGCCCCGGCGGTGAACGTGGTGAAGGAATTTATCGATTTAGGCTTTACGGTGATGGCTACATCGGGTACACGCAAAGTCCTGCAAGAAAATGGGTTGGATGTGGAATTAGTGCTGAAATTACATGAAGGTCGTCCCCATGTCCTAGATGCTATCAAAAACCAAAAAATCCAACTAATTATCAACACCCCCTCCGGAGAAGAAGCCCAAACTGATGCTAGGTTAATCCGTCGCACAGCTTTAGGTTACAAAATTCCCATCATCACTACGATTGCTGGCGCAAAAGCCACAGTCGCCGCGATTCGTTCTTTACAAACTACGACCTTGGATGTTAAAGGTCTCCAAGATTACTCAGTATTTAGTTAAGGCAATAGGATATGGATGAATAATTGTAGAGACGTAGCAGTGCTACGTCTCTACAGCAACCAATAGAAAAAATTAAGCAAACGTTACAAGAGAATAATTATATTTATCGTTGAGTTAATTTAAGAAATATGAGGAAATCATCTCTATCCGCAGATAGAGGAACATAATCAGCCCCTAGAAGGAATTTCAGATAACAAAGCTATTGTACAAAGTGAAACAATTATGAAGTTTTAAGCTGCCAGATGATCAAAATATTCTCATAAATGTTACAATTATTAATAATGAGAGGATACAAAAAATATTCTGCTCGTTGACTTATATCTAACCCCAGATACTTGTGAAAGCGGCTAAATAGCTGTAAATTCTATCAGTTAACAGCCCTAAATTTGATTAATTATGAGCGACCGAGTTTCTCGGAACGTAAGTTGCCAAAAGAGATACTGGTTCCCAGTTTAACTGGGTAAAACCCTCACAAAGTGTCTATTAGTTAATGCCCCTAACGTCAAATCCATAATTACCTAATGAGTAGCGCCATGAAGACCGCTCAGACAGCCACAGACCTAGTGCGGACTTACCTGCGTGAGATTGGCCGCGTGCCACTCTTAACCCACGAGGAAGAGATTTTTTATGGCAAACAGGTGCAACGTGCAACCGCCTTGCACGATGTGAGGGAGTTTCTTGCCACCCAGTTAGGTCGTCAACCAACATTAGAAGAGTGGGCAACAGCCGCCAAAGTAGAACTGACAGAGTTAAACGAAGCGATCGCTGATGGTGAAATTGCCAAACGCAAGATGGTAGAAGCCAATTTGCGACTAGTAGTATCTGTTGCCAAAAAGTATATTAAGCGTAATGTTGACTTACTAGACTTAATCCAAGAAGGCAGCATTGGGATGCAACGGGGTGTAGAAAAGTTTGACCCCACTAAAGGGTACAGGTTTTCCACCTACGCCTATTGGTGGATTCGGCAAGCAATTACTAGAGCGATCGCCGAAAAAGCTCGCACTATTCGCCTACCCATACACATTACCGAAAAACTGAATAAAATCAAAAAAGCCCAGCGCCAATTGTCTCAAAAATTAGGACGCGCTCCTAGTGCTTCTGAGCTAGCTAATGAATTGGAGTTGACTCCCAAACAGGTACGAGAATATCTGGAAAAAGCACGTTTGCCTCTATCCTTGGATTTACGATTAGGAGACAACTACGACACTGAACTCGGAGAAATGTTGGAAGATCCCGGTGCATCTCCAGAAGATTTTGTCACACAATCTTCCCTATCTAATGATTTAGAGCGCATGATGGCAGAACTCACCCCACAACAAAAGGAAGTAATTACCCTGCGTTTTGGATTAATGGATGGGCAAGCTCTGACTTTAGCAAAAATAGGAGAAATTCTGAATATCAGCCGTGAACGAGTACGGCAAATCGAACGCGAAGCCTTAACTAAACTTCGCAAATCCAAAGCTAACATCGATGAGTATTTGGCAAGTTAGATGGTGAGCAGCGATCAGTCTATGCACTGTTTGCTGATCGCTGACCAATGGGTGAGAAAATACCCTGCTTTAGGTACGGTTACACCGACTTACTGGAGAGCATTAGCTTGTTACATTAATTTATAGAAATAGTGCATAACAAGTTAACTCATATTCAACATCGGAACCTTTAAACACCGTAGCTAGTCGTGGTAGTTAAGGAGAGAAAACATGAATAACCCATCTAATAGAGTCTCAGAATTTTTTGATAGCGAGTCAGAAACAAATAATTTGCTTTGGCAATACGTGAAATCCTTAAGTCCAGATACAGTTACCCAGCTATCTAAACCCACTTCATCTGAAGTTTTTCAGGTGATGGAACGCAATATTGTAGGGCTGTTGGGAAATCTGCCATCTGAACACTTTGGCGTTACAGTTACTACCAGCCGCGAAAGCCTTGGTCGGCTTTTAGCTTCAGCAATGATTAGTGGTTACTTTTTGCGTAACGCTGAACAAAGAATGAACTTTGAAATCGCTTTACAAGGGACTGAAGTCTACAACAGCGAGAGTGACTAGGATGGGAAAATTGGCGATCGCAGATTGAAAACTATCAAGTATAAAGTATCAGTCTGCTCACAATTACAGCAACCTCAATTGCCAGTAAATCCCTGCGAAATCCTGAAAATTTCCCTTCCCTACACCCAACATATTTAGATTCTCAGCTTAGTCGTATATTTTAGTTTTAATCTCATTTTAGTCAGATATGATTTCTAGTAGCTTAAACAAATGAAATAATTATCTGAACACATAGCTCAATTTAGAATACAGCAATCTTATAATCATAAGCAATAAGCTCCTCGACTTCATCAAGAAATCGGGGAGCTTGGTTTAGTAATTTTTCCTAATTTATTCTCTACAAACCATGAGCGAAAACAGTTCTATCGTTCCCCATAAAATTATTGGCGTTGCTGTAATTTGGAATGAACAGGCGCAAATATTAATTGATCGCCGTCGTCCAGAGGGAGCAATGGGCGGTTTGTGGGAGTTTCCGGGGGGCAAAATTGAGCCAGGTGAAACAGTACAAGAATGCATTCAGCGAGAAATCTATGAGGAACTGGGGATAGAAATTGCCGTGGGAGAACATCTGATCACCATTGACCATACCTATACTCATTTGCGTGTTACCCTCACAGTCCACCACTGCCATCATCTTACAGGTGTTCCCCAAGCATTGGAATGTGATGAAATTCGTTGGGTCAGCTTGACTGAACTAGAACAGTTTACTTTTCCCCAAGCCAATGTGCAAATTATCGCGGCTTTGCGGGAATTTGAGAGAAATTACTCATCTCCTCAACAAATAACCAATGACAAGTGACAAATAACCAATACAGTAACAATGTATTAACTACGATAGGTTGAGACCCGCAATTTTCTACAATGATGGCAGAGACTTTGATTCAGAGGTGTCAGCAAGCAAATGCCTAAAACCGTTGCCGAGGTCATGAGCCATGACCCAATTGTTGTCCGGGCTGAAACGCCACTGAAAGAAGCTATCCAAATTCTTGCAGAACGGCGCATCAGTGGGCTACCTGTCGTGGACGATGGCGGACAATTGGTGGGGATTATCTCAGAAACTGACTTAATGTGGCAACAAACAGGAGTGACTCCACCTGCTTACATCATGTTTCTGGATAGTGTTATCTATTTACAAAATCCTGCTGATTATGAACGTGACCTGCATAAGGCGCTAGGACAAACAGTTGGGGAGGTAATGAGCAAAAATCCGATTACTATCAACCCTGACAAAAGTTTAAGGGAAGCAGCCAAAATTATGCACGATCGCAGTGTTCACCGTTTACCAGTGCTTGACAGCGCGGGTCAAGTAATTGGTATTCTCACTCGTGGTGACATTGTACGGGCAATGGCAGCAAATCAAGATTAGTTATTTGTCATTGGTCATTTGTCAGTCCAATCACTGATACTTCGACTTCTCCTGAGGTCGTCGCTACACGTAGCTTGCTTCCCCGTAGGAGTACGTTCAGTACAAGTAACTTTTGGCTGTTTTTTAAACTTTTGAAAATTTAGGATTAATAAATGAGCATTACACCTGAGTCTGTGAAGCAATTACTCAGTTCAGAAAATTTAGGCGATCGCTTGCGTGCTGTGAATCAAATCCGCGAATTGGAATCAGCTGTTGGCTTTGAACTCATTCAAAGTGCTGTGGGTGATAGTAATTCCCGTGTCCGCTACTCAGCAGTAAGTCAGTTGGATACCCTTGGCGCACAAGATTTAGAGCTATCTTTGAATATATTGCGCGAGATGCTCAAAGACCCTGAACCTGACGTGCAAGCAGCAGCAGCAGACTGTCTGGGGGCGCTGAAACTACAGGTAGCTTTTGATGACTTACAGCAGCTTTATGAGATCACCCCTGAGTGGCTGGTCAAATTCAGTATTATTGCTACATTGGGTGAGTTAGGCGATCCACGCAGTTTTGAACTACTCAAACAAGCACTTGTTTCTGATAATGAATTAATCCAAACAGCTGCTATTAGTTCCTTGGGTGAGTTGGGAAATATTGAAGCTGTTCCTTTGTTGTCACCCTATGCGACTAATTCAGATTGGCAAGTCCGCTACCGAGTTGTACAAGCCTTAAAGCGATTAGGTGGTGTTGATGCCAAATCTATTTTAGAAACTTTGGCTAATGATGAAGTAGAAGCGATCGCTAATGAAGCCAAACAATCTTTGCAGTCAGTTTAAGAGTATATTTCACTTTGTTTGTAGTAAGCACTAAAGTGCTTAAGTAATGAAGGACTAAAGTCCTTACTACAAACCTCAATAGCAAAAGGTTCGTAGCAATTGCTTGACTACGAACCAGAACCATGACACCAAAATTCCAATCCACTTTAATTAGGTATTTTTTACAGGGTGGTAGCTTTCACACACACTTTTGCTACCACTTTTGTTTTACCTAGTTATTTCTGAAATTTTCACTAGCTAGCTTGAGCTTTGCGACGGCGAGACACAAGCATTCCAGCGCCAACTAAACCTAAGCCTAGCATTGTGGTGGGTTCAGGAACTGTAGTTGTGAAAGCACCACCAGAAAAAGCCAAGTTTGCCAATGAGCCATTCTTAAGAATTTCAGTTGCCTGCTCAACAGTAGTATTGTTCTTTTGGAAAGTTAAGTTTCCTGCACCCTTAGTTTTCTCTCCAGTAGCGCTGGTGAAAAATCCCCAAAGTTCAACGCCTATATTAACATTTGCACCATCTTGAGATAGCTTATATTTGGAAGATGTCAAAGTAAAAGTATCCTTACCATCTGTTATCGAGCTAGTATCTGTTAAGGGATTGACAATAACACCGGGTGAAGGAGAACCAAATAAACTAAGATTACCAAAGTCTAAAAGTAGTTGTTCTGTATTATTTGAAAATGAGAAATTTTTGATACTAGCTGAGTTAAAAGCTGTAAAACTTCCTCCTAATGTAGGAGAAGAAGTAGAAATAGAAACTGGAGTAAGTGGTTGAGGAGTGAAGGTCAGACCATTACTTGTTAATGTGACTAAGCTGCTGGAAGACGGATTTATAGTTGTACCACCATCAAAGTCGAATTCACCTGTGAGTGCAGCCGCTTGAGCAGAACTAGCAGAGGTAAATAAGCTAGCAGCAGCAACAGGGATTGCAACGGTAGCGGCTAATGTGGCGTTGAGTACTTGGGATTTGAAGTTAAACATGGTGATTTGAAACTCCTAATAAAAGAATTTACGGGACTAAATTTGTTATTTGTTAGGTGACAATCCTGAAGTTAGTTAGAAACACAGAAGAAATATTGTTGGCTGTGAAAATATCTAAGCTTCATTACTTAAATAGGATTGCTGAATTAATAACTTGAGTAGAATACTGAAACTGTTTGTTTGCGTTCAGTGGGTGATTTGTTCATCACTCCTAAAGAATGGCATAGCTGTTTAGGAATACGCAAGATACACAGAGCTATCTTGATAGAAGCTTTACTAATTACATAGTTATTTTCTCTATGTTTCTCATCTCACAGTGTTGGAATTTAGGGGAATATCCTTAAACCACATAGGTTTTAATTGCAGGGGACTGAAATAATCAATGTTTTTAGTTTTTAAAGTTTGCTACACATTTTTGATGCGAGAGATTCACCACATAAGTAATTAGTTATTTTGAGGTTAATGTAAATCTTAAACCAGTTTATATGAACTGCTCATAGCTTTTATTTGAACTAATCATAAAGACATTTTGAGCTTTCAAATATATCAAGTTGTGGCGGCTCTTGCAGGCTCTAAGTATTTTTCAGTAATTAAATATAGCAATCTTAAATAAATCATTTCTGAGAAAAAATATCCCTGACTTCTCAAAGAAGTTAGGGATATAGTAGCTGACAAACTTATCAGTCAAAGTTATTTGGTTGCTCGAATGTTAACCACCATATACCTGTGTCCAGGTTGTAAGGAGGAAAACGACAACAGCAGCAATCGCTAACACACCTTGAATTAAATTTCCTACCAATGTACCAACTACAATGCCGATACCAGCCTTAACTGCTAACCTTAATTGGCGCTGGTAAAGGTACTCACCGATAATTGCTCCTAAAAGAGGGCCCAATAAAATACCTAATAGTGGTCCCCCAAAAGGCAAAGCTGGTAAAAATCCTAAAAACCCCAATATCAAACCAACAAAGGCGCCAATTTGTCCCCATTTGCTAGCACCAGCTTGTTTTGCGCCCAAGTAACCAGCTAAAAAATCTACTCCGATACTCAAGAGCAAAACAATACCTGTCACAATCAGGGGGATCTTGATAGCTGTGAAGGAACTACTAACAATTCCCCAAATAATTATTGCAGTTAAAATTAATGTGCTTCCAGGAATAGCTGGAACCACGGCGCCAATAATACCTACAAGCATTACAGCAATTAGTAGCCAATAGATAATTTGCATAATTCTTCATTGGTTATTTGTGATTAAAGCCATTGTCAAGTACACGCCTGGGGGAAACCCTCTGATCGCAGTGGCTCTGCTTCCCGTTGTAGGTGTAACGTAATACTTTATGGTAAGGCGTTAGCGACTTACTCTTATAGAGAAGCAAGCTATGCATAACGTCTCACAGAGAAAAATCCTCTAGTTCTTGTCTCCTAGCTCTTGGAGAGTAACGGCTAATTTATCAGCTATACCAGCAATCCAATTTTCGTCTTGTTTGGTGTAACTGCGGGGTGCATTTGCTCCTAAAATCAAAACTCCTTGATCACCAATAGGTTGACAGATTACACCTTGTGTGTTCTCTGGTAAATAATCAAATTCAATCTGTCCTGGATATACTTTTAAAGCTACTAAATAAATTGCCTGTTGTTTTTCCAGTACTCTTTTTAAGATTTGCCCTGGTACAACTTCAGATTTATTACCCAGAATACCGCGACGCAACAAAACTTTGCCTTGATAGTAAACTAAAAGCGATCGCGTAACTGTATTAGTTAATAATAAGTGCGATGCCCAGGCTAGTTCTGTTTTCACGGCTTCTGGTAAATCTGCTGCTAAGACAAAACCTTCTTCTCCAATCAGTTCTACTGCTTCAGGCGATCGCGGCTGTACTTGCTGCCACATTAAACCCGTTAAAATTAGCACTGCACTGAGGATCACACCCAGCACATCCCCACGCGCCTGGGATTCTGTAATTTCCGATGTCAACAAACGGTTGACTAGCAAAAGTACAGCGCCTAAAGAACCAACAACAATCGGTAAACGCCGTAAAACTAGATTGGGATCAGATTTAGTCATTAGTCATTAGTCATTAGTCATTTGTGATTCTCCCTGCTCCTGCTTTTGGCTTACTCTTCCCCTGGTTCAATTATCCGTTGAAACAAATAACCAGTACCTCGTGCTGTGAGTATTAATTCTGGGTTGCTGGGATCGTCTTCTAATTTGGCTCGCAAACGGGAGATATGGACATCAACGACGCGGGTATCTACGTGGCGTTCTGGTGTGTATCCCCAAACTTCTTGCAAAATTTCGGAACGAGAAAAGGCTTCCCCAGAACGGCTGACTAACAACTCTAGGAGGCTAAATTCCATACCTGTGAGGCGAATGCGCTCATCTCCTTTGTAGACTTGGCGCTTATTCGTATCGATTTTGATGTTACCGACATGAATCACCCCAGAACTGGGAATACCAGAAGCACCAGTTTTATCTACTCGTCGCAGCACTGAGCGAATGCGAGCTTCTAGCTCCTTGGGGGAAAATGGTTTAACTACATAATCATCAGCACCCAATTCTAAACCGGTAATCCGATCGGCTACGTCCCCCAAGGCTGTTAGCATGATAATAGGGACATCAGATTCTTTACGTAATTCTTGACAGACACCATAACCATCTAGTTTTGGCATCATGACATCTAAAACTACTAGGTCTGGTTCAGCTTTGCGAAAAGTTTCTAAAGCTTCTTCACCATCACCAGCTGTCACGACATCGTAGCCGATCATTGAAAGGCGCGTTTCCAAAATCCGGCGAATACTGGCTTCGTCGTCTACTACCAAAATTTTTTCTTTATGACTTTCCAACTTTCTCAACGCTCCTTAACTAAAATTTTTCATGATTAATTTTTAATACCATAATATTAAGATATCATTCCATGAATTGATTGGGAAAAAGCTGTAACTAGTACTATTCTTGGATTTTTATTTTCCCTGAAAATTAAGGAAATATTAAGAATATTTAATAAGATTTAAACAATGTCAAAGCCGAAGACCTTTTATATTTGTAACGAATGTGGATCAGAATCTCCCCAGTGGTTTGGTAAGTGTCCAGCTTGTGGTACTTATAATTCTCTGGAAGAGCAGATTTCCATACAATCATCTGTAGACATACCTAGTCGGGGGGGTGTAGGTGGTTGGCAAGCGGCACAGAAAAATGGTAAAGCAGTTAATAAACCAGCCAAGCCACGATATTCTTTGACATTTGAACAAATCACCGATCGCCAAATTGCTCGTTGGGAATCTGGCTATGGAGAATTAGATCGGGTGTTGGGTGGTGGGGTGGTTCCTGGTTCGATGGTGCTGATTGGCGGTGATCCAGGAATTGGTAAATCAACTTTGCTGCTGCAAGTATCAAATCAATTAGCGCAGAGATACCGCATTCTTTATGTCACAGGCGAAGAATCAGGACAACAAGTGAAATTAAGAGCTTCGCGCTTGGGAGTATCAAAAAGCGTCAGTGTCGTAGGTGATGAAAATACAGTCGTAGCAGAAGTGACTCCCGTTCCCATAGACCCTAAAAGTATAGACCCTGACAGCATAGGTGCAGATTTATATGTGTTGCCAGAAACAGATTTAGAAGAAATTCTACGGGAAATAGACTCTCTGAAACCAAATGTAGCCGTGATTGATAGTATTCAAACAGTGTTCTTTCCGGCACTAACATCTGCACCCGGTTCAGTAGCGCAAGTGAGGGAATGTACCGCCGCACTGATGAAAGTAGCAAAGCACGAAGACGTGACGATGTTAATTGTGGGACATGTTACCAAAGAAGGAGCGATCGCTGGGCCAAAAGTTTTAGAACATTTAGTAGATACAGTATTGTATTTTGAAGGCGATCGCTTTGCTTCCCATCGTTTATTACGGACAGTGAAAAACCGCTTTGGTGCTACCCACGAAATCGGTATTTTTGAAATGGTATCTCATGGTTTGCGGGAAGTGTCTAACCCTTCCGAGCTATTTTTGGGTAATCGAGATGATCCAGCGCCTGGAACTGCGATCGTTGTGGCTTGTGAAGGGACTCGTCCCATTGTGGTTGAATTGCAAGCTTTGGTGAGTCCTACCAGTTACCCTTCCCCTCGTCGTGCAGGTACAGGTATAGACTATAACCGCTTGGTGCAGATTCTGGCTGTTTTAGAAAAGCGTGTAGGGATTCCCATGTCCAAGTTAGATTCCTACGTCGCTTCTGCGGGTGGGTTGAACGTGGGAGAACCAGCAGTAGATTTAGGCATAGCCATTGCCATTGTTGCGAGTTTCCGCGATCGCATAGTTGATCCGGGTACGGTGTTGATTGGCGAAGTTGGCTTAGGTGGACAAGTGCGAGCCGTTTCGCAGATGGAACTGCGGTTAAAAGAAGCAGCCAAACTCGGATTTAAAAGAGCGATCGTCCCCAAAGGGCAAAAATTCCCTGAGCTTGATATCGAGATTTTACCAGTATCCAAGGTAATAGATGCAATTATTGCCGCCATACCACATCAGGAATTGACAGAAGACGATTTTGCACCTGATATAGACGAGTAACTCTCCCCTCACAAACCAAGGAAAAACCGCCATGACAGCCTCTACCCAAGACTATCAAATCACTTGGGAAAAACTACCCGACGATTACAAACTCCCAGACGATCCAGTGGACAACATTAACCAACCAGCCTTAGCTGCTGCACTAACACAAAGTTTAGAACTTGCTGGTAAACTTCCACCCAACGCCCTCACACCAACAAATTACGGTATCTGCGCCACATTAAATAGTAAAATTGTCGTCAAAGCCCCAGACTGGGCCTATATTCCCAAAATTAGCGTTAATCGAGAAGATGTAATCCGCAGTTATACACCACAGCTACAGGGAGACATTCCCGTAATTGTCATAGAATTTCTTTCTGATACAGAAGGTGGGGAATACTCCATCAAACCCACCTACCCCCCAGGTAAATGGTTTTTTTACGAATGTGTCTTAAAAGTACCAAATTATGCAATCTTTGAACCTGATAGCGGAGATTTAGAAGTTTATCGTTTAGATAATAATACTGGCAGATACGTTGTCCAAACCCCCAACGAAAACCAGCGTTACTGGATAGCCCAAATGCATCTTTATCTTGCTGTATGGCAAGGTACTCGTGAAAATCGTACAGGAAATTGGTTGCGTTGGTGGGATGAACAAGGAAATCTACTACTTTGGGGATCAGAATTGGCAGAACAAGAAAGACAGCGCGCCGAACAAGAACGACAACGTGCTGAAAAACTAGCAGCACAATTGCGAGCGGCGGGAATTGAACTGCAAGATTAGACTGTTTGCGAATAATTTAGCTTTTGTATATTTACTAAATATTCATGTCAAGAAAGATTGTAATAACTGGCGCATAGATTGAGCTTGCACATGATTAGGGAAAATTCAGGACTTACGCAAGCAAAATTTGTCATTGCGACCGAAACGTAGTGTAGGGAAGCAATCCCAGACTTGGAGGCGATTACGTTGCTACGCTCGTAATGACGTAATTTCGTGACTTTTACGTAAGTCCTATGTAGTTATAACCGTTTACACTTATTACTTCTAAAAAGAGATATTCCTATGAAAATTAGCTATGATGCCGAAGTCGATGCTCTCAGTATCACTTTCTGCGAAACAACGGTAACAACCCAACATTTAGCTGAAGGAATCGCAGCTGATTATGATGCAGAAGGACAATTAGCTGGTATCGAAATATTAGATGCTGTCAAACGATTTGGTGGACAAGAAACTCTCTGCCAAGTAATTATTGAAGGAATTGGTTTGTCAGTTACGGGTGAGGATGTGACAAGCGTTGAAAAAACAACAGCCTGTCAACTATGCCTAACCACCCACAAGTTAAAGGTTCAACCTTGAGAAATATATGTACTCAAGCAGGTATCTCACGGGAAGAATTCCTCACAGCTTATGAACAATCTTGAAAAAAATTCCTAAACTTTACATATGACTACCTTCCCTAAATACATGCCCCAATCAGATCCGCCCCTTCCTCCTTGGGAAACCCTACCCACAATGTATGATTTACCCAGTGAGAATCCAGAGGAACCAGGTTTGCCAGACTATTTTCACTTTTTACAACCCTTACTTTTATACCTAACTTTTCAGCCAACTAATTGGAATCCTGAACTAGTTTTCAGCGCGGCCGACTTGAATCTTTACTACGATCTCCAGCATCCTTTATGGTATAAACGCCCAGATTGGTTTGGTGTAGTGGGAGTGGAACAACTCTATAAAGGCGATTTGCGTTTAAGTTATGTGACTTGGCAAGAACCAGCAAATCCTTTTGTTGTTGTGGAATTATTATCTCCTGGTACAGAAGATGAAGATTTAGGCAATAAACAAAATACAACAGATAAACCTC
Organism: Goleter apudmare HA4340-LM2; assembly: GCA_019359495.1. GTDB lineage: Bacteria > Cyanobacteriota > Cyanobacteriia > Cyanobacteriales > Nostocaceae > Goleter > Goleter apudmare. Next base: position 18,879 of record JAHHHF010000075.1, read on the forward strand.
CTAGTAAATGGGAAGTTTACGAACGGATTTTACGCATTCCCTACTACATTGTTTTTAGCTGTTACACAAATGAACTCAGAGCCTTTCAGTTAGTAGGCGGTCATTATGAACCGATGAATTTAACCGATGGACGCTTACTGATGCCAGAATTGGGTTTAAGTTTAGGAGTATGGCAGGGTTCATTTCGAGATATTGAAAGGTTGTGGTTAAGGTGGTTTACTTTAGCAGGAGAATTGATTCCTGAACCCACCGAAGAATCTGCTGCGGCTAATGAAAGAGTGATCATTGCTGAACAGGAAGCGCAAGATGCTAGACAAGAGGCTGAACAAGCAAAGAGAAAAGCAGAACAACTAGCAGAACGTTTGCGTCAGTTAGGTCTAAATCCTGATGATTTAGCTTAGTTTTTGTAAAATAAGATGTTCGACTCTAGGAAGTCGGGCATCTGAGTAGATGGAATTCAAAAATACATCATTTAAATGTGGGATTACGAACAGTTATTTGAAATAATCGCAGAATTGGTCATGCACCATTCTCCTAGTGGTGTGGAAACTGAAATTAACCAGTATTTGCTAGAGCGATTTGCCGCTTTGGGTGTGGAAGTGTGGAGCGATCGCGCTGACAACATCATAGCCAAGATACCCGGTAAGCATCCCCAAAGAGCGATGTCTAACGACAAGCCGCTCCGCGTCTACGCTATTACTGCCCACAAGGACGAAATTGGTGGTATTGTCAAGACTATTGGTGATGCAGGACGGGTGGAAGTCCGCAAGCTAGGCGGGGCTTTTCCCTGGGTTTACGGTGAAGGCGTCGTTGATTTATTAGGAGATAACGAAACCATTAGCGGTATTTTGAGCTTTGGTTCCCGCCACGTTTCCCATGAATCCCCCCAAAAAGTGCAACAGGAAGAGACTAGTGTTAAGTGGGAAAACGCCTGGATTGAAACCAAACTCACCTCAGATGAACTAGAAGCAGCCGGGATTCGCCCCGGAACAAGGATGGTGATTGGCAAGCATCGCAAGCATCCCATCCGGTTGAAAGATCATATTGCTAGTTACACTCTAGATAACAAAGCCTCAGTGGCAATTCTCCTGGCTTTAGCGGAAATCGTGAAACAACCAGAAGTTGATGTATATTTAGTAGCCTCAGCCAAGGAAGAAGTAGGGGCGATAGGGGCACTGTTTTTTACCCAAAACCAGTCTTTAGATGCTTTGATTGCCTTAGAAATTTGTCCATTATCCAGTGAATACCCTATTGAAGATGGGGAAAGTCCGGTAATTCTCTCTCAAGATGCCTACGGGATTTATGATGAGACATTAAACACACAACTACGCCAATGTGCCAAGCGTCTAGATATACCAGTGCAACTCGCAACCTTGAGTGGATTCGGTAGCGATGCTTCCATTGCCATGAAATTTGGTCATGTTGGCCGTGCGGCTTGTTTGGCATTTCCCACACAAAACACCCACGGTTATGAAATTGCTCACCTAGGAGCGATCGCTAATTGTATAAACTTATTAAAAGCCTTTTGTGAAAGCCAGTTTGAATAAATTAAATCACCGCAATACAATCAATCTCCACCAACACATCTTTCGGTAAACGGGAAACCTCCACACAAGCACGGGCTGGTGCGGTGTCTTCCGGAAAATATTTAGCATAAACGGCATTCACAGCCGCAAAATCATTCATATCCGCCAGAAACACCGTAGTTTTCACCACATTCTCAAAACCTACACCCGCCTTCGTCAAAATAGCTTCCAGATTCGCTATCACCTGTTCAGTTTGCTTCACCACATCATCAGTGTAAACAACTGCACCGATCTGGGGATCAATAGCAATTTGCCCAGCCACAAATATAAATTGACCAGAAGCAGCGATCGCTTGATTATATGGCCCTACCGGAGCCGGCGCTTGATCAGTACAAATCACCTTTTTACTCATCTTCTCCTCTCTGCGCCCTCTGCGCCTCTGCGGTTCGTTAAATTCAACCCAATCTCGGACGTATCCTATAATGCCGATACTGCCAATAATCGCGCAAAATGCGATCGTGGTCAAAGCACAAATTACCCGGCACACACCAAGGCTCAAAAATACCTAAATTTTTAGCATCGTCACCAGCCAGAGGTTCACCCGTTGCCGTCGCCAAAAACACAATGCTAATTGTATGCTGACGCGGATCACGACTGGGGTCAGAATATACCAACAATTGTTCAATCAACTCCACCCGTAAACCCGTTTCTTCCTCAGCTTCCCGAATAGCCGCCACTTCTACCGCTTCCCCATAATCCACAAACCCACCGGGAATTGCCCAACCCAAAGGCGGATTATGTCGCTCAATTAACACTATTGGTCGATGTGGTCTATCAATCAATTCGATGATGATATCAACTGTTGGTGCTGGATTGCGATAGTTTTTGGTCATTGGTTAATTGTTATTGGTTATTTGTTATTTGTAGAGACGTTGCACTGCAACGTCTCTACATCTCCCCATGCCCTATTCCCCATACCCCATACCGTGATACATTCGATGCGATCGCGTAGCGTGTCCGTAAAGATATCGCTTACTCCCACACACTAGGTTAAATATGCCTTTTCCCAGATCCAGCGGCATTTTGCTGCATCCCACATCCTTTCCCAGCCGATTTGGCATTGGGGATTTAGGCTTAGAAGCTTATCGTTTTATTGATTTTCTCAAAGAGAGCAACCAACAGTATTGGCAAGTTTTGCCCCTAGGCCCCACAGGTTACGGTAATTCGCCATACATGTGCTACTCAGCAATGGCAGGTAATCCCCTACTCATTAGCCCAGAACAATTGCTAGATCAGGGTTTATTAACTGAAGCAGACTTTGCTAATTTCACAACATTTCCCGCCGAAAAAGTGAATTTTGAACAGGTTGTGCCAATTAAAACTGAGTTGCTCAAAAAAGCCTGTGAAAATTTTAAAGCTAATGCTACACCAATCCAGCAGAAAGGATTTGCAGGTTTTTGTGATAGCAAAGCCTATTGGCTAGATAATTATGCCCTATTTATGGCTTTCAAAGATTCCCAAAACAGTGCTAGTTGGCATACGTGGGAACCAGAAATAGCCAGACGTACACCAGAAGCAATGGATCGCGCCCAACGCCAGCTGACTGGAGAGATTTTTTATTATAAATTCGTCCAATATGAGTTTTTTCGACAATGGTCAGAACTCAAAAGTTATGCCAACATGCGCGGTATAGACATTATTGGGGATATCCCCATTTATGTAGCTCATGACAGTGCCGATGTATGGGCAAATCCAGATATCTTTTGCTTAGATGAAGAGACCGGCGAAGCCGCACAAATGGCGGGAGTTCCACCAGATTACTTTAGCGCCACTGGTCAATTGTGGGGCAACCCGGTTTATAACTGGGAAGCATTGCAAAAACAAGACTTTAAGTGGTGGGTGCAGCGCTTTGAGTCCATGCTGGACTATGTAGATATTATTCGTATTGACCATTTTCGCGGCTTTGAAGCTTATTGGTCTGTACCACAAGGAGAAGAAAACGCCATCAATGGAGAATGGATTGAAGCCCCTGGAGACGCTTTTTTTGAAGTCATCAAACAAAAGCTAGGTAAGCTACCTGTCTTGGCTGAAGATTTAGGGGTGATTACTCCAGAAGTAGAAACATTACGAGACAAGTTTGAATTTCCAGGGATGAAAGTTTTGCAATTTGCTTTCGGTTCAGATCCTCTTAATCCATTTTTACCCTTCAATTATGTCCGGAATGCCGTAGTTTATACCGGGACTCATGATAATGACACCACTGTCGGCTGGTTTAATACAGCTAATGATTGGGAAAAGCGCAACCTGTTACTCTACTTGGGTTGTGTCAGTCATGAAGGTATTCACTGGGATTTAATTCGACTAGCTTTAAGTTCTATTGCCAATCAGGCAATTATTCCCTTACAGGATGTTTTAGGATTAGGAACGGAAGCCAGAATGAACTTTCCCAGTATTGCTGAGGGTAACTGGGAGTGGCGTTATCACTCAGAAGCGTTAAGACCAGAATTAGGCGATCGCCTCAAAATTCTGACTACACTTTGTGGACGGGCTTCCAGACAGTCTTGAGTCATGAATGATGAATGATGAGTGTTGAGTGTGGATTACGATAACTCACCACTCAGCACTTTTCAAGACTTGGGCTTGGCAGCAATCATGACTTCCTGCACCTTCCCAAGTGCCCCCATCTGTTTAGCTGCTTGCCGGTTAACACTCATTAGCACACCACCAGCATTGTCAGTTTTCACTGTCAGTTGCTCTTGGGCTTTCCAAGTGCGGCGGCTTCCCTCTGGAAGAGTGCCCTCAAACTGGGTTTTGCCATCAGCGATTACACGAATCCAAGATGAAGCTTTTAAAGTCACACCAATCTGCACTGCCTGACTATCTTTCACTAAGTCAGCCCCTATAGACTGTTGTAGTCGGTTAGAGAGTGGTGGTAAAACAGACTCTGCTTCTTGACCACTGCTGGCTTGTAAAGCAGCGTTATTTAAGACTTGAGACAAGCCTGTTACAGAGCAAATGATCACAAATATGTAAAGCAAGTATAAATGAACGGGACGCAATTGACTAATAGGCTTGCTCTCCAAAATCGGTGGAAGATTCACTCGCCCAGCAGCAATGGGAAAATTACTAGCAAATTCTACTCCCTTAAAGCCCAATGCATCAGCAAACTGTCTGATTAAACCTTGAATATAGATTGGTTCTGGTAGATCCTCTAAATTACCTTCCTCGATCGCCTGCAACAACCGCTTAGGAATCCTGGTCAATACAACTACTTCTTCTAGTGATAAACCCTGTTCTTGGCGCGAGGCCCAGAGTTGAGCACCCATTTCTGCCAGTTTTTCAGCACGTTGCTGCTCTACTGTCAGTTTTGGCTGTGGATCATCCTTCCTTCTTGCCCATTTCATGATTTCTTACACTCCTTAGCTCAGCTGAATCTTTAATAGGTATGCACTCGATTTGCTTTTGCAAAAAGCGAATCTCTTGATCTGTCAGGGAACGATATTTACCCTCTTTGAGACAGGGTTCTTTTGGCTTTTGTAATTGAATCGGACCTATGGCACTCCGATGCAGTTTGATCACGGGGTATCCTAACTGTTCGGCTAAACGGCGAATCTGGCGATTGCGTCCCTCCTTTAAAACAATTTCTAAACACGTGTGGGTAGGAAAACTTTCTATGAAGCGTACTCCAGCTGGGCGTGTTTTTCTCCCGTCTAACATCACACCTTGACGCCACATCTGTAGCACTGCTTCTGGAGGATGTCCTTTAACTAAAACACGATAAGTTTTGGGAACACTGTGGCGTGGATGGGTGAGACAAAATGTCACATCCCCATCGTTTGTCAGGATTAATGCTCCCGTTGAATCTACATCTAGTCGCCCAACTGGGTGAATACCTGAACCCTCTCGTAATTCTTTCGGTAATAAATCTAGAACTGTAGTTCTTCCCTGGGGGTCATAGCAAGTAGAAACTACCCCAGTAGGTTTGTGCAGCAGAAGATACATCAGTTTCGGGCGCTGTTGGGCAAATACGGTCTTGCCATCTACCGTAATTGTATCTCTCTGGGGGTCAACTTTTTGACCTAAGTGCGCCAATACCCCATTTATCCGCACCCGCGATCGCCTGATCATCTCTTCGGCTTCACGACGTGAGGCAATACCTCTTTGGGCTAGAATTTTTTGTAACCGTGCCTCCATGTAGAAATTGCTTATTCTTTCACTAACGTTTAAATCATAATATTTGCTTTTTGTAGTTAATAGCCTTAAATGTTACATTTAAAGGCTGTTTAACGTCAGCTGCTTTTTCAGTTAATACCCATAAATAGAGGGTGAAATGCCAGAGCAAAATTCAGAGCCAAAGAGTGTCGGCAAGGTGCGGATTATTACTTCTATGCTCACAACTGCCCTAAAGCTATGGTTGAGAGCGCAAGTCAGTGAAGTATCTGAATTGGAAGTGGAAATTAAAGCGAGCGATCGCCAAATTATCTCTGGGCGTATTCCCTGGGCATCGATTTTTGCTAGTCATGCTATTTACCAAGGTCTCCATATTGGACAGATTCAACTGGTGGCAGAAAAAATTTACGTCAATATTGGCTCAGTACTTAAAGGGCAGTCACTACGACTGTTAGAAACAGTACCAGTAGTGGGTGAGCTAATCATCGCAGAAAAGGATCTGAATAATTCCCTCTCATCTGATTTATTATCAACTGCTTTAAAGGATGTACTGGTTAAACTTTTACCAGAACATAGTTCAAAATCCAAGCAGGTCGCTTGGCAAGAAATTATCCTTGACAACAATCAAATTATACTGCGCGGTATTCTAGCAAATGAAGGCGCATCTATCCCAGTGGAGATTTATTTAAGCTTGAAGATGCTCAATGGTCAAGAGTTGCAACTAACACATGTCCAAAGCAGATACGACATGGTAGCGCTAGCAGAAGGTAGTCATAGCTACAATTTCGATCTGGGCTCAGAAGTTTATATTCAAGAACTCATCCTGATCCCAGGCAAGTTAGTGTGTCGCGGGCGGATCAACGTTAACCCGTAATCATTAGAAATCAAAAACTAAAAATGCTGATTCTTTATTTTAATTTATATTTCTCACCACAGATCCTGTAATGAAGTGGAAAAGTGGTCAAGGGTTATTCTCGCTGTTCCCATAACATATTCCCTAATCCGTAATTAAAGGCAACAACAGTGTCACGAAATAATAAACCAGAGGAGCTGTGAAAATGTAACTGTCGGTACGATCTAAAATGCCGCCATGTCCAGGGATCAGTTGTCCAGAATCCTTGACCCCGGCGTCACGCTTCAGCATTGACTCTATCAAGTCGCCCAAAAGACTAGCAATCCCAATCAACAGACCCAAAGCTATACCAGTGTAGAGAGGTTTGGGTAAGTGAAGGTAGTAGGCTCCTGCTAAAGCCACACCAACGCTGGCGCTAATGCCGAATACAGCCCCTTCGACAGTTTTTTTGGGGCTAATATCAGACAGACGAGTTTTCCCGAAGAATTTGCCAATTGTGTAAGCGCCAATATCCGCCGCCCAAATACACAAAAAAGTCAGCAGGGTGACAGTCAAACCTTGTGGTAGCGCAGTGAAATTTCTCTGGTCTAGAATATCTGTCCAGTCGCTGGGCCAGTAACCTCCCAAAGGTATAGTACTTTTGGCAGCACTATCAAGCGATCGCAACCTCACCCAGTAACTTGATAAGTAACCTACGTAAAATAGCCCCATAATCGAAGCAGAAATGTCCGCGATCGTCGCCATTTTGGGCTGAAATAGCAGGTAAAAACAAATAAATGTCCCCGCTATGGGCATGACAGCATCAGCTAAATTACCATCAAGAGTACAAATTGCTAGTAAAACTTGGCTGGCAAATATGGTGGTTTTAGCGGCGGGAGCTATGCCTCTGGCTCGCACCAAATTAAAATATTCCTGCTGTCCTAAAAAGACAACAATTGCAATCGAAACGGTAAAGTACCAACCCCCTAAAAGGGTCGCAGATAAAGCAAGAGCGATCGCAACAATTCCACTAATAATCCGAGACCAAGGCATAGAAGTATTTGGGAATGGGAAATGGGGCATGGGAGATGGGGGCATGGGGAGGTAGAGGGAGATGGGGGCATGGGGGGGTAGAGGGAGAAATAACAATTGCCTGCTCCCTATTCCCTATTGCCTATTACCTATTCCCTAGTCCAGTTTCTCACCACTGAGGATAAAAATGGGATCTACAGCTGCAAAGGTTTGAGAAAAGCCGCGCATCTCCAAGCGATTCACAGCAGATTGCACAACTTCAATATTCCGCGCTCTCAATTGGGAAAAGCTCTGAGAAATAGCATATAGACTTTCTAGATTAGCAGCTGTGGCAACAACTCTGCCTGTTAGCGGTAGACAATCCCACACTGCTTGCAGAATTTCTTGGATGGGTCGTCCTCCCTCAATGCAAACGCGGTGAGGAGGAATTTTGAGGTCTTGTAAACACTCTGGGGCGCTACCTTCAATCACTTCCACATTCTTCACCTCAAAACGATCGCAGTTGCGGCGAATCAAATTGGCTACTTCTTCATCTCGTTCCACAGCAATAATCTTTCCTTGGGGACAAAGCATTCCTACTTCTACGGGAATTGTACCTGTCCCAGCACCAATATCCCACAACACAGAATCAGCTTGCAGTCGCAGTTGAGAGATGAGCAACAGCCTAACTTCTCGCTGACTAAAGGGAATTCCTGGTAAGTGCTCGAACAATTCATCAGGAATACCGGGTGTAATATAAGGCCAAAGTTGGGAGGGCATAATATCAAATAACTATACTAGAGATATCTGCTTGCTAAATCACGGCAAGCGACAAACTATAACAACTTTGTCAATGTAGCGTTATCAGTAAGCAAAATGATGACGGAAATATTGGGGAATCGCTACGCAGTTCAGCAGCAGCTGGGCAAAAAAGCAGGGCGGCGAACACTCCTAGCCCATGACCAAGAAACTCAAGAACTAGTCGTAGTTAAGTTACTCTCTTTTGGTAGCGACTTTGAATGGGATTCACTCAAGCTGTTTGAGCGGGAAGCCGAAACCTTAAAGTCTTTGTCACATCCCTCTATTCCTCGCTATTTAGACTATTTTGAGGTAAATTCACCTACTATCAAAGGGTTTGCTTTAGTTCAGAGTTATATCCCAGCCAAAACTTTAGAGCAATACTCACAAACTGGGCGAACTTTTACAGAAGATGAAGTTAAAGAAATAGCTAAAGCACTTTTAGAAATTCTCATTTACCTGCATGGGCTACATCCACCAGTAATTCACCGTGATCTTAAACCCAGCAATATTTTATTGGGGGAGCGCTCCGGCAATAGTCTTGGTCAAGTTTACCTGATAGATTTTGGTTCGGTGCAAACTGCCTTGGTTACAGAAGGTGCAACCCGGACTGTAGTGGGAACCTACGGTTATATGCCACCAGAGCAATTTGGTGGGCGCACTGTTCCTGCTTCTGACCTTTATAGCTTAGGTGCGACTTTAATTTATTTAGTAACGGGTATTCATCCAGCCGATTTACCCCAAAAGGATTGTCGTATGCAGTTTGAGCAAGAGGCTAATCTCAGTCCAGGTTTGAGTAAGTGGTTACGACAGTTGACTGAACCTAGCTTAGAGAGGCGTTTAAGTTCTGCTACTGAAGCACTCAAGGCTTTAGAGGCATCACAGTTGCTAAATACCACGGCTTTAAGTCTCGGCAAACCAGCTGGTAGCAAAATTCAACTGCATAAAAACGAGGATTTTCTAGAAATTATCATTCCCCCAATAGGCTTTCAATTATCAATGGTATTTTTGGGTTTATTTGCGATCGCCTGGAATTCATTTATTTTATTTTGGACAATTGGCGCTCTTTCCGCTCCTTTCCCGATCAACCTACCTTTTGCTTTATTTTCACTACCTTTTTGGGCTGCTGGCGGTTTCATGATCTATGGTTTTTTGTTTAGTTTATTAGGGCGCACACGACTATGTATCAATCACCAACAAATTGATTTAACCTATGATTTATTGGGATTCAAATTCCGTCACCTGCGTCCATCCCCGAAAAATAGTATTACGAAGCTAATTTGTATTCCAGAACACTTTACTAAAGATTCTCAAGGCGATCGCATTCGAGTGTTACCAAAATTAGATATTTGGGCAGGAGTTAACAAATATCAACTTGGTGGTACTGACGATGGGATTAAATCTGACGTTGAACTGGAATGGCTAGCTCATGAATTAAGCAATTGGCTAGGTTTAGAAATTACTAGATAGGCAATAGCTATCCACCAATAATTTGTGCTCTTTGAGACTTGACCGGAGCTTTCGGAGTCTCCGGCTCCGCTCTTAACCTTTAACAAATAATAACCAGTTAAAGTTAAGTAAATATCCTTTTGAGGAAACGATTATGTTATTTGGACTAGGATGGCCAGAAGTTGCGGTGATTGCTGTCATCGCCATCTTAATTTTCGGCCCGAAAAAAATTCCCGAACTAGGTAATGCACTTGGTAAAACCCTTAAAGGTTTTAAGGAGGAACTCAAAAGTCCCAGTGAAGATAGTAATCCAGAACAAGAAAAATAATAGTCCTTAATAGAGACGGAGCGGCAGTTGACTGAACTGGTGTGTTTGGGCTTCTGAAGTTATGAGAGTGGTAAACCAATCTTCAAACCGCTCTCTGTAAAGTACTTGACTTAATTTATGGTGTCTCTATTATCTACTAAAGTAGTGTATTGATCACAGAAGAAGGTGTCACCCCATTTTGACTATCTACGATCGTTGTGGGCGTATTTTGTTGTTGTGTTTCCTCTTTGACTACACCACGCGCTCTAATTAGTTTAATAGCACGGCTGACGCTTTCTGGCAAAATTACCACCAAGCTGTTTTCAGGAGCCACATCCAAACCTTTATTAATTGCTTGGGTTTCATCGAGAATTGATTCAAAACGTGCATTGGGCTTAACTTGGGTAATGCCTTTAGTAATCAAATTAGAGGCTGATCCCCGTGGACGTCCACGAGTATCGTCGTCTTCTTTCACAATAATGTAGTCAAATATTTCTGCCGCTAATTTGCCCAAGGTAACAAAGTCTTCGTCACGGCGATCTCCAGGGCCGCCCACTACACCAATTCTCTGTCCTGTTGTCCAGTTACGGACAAATGCACCTAAAGCTTCGTAACTAGCTGGGTTGTGGGCATAGTCTACCAAAGCATGGTGCTTACCTAAATTAAATAGGTTCATCCGTCCTGGCGTTTGACTCACCGACGCCCGAAATGTCTTTAAGCCAGCCCGAATTTGCTCGATTGTCACGTTTTGGACAAATGCCGCTAAACTGGCGGCTAAAGCGTTAGCAATCATAAATGGTGCCCGTCCACCCATTGTCAAGGGTATCTGTTCTGCCCTTTCAATCCGGTGCGTCCAATCACCTTTGACAATTGACAGGTAGCCATTTTCATATACTGCTGCTACTCCTCCCTTTTGGATGTGCTTCCGCACTAATTCCGAGTCTGGGTTCATGGTGAAGTAAGCAATGTTAGCTTTAGTTTTTTCTGCCATAGCGGCGACTCGGCGATCGTCGGCGTTGAGTACTGCATAACCATCAGGAAGTACAGCTTCAGCGACTACACTCTTGAGATTGGCTAACTGTTCAATAGTATCGATGTCGCCTATGCCTAAGTGGTCGGCAGCAACATTTAACACCACACCTACATTTGTAGCTTCAAAGCCCAGTCCAGAACGGAGAATGCCGCCACGAGCTGTTTCTAATACTGCCACTTCTACTGTCGGATCTTGCAGGATGAGATGGGCGCTTTGAGGGCCTGTATTATCTCCTGCTTCTACTAAGTAATCACCGATATAAGTCCCGTCCGTAGTGGTATAGCCTACTACTTTGCCTGTCTGCTTATAAATATGTGCCAGGAGTCTGGTGGTTGTAGTTTTGCCATTGGTGCCCGTGACACTCAGGATAGGAATAGTGCTGGATTGTTCGTTGGGGAACAACATGTCCATCACTGCACCAGCTACATTACGGGGGATACCTTGACTAGGAGCGACGTGCATCCTAAAGCCAGGGGCGGCGTTAACTTCGACAATGACGCCATCTACCTCTCTTAAGGGGCGACTAATATCGGAAGTCACAATATCAAGCCCGGCGATATCCAAACCGATAATCTTGACTACCCTTTGTGCTAACCAGACGTTTTCTGGGTGGATTTCGTCGGTACGGTCTACCGCACTACCGCCTGTACTCAAGTTAGCTGTGGCGCGCAGATAACAAATTGTCCCTTTGGGTGGCACACTGTTGAGAGTGTAGCCTTGCCTTTCTAGTAATTGGTAGCTAGTGCGGTCTAGCTCAATCTTGGTGAGGATGTTATCGTGTCCCTCACCACGATTGGGGTCAAGGTTAGTTTCTTCAATCAGTTCAGCGATGCTGGATCTGCCGTTGCCCACTACGTGAGCTGGCACACGTTCGGCTACTGCCACTACCTTGCCATCTACCACCAACACCCGATGATCTCGTCCGACGTAATATCGCTCAACTATGATTGACCGAGAAACTTGTCTGGCTGCTTCATAGCCTGCTTCAGCTTCTTCCCAAGTTCTAATATCAATGGTGATCCCGCGTCCATGATTGCCATCCAATGGCTTGAGGACAATGGGATAACCACCAACATATTCAATAGCTTCTTCCAAATCGTCTAAGAAGTTAATTACTGTACCTCTGGGTACTGGCACTCCAGAAGCAGCAAGGATGCGTTTGGTGGCTTCTTTGTCGCAAGCTAGCTCTACTCCCAAAATGCCCGTGTTGTCGGTCATTGTGGCTTGCATCCGCTTTTGATTCACGCCATAGCCCAGCTGAATTAAGAAGCGTGCCCCCAGTTGCATCCAGGGAATACCTCTTTTTTCTGCTTCTTTGACGATCGCTTCTGTAGAAGGCCCTAGGGAAGCATCACGCCAGAAGTCTTTTAGGTCTTGGATGTCTTGGTCTAGTTCGGCTTTGGGATAACGACCTCGATCAACTATGCTTTGGCACAGCCGCACTGCTGCTCGTCCTGCATAGCGTCCCGCTTCCTCATTCAGGTATTCAATCACTACCTGGTAAACACCAGGCGTGGCGGTTTCACGGGTGCGACCGAAGCCGACATGCATTCCAGCTAATTCCTGGAGTTCTAGGGCTACGTGTTCTACGATATGACCCATCATTGTGCCTTCTCGCACTCGCATCAGAAAACCACCACGACAGCCAGGCGAGCAATAGTGACCCTCCAGACTTGGCAGTGCCTCCACTAATCCTTCATAAAAGCCAGGGATTTCATTCGAGGGCGTCTCGGCAAGGGTTTCTAAATCGAGGCGCATGACGATCAGCTTGTGGCGTCGAATGCTCCAGTAGTTTGGGCCGCGTAAGGTCTGGATCTTGAGGATTCTCATGGGAATAGGTAGATGGAGATTCGGAACCAAAATTCTAGTTTCTTACTGAAATTGATCGCTAAACTGTTCATTACAAACAGTTTTTTCTTTTTACATGGTATTTCTACGATTTTTCTACAGGAAGAAATAAATAGGCGATCAATGTCAGTGTAACCTCAGATACTCTATTCCGTCAGCTGGAGATGCGGTGTACAGCAGGCAGAACAGTGCGCTGGTACAGGTGGAAGCGATCGCCGTAGCTGAGGATATGCAGTCGTAAGTTGTGAATTGTCAGGGGTTCATTCGCTCCGACATGGGGTTCATTGGTGTGAGTGACCTCGGTGGGATCAACAATAGTCACGCTACCTTTGCCCATGACTTGTAACCAACCATCCCGCTCAAATACGGCACAGGTATCTTCATCAATACCAATACCTAAACGATCAGGATGAGCGGCGATCGCACTAATCAATCGCCCCATGCGATTCCGGTTGTGGAAATGTTGGTCTACAATCACTTCGGGAATAAAGCCTAAACCTGTTGCCATATCTACTAGGGAACGATTTGGCGATTCACCACTACCGCCACCAGCAATCATGTGATGCCCCATTACTGCTGCCCCAGCACTGGTGCCTGCCAAAGTCAATTGCCCGGCTCTAACTCGGTGGCGGATAATTTCCATTGCTGGCGTATCTGCCAACACACCACAGAGGCGCAATTGATCTCCTCCTGTCAAAAATACCCCAGTACAGGCTTCCAAGGATGCTTTGATTTGGGAGGCTTCGCACTGTTCCCGTTCCCGAATGTCTAAAATCTCGACCTTGTTAGCACCCATTTCTTCAAAAATGCGAATGTACCGACCACCAATGATGGCGGGTTCGCGTGAGGCAGATGGAATAATTGTAATATAGGCCTTGCTAGCACCAGCACGACCAAAAAAAGTTCTGAGGATATCGCGTCCATGAACTTTGTCTTCTGCGCCTCCGATAACCAGAACGGCGGTTTTAGTTGCTTGGGGTGTCCTCATTTCCAGCGATTTAGCTTTTAATTGCGGCATTGTGTTTCTCCTGTCAACAACTTCAGGAGCCATCGCCGTGGACGGTGAGTGCAGCCACACATGCGGTAGGAACCACCGAGTGGACTGCCGTTCCCCGGAGGGGTTTCCCGGCTTGTGGCGAATGGCATGTGAATTTAACAAGGTTCAGTAACCTGAATATTTTTGCGCTCTGCATCTTGGGGAGGACACTTTTTTGAAGTCGGGATTGGCAACAAACAAGCAACCACTCCTGCTTCTCGCTTGATCCACACGGCACTTCAGTCTTAAGATGTCCGTTGCCGTTCCTCGAAGCCAACGCCTTGTTTTTCACCTGTCCACTTTATTCCAGACTGGGAAAATCTTGCTTGGGGGACTAAGGAGATGGGCTGCGCCCTGGAGTGGGGCAAGTAGGTCTGGACACGCTTTGTTCTGAGGCTGGCTCGATGCATCCTGGAAGTTGTTAACTTGGTCAGATTATTAATTTAAACGTAGTTGTGACAATATTTAAACATAAATTAAGTAATTAGAAAAACTTTTGATCCCATAAGAATCTGAGTTTTCTGGTACTTTTAGATACTATTGACGAAGTTCATCATCTAGTTTCACTCGACATTGGCTGATTGTCTTTGCTAGCCATTCAAATTTAAGATTAGTGTTCTCGAATACGAATAACTGTGCGCTTTGATATAGTTACGCTTTTTCCTGACTGTTTTACCTCTGTTTTGAGTTCGGGGCTGTTGAGCAAAGCCTTAGCCAGACAGATTGCCCAGGTGCATCTGGTTAATCCACGGGATTTTACCACTGATAAGCACCGGAAAGTTGATGATGAACCTTATGGGGGTGGGGTGGGGATGCTGATGAAGCCAGAACCTATCTTTAAGGCTGTGGAGTCAATACCGACTCTACCTCGCCGAGAGATCATTTTAATGAGTCCTCAAGGTCAAACCATAAATCAGCCTCTTTTACGAGAATTAGCCACCAATTATGACCAATTAGTCGTGATTTGTGGACATTATGAGGGAGTAGATGAGCGGGTGCTGCATTTAGTCACGCGTGAGGTATCTCTAGGCGATTTTATTCTGACTGGCGGAGAAATTCCAGCAATGGCTTTAATTAACGGCGTAGTTCGGCTCATACCAGGCACCGTAAGCAAAAAAGAGTCCCTGACAGCAGAAAGTTTTGAAGAAGGGTTGTTGGATTATCCTCAATATACTCGTCCAGCCAATTTTCGCGGTTGGAAAGTCCCTGATGTTTTGCTTTCTGGGAATCATGCTGCTATAGCCAGATGGCGTTATGAACAGCAGATTCAAAGAACAAGCGATCGCCGTCCCGATCTCCTGGAAAAATGGAATCAGGAGCAGGAAGCAAGGGGAGATGAGGGAGAAAGGGAGGAATAACCCATTCCCTATTCCTAATCACAAACAACCAATAACAAATGACAAATGACAAAAATCCGTATTGGTAACGGCTACGACATTCACCAACTGGTGAGCGATCGCCCTTTAATTTTAGGAGGGGTGAAAATTCCCCATAATCTGGGTTTATTGGGGCATAGTGATGCTGATGTGCTGACCCATGCGATTATGGATGCCATGTTAGGATCCCTATCTCTGGGAGATATTGGTCATTATTTTCCTCCCAGTGATCCCCAATGGGCAGGTGCAGATAGTTTAGTGTTATTAAGTCAAGTAAATCAGCTGATAGGCGATCGTGGTTGGCAAGTAGGCAATATAGACTCTGTAGTGGTAGCAGAACGTCCCAAATTGAAACCTCATATTGAGAAGATGCGCGACAAGCTAGCAGCTGTTTTAGGATTACAACCCAATCAAATTGGCATCAAAGCTACCACCAACGAAAAATTAGGCCCTGTTGGCAGAGAAGAAGGTATATGTGCCTATGCTGTTGTTTTGTTGGTAGCTGCTGATTGATTAACTGTTCTTGGAGGAACTTAGCTATGACTCAAGCATTAACTAAGCCAATATACAGTTGCAGCATTTCTGGAATGGATTCCAGAAAACTCCGGTAAGCACTATGAGTTAGATAATGGAGCAATTGTTGAAATGGCTCAACCGTTGGGGGATCATGAAGATATTGTTGGTTATTTAGGGGAAAAAATTACTTTAGAGTACGTTCGTTACGGTTTACCTTATTCCATTCCCAAAACAGCATTAATTCAAGTTTCGAGGTAACGACCGCATTATATCGCTGACTTTCCCTGAATCAAATTTGACGGCACAACAGATTTTTCACTCAGGACTATAATCTCAATGAATCGAGTATTTTAATCAAATCACAAATCTTCTTTTCAAGTATTTAAACTATGCAATCCACTAATATATTTTCCGTAATTAAACGTTTTTGGTTACTAATAGTTTTGGCTTTAGCTACAGCAATAACAGTTATTGCCTGTAACCCAGCAAACTATAAAACAGCGTCTGCTCAAGTACCCCAATTAGTAACTAGTATTCTCAGCGACCCCAAAACCTTTAACTATGCTCTAAGTGCCGAATCACCAAACATTTTTGGTCTCACTTACGAAGGATTAATTACTGAAAACTACGAAACAGGTAAGATTGAACCAGCCTTAGCAGAATCTTGGGAAGTTTCTGATGATAAATTAAAAATAGTTTTTACTCTGCGGGAAAATTTGAAGTGGTCTGATGGGCAACCACTAACGGTAGACGATGTCGTGTTTACCTACAACAACATTTATCTCAATGAAGCAATTCCTACAGATGTCCGAGATGTGATGAAAATCGGGGAAAATCGGCAACTGCCTAGTGTCAAAAAACTCGATAATCGCCGGGTTGAGTTTACAGTGCCAGAACCATTTGCTCCCTTTTTACGCACCACAACCAGTGCCCCGATTCTACCAGCTCATGCACTGCGAGAATCAGTAACCACAAAAGATGGCGATGGCAAACCGAAGTTTTTACAAAAATGGGGCGTTGATACACCACCAGATGAACTGATCGTCAATGGCCCCTATAAGTTAGAACGTTATGATACTAGCCAACGCATAATTTTTCGGCGTAATCCCTATTTTTGGCGCAAAGATGCTCAAGGTAATCCCCAGCCATATATTGAACGAATTATTTGGCAAATTGTAGAATCAACAGACACTTCTTTGTTGCAATTTCGTTCTGGCGGTTTAGATACTGTAGGAGTGACACCAGACTATTTTTCGTTGCTTAAAGTCCAGGAAAAACAGGGTAATTTCAAAATATATAATGGTGGGCCTACTTCTAGTGTGACTTTTATATTTTTCAATTTGAATAAAGGTACAAGAGCAGGTAAACCATTAATAGATCCCATTAAATCACGTTGGTTTAATACTTTGGAATTTCGACAAGCAGTAGCTTATGCTATTGACCGCCAGACGATGCTTAACAACACTTTTCGTGGTTTGGGGAGTTTACAAAATTCACCTCTAGCAGTGCAAAGTCCTTATTATATTTCGCCTGAAAAAGGAATCAAAGTCTACGATTATAATCCAGAAAAAGCAAGACAACTGTTAACAAAAGCAGGATTTAAATATAATGAACAAGGTCAGCTAACAGATGCTCAAGGAAACATTGTTCGGTTCACGTTGCTCACGAATGCTGGTAATAAGATCCGTGAAGCTATAGGATCGCAAATCAAGCGAGACTTGAGCAAAATTGGTATTCAAGTAGATTTTACACCTCTAGCATGGAATACATACACAGACAAGATTTCTAACACCTTAGACTATGATGCTGGATTGATTGGATTTGGTGCAGGATTAGAACCGAATGATAGTGCTAATCTTTGGTCTCCAGATGGTGGCTCGCACTTATTTAATCAAAAACCTCAAGCAGGACAAAAACCGATTGAAGGTAGAGAAGTTGCTCCTTGGGAAGCAAAAATCGGTGAACTTTACATTCAGGCTGCTAGAGAATTAGACGAAAATAAGCGCAAAGCAATTTATGCTCAAACGCAGAAGCTAACTCAAGAAAATTTACCATTAATCCACTTAGTTAGTGCCTATTCCATGTCAGCAGTGCGAAATCGTTTTGAAGGTATCAAATTCTCTGCTCTTGCTGGCGCATTCTGGAATATTCATGAAATTAAAGTAACTCAATAAGGGGCTGGATCTTAGGTATAAAGACATAATTAATTATCTAGTCCCCAGTTCCCAGTACCCAATACCCGCAAGAACCGTGACTCAACCTGAAGCTTTGCGATCGCTCTTAGAAGCGGTTGCCAATGGTAAAGTGACCCCAGAAGTGGCACTAGACTCCCTCAAAGACCTAGCCTATGAATCTGTGGGCGAGTTTGCCAAAATCGACCACCATCGTCAACTGAGAACTGGTTTTCCGGAAGTGATTTGGGGGCCAGGAAAGACTCCTGAGCAAATTGCTCAAATTATGGAGGTGATGCGCCAGCGTAATCCGGTGGTGATGGCAACTAGGATCGAACCAGCAGTTTATAATGCACTGCAATCTCAAGTTAGAGGTTTGCAGTACTACAATTTGGCGCGAATTTGTGCCATTACTCCCCCTGACATCGAACCACAATTTGCAGGTGTAATTAGCATTCTTTCGGCTGGTACTGCTGATTTACCAGTTGCGGAAGAAGCGGCTGTGACTGCCGAACTTTCAGGATTCCGTGTCCAACGTCTTTGGGATGTCGGCGTTGCTGGGATTCACCGTTTATTGAATAACCGCCATGTCATTGAGTCAGCATCTGTGTTGATTGTAGTAGCAGGCATGGAAGGTGCATTACCCAGTGTAGTTGCTGGTTTGGCAGATTGTCCGGTGATTGCTGTACCTACCAGCGTTGGTTATGGTGCAAGTTTCGGCGGATTAGCACCTTTATTGACAATGCTCAACTCCTGTGCCGCTGGAGTGGGTGTAGTTAATATTGATAATGGCTTTGGTGCAGCAGTGTTGGCGGGGCAAATTTTGCGAACAGCCGAGAAATTGCGGTTGGCATTACCTGCATCTTGAGGTTATGACATTAAGGTCATCTGCATTACTCAGTATATTCTCAGTGATGCAGCCCATCACTTCTGAATCAGCAAATATGCACTATTTCAGCGATTCGATATCTCAGTTATTTTGGCATTTACCTGTAAATGTATCTCTGTTAGCCCAAAACATCACTGATCCCAACATTGTCGGTCAAATGCAAAAAGCTTGGAGTCACTTTATCCAAACAGGTCAAGTCTGGGCCCTGTTGATTGGTTTGGTTATTGGTTATATGATTCGGAATTTAACTAGCTACGGTTGATAGGAATAAGGCATTGGGGAGCCAGTTGCGTGGGCGGGTTTCCCGACTTAAGCAAACTGGCGTCATTAGGGAAATGAGGGCAAGAATAATCCTTGACTCTGGACTCTTGACTCTCTACCCTTAACTGTTGACCATTCCCCAGCACCTAATCCCTTTGTATCTATGACCAAAGAACAAACTTGGAGTCAGCGATTTGAATCAGCGTTGCATCCGGCGATCGCCCGTTTTAATGCCAGTATAGGTTTTGATATTGCATTAATAGAATATGACCTGACTGGCTCCCAAGCTCATGCCAAAATGCTGGCTCATACTGGCATTATTTCCCCAGAAGAAGGAGAGCAATTATTCACAGGTTTAGAACAAATTCGTCAAGAATATCGGCAGGGCAAATTTCAGCCAGGGATTGACGCCGAAGATGTACATTTTGCTGTGGAACGGCGATTGACAGAGATTGTCGGCGATGTCGGGAAAAAGCTACACACTGCGCGATCGCGCAATGACCAAGTAGGTACTGACACCAGACTCTATCTCCGCGACCAAATTCAACAAATCAAGAGTCAATTAAGGGAATTTCAAACCGTTTTAGTAGATATAGCTGAAACCAACATCGAAACGCTGATTCCTGGCTATACCCACCTGCAACGCGCCCAACCCCTGAGTTTGGCTCATCACCTCTTGGCGTACTTTCACATGGCACAACGCGACTGGGAACGCCTGGGAGATGTGCAAGGAAGAGTGAACATCTCCCCTCTTGGATGTGGTGCTTTAGCAGGAACCACCTTTCCTATTGACCGCCACTACTCAGCTAATCTCTTGCAATTTAACAATATTTATGCTAACAGCCTGGATGGAGTTAGCGATCGTGACTTTGCAATTGAGTTTCTCTGTGCTGCTAGCTTGATTATGGTTCACCTCAGCCGCCTCTCGGAAGAAGTGATTCTCTGGTCATCCGAAGAATTTCGCTTTGTCACCCTCAAAGATAACTGCGCCACTGGTTCTAGCATCATGCCTCAAAAGAAAAACCCCGATGTGCCAGAATTGGTGCGGGGTAAAACCGGGCGGGTGTTTGGTCATCTCCAGGCGATGTTGGTGATGATGAAGGGGCTACCCTTGGCATACAACAAAGACTTACAAGAAGACAAAGAAGGTCTGTTTGATAGTGTCAACACTGTTAAAGCCTGCCTGGAAGCAATGACAATTTTATTCCGAGAAGGTTTAGAATTTCGTACCCAGCGCTTAACACAAGCGGTTACAGAAGATTTTTCTAATGCTACCGATGTGGCAGATTATTTAGCAACACGGGGTGTTCCCTTTCGAGAAGCCTATAATCTCGTAGGTAAAGTAGTAAAAACCAGCATTGCCGCAGGTAAACTTCTCAAAGATTTGAGCTTAGAAGAATGGCAACAACTGCACCCAGCATTTGCCGCAGATATTTATGAAGCCATATCCCCCCGTCAAGTTGTAGCAGCCCGTAACAGCTATGGTGGTACAGGTTTTACACAAGTAAGAGAGGAACTCCTCAAAGCCCGCGCTACCTTGAAGACTGGAAACTAGTGGTCTATCGCTTGAACTGTGAGTATTAAAAGTTTTGTAGTCAGGACTTTAGTCCTTGATTCTTAAGCACTGTAAGGCTTCGGAGAACCCATAGATTAGTGCTTACTACGAACTTTGCGCCATGCCCTACTAATAAATAAGGGCGTACATGTGTACGCCCTAAAAATTTAGAAGACTCAAAGAACAAGGATTTTAGACGCTTTATTCAGCATCAACTGCTGCTGCTCCTTCATCCTCTTCACTCTTCGGTGGTCTTTGTTGGAACCTTCTTTGCATTCTTCCTGTCGTTGTCCGTTTACGAAACTTTCTGGCATACGCCTGGTTCCGTAGCGCCTTTTCTTTTTTCGGATTGCGGCGCTTAGCCATGTTCACCTCATTAATAAACAACAAAAATCGTAACTAGGCAATATCATCCACTCGTGTTATTGATACAGTTTTAGCCTAGTCTAGAATTTTAATTCTTTAGACAGCATACCATTCTACCGTATGAGATTTTATGGTGTCAATAGAATTTAGAGTTATCCTTGCATTAGCTAGCCATAGCAAGCACATCATCGTTCACATAGATTCCAGGCTGCTGATCAATAGTTCTCGATCTCAACTCCACTTGTTAAGATATGCGATATACAGCGATTTAATCGCAAAAATCCTAAAAAACGTCATTAATTAAGATTTATTAATCTAATTTATGTAAATATATGCACAATTAGTTAAATTTTGCGCTATGTATATACAGTCTGTTGCCATACACTAACCACTTTGATTCAATTGCAGACCATATTAGGGAGAATTATTCTACCAATCAGGAAATAACCCTTGGTTGATGTTTTTGCATTGACATAAACTAATGGTTATCTTTATTGATATCAACTGAAGTTTGTTATCAATAAATCTAGATTGAGACAAAAAATAGAAACCTCCTAATTAATATAAAAAGTGAGAATTTTAGTCTTCATGTGTAAAAAAATACAAAACCTTTCTTGGTGATCAGATGCTAAAATCGACATATTCTGCGGCAGCGTCAGAATAAAAGCCCAAGCCACAAACATTTTTGTGTAAAACACAGTTCAACACTAAATGAGGTTGAATCTATGTTCGGTGGTAAGGAACTATCATAATACAACCCTATATAATTTTCAGATTGAACGTTCTTGCTTTTTTTGCGACAGCTATCCAGTCCACACGTAGCTTATGGCGTATTGGACAAACAGTATTGGGTATAATATTCCGTCATCCCATTACTGGTACCAGTGTCATCCCAATTTTGCCAGACGGTCGGATTGTTTTGATACGACGACGCGACGATGGTCGCTGGGCATTACCGGGAGGCATGGTAGACTGGGGAGAAGATATTCCTACAACAGTCCACCGAGAATTACAAGAGGAAACTGGACTAGATTTGGTGAAAATTCGGCGATTGGTGGGAGTTTATTCTTCGCCAGAACGCGATCCCAGAATCCATTCTATTTGTGTAGTTGTAGAAGCAGAAGTAGACGGAACAATGGAAGTTCAGGATACTTTAGAAGTCATGGAAATCTGCGCTTTCTCTCCCAACTCTCTACCATCAGAACCAATGTCTCATGATCACTCTCGGCAGTTACAAGACTATTTAAACGGTTTGACAACACTGGCATAATGATATGTTAGCTTATGCTAATTTCCGGTTTTCAAAGATAAATAGACGTAGATGCACGCGGATAATTAACACTTTTATCAGCGTTCATCATCATTTATTCGCAGTTAAAATCGGGGATTTTATCGAAAATCTACTATCTGCTAAAACTTAAATTCTAAAATTCAGATGGATACGTTATTTTATAACTCCCGAAGAAAGCTCTCTCAAGGGCTATTATTTTGGCGGGAAGCTGGTGCAGGAACTCCTATAATTTTTTTACACGGTGCTTGGAACGATAGCAGTCAATGGGTATCGGTAATAGAATCATTGTCACAAGAATTCCATTGCTTTGCACCAGACTTATTAGGATTTGGTGAATCGGAAAATCCTAACATTCACCACTCAATTGATTTACAAGTAGAGTGTCTAGCTGAATTTCTGCAAGCTTTGAAGTTAGAAAAAGTATATTTAGTAGGACATTCCCTGGGAGGATGGATTGCTGCTAGCTATGCTTTAAAATATCCAGAACAAGTTTATGGTTTAGTACTGCTATCTCCTGAAGGTGTAGAGATAGAAGGACAAGAAAAGTATTTACAGAAATTGCGGCATTTGGTTAACTTGTCACCCCTAATAGTAAAACTGTTAAAATTGCTGCGTCCTTTAACTAAAATTTTGGGTTGGCATGAAAAAATAGAACAGAATTTGCAGCAGCGTCAAACCTTATTAGAATACCCAATCGCTAGCCATTTACTATTTCAAAGACAGCGCCCAGAAATTACAGCAGAATTACTACAAAACCGCTTGTATTTGATTGAAGTTCCGGCGTTGATTTTACAGGGTGGTAAAGACACACCTTACGCCTTAGCCAAGAGTCAGACCTACACTCAATTACTGCCTAAAGTCGATTTTAAAATTATCGCCCACGCCGGAAACGATTTACCAGAATCTTCGGCTACAGTTGTGGCTGGCGATATTCAAGATTTTGTTCAGGGAAATTGGTGATAGGGAATATAAAAAAAGTGCTTACCTTTTCTACTCATATTTCTTATATGGCAATCCTCTTTGAGTTGCAAAACTTAGTTGTGGAGGTATTATTAGGAATGACTATAGTTATCAAATATTAAAGTCATTGAGAGTTTTTTGCCAATCTTTGACAAATATTCCTTCATGCTCAAATCTCAATATATGTTTTAAATTTGTAGTAACAATTATGACCTCTTTAAAACTCCTTAATTGGATAATAGCTTGAGCAGCAAGGATTACATCACCATCTAAACTATCTTTACTGGCTGTAGGTTTTCCCTGGTTTCGTACCCAAGCCCATAACTCGGCTGCTTTTTGCATAGTTTCAGGAGTGATTGGTATAAGATAAATTTGGCTAAGTTTGTTGAGACGGTCTATACTTTTGTGTTTTCTTTGTCTCAATAGTTCCCGTCGCAGTTCACAATCAGCTATTTCTGGTATACGTATAGTAATTTGATCTTTTCTGAGAGATTGTAGCCAGATTTGAATTCTTGGATCTACTTTTGGATGTGTTACTTGACTCAGAGGATGAGTATCTAACAATGAGAATGCAGATGTTTGTTAATTATTTCCCATCATGATTTTCTGCATTCCCCAGAAAATTAAGTTTGGTTCTACATATAATCGTTTAGCGATTGCCGGAAATTGAGCCTCAAGATAATTTACCAACAACAGGCGATCGCCTCCAGTAATGGTAATATTACTTTCGGGAAATAATCGCCACCACTCGACAATAAAATCTTTGATACCAGCCACTAAAGTGTAAATCACGCCGCTTTCAATTGCTTGGGATGTGTTGAGTGCAAAGCGTGGAGGTAGTAGAGGCGCGATTAGTCGTGTCTCTACCTGTGGTAATTGTCCGGTTTTTTGATTGAGAGTCGCAAATTGTAAACCTAGTCCCGGTAAAATCGCCCCACCTACCAAACTACGGTTAGCATCTGCACCGGTAAAAGTCAGTGCTGTTCCCGCATCAATTACCAGCATAGGAAAACCCCATTGTTTTCCCGCACCCCACAAAGCTAAGGCGCGGTCAATTCCTAGTGTGGGATATGTATTTAACAGGGGTACTTGGTCTAAGGTAATCACTCGCAAATGGGGGTAAGTTTGCCAAATTTTAGTCTGACTGGGGACTACGGAGGCGAGGAGGAGAGGTGAGGGCGATGAGAGCGATGGGGGGAGAATTGCGCGGGGGAAATCAATTTGCTGTATACCTGACTCAGGTTGATGTTCAGTATTCCAAGTTGCATCCAGGCTGTCGTTGATAAATAATGCCCAATGTAGTCGGGAATTCCCCACCATCAAAGCTAGCCAAACATTCTCTGTATTTCTTTGTTCGTCGTCCAGGTTCACACTTTTAATTTTTTTAAGTCAGCTATAGATTTTTTAATAAAACTTAACAAACAACCCGTGTCACAATAGTGTCAGAGGAAAAAATACTCATTTGTCAAGGAGGGGAGTTATGGTAGCGCTCACCGAAAGAACTGAAAAAAGGCTCACCATACAGACTGTGGAAATTGCTGAACATACTACAGCAATTCGCTCTTTGGATTGGGATCGGGATCGCTTCGATATTGAATTTGGTCTGCAAAATGGCACCACCTACAACTCATTTCTGATTCGCGGTGAGCAGATTGCTTTGGTTGATACTTCTCATGAAAAGTTTCGCCAGTTGTATTTTGATACCCTCACCGGATTAATCAACCCCCAAGAGATTGATTATTTGATTATCAGCCACACCGAACCAGACCATAGTGGCTTAGTTAAAGATTTGCTACAAATGGCTCCAGAAATCACTGTTGTGGCTTCTAAGGTAGCAATCCAATTTTTAGAGAATTTGGTGCATCAGCCATTTAAGCAGAAGATCGTGAAAAATGGCGATCGCCTAAATATAGGTAATGGTCACGAATTTGAATTTGTCATCGCCCCTAATTTACACTGGCCTGACACCATTTTTAGCTTCGACCACAAAACCCAAACTCTCTACACCTGCGATGCTTTCGGGATGCACTATTGCTCAGATAGCACCTTCGATGAAGATTTAAAAACTATTGAAGCAGATTTTAGATATTACTATGACTGCCTGATGGGGCCAAATGCGCGGTCGGTGTTGTCTGCCATGAAGCGCATGGGGGAACTGCCAAGTATTAAGATGATCGCCACTGGTCACGGGCCATTGTTACACCACAATGTTGCCGAATTAACCGGACGCTACCGCACTTGGAGTCAAACCCAAACCAAAGCAGAAACCACTGTTGGGATATTTTACGTTTCTGAATATGGGTATAGCGATCGCCTAGCCCAAGCCATTGGTAACGGTATCAGTAAAACAGGCGTCGCCGTGGAAATTGTAGACTTGGGTGCAGAAGTTGATTTACAAGAACTACGAGAACTAGTCAACCGTTGTACTGGGTTAGTTGTTGGCTTACCACCCGCATCTAGTGCTGCTAGCATCCAAGCTGCCCTCAGTACAGTTTTAGGATCTGCCAAAGAAAAGCAAGCCATAGGCGTATTTGAAACAGGCGGTGGCGATGATGAGCCGATAGATCCTTTACTGAGTAAATTCCGCAACTTGGGTTTGACAGAAGTTTTCCCAGCCATTCGCATTAAACAAACCCCCACAGAAAACACTTACAAGCAGTGTGAAGAAGCGGGTACAGACTTAGGGCAATGGGTGACACGCGATCGCAGCATCAAAGCCATGAAATCCCTAGGTGCAGACCTAGATAAAGCTTTAGGTAGACTCAGTGGCGGACTATACATCATTACTGCCAAAAAAGGCGATGTTTCCAGCGCCATGCTAGCGTCCTGGGTAAGTCAAGCAAGCTTCAAACCCTTGGGATTCTCGATTGCAGTCGCCAAAGACCGGGCGATCGAATCCCTGATGCAAGTAGGCGATTGCTTTGTGTTGAATGTCTTAGAAGAAGGCAACTATCAAACACTCATGAAGCACTTCTTAAAGCGGTTCGCCCCCGGTGCTGACCGTTTTGAAGGCGTGAGAACCCAAGCAGCCGAAAACGGCACACCCATCCTCACCGACGCCCTTGCTTACGTAGAGTGTGAAGTCGTCAGCCGCATGGATTGCGGCGACCACTGGGCAGTATACAGCACCGTCTACGCCGGACGCGTCAGCAAGGCAGAAGCCTTAACTGCGGTACATCATCGTAAGGTTGGAAACCACTATTAGGGAATAGGGAACAGGCCTCTCCTTCGGAGACACTAAAGCGAACGGCTCCGCTCAGCCTACAGGCATTACTTAACTTCTCCCCGTGGACTTCGGCTTCGCTCAGTCCACACCTGACACCCAAAACATTATGAACAAACCCCGTGACGTCCAAATCCTCCCCATCGGGACAGATACAATAGTACTGCGATCGCGCAGTTGGTCGAGACTCAGATTTGAAATTGAATATGCCCTAGCTAAGGGAACAACTGCTAATTCCTACTTGATTCAAGGCGATAAAATTGCCCTGATTGACCCACCAGGGGAAACATTCACGGAAATTTATTTAGCAGCTTTACAGCAGCGCTTTGATATTAAAGCTATTGATTACGTGATTATTGGTCACGTCAATCCTAACCGCGCTGCGACTTTGAAGAAATTGCTAGAACTCGCACCGCAAATTACCTTTGTGGCTTCAAATCCTGGGGCGAAAAACTTGCGGGGATTGCTAGAAAATCCTGACTTACCAGTTATCGTCATGCGGGGGGAAGAAACCCTAGATTTAGGCAAAGGACATCATTTACAGTTCATTCCTACTCCCAACCCCCGCTATGCTGATGAACTGTGTACCTATGACCCACAAACAGAAATCCTTTACTCAGATAAGTTGTTTGGGGCGCATATTTGCGGCGATCAGGTATTTGATGAAGGTTGGGAGACAATTAATGAAGACCGCCGTTATTATTTTGATTGCTTGATGGCACCCCATGCCCGCCAAGTAGAAACCGCCTTGGAAAAACTAGCCGATTTTCCCGTGAGATTGTACGCCACAGGACACGGGCCGTTGGTGCGCTATGGCTTAATTGAACTGACCAAAGCTTATCGAGAATGGAGTCAACAGCAAACCTCATCTGACTTGACAGTTGCATTGATTTATGCGTCAGCCTATGGCAACACAGCAACATTAGCGCAGGCGATCGCTCGTGGCATCACTAAAGCTGGCGTGGCTGTAGAATCAATTAACTGCGAATTTACCGACCCAGAGGATATCCGGGCGGCTGTAGATAAAGCGGCTGGTTTCGTCATCGGTTCCCCCACCCTCGGAGGCCATGCACCCACACCAGTGCAAACAGCCTTAGGGATTGTGCTATCCACCGCCACAAATAATAAACTGGCGGGTGTATTTGGTTCCTTTGGCTGGAGTGGTGAAGCAGTTGATTTAATTGAAGGTAAACTCAAAGACGCAGGCTATCGGTTCGGGTTCGACACCATCCGCGTCAAATTCAAACCCAACGATGTCACCCTGCAACTGTGCGAAGAAGCAGGAACCGACTTTGCTCAAGCACTGAAGAAAGCGAGAAAAGTGCGTTCGCAAAGTGTACCCGCTACCACAGTTGAACAAGCCGTAGGTCGGATTGTTGGTTCCCTGTGTGTCGTCACCGCCAAGCAAGGCGATATATCCAGTGCTATGTTAGCCTCCTGGGTGGCTCAAGCTAGCTTTAATCCGCCTGGTTTAACCATAGCCGTTGCCAAAGACCGTGCATTAGAACTATTGATGCACTCTGGTAATAAATTTGTTCTGAATATTCTTCAAGAAGGCAATCATTTGGGGTTGATGAAACACTTCCTCAAACCCTTTGAACCAGCGCAAGACAGATTTGCTGGTGTCTCTGTTGTTGAAGAAACCGAAAACGGTACTCCCATTCTCAATGATGCCTTAGCATACTTAGAGTGTTCAGTAAAAAATCGCTTAGAATCAGGCGATCACTGGCTAGTTTATGCAACTGTCGAAAATGGCAAAGTGTTAAATCAAGAAGGCGTGACAGCCGTCCATCATCGCAAGTCAGGAAGCCATTATTAATTATCACCATATTAATCCAGGACTTACGCAAGCAAAATTTGTCATTGCAACCGAAACGTAGTGTAGGAAAGCAATCCCAGACTTGGAGGCGATTACGTTGCTACGCTCGTAATGACGTAATTTCGTGACTTTTGCGTAAGTCCTATAATCATAAGGGCACAACATTGTTCACACGTGTCAACTTAACGCGAAACCCATAGCCCAACTGGGAATTCATTCCCAGTCTAATAGCAAAAGTCATCTCAAGATGACTAAATATCCCTCAAAATTCTTAGTCCACTTCAGTAGATTTGAACTATTCATGGTAGGCTAACTATAGTCTTTAATGATAAATTTTCCTATTTATGGTAAACTTTATTCCTCAAGAAGAGTATAAACGTATCTGGCAGCAGGTTAACCAAAATACTTATTATCCAGAACCCTCTGATACTATGGATTTTATTAATTACTGTCCCCATAACTTCGGTAGAGGATATCGTCGTTGTATTAAATTACGAGGAATTGAACTGCTGATTATTGATGAAGAATTTGACGATGATTTATGTATTGAATCTGATAATAGCCCATTTAACCAAGAGCGAATTATAGAATTTGGATTTAATTTATCAGGCACATACACAGAACGAAATGGTACACAAAGTTTCTTTGATTGGGTTGGTATAGATAAACTAGAAGAAAGAAAATATTTTACTATTTTTTCTAAAAAGCGGCGACAGAAAGCAGATATTCATTTAGAAAGCCAAGATTTACTCCAAAGTTTTATTTTAGATAAAAACGAAAAACTGCCAAGTATTTTAACAGATTTGATAGAAGGGCTAATAAAAGGTAATAGGGAACCAGAGTTTTGTGAAACAAACATAATTACTCCAGAAATGTATTTACCATTAGAACAAATTATTAACTGTCCCTTTCAGGGAATAACTAAATATATATATTTAGAAAGTAAATGTTTAGAATTGATTGCTCTTAAATTAGAGCAAATTGCCCAATATAAAAAACATACAGAGAAATCAGTTGTCCTAAAAAAGGATGATATTGAAAGAATTCATGCAGCGAAATTCATTTTAGTTCAAAATATTCATCATCCCCCCTCACTCATGGAACTAGCACGTCAAGTAGGATTAAATGATTACAAGTTGAAAATTGGTTTTCATCAAGTATTTGGTACAACTGTTTTTGGCTATTTGCATCAATACCGCATGGAATTATCGCGTCAACTGCTTTTGGAAGGACAAACGAGTATTAAAGACGTGGCGCGTGCTGTTGGTTATGCAAACCAAGGTTGTTTTGCTGCCGCTTTTCGTAAACGGTTCGGTGTTAATCCTAAACACTATCGGCTGAAAAGTTGTAATGATTATTCATCAACAAGTTAAATGACAGCAATTAGCTGTTAGTTTATAAAAAATCCGTCAACTGTCTAAAAAAATCCGTCTTGCAGCTGAATAAGTATTCTAAATAACAGGCAAGTTATTGTACTCTTTCTTGAAAGAGATTACTAACTGGTGTAAGATATAGATGTCAAAAAGACTACGATTATTCACAGGCCTATGGTTAACTGGAATGGTGATTACAGTTAGACCTGTTTGGGCAATTCCCGATGTGAATGAGGTAAAAATACCTGCAAGTACAGTATCAATATCTCAAGCTGCAATGCCCCAATCTCTAATTATTATTAGTGGAGTGCAAGCTAATGCTACTGAAAATGGTGTAAAAATAATTTTACAAACAACTCAAGGAGAACAGCTGCAAATTACAAATCGCAGTGCAGGTAATAACTTTATTGCTGATATTCCTAATGCTCAATTGCGTTTACCTAGTGGTGATGCGTTCACATTCACTTCACCAAACCCAGTGAAGGGGATTACGGAAATCACGGTTACTAATTTTGATGCCAATACTATCCGCGTGACAGTGGCGGGTGAAACAGGATTGCCGAATGTCGAGTTATTTGACAGTGATGAAGGGTTAATTTTGGGTTTGACACCGGCGACAACTGCGATGCAGCCACCACAGCAGCCTGAACCAGAGGAACCTGAGAGTGAAACACCAGAGGAAGAACCATTAACCCAAGATGATCGGCCGATTGAATTAGTGGTGACAGGTGAGCAAAGTGGGTATCGTGTCAGAGAAGGTTCCACTGCAACCAGGACAGATACACCACTACGGGACATTCCCGCCAATATACAGGTGATTCCGCGTCAGGTTCTGGAAGATCAAGGAGCTGTGCGCTTGGATGAAGCGCTGCGTAACGTGGGTGGTGTCACCTTCGCTAGTTCTTTTGGTAATCGCGGGCAAAATTTTCTAGTCCGGGGATTTTCTGCCACACAGTACAGAAATGGGCTGAGAGAAGACGCTGGTGGTGGCGGTTCTTTTAACAGTCGTACTGCTCAAGAAACGGCGGATCTAGAACGAATTGAAGTTCTCAAAGGGCCGGCTTCTGTACTGTTTGGGCAGGGTGAACCGGGTGGTATCATCAACTTGGTGACTAAAAAACCACTTTCTACGCCCTACTATAATATTGACTTCACAGCAGGAAGTTTTGACTTCTATCGTCCAACGTTGGATTTCTCCGGCCCGTTGAATGATGATGGCTCGTTGGCCTATCGCCTAAATATTGCCTATGAAAGTGCAGGTAGTTTTCGCGATTTTGTCGATTCGAGGCGTTACTTCATTGCACCGAGCTTATCGTGGACAATCAGCCCCAGTACGAAGCTGACGCTAGAAGCATCTTATCTACAAGATAGGCGATCGCCTGATAGTGGATTAATTGTACTCAATGGTAGCGATCGCCCGGCTAACTTGCCCTTTAACCGAGCTTTGTTTGACCCTGAGAACTCCGCGATCAATTTTGATGAAACGCGAGCTTATATATACCTAGACCACAAGTTTAGTGATGATATTTCTGTGCGTAGCGCTTTTCGTTATACGACTAGCTTTGAATCTTTTCGAGAGGGGTTATCATTTATTAACCGTTTGCGAGCCGATAACCGCACAGTAGAACTGGGAATTTCCTCAACCGATCAATTTTTTGAGACCTATACCTTCCAAAATGATTTGGTTTGGAAGTTTAAGACAGGAGCGATCGCCCACACGCTGTTATTCGGTTTAGAAGTGAATAACGCCTTTGGTCAGTTTAGTTCTCAAGTCCCGCCAGAGCAGCAAAATATCACTGGAGGATTGCTGGATATTTTTGAGCCAAACTACGACGCGATTACCTACACCGGAGGATTTCAGGTCTTTGAAGATGGCGACTTTCAAAAACGAAATATGCTTGGTGTTTATTTACAAGACCAAATTACCCTAGCGGATAACCTCAAACTGTTGGTTGGTGGTAGGTTTGATAGCGTTGACACTGAACAGCTGTTTCAAGTTGACAATTTTACTGTCAAGCAAACTGATAGTGCTTTTTCTCCCCGGTTTGGTCTTGTCTATCAGCCAAACGAAAATTTATCGCTTTATGCTAGCTACTCGCGCTCATTTGTGCCATCACTAGGTCAAAGTGCCACAAATACCCAATTTGAGCCAACGCGAGGAACACAGTATGAAATTGGAGCGAAAGCCGATTTTCTGGATGGTCGCCTTTCGACAACCTTATCTGCTTATGACATCACCAGAAGTAACATTACAACTCCCGATCCTGATAATCCCAATTTTTCCATTCAAGTCGGTGAACAAAGAGGTCGGGGTATTGATCTCGATATTGTCGGCGAAATCTCACCCGGTTGGAACATTATTGCGTCCTATGCTCTCCTAGATGCCACAATTACTAGAGATAACCGTTTTGAAGTTGGCAATCGCCTGAATAATATCCCGAACAATGCAGCTAGTTTGTGGACGACTTATACCGTTCAATCTGGCGACTTGAGAGGGTTAGGCTTTGGCGCAGGAGCCTTTTTCGTAGGTGAACGAACTGGTGATTTAGCAAACAGTTTTATGCTACCAAGCTATACTCGCTTTGATGCCGCCATTTATTACAACCGTGATAATTTCCGGGCGGCTTTAAATCTGAGAAATCTGTTTGATACTCAGTATTTTGCAGGTTCACAAGGTCGAACTTCTGTGATTCCTGGCGCACCTTTTGAAGTAAGAGGTACAGTTTCTTGGCAATTTTAGTTGATGTTTATTTTCGATGAGTCACCTTTTTTTTGCCAAAGAATCCTGGCAAATCAACGAAGATCCCATTGGTACTGGTGTCCAACGACAGTGCTATGTACTGGTTGAATGTCCACCTCCCTGGAAGGCAGATGAATTGGAATCAAAAGCTGTTCCTGAGAATTTGCGATCGCTAGCGGAGGAGTTTTACGAGGTCAAACCCGATGGGATTGCATTATTTATCCACAACGAAAAATTACGGCGCGATGGACTGACTCGCATTCTGATTTTTTCCCCAATCACGGGTTTTGCCGGGGGATATGCCAAGCAAGAAATTCATGTTCCCAGTCTTGAGGATGTGGCCACTGTTCTCAGAGATTGGTTAGCTGGTAAAGATGTCGGCGGTACAGATATCAATCCTCATGTCCGAGACATCCTAATTTGCACCCACGGCGCTCATGACAAACGTTGTGGTAGATGTGGAATCCCTTTTTACCGCCAAGCGAATGCAGTTGTGGCTGACTTGGGTGTAGAATCTGTCCGCATCTGGCAATCTAGCCATTTTGGCGGTCACCGTTTTGCCCCTACTGTCTTGGATTTGCCGCAATGCAGATACTACGCTTGGCTTGATCCCCAAACTTTTGCTACCATTCTCACCTACAGTGGCGATATCAACTGCTTACAATCCATCTATCGCGGCTGGGCGATTTTACCACTTCCCGCCCAAGCGATGGAGAGAGAGTTGATTTGGCAACATGGCTGGGAATGGTTTACTTACAAAGTAACTTGTCGCATGATCGAGCAGAGCGAAGATGAATGCTTTCATCGCTTTGAATTGAGTACTGTAATTCCTGATGGTTCGATAAAGTGCTATCAGGCTGATGTAGTGGTAGGTGAAAACCTGAAGAAAGGTAATGATGGGACAGAACCAAAACTAATTTCTCAATACTCTGTAGCTAATCTTATACAAGTAAGATAAATGAAGTATTGGTTCAGATATATTAAACTGTTGCTACTATCACTGTGTACATTGATTTTAGTTGTAGCCTGTAATAGTAGCACACCTCAATTACAGAGTCGTCAAACTCCCGAAAGCATAGCATCAGATTGTCGTGTGATTGAGCATGACGGTGGTGAAACCAAAATTTGCGGACAGCCGCAAAAAGTTGTTGCCCTGAGTCCAGCATTATTAGATATTCTGCTGTCATTAGGTGTGCAACCTACAGGTTATGCAGAAGTGAAATTGTTAAACACTAAAGTATTTGATAATCCTAGTCAACAAATTCCTTTTCTAGGCGATCGCGTCACGAGTCAACCTGTGAATTTAGGTACTCGCCATAATCCTTCAATAGAAACATTACTGCAACTAAAGCCAGATTTAATCTTGGGTGAAAAGTTTCAACTAGAGGCAAATTACAAATTATTTTCTAGCATTGCACCAACGGCATTTTTTCAAACTGAAGGAGAAACAGGCTGGAAACCTGTGATGCAAGAGACTGCTCAGGCGCTCAATCGAGAAGAACAGGCAAAGCAGGCGATCGCATCTTATAATCAACTCGTGGAAACAGTCAAACGCCAAATAGCTCCGGTGGCATCAGGACAAACCATGATTGTTCTAGGCTGGGAAAACGTCTCCAACCAATCATTTATCTTATCTGCTAACAGTTTTGTTTGTAAGTTGCTCAAAGATTTAGGCTTCGATATCATCGTAGAAATATCGGGCGTATCTAATATTTCCATTGAAGCCGTAGCAGATATAAAAGCCGATCACATTTTGGTCATGCCGACTGGAGATAACACAATTGATAATGCCAAACAGCAGTGGCAAAATGATCCCATCCTGCGTTTAATTCCTGCTGTAAAAGCTGGCAAGATTTATTTTTTGGACTATCAAATAAACCGCATTCGGGGGCCAATTGTGGCTGAGATATTTATCAATCAAATTCGCCAATTTTTGCAACCTTAATATTATGCTTACCTAACTACCATCCACTAACCATCTCATGAGTGAGGAACTATCAAGAGCAGATAATGATAGTCCGTGGAAAGAAGTTTTAGAAGCATACTTTCCCCAAGCCATGCAATTGTAACCGTTCACAGGATCTAAAACGCTACAGTCAAAAAATGCTTTATAGTCTTTCCAGATACATGGCTCTCCTTGTTTTTCAGTCCGCAGCCTGACTTTACCGCCATCTACACTAATTTCTTCGATTTGTTGTCCACATTCTATTTCTGGAAACTCATACCTCTGAACTATTCTTTGTTGTGTGCTAGCACAGAGCGATATCCCCGTATATTTATAAATATCTTTGGCGGCATTCTCATAAGAAACATTTGCACTGGCTCTCAAACAACATTCTTCTAAGTAAGGGCTGATTTTTTGATGCTTTCCTATTTTTAACTTTCGCGCTTGTTTCTCACTGACTGACAATTCTCCGAGAATACTTTTAATTATTCTTACTCTTCCTGATGAAGTTCCTGTTGCCTCTTTGAGAAAAAAACTCCTAATTCTGGCGTAATATATTCTAGAGTCTGTGCTCTAATTGTTTTTTTCAATTCCCCCTAGACTCTCTAATTCTTTAGTTTCCGCTTCTTGATATAGAATTTTGGCTATGGCTTGTAGATGTTCCTGGAGTTTTTTCTGATTAGCTGGTTCCATTTTTGATTGAGTGGGGGTTAATTTCTTCCTTTATTTTCGCTGATTTTCATCCCCACTTGCTAGTTCATCTGTTCTAATAAAGCTGAGATGCTCCCGTTGCTGTTGCTGTCAAAAATGCTGCTTAAAACCCACGAATTCATACAGTTTGATTTCCCAAATTGAATCAGTCTGCTGTCTGCTTCTTTTGACCTCTAACTCTTTGATGTTAATGGGTTTTACTTTCTTGTAATTTGCGTTCGCCCCGTGGTCGATTACTAAAGTATTTAGTGCGCGGAATGTGGGATATAAATAAATTTGAGGGGTGAACCGCGTGATTATCGTTGAAAATCAACCCTCAATACTTTATTTCACCCACCACAACACAAGGAAATTATCTATCTTTAGCAGTATTTACTACTAGTTAACTAGTAGTAATTATCGCATTACGTATATCTTAGGGTTCTATCTTGTTTGGCAAAAATTCCCTACTCTTAATTTTATGGTTCACAAAAGAATAGGGAAAAAATTTTATGACAAGCAAAGTTTCTCAAAATATTAATCAGAAAATAAATGGATCGCTAGTGATTGGCATTCTCTTGATTATTTTGGGAATTATAGCGATCGCTATGCCCACATTTACCACAATTTTTGCGGAAACCTGGTTTGCCCTAATTTTGATTACTTCTGGATTTGCCAAACTGGTCTACGCTTCTCAAACACGCCATCGCGGCGGCTTTATTTGGAAGCTGTTATTAAGCGGACTTTATATTGCAACGGGTGTGATGTTGTTTGTTTACCCCCGGACTGGCATTTTGACGCTGACTCTGTTATTGGGTAGCTTCTTGCTGACAGAAGGCGTATTCGAGCTGATCTTGGCATTCCGGTTGCGTCCACAACAAAACTGGACTTGGGTGCTAGGTGATGGCGTCATCACTTTGCTACTGGGTGCGATGATTTGGTTCCAATGGCCATTCAATGCACCTTGGCTGTTGGGAATACTGCTAGGTGTGAGTATTATATTCACCGGCATTTCACGGGTGATGCTGTCGCTAAATGCGCTTTCTTTCCTCAATCAGTCTAGCTCAAGCGCAAGTTCGTAGTCAGGACTTTAGTCATGATTTCTTGAGCACTAAAGTCTGACTACAAACCCCTTGGATGTAACTTAACTTTCTAATCGCTTTTCTAAATACTGACCAATCATCAACTGCTCACCAGCACGAGAGATGATAGATTGGCGAGTGCGGTATTTACTCCCAATCAGTTTTAATTCTTCTTCAAAAACTGAACCGTTGTACTCGGTTCGCAAACAAAGAGTTTGCCGATTAGTAAAATAATAAGTGGCGGTGACTGGTTTGGATGTAGCGAAACCGCGATCGCGGTACAAAATATTTCCTAGCGCACCAAACAGGGTTGAACCTTTTGACTCTTTTCTTCCCGTAACTGAATTGTTGCTTTGCCAAATCACTTGTGCGCCACATGTCAAACTAGCTGAATTAGTCAAATTGTGCATCTGAGCTAGCTGTTGCAATTCGTCACATCCCTGTTCTAAAAACCGGATGGTGATCATACTCACCATTTCCTGAGTTTCTCCCGATGGCAGAGTGTAATAGCGTCGTTCTGAGCGCCACTTACCTATTGATGCTTGGAAGAATTCGGCAATCTGGGATTCTTCAACAGTTTCTGCCAGTTTTAGCGGTGATGTCACGGGTAATTTTCCTCACCTAGAGTGAACAAAAATTGAGCTTATTTAGTATATTATATGTAACAGAAAAGCAATATTTTTTAGTTTTTCTTAATCAATTAGGTCAATATCCAGAAATACGAGTTGTTTTGTTACAATAAGGAGATTATGTAAAAAAAAGCTTCATAATTTAATACTGCCTAGGCTAAGAGTAAGAGTGGTAAAAAACCCTTTTGTCGGCTAATCTTGGGTTTTACACCTGGAAAAAAGCTCAAAGCCAAGGGTCAAGTATTTATACAATCTTTATAATGGAACTAAGTAATACAGACATGGTCTACCTCTGCATAAGTAGCGTCACAATGAGAATAGACGTGATTTTTTGCAATGTAAAAAAGTAGCCTTTGATACAAAAAACTACGGCAGAGCGACTTGTAGAATCTCGCCTTTCTCATAAATAAATGACCACCAAAATTACTTGGTATCACACGGCTGTTTGACCCCAAAAACCTCCCTATTAGGAGCAAAATAAATGATTTTGGCTGGAAAAGTGCCGCAAAAACCGGAAAAACTGCAAACTACTTTAGCCCCAAGCCAGGTAATTAATGCCCAATTAGATTTGGTGATGCCGACTCAAGCAGAAAAAAAAGCAACCAAAAGTAAGTTTTCTTGTAGTTCGTGGTTGCCGTCTATGCCTCTGATTACTTGTATGCTAGGTATTGGCATCCTGACAGCGAGTTGTGGATCGCTGCCGAAGGAATCAGCTGAGGCGCAGTCCCGCAGCCCTGGAAATGCCCCAGGACGTGGTGCCACAACGCCCGTGGATGTAGCGATCGCCCGTACAGAATCATTGCAAGTACAACCAGATTATATCGGTACTACCACTCCCTTCAGCATCGTATCAGTGCGATCGCAGGTAGAAGGACGGTTATTGGCGTTGACTCTGGATGTAGGAGATACGGTTACCAAAGGGCAGGCTGTAGGACAGCTAGATGATGCCATCTTGTTAACGTCATTAAGGCAAGCAGAAGCAGAACTAGCCGCCCAGAAATCAGAAGTCACCAGAGCTAAAAATGTGGTGAGTAATGCCCGTGCCGAACTAGAACAAAGAAGGCTAGAGGTAGTGCAAGCGCAAGCGGACTCTAAACGGTTACAGACACTATTCAAACAAGGGGCGATCGCCGAACAATTAGCCGAACAAGCACGCACCAGAGTCCAAACATCTACTCAAATTCTCCGGGCCGCGGCTGAACAAGTCCGCACAGAAGAGCAAGCCGTAGCGGCTGCCCAAGGTAGAGTCGTAGCTCAACAAGCAGTAGTCGCCCAAGCTAAAGAACGCCGATCCTATTCCCGTCTCATATCTCCTATTACTGGCGTTGTTACTGAAAAGGTGACAGAACCAGGCAACATACTACAAGCAGGTAGTGAAGTCTTAAAAATTGCTGACTTTAGCCGGATTAAAGTCGTAGTGCAAGTTTCCGAATTGGAACTGGCAAATATTCAAATAGGGCAATCTGTACAAGTGCGCTTAGATGCCTTCCCCGATCAAACATTAATCGGCAGAGTCACCCGAATTTCTCCCACAGCCGATGCTACAGCCCGCTTAGTGCCAATAGAGGTAGTAATTCCCAATAGTGAGGGAAAAATTGGTAGTGGACTGCTGACGCGTGTCAATGTTGACAGCGAATCACAACCACGAGTTGTAGTGCCCCAAACAGCTATTCAAGAAGAAACAGGAAACAAAATTACAGGGGAGACAGACAAAACATCTAGCCCCGCTAATCGAAGTAATGCCGCCAAAACACAAGCACAAGACCGGACTGCTACAGTATTTTTGGTAAATGATCTAGGTGGTAAAACCAAAGTAACGACACGTGCTGTCACCCTAGGTAAAAAGGCTGATGGTAAAGTCGAAATTTTATCTGGGTTGCAACCAGGCGATCGCTATGTTGTTCGCAGTGGTAAACCGTTAAAAGATGGGGATACTGTACGCCTTTCGATTCTTTCAGAATCAGTCGATGCCAGCCCTAAAAAGAATTAAAAGTTCAAAAAATCATTTTGAATTTTGCGTTCCATATTTTAACTCGGAGCTAGACGACAATAATGCAACAGGCACAGAAACTTGGCGGATTTAGTATCAGTGCTATCTCAATTCGCCGACACGTCGGTACACTGATGCTCACCCTAGCAGTGTTGGTAATGGGTTTGTTTTTTATCGTCAGATTGCCAGTAGATTTACTGCCATCAATTACCTATCCTAGGATTGGTGTCAGGATACAAGCACCCGGAATTTCCCCGGAAGTAGCAGTTGACGAAGTTACCAAGCCTTTAGAAGAAGCCTTTGCAGCCACTGAGGGTGTACTACAGGTTTTTTCCCAAACCCGTGAAGGACAGGTAAGCTTGGATTTATACTTCCAGCCGGGAGGTAACATTGACCAAGCCCTTAACGATGCCACAGCTGCTTTTAACAGAGCCAGAAGCAATTTACCAGACACTATTGAAACACCCCGCTTATTCAAGGTAGATCCTTCCCAACTACCAGTTTATGAATTTGCCTTAACTTCACCCTCTTTAACAGGCGTTGATTTGCGCGTATTTGCCGAACAAGAACTAGCACGAGAATTAGGCGTTGTCCCTGGAGTCGCCGGGGTAGCCGTATCGGGGGGTGTGAAAGAAGAAGTTAGAGTCAATATTGATTTGGATCGGTTGCAAGCCTTGGGTGTAGGTTTAACCAATGTTCTGGATGAACTGAGAAACCGTAATCAAGATATTTCTGGTGGTCGTATTCTGGGGCCAAATTCTGAGCCATTAACTCGTACTGTCGGACGCTTCCGCAGTGCTGACGAAATCAGCAACCTGTCTTTTCCAGTCAGACAGCCTAATACCACCTCTCCAAATACCCTACTTCCCCCTATCAACCAACGTGTCTACTTGCGAGACTTTGCCGAGGTTATTGATGGTTCCGAAAAACAACGGATCTATGTTGCACTCAACGGAGAAGAAGCGGTTAAAGTTAGTATCCAAAAACAGCCTGATGCCAACACAGTCGCTGTAGTGGATGGTGTCAAAAAACGCTTAGAAGAACTGCAAGCATCTGGTTTAGTTCCCCAAGGCACTATCTTGACATCCACTTTGGATGAGTCACGGTTTATCCGCAATTCGATCGCCAATGTTACCACTTCCGGATTAATTGGTACAGCATTAGCAGCGATCGCAGTTTTACTTTTCCTGGGTTCCCTCCGCCAAACCTTAATCATCGTCATTTCCATCCCCCTAGCCAGCCTCGCAGCCATCATCCTCATGGGGCTATTTGGTTTATCACTCAATGTTTTTAGCTTGGGTGGTTTAGCTCTAGGCGTAGGGATTGTGGTAGATAACTCCATTGTGATGTTGGAGAATATTGCCGAAGGTGCAGGAGTTACACCCGGTAAGGATGCCAGAAGTCGCCTGAATTCTCAACAACTCATTGACCAAGCTGAACAAAGTAGCCGAGAAGTAGAATCTGCTTTAGTCGCTTCTACCAGCACCAACTTGGTAGCAGTGTTACCATTTTTGCTGATTGGTGGCTTTATCTCGCTACTATTTAATGAGTTAATTCTCACCATCAGCTTTTCCGTAGCCGCTTCAATTTTGATTGCGGTGACAGTTGTCCCCATGCTGACTTCTCGGTTATTGGCATGGAAAGTCTCCAGTCGCCTGAGCGAATTTTGGTTTTTGCGGCACTTCAACCGTCGCTTTGATGCAGCCACAAGCGCCTATGGTAGTTTTTTAGCTAAAATATTGAACCTGCGGTGGTTAACCGTAGCGATCGCCATTATCCTCTTAGGGGGTGGTAGTCTCTGGATGGCACCACAAATTCCCCAAGAAATTCTCCCCCGCATCAATACCGGACAAGCCAACTTAATTGCCCAATTTCCTCCCGGTACACCCCTAGAAACTAACCAAAAAGTCATGAACGCGGTAGATGAAATTCTCCGCACTCAACCAGAAACAGAATATATTTTCTCTACAGTTGGTGGTTCTCTCTTTGGTACGAATACCAATGCCAATCCCCTGAGAAGTTCCAGTAACATTACCCTGAAATCGGGGACAAATTTACCAGACTATATTGAACGAGTTACCAAAGAGTTTAACAAGCTGAATTTAGCAGGAATTCGTCTACGCCTCAACCCTGGTCAAGTACGGGGGTTAATTCTCAACAACTCCCCAGTCCGTGGTGCCGACGTTGATATCCTTTTACAAGGAAGTGAAGAAGAATCTCTCCAAAAAGCTGGTAGTCAAGTGTTAGCAGCCTTAGAAGAGCAAGCTACTCTAGTCAGATTTCGTCCCGACGCCGATGAACGTCAACCAGAAATCCAAATTCGCCCCGACTGGGAAAGAGTGGCATCTCTAGGTTTGAACACTCAAAATATTGGTAATACAATTCAGACAGCGATCACAGGTAGTATCCCCACCCAATTACAACGGGGTAATCGTCTGGTAGATGTTAGGGTGCAATTGAATGAAGCATCTGTACAAACCCCATCCCAATTGCAGAGATTACCCTTGTTTGTCGAGAACAATCGCCAAGTCCGTTTAAGCGATGTGGCAACAATTGTCGAAGGACAAGCACCAGGGGAAATTCAGCGCATTAACCAACGTCAAGTCTTCTTGATTGCAGGTAATTTAAGTGAAGGAGCCAGCCTCAGTGATGCCCTAGCACAAGTGAACACAGTGCTACAAGATATCGATTTCCCTGAAGGCGTCTCCATTTTACCCAGCGCCGCCGTGGAATCTAATCAACAACTGCAAAGTTCTTTGCAACTATTAGGTGGGTTAGCTGCCTTTTTAGTCTTTATCGTCATGGCAGTGCAATACAATTCTCTCATTGACCCGCTAGTGATTATGTTTACCATCCCTCTGGCTTTAGCTGGGGGTATTTTCGGACTTTACATCACCAAGACCGCCATTGGGGCAACAGTAATCGTCGGTGCTGTATTGTTGGTCGGGATTGTGGTCAACAACGCCATCATCATGGTAGAACTAGCGAACCAAATTCGAGAACGGGACAAAGTTGACCGAAAAACTGCGATTTTGCAAGCAGCACCCCAACGTCTCCGTCCAGTTTTGATGACAACTATTACAACTGTCTTGGGTATGTTTCCCTTAGCCTTGGGAATTGGTGAAGGTGCGGAATTTCTTCAACCATTAGGCGTAGTAGTGTTTTCAGGGCTATCCTTGGCAACACTATTAACTTTGTTCATCATTCCCTGTTTTTATACTCTGCTACACGATTTCCTCAGCTGGGGTTGGACAAAACCAATTGCTATGCAGCTAGATGCGTGGCAGAAAAGGTTTTATTAAGGAATGGGTGCAGGGAGCAGAGGGCAAGGAGAATGACTTTTGACTCTTGATAAGTACCCCATGACGCCACTTGCTACAAGTCTAGCGACCGAACACAGGGCTGCCCTCATGCCCAATACCTCAATTCAAGACTCAATCAACACAAATTTGTTGATTTGAGCATTGCAACGATTGACACGGCGTAAGACTAAGGCCCTGAGTAATAGCCACCAAGCAATAGGAGAAAAAACGGCTGGATATATCATGAGCAAAAAACTTTTTAACTTACCATGTTTCAGTGCTACTAAAGACCAATGTAATTTTACGTAACTTCTAGTAGTCTGAAGGCTAGGTATTTGAGACAAGTGCTTATGGTTAACCAAAGCGTAAATTTTCTCCTTCATACAAATATTTGTATCTAGGCGTTGAGAGAAAGAAAACTTTTGATTGTAAGCCCCAGTCCAAATAGTCCGATAGGCAAGGCACTGATTGATAAAAATTGCATCGCCAAATTGTGCAATACTAATCCACGAATCAATATCATCACAGTTGGCATCCAGTTGAGAGTCCCAACCACCAGTCTCCAAAAAAGCTTGACGATCGCACGCAACTTGCACAGGAGTGCCAAAGGGTACAAGCTCTAGCAACATACCGTAGTGAATATCTGCCTGGGCAATATAAAAAGCCAACCCAGGCCCTAATTGTGGAGTGCGACTGATTTCTACCTCGTTACTGTCTACCTGCGCTGCCACGCAGGAACAAATCACGGCTTTGGGATGAAATGCGATCGCCCTCGCCATCTCTTCTATACAATTGGATGCTAAGTAGTCATCATCATCTAAAAATTTAATCCAGTCACCGCTAGCTTTGGCAACTCCCGCATTCACTGTAGCTGCATGACCTTGGTTTACCTGATTGCGATGGTAAACCACACCCTGACCTAAGCTTTTGACATAGGCTTCTGTTTCATCAGATGAACAGTCATCAGCAACTACAACTTCGCACTTTACCGTCTGCTTGAGAGCAGAGTCAATTGCTCGTTTCAGCAATTGCAAGCGATTATAGGTGGTAATGACAACACTAAATTTCATAAGTTTGAGACCTGTCGAGGGTCATTTATAAAGTCAAGAAAGTCAAAATCGACTGCTTGTGTGGGCACTATTAAGCCCCATATATGGTGACTAATTACACTAGTTATAACTCCATCATTCATTTTGTAAAGATGAGAGCTAATTATTCTGATGTAACATTTTTCCTCTCAAGTGTATTGAGATCAGCAAAAATCCTCAAACTAAAATAACTGGACTCTCAGGCGGTTATGGATTTATTATTGATGATCGTGGGTTTTTTACAGCAAATAGGCCATGAACGCTCAAGAGATCATCCGCTCCATTGAAGCGGAACAACTAAAATCGAATCTGCCCATTATCTATGTGGGTGATACAGTAAAAGTCGGGGTCAAAATCAAAGAGGGCGAAAAATACCGCGTACAGCCCTATGAAGGTGTAGTCATTGCCAAACGCAATGGCGGAATTAACGAAACAATTACAGTGCGTCGAGTATTTCAAGGTGTTGGCGTCGAGCGGGTATTTC
This sequence comes from Goleter apudmare HA4340-LM2, assembly GCA_019359495.1. Classification (GTDB taxonomy): domain Bacteria; phylum Cyanobacteriota; class Cyanobacteriia; order Cyanobacteriales; family Nostocaceae; genus Goleter; species Goleter apudmare. The sequence continues at coordinate 62,639 of JAHHHF010000075.1, forward strand.
TACTACATTCACCGCGAATTGACAGCATCAAAGTATTGCGCCGTGGTAAAGTACGCCGTGCTAAACTCTATTATCTCCGCCAACGTGTAGGCAAAGCTACCCGCATCAAACAACGGTTTGACCGACCTTTGTAATTCGCTGTTTGAGATATGGGAGAGGTTACAGCTAAAAAGCGGCATCTGCCGCTAATTTGTTCCCTCGAAAAATTTAAGGTACAATAAGGCTAAATTGCGTTAAACTAAAAAAGGTTCAGCGCAATTATTGAATCCAAGACAGCTTGTGCGCTCTTAGTTCAGTTGGTAGAACGCAGGTCTCCAAAACCTGATGTCGGGGGTTCAAGTCCTCCAGGGCGCGCTCAAGAGCAAAAATATACCCCGAAACAAAAGTACATCTGCTAACATAGCAGAAAGTACTAACGATTTCGGGTATAATTATTTTGCAGCTTTTTTGCTTCTAGTTAAGTGAGATAGAGTCAAGCTGTAAACCTGGATGAAAATTAGCAGCCTATAGCTGTATAAAAACGGGGGTAGAAACGGCAGTGGCCAAAAAAAATGAAGCAGAAATCCCAGAAAATACAAACGGGTTGAACTTGAACAACTTCTTTCAAGGAACTAAGGAAGAACTTGAGAAAGTAGTTTGGCCCAGTCGGAAGCAATTGGTGAGCGAATCAGCAGCCGTATTGTTAATGGTGACACTCTCCGCATCTTTGATATATTTGGTCGATGGATTGTTTGCTTGGGCAGCAAAACAGGTGTTCTGATGACTTTTGCAACAGACGAACCACTCAACTCGCCTTTGCAGTCAGAGGAAGCCGCAGAAGCAGCGCTGCACGAGGCACGCTGGTATGCGGTGCAGGTAGCCTCAGGCTGTGAAAAGCGCGTGAAGACAAATTTAGAGCAGCGCATCCAAACTTTTGATGTAGCTGACAAAATTATTCAGGTGGAAATTCCGCATACGCCAGCAGTGAAAATCCGGAAGGATGGCAGCCGCCAGCATACAGAAGAAAAGGTGTTTCCTGGATACGTACTAGTGCGGATGATCATGGATGATGATACATGGCAGGTGGTACGCAACACCTCCCATGTGATCAACTTCGTAGGGGCAGAACAAAAACGTGGTAGTGGCAAGGGTCGCGGTCACGTCAAGCCAGTTCCCCTTGGTCATTCAGAAGTAGAACGCATATTCAAACAGACCAGTGAACAAGAGCCAGTTGTCAAAATTGACATGGCTACTGGTGATAAGATAGTCGTGCTTTCTGGTCCGTTTAAAGACTTTGAAGGTGAGGTAATTGAAGTTTCTCCAGAAAGGAGTAAACTCAAAGCCTTGCTCTCGATTTTTGGGCGAGATACACCAGTAGAGTTGGAATTCAATCAGGTAGAGAAACAGAGCTAATAAACAATGGCGAAGAAAGTCGTAGCGGTCATTAAACTGGCCCTGAATGCTGGAAAAGCCAACCCAGCACCGCCAGTAGGCCCTGCATTGGGTCAACATGGCGTTAACATCATGATGTTCTGCAAAGAGTACAACGCCAAAACAGCAGACCAAGCTGGGATGGTCATACCTGTAGAGATTTCGGTGTTTGAAGACCGGAGTTTTACATTTGTACTCAAGACGCCCCCAGCATCAGTACTGATTCGTAAGGCAGCAAAAATCGAGCGCGGATCTAATGAACCCAACAAGAAAAAAGTTGGTAAAATTACCAGAGCGCAATTGCAAGAAATTGCTCAAACGAAACTACCTGATCTCAACGCCAATGACATCGAAGCGGCGATGAAGATTGTAGAAGGTACTGCGAAGAATATGGGTGTAACGATCGCTGATTAGTCGTTGGTCATTAGTCATTGGGTCATTAATAAAATACCAAGGACAAAAGACAAAAGACAAATAGCTAAACATTATCGGGGGAGAAGCAAAGCTTCGGAATGACCCCAGGAGAGAAAAATGGGAAAAAAAATATCACGTCGCTTGCAGGAATTGCAAGCCAAAGTAGAAGATAGGGATTATGCACCCCTAGACGCTTTAGCGCTGTTAAAAGAAACAGCAACAGCTAAATTCCCGGAAGCCGCAGAAGCACACATCCGGCTGGGAATTGACCCCAAGTATACAGACCAGCAACTGCGGACAACAGTAGCACTGCCCAAAGGTACAGGACAAATTGTGCGGGTGGCAGTCATTGCCAGAGGTGAGAAAGTCACTGAAGCAAGCAATGCTGGTGCTGATATTGTTGGTTCAGAAGAGCTGATTGAAGAAATTCAAAAAGGCATGATGGACTTTGACAAGCTGATTGCAACTCCAGATGTCATGCCACAGGTGGCAAAGTTGGGTAAATTGCTTGGGCCTCGTGGTTTGATGCCCTCACCCAAGGGTGGGACAGTGACATTTGACATCGCAAGTGCGATCGCTGAATTCAAAGCTGGTAAATTAGAATTTCGTGCCGACAGAACTGGCATTGTGCATGTTATGTTTGGAAAGGCAACCTTCGCGCCAGAAGATTTGTTAATCAACCTGAAGGCGTTGCAAGAAACAATTGACCGTAATCGTCCTTCAGGAGCCAAAGGTCGTTATTGGCGTACATTCTACGTGTCTGCCACAATGGGTCCATCGATTAGACTCGATATTAGTGCCCTACGGGATTTGAAACTGACCGAAGCAGCTTAATTTCAGTTATTAGTCATTGGTCATTTGTAAAATCAAAAGACCAATGACAAAACTAAATAAATCAAGCCGGAGACAGCAGGTGCTAATCGCTTAATATCCTGCCGAGGTTAAAAGCCCTAATTACCTAAAGTGCTGCCCATATGGGTGAGAGCGCTGCGGTATTAAGAGTCTTACTACTAAACCCCGGCTAAAGCAGCTGGGGTTTGTTGTTTGGGTTGGTCAGAAGAAGACACATAAAGTGGGGAAATCGATGATTTTGCCCTTGGAGGTGAAACTAAGATGGGTAGAACGCTAGAAAACAAAAAAGAGATAGTAGCTGACCTCAAAGAAACTTTGAGTGAGTCAACTCTAGCCCTGGTAATTGAATACCAAGGTCTCACAGTTGCTGAAATCACTGACTTAAGGCGGCGGCTACGTCCCAGTGGCACTGTTTGTAAGGTGACAAAAAACACCTTGATGGGCATCGCCATTGAAAATGACGAAAAATGGCAGCCACTTTCAGAATTACTCAAAGGTTCTTCTGCCTTTTTGCTAGTTAAGGAAGATTTCTCATCAGCAATTAAGGCTTACCAAGAGTTCCAGAAAGTCACGAAGAAGACAGAACTTCGTGGCGGCGTGATGGAAGGTCGTCTGCTTCAAGAACCGGATGTTAAGGCGTTAGGAGACTTGCCATCCAAAGAACAGCTCATGGGTCAAATTGCTGGCGCTATCAACGCTTTGGCTACCAAGATTGCTGTGGGTATCAACGAAGTTCCTGGTTCACTGGCTCGGGCCTTGCAAGCAGTGGCCGATAAAGACAAAGACAAGGACAGCACTGAAAGTGCTTCCTAGTTATTGGTGGTTGGTGAAAAACGTCACAACTGAACAATTGACAAAAAACTAATCAAGATTACAGGAGTTATCTCAATGTCTGCAACAACCGATCAAATTTTAGAACAACTTAAGTCCTTGACTTTGCTAGAAGCTGCTGAGTTAGTTAAGCAGATTGAAGAAGCTTTCGGCGTGAGTGCGGCCGCGCCTGCTGGCGGTATGATGATGATGGCTGCTCCTGGTGCTGCGGTAGCCGAAGTAGTTGAAGAGAAAACAGAGTTTGACGTGATTCTCGAATCTGTTCCTGCTGACAAGAAGATTGCTGTGCTGAAGATTGTACGGGAATTGACTGGTCTGGGTCTAAAAGAAGCGAAAGACTTAGTAGAAGCTGCTCCTAAGGCAATTAAAGAAGGTATTGCTAAGGAAGCTGCTGAAGATGCTCAAAAACGGATTGAAGAAGCTGGTGGTAAGGTGAGTATTAAGTAGTCAAGATGGCATTAGCTATTTTTCATCAAACATGAGGTCAAAAAATTTATTTTGACTTCTGTTTTGCCTCTCTCTTTTATAGGAGAGAGGCTTTGATTTTTCATTGGAAGTCGGCGGGGAACTCCAACCCAAGAGTGGGCATTGGGCATCGGTACGCGATTAATCGCGTCTCTATCTCTTCCTCATGACGCCAGTCGCCACTGTCCGAGAAGCCGCCTCCGGCGTCTACCCATAAGAATGAAAGATGTGATTTACATGAATTTCTTGCAGTGAAGTTGTTATTTAAATACCCTTTGGGGAAAAGTGTGCTTTTTTAACTCCACACTTTTCATTTACAACAAATGAGTAAATGATTGTATTTGTTGTAAAGCTTCTTGGCGCCAACTGTCTCCAATTTGTCCATCTTCTAAACTAAATAATCGTTCTCGGCACAAAATTTGCACTAAAAGTGGAAAGCAGCGACTTTGGGTCAAAATCCACTCGACATCTTCAGGGGGAAAAAGCATTGGCGAATTAGCTATTAACTCCCGCGCTTCTGCCTCTGTCAATGCTCCCAAGGTTGTGGTGTATCCGAAGATGTTGAAGAAAGGTGAACTATGTCCGGTGTTACGCGCCAGTTGAATGGGTGATTCTGGACTGGCTAAGATAAATGCCAGATTCCCGCCTGTATAGTTAGTTGCTAAAGACCGCAAACTATCCCAAAACCGATCATCTAATTCTAAACAACGTTGTAGGCCTGCACCAATCTCATCAAGTAAAATAACTGTAGGCGATCGCAAATTATGACTAACTACATCCATAAAGTTATCTAAGTCACAAGGTGTCGGTACTGCTATTCCTAGTCCTCCCAGAATATGCCTTAGTAGTCGCTGTTGTTTACCCAGGCGCGGGTCTTGAAAGTCTACGAATATCCACTGATAATTACTAGGATGTGGTAGCCAATCTAACTTTTGTCCAGAACGCAACTGTACGGTTGGGGTGCGAGTAATATTTTTGAGGTAGTGCAGTAATGAGGTTTTACCACTGCGTTTTTTACCCAGAATGGCGGCGTTTTGTAGGGGATGACGTTTGAGTAAATCAAATAACCGTTTGAGTTCCTTTTCCCGCCCGAAAAAGTAACGGGGATGGATAATAGGAGGGCCAGTAATAAAAGGCGATCGCTCTTGAGTAATAATGTAAGGATGCTGTTGCTTGTCTGGCTCTTGATGAGCAATTTCTTGCCAGTCTAGCCCCAACTTACTACTCAATTCCACAAAATTTCCATAACTCACAGGTTTCCCACTCAGGAAGTTCTTGACAGTGGATAAAGCCAGTCCAGCAGAGACTGCCAAGGATTCCTGGGTTGCATAGCCCTTAATTGGCAGTGCCAACCTAACTTTTTTAATATACTCTGGGGCAACTCGCAGCGATCGCGCCATCAGTTTTGATCCAGAATTTGCTTAAATTCTAACGATTTTTCTCGCAGCAACTAAAAGTCAGCGATTAGTCGGCCACAAATCACCTATTTCTCGTCCTAACGCAGCCAGCGTAGGTTATACACTCGACAATACACTTAATTTTTCCCAGCTAAAAATTATGGTTTGTCAAACAACACCACAACCGCCGGCAATTACGACTGTATGCACAGTTCCAGAGTTGATTTATCAAGAACGCCAAAGCATTTACCAAGAACGCCGACGCCAAGCCAAGACAGCATTTAACCTAGCTTTTGGATTAACTACCATCAGTGCGATCGCAGGTTTTGCTGGCATTTTACTACTATTTTCTGGTAACGTCTCCGCCGGTACTGTCACAGCCGCAAGCGGGGGATTTTATGGCACCGTTACAGCCTCGTGGTTGAAACTAGCGAAAGATGCCAACGACAGATTAGATCAAGCTGCAAGGGCATTAGAGGCTGAATCATGAACAACGAACCTCCACCGTGTTAAGAACGCCAAGATACCTTGGCGTTTCTTTTTTTGAGAATCTTGTAAACGTGCCGCCTCATAATAATTCGTAACTCGTAGTTTGTCATACTCGCCCTCTCTACGAGACACTACGCGAATGGCAAGAAGCAAGCTACGTAATCAAGTAAAACCCTATTATTCCAGCATTATCGTGTTGTCAGCTACAGTTCTATTTTAGGAAGGTGAGCAACAATATTCATTAATAACTAATCAGCGATCGGGCATTGAATTAAGATCCATTCAACGCCCAGGATATTGCTACGATCGCATTTTTTTCTGGAAATTTTGAATTGCTTTTTGCAGCCCTTCCTGTCAAACATGCTGCTATTTCATGAAACCCCGAATCATTGTTTGTGGCTTAGGACGTACCGGATATAAGATTTTTCGTCTACTGAGACAACAGGGAGCATTTGTAGTTGGGATTCATCACCAACCCATCCCTGGAGAAGCGTCAGGAGATGTGATTATCGGCGAGTTACATGCAGCTGCTAGCCTTACAGATGCAGGCATTCATCAGGCACATACTTTAGTGATTGCTAGTGCTGATGATGCTGTCAACTTGTCAATTTTGATGCAAGCGCGGGTATTGAATCCGCTAATTCGGATTATTAACCGCTTTTATAATACGAATTTGGCTGAACGTCTAGATCAGACTTTGGCAGATCACTTGAGTATGAGTGTTGTCGGTTTAGCAGCACCAGTATTCACCTTTGCCGCCCTAGGAAATCGTGCGATCGGACAAATCAAATTATTTCAGCAAACTTGGCCGATTCAGGAAGAATACATTGATGAAAATCATCCGTGGTTGGGTCGCAAGCTGAGTGATTTGTGGGATGATCGTTCGCGGATGCTGATTTATTATCTACCAGTCGCAGGCGAGATAGATTTAGTATCTGCTGTGATATCGGGACAAGAATTAAAAGTAGGCGATCGCTTAATTGTTGGTATCCAACCTCACATTCGTACCCCTCGTAAATCTTGGCTGAGAAAGCTGCTAAAAATCTGCACTAGTATCCGGCATTTTCAAAAACATGCTCGATCGGTTTTGGTCATGGCAGGGGTTTTATTAGTAATTATTTTATTCGCCACATTGAGCTATGTTTCTGGTGATCTAAATATCTCTTTTATCGATGCTTTGTATTTTGCTGTGGGCATGATTACTGGATCTGGTGGTAACGACAAAGTCATAGAAAATGCACCTAACAGTATTAAGTTATTAACTGTGGTAATGATGCTAGTGGGTGCAGCTGTGTTTGGTATTTGGTATGCCATGCTCACCGATTTTGTTTTGGGCAATCGCCTCAAGCAATTTTGGGATACAGCCCGCATTCCCCAACGACATCACTACATCGTCTGTGGATTGAGTGGTATCGGGATCAGAATTGTCCAGCAACTCCACGCCAGTGGACAAGAAGTGGTAGTCATTGAAACCGATGCCAATAACAGATTTATCAACACCGCTAGAGGATTGCGGATTCCTGTGATTCAGGGGGATGCTAGTTTCCGCACCATCCTCAAAGTCAGCAATATAGATACCGCCGCCGCCGTACTTGCAGTCACCAATAACGATGCCGTTAACCTAGAGATTGCCCTGAAAGCCAAAGTTTTAACACCAAGCATCCCGGTGATTGTGCATTATGCCGATCCTGATTTTGCCGGGATGGCACAACAAGTATTTGATTTTGAAGCAGTACTTAGCCCTGCGGAATTAGCAGCCCCAGCTTTTGCTGCGGCTGCACTCGGCGGGCGCATCTTGGGTAATGGCATCACAGGTGATTGCTTATGGGTAGCATTTGCCACAATGATTACCACCATCCACCCCTTTTGTGGTCAATCAGTCAAAGATGTAGCCATGTCTGCTGACTTTGTACCTTTATACGTAGAAGCCAATTGCCAAACCTTTCACGGCTGGGCTTTACTAGAAACGCAACTTAGTCCAGGGGATATTTTATATTTAACCATGCCAGCTAATCGCTTGTATCAGTTGTGGCGTGATGAGTGTGCGTGCAGCAAAACACACGCTTGAGGCGATATGAAAAACTCCACCCACAAGCGACTCTCGCATTCTTTTCTTGAATATTAATAAGCGCAAATTCAGTATTTTCTCTGCAAAGTCCATTAAAAATGGACTTTCGCTATGAGGCAGGGTTCCCTTTTAATTAAAACCTTTCCATCAACTCAATACACTTGTGCAACTGTTGACGCATAGTATCAACATCAGCGTAGAACCTCCGCCCATGTCCTGGTAGCACCCACTCAAACGAGTAATTAGCTAACTGACGCATGGATTTAATTTGTTCTTGCCAAGAATACCAGCAGTAATCGGGGAACGCTTCTAGTTGTTTATAGTCTTCTGACCCAGCTAAATGATCTCCAGTGAAGAGAAACTTATTTTTGTAGAGTAAAACAGTGTGTCCTTTCGTGTGACCTGGAACTGGAATAATCACCAAATCCTCAGCTAACGCAAATGGTTCATAACCAGTTACCTGTATTTCCACTTCGCGCGTACTCCCATTAATATCATCAGCATGGAGAATGCGTTTACACTGAAAATGTTCGGCAAACTTTTGATGTTCTGCCACATCATCCTTGTGACTCAGATACATATAACGGATGCCTCCCATCTCCTCTAGCCGCTTGACTAAAGGCGGTGTAAAGCGAGGTGAATCCACTAAAATATTGCCTTCTGCTAGTTGAATGAAGTAGCTAGCAGCCCCATAAGATTTTTCTGAATGATAGCCGCAATGATAAACATTATCTGCCACTAAAATCGGAAAACTTTGTTGAGCATCTTTAATATCTGTTGGCTTTTCAACTGTGCCAATAGAACTCGTAGGACAAGCTAAAAGTGCTTGGAGTGCAGCTAATCTCTCTGCCTCATTTGTAGGTTGATGATAAACTGCCGACTTCTCACCAGCACGATAAAATACTTCGGGAGTCATCCAACGACAGGTATCACAATCAATGCAGGTGGTATCAACATAAAAATCGCCGTTGACATTTTGGGGACGACGAAGATTTAAATGCGCCATGTTCAACCTCTTTTTAAGTATCGAATTATATCCCGTCGATTAATAACTGCAAAAGGTGGCATTAGGCAACCTCTTTCTGAATATTTAGATCAATACCATCAAGTATTGGTAGAGTATGACCTAAAGTTAATCCTAGAATAATTCATCCTTCAAGAGTGTCTTGCAAATCATCCCGACAAGCTTCTAGTGTTGCAGCATTTGCCCACACACCAGGACAATGAGAAATTTCACTATAGAAAGTTCCAACTTCAAGCAACTCATAAGTTGCTTTGTGCATCGCTGTATTGATGTAATGTGTCAACATTCTTTTTAATTTGCAAGATTGGGCTTATGATTAAAAATATTGAAATTCCTAAAAATACGATCGCGCTATTTTCACAACGCGATCGCACAGATTTTTCCCACCCTAAATAACTAAGTGCAGCTGATCAATGGCTGTAGTAATCAGATGACGGGTAATTGGGAGACTATCAACTACCATCCCCAAACACAACAGCATCATGTAGGAGATGGAATAGAGAAACAACTCTCTAGCGATGGTACGATCCTCTGGATTTTGCAGCAAGCGCCAGGATTTGTGGATAAAGACAACGCCCAAAAATAAAGCGATCGCCCCATATAACATTCCACTGGCGTGTAAGGGGAAAACTAGTAACAGTGTCGCGGCGACTGTTACCAAGGTGTAGTACCAAATTTGCTTGACTGTGGCTGTATCACCCACAACAACTGGTAGCATTGGTATCCCCACTTTTGCGTAATCATCCCTAATCATCAGAGCTAAAGCCCAGAAATGGGGAGGTGTCCAGACAAAGACGATCGCAAAAATTAGCCAAGCTGACCAGCTTAACGTGCCTGTAACAGCAGCCCAGCCTACTAAAGCCGGAATTGCCCCAGCTGCCCCACCAATGACGATATTCTGGGTGCTATGGCGTTTTAACCAGTGAGTATAAACTAAAACGTAAAATACGATACCGGAGAATGCCAACAGAGCAGCCAAGAGGTTGGCGAATACTGCCAATAAAGTGAAGGAAAGTACAGCCAGGGCGATCGCAAAAATCAGCGCCTCATGTGGCTGTATCTTACCGGCAGGGATGGGACGATGGCGCGTCCGCTCCATTTCATAATCAATATCCCGGTCGTAGATACAGTTAATTGTCTGGGCGCTAGCAGCTGCTAAAGTGCCACCAGTAAGAGTTACTAGCAACAGCAATGGATCTACTTCTCCCTTAGCGGCAATCCACATGCTGCCAGCCGTGGTAATCAAAAGCAAGGGAATAATCCGTGGCTTGGTTAGCTGGTAATAGCTTTGAATTACCTGGAGAAATGTTTCGTGGTGGCGAGAGACATTAGTCTCAATCATGTCGGCTAATTTTCCTTCTGTTTCAACAAGTTATCTGCACCCCCTGCTCATAGTCATACCAATTCGTAATACTCACTTAGGTGTGAGAAGCAAGCTACGTAATTAAAGAAGTTAGACTCTCTCATAGGTTTACAGTTTGGGATCTGTCACCTTCTTGCTGCAAATTGGTATGAGTCTTCATCAAAGATACTCAGTGAGCTTAGGGGAGGATGAGGAAGATGAGGAGGATCGGGAAGATAAGTGCTTCCCTTGCTCCCGCATTTCCCCTGTAGGGGCGCAAGTGGATATCGGGGTTTTAGGGTTCCACCACTTCAGTAAAACGAACTTGAAATTAATTAGGGATTCGCTCCATTCGCTGGTGTACTTGTAGCATTTACTGTAACAGCGACAGGGTAAGCGTTGATTTCACGGTTATCAACCCAGTCACGCAATGCGAGTACTGTGAAGCAGACCAAAGTACCTAACAAAGCTGCGCCTATGGCTTGGTGGGAAACCGTGAGCGGCTCGACTTGCAAATGTAATCGGAAAGTGGCAAATCCCAAGAGGATTTGTAAAATCAACAATCCGCCAGCCATTTTTGCTAGTCGCCGCAAAGCTGGATGCAGTGCGGGTGTACGCCAGGCAATTAATACCACAGCTAAAGTGGCTAGCGTTGGCGGTACTAAGCCAAAAATATGGCTGTACATCACAGTACAAAGCTGGGATGTATCCAAGCATTGGTGTAGTGCCCAACGAGAACCAACTAAAGCGCCCAGTAGACTTTGGAGGTACACCAAAACCACGGCAACTAAGCCCACCCAAGGCAAGTTACCCACGTTTCCCGTGCCCTGATAAGGTGTGAGGGCTGTGCCGATAATTAGTAGGGTGGTGAAAAACAATAGTGCCGTTCCCAAGTGGGCGGTAACGATATCAAATCGCAATAGTTCGGTGACAGTGAGTCCTCCCAAGATGCCTTGGAAGACGATTAAAAACAGGGCGAATGTAGACGCCCAAGGCAGCCAAGCGGGTAAATTACGACGATGCCACCAGGATAAACCAACCAGCGCGATCGCGCTGATGCCAATCAAAGCTGCATCTAATCTGTGGAACCACTCTAAGAACACTTGCAGGTTCATTTGCTTGGCTGGTACTAATTCCCCGTAGCATAAGGGCCAGTCTGGGCAAGCAAGTCCAGCATTCATTACACGGGTAGCAGAGCCTATAGCCATCAAAATTAAGGTGGCTATGCAAATCTTCCACACCAAGCGACGAATTAATTCTTTAGGCTTTTGCTGCTCGGCTGTTGCTTCATTTTGTTGTTGTAGGACAAATTCGCTCATGAAAGATACCTTCTGCCCGCTCTTGGTAAAGCTTTTAAATTTATCAGTTTGTCAGTCACGACCCATCTCCACCCTAGCGTATAGGAATAGGATTGATAGATTTAGCTTTCACTTATACTTTGAATCACTCTCGCCACTTTTAGCCGGAAGCTTTAGGGATTTTTCCAGTTGTGAGTATTTGATAAATGGCAGTTAATTTAACTTCCTAAATTTTTCCTTAAATTTTTTTAGTTGTTATTATCTATTCTTGGTAATACTTGGCAATATCTGTTAAATCTCTTGTACTCAAAATTAGTGATCTAGCCTAAAAAATTAATAAAAATTTCAGACCTTCATAGCTTATGTCTCATAGCCTGGTCTACCTTAGTAAGTGGGCAGCTTTAAATAACGTAGTAAATTCCATTAAGTAAGCCGTGAATATTCCAAGTTCCATCTGGACATTACTAATTGGCATCGTCCTAACGCTGGCCAGCCTTTGGTTCGGTCAAAATCACGGTCTCTTGCCAACAGCAGCCTCAGACGAAGCCGTGTTGATCGATGGTTTGTTCAACACGATGATGATCGTCTCTACAGGCATATTTCTGCTGGTTGAAGGTATTTTGATTTACGCTGCTTTCAGATACCGTCGGCGGGCTGGTGATCATGAAGACGGCCCGCCTGTTGAGGGTAATGTGCCTCTAGAAATTCTCTGGACGGCAATCCCCGCAATTATTGTTCTCGGTATATCTGTTTACAGCTTTGAGGTGTACAACGACATTGGTGGCTTCGATCCCCACGCTATTCATGAAGCGCCAATCACTCAGGGTATGGATATGTCGATGCATAGTATGCCTGGGGCAGCACTCGCCGCTACTTTAAGCGACACACCCCCCAGCACAGCACCCAACCTCAACCAAGAGAAATCTGATGAGGCGATGCAAGACCCAGCCACCGCCGCAGTCCGCAATGCTGACCAAATTCCCCAACTGCGGAATGCTCCTGGTGTTGGTAGTGTTGCTCCCACCATTGGGACTAGTGAGGACAAGGCAGGTCAAGCACCAGAACTGTTGGTGAATGTCACTGGTTTACAGTATGCTTGGCTATTCACCTATCCCGAAACTGGGATCACAACTGGTGAACTGCACGTTCCCATTGGGCGTCAGGTGCTAGTTAATATGACAGCCAACGACGTAATCCATGCTTTTTGGATACCAGAGTTTCGCTTAAAGCAAGATGTTATCCCTGGTAGACAGAGTGAGATTCGCTTCACACCCAACAAAGAGGGTGATTATGCTCTCATCTGTGCTGAACTTTGCGGCCCTTACCACGGCGCGATGAGAACCCAAGTTGTGGTCGAGTCGCAAGCAGCTTATGACAAATGGATGCAGGAACAGCTAGTGGCTAGCCGCGAAAATCTCAACCAAGCAGTTGCTGTCAATCCTGCCGATTTATCCCCCTATGAATTTCTCACTCCTTACACCAAGGACATGGGAATCAACTCAGAAATCCTCTCTCAAGTTCACACAGATCATCATCACTAGTCATTGGTCATTAGTCATTGGTCATTAGTTTTGTAAAGACAGATGACAAGCGACAAAGGACAAATGACAAATAACTAAATCCTATGACACAAGCTCAATTACAAGAAACTGCTAATTTTCCCATCCTGCTTCCAGAACCAGGGGAAAGACATTGGCGAGATTTCTTTGGTTTCAGTACTGACCACAAGGTGATTGGGATTCAATACCTCGTCACTTCGTTTATTTTCTACTGCATCGGCGGTGTGATGGCTGACTTGGTGCGGACAGAACTGCGAACCCCAGAAGTAGATTTTGTCACACCCGAAGTTTACAACAGCTTGTTTACCTTGCACGCCACAATCATGATTTTCTTGTGGATTGTGCCTGCTGGTGCTGGTTTTGCCAACTATCTGATTCCCCTGATGATAGGGGCTAAAGATATGGCATTCCCCCGGCTAAATGCTGTGGCTTTCTGGATGATTCCGCCTGCGGGTTTGTTACTGGTTGCAAGCTTAGTGATTGGTGACGCCCCTGACGCAGGTTGGACATCCTACCCACCCCTGAGTTTGGTAACAGGCCAAGTGGGTGAAGAAATTTGGATTATGAGTCTGTTGCTGTTGGGGACATCATCAATTTTGGGGGCGATTAATTTTATCGTCACCATGCTGAAGATGCGTACCCCAGGTATGGGAATCTACCAACTACCCCTGTTTTGTTGGGCGATGTTTGCCACTTCGGCGCTGGTACTATTATCAACCCCTGTACTGGCAAGCGCCCTGATTCTACTGTCTTTTGACTTAATCGCGGGCACAACATTTTTTAACCCCACTGGCGGCGGTGATCCTGTGGTGTACCAGCACATGTTCTGGTTCTACTCCCACCCGGCAGTTTACATCATGATTTTGCCCTTTTTTGGGGGTATTTCGGAAATATTACCTGTTCATGCCCGCAAGCCAATTTTCGGTTATAAAGCGATCGCTTTCTCTAGTTTGGCGATTAGTTTCTTGGGGTTAATCGTCTGGGCACACCACATGTTTACTAGTGGTATCCCTGGTTGGTTGCGGATGTTCTTTATGATCACCACGATGATCATCGCTGTACCCACTGGTATTAAAATTTTTAGTTGGTTGGCGACGATTTGGGGTGGCAAAATCAACCTCAATAGCCCGATGTTGTTTGCCATGGGCTTCTTAGGAACCTTCGTGATTGGTGGCATCAGTGGTGTGATGTTGGCAGCTGTGCCCTTTGATATCCACGTCCACGACACTTATTTTGTGGTCGCCCACCTCCACTACGTCCTCTTTGGCGGTAGTGTGTTAGGAATTTTCGCCGCCATCTATCACTGGTTCCCCAAAATGACGGGGCGGATGTTTAACGAATTTTGGGGTAAGGTGCATTTTGCATTGACAATTGTCGGTTTAAATATGACCTTTTTGCCCATGCACAAGCTGGGCTTAATGGGTATGAACCGCCGAGTTGCACAATATGACCCCATATTTACATCCCTGAATGAAATCTGTACTTATGGTTCATACATCCTGGCAGTTTCCACCATTCCCTTCATTATCAATGCCGTTTGGAGTTGGCTATACGGCCCCAAAGCAGGTAATAATCCTTGGAATGGACTGACCCTAGAATGGATGACTACCTCACCGCCAGCGATCGAGAATTTTGATCATCTCCCAGTACTAGTAACCGGTCCCTACGACTACGGATCACACAAAGCTTCAGCAAGTGTACCCTTATCTGACCCTGATCCAGTTTTGTCTGGCGGGCCGAACTCAGTATTAGGCACAGAACCAGACCCCGCAGTGGCAGCTAGTTCCCCAAACCAGGAATAAACTAGTACTCTGAATGCGTAATTCGTAATTACCATACCGCAAAGGTTGCATTAATTTGGAATGGGTAGTTTACTCAGTACATCCCCCATTCCCTATCCCCCATTCCCTAATTTAAAAGATTCATGCAAAGTCAAATCATTGACCCAGCTAAAACGGAACTAAATCATCACCATGCAGCGACAACGGCTGATGCTCATCATGAAGCACATCCAGACCATCGCCTGTTTGGGTTAATTATCTTCTTAATCGCTGAAGGAATGATTTTCCTGGGGCTGTTTGGAGCTTACTTAGCTTTTCGTTCTACATTACCTGTCTGGCCTCCAGAAGGCACACCAGAATTAGAACTATTGCTACCCGGTATCAACACAGTTATCCTGATTGCCAGCAGTTTTGTCATGCATAACGC
This sequence comes from Goleter apudmare HA4340-LM2, assembly GCA_019359495.1. Taxonomy (GTDB): domain Bacteria; phylum Cyanobacteriota; class Cyanobacteriia; order Cyanobacteriales; family Nostocaceae; genus Goleter; species Goleter apudmare. The sequence continues at coordinate 77,996 of JAHHHF010000075.1, forward strand.
TGATACTGCTGTCAAAAAGAATGATATACGCGGTACGCAAATCTGGCTAGCAATTACGGCCGCGATGGGAGCGATTTTCTTGGTGGGACAAGTGTATGAATACACTCACCTAGAATTTGGTCTGACTACAAATTTATTTGCCAGTGCATTTTACGTTTTGACTGGTTTCCACGGTTTGCACGTCACCATCGGCGTTTTGGCAATTGTGGCTGTATTATGGCGATCGCGCACTAAAGGTCACTACAGTAATGCAAACCATTTCGGTATCGAAGCCGCCGAGATTTATTGGCACTTTGTAGACGTAATCTGGATTATTTTGTTTGGGTTGTTATATCTGCTTTAAATATTAGTTATTCACTCATGCGAATAACTAACAATCAGAAACCCGATTTTAGATCCTCGACTTCAGACCCGCGATTTCTTTTAGACACCCGTAGGGTGGCTTCTTGAAGGGTAGAAGTCGGGGATTTTGGTATTAGCCGACAATTTTCTAAAATCCAGCCATATCATGCTCAAGTAACTATACTCACTCGTATAGGACTCATATTTGATTTTTGAACAGATACGTAGGGTGTGTTAGCGACAGCGTAACGCACCCCCCAAAGCTTTCGGTGCGTTACGGCTTGCGCCTAACACACCCTACACATACTGAGATTTTTTCAGATATCAAATCGGATTCCTATATCTTTAATACTGATAAACGAGTCTTTGATACTCACGAATGAGTCTCCGAGGGAGGTAAACGAGTCTTTGATATTAATTCACCGAGACAAGATATTGATACACATACAATAACTTGTAGAGGCGTAGCTTGCTTCATTCTCGTTCATTGGTGCAGGTATTGTAGAGTTATGATGCAATCAGTTGAGAAATTAAGGGTTGATTGCTGCCTAGGTCAATATATTTCAGAAATTCATGTTAACTCGCTACATTTAAAATGCGAACAATTGCGGAAATTAATGAGAAAATCGGCAACTGCCAAGCCGTCGTTTTGACTGTAGAAGAATTAAAAGCGCGTGTTGCCGAAATTGGCGTTACCAAGACTGCTAAAGAAGTTGATGTAATTACCACTGGGACTTTTGAGCCAATGGAATCCAGTGGGGCAATTATTAATATTGGACACACTGACCCCCCAATTAAAATTCGTCGTTGTTGGTTGGATGGGGTGCCAGCATACTCTGGTTTTGGCGCAGTAGATTTATATCTGGGTGCAAGTTGTGCTGTAGATGCGATCGATGGGGAAGAAGTCAGAGAAAGGGGTGGCGGTCACGTAATTGAAGACCTGATTGCTGGTAAATCTATACAAGTACGCGCACAAGGACAAGTAACAGATTGTTATCCTAGAGCAGCATTTGAAACTACAATTACTCGTGAAACAATAAATCAGTTTTATTTATTTAATCCGCGTAATCTTTATCAAAATTTTATAGTAGGCGTGAACGGAGGCGATCGCCCACTTTTTACTTATCTTGGCCCTTTACAACCCCACTTGGGCAATGCAGTTTATTCTAACCCCGGTGCCGTTTCTCCCCTACTCAATGACCCCGATTTACAACTCATCGGCATTGGTAGCAAAATCTTCTTAGGCGGTGGTATCGGCTATGTAGCTTGGGAAGGCACTCAACACTTTCCCTTACAAAAGCGTTTAGCCAACCATACACCCATTGGGCCTGCCGCAACTCTAGCTTTAATTGGCGATGCCAAGCAAATGGATGCTCATTGGGTACGGGGTTGTTACTTCAAAAGTTATGGACCTTCGTTGATGTTGGGTGTAGGCGTGCCACTACCGGTGTTAAACGAAGCCGTAATTGAACGCTGTGCTGTGCAAGATAAAGACTTAGTTGCACCAATCGTGGACTTTTCTATTCCCCGGCGGGTGCGTCCAACGTTTGGTTTGGTGAGTTACGCCCAGCTCAAGTCTGGACGTGTCACCATCGAAGGCAAAGCAGTACGCAGTGCGCCCCTAGCGAGTTTGTTTTTTTCTCGGCAAGTCGCCTTAGAGTTAAAAAAATGGATTGCAGCAGGTAAGTTTACTCTCACAGAACCAGTTTCTCCCATTCCGATGGAGCGTTCTTTTCTACCCCAAGACCGTTGGACGAATATTTGATATTGGGGCATGGGGCTTAGTGATTATCCTTTTGGTACTTAGGGTTTGCTGAAAAAGTCTTTTCGTGGGGGCTAAGAGGCAGGAGGCAGGAGGGGAGTTACAAACTACCCCTAAGAGGTTGTTTGAAAAGCGATTAGAAATCGCGGCTACACAGACGAAACCCACCTCTGTGGGTTTGAAAGGCCTAATTTTTGGTTAGTCCGCGCAGGCGGACTTTGTTTGTGTAGTAGCGAATTATATTCGCCCAAAACTTTTCAAACATCCTCTAAATCTCTTGAATCCGAAAAAGTGATATCAAGTCTTTTTCCTTGCACCTCCCATCACCTTTTATCCCACTCAAGGCATTGATTTATCAAGGTTTTCTGTTTATTCAGCAAGCCCTACTTAATCCTTAATTCCTAATAGCAAATGAGGTAAAATTAAGGCACAGATCCAAATCTAGGTGTCTAAATTTGGATCTGCGCCTTAATTAAGAATTACAAATTACGTAGCTTGTTTCTCGCTGGAGGCGAGTATTACAAATTGGTATAGCCCCGAATCTCCAATACCTACTCTTGCGTTGGTTTCGGTCGCTTGATGGGTTTAGGAGGGGGTGTTTTTGGTACAGGTTTTGACACCGCAGAGGGGTCGCCGACTGTTTTCTTGATCGGACGGGGGGTTTCGCCGGGGCGTCTGGGTGGGAATGGTTTTCTGCCACCACCACCACCACCACGAGGGCCACCTTTGAAAGGTGGTCGGCGTTTTTTGGGTAAGTCAGCGATCGCTTCCGCATTTTCTACTACTAACACGTCAGCTTCCCGCTTAACTTGAAAGTCCCAAAACTTCCCTACTGCCTTGGTGGTCAGTACACCCCTCAGCTTTAATTTAAAATATTTGGGTTTATCAGTTGGTTTGCGTGGAGCCTGCTTAATTTTGACAACCAAGCTCTTAGCATCAAAAGATTGATAAACTACTTCACCACGCACAGAAAAACCACCATCTGGAATTTCTGTTGAGGGCTTAGGGGCGCTTGTTGTTTCGTCATCGCTCTTGGAGACACTTTCATCGGGTATCTGTGGTTCTGATAACTCCGAATCTAGTTCTTCTTCGTCTGCGAGATGTTTAGCCAGATTTTCTGGCTCCCAAACTCCGACGATTTGGATGTGCAAGGTGTCATTTTCTTGCCTGGTGCGTGGATAAACCACCCACAGATGTTCTTGTTCTAAATTCAAATGATTTTTCACTAAACTCATAATCCGACCTAGGAGGACGGCATTGAGTTCTACACCATCTGTGGTCAGCAGTGTACCTTGAGTAAACTGCTCTTCGCTAGCACAGTAGCGACCCCGAACTAACCCAATAGCTCGGTACTGCATTGGTTCACTGGGAGGCGGAATCGGTTGTTGCCGATTGGCTAAGTTTTCATTTGAGGTAGTATCACTAGGGTCAATGGGCGAATTCTCAAGTTTGGGGGACTGGGCTGCTACTGTATTAACATTAGCGGCTTTCTCTAAGTTGTTAGTTGAGTCCTGGTTTGAGTCAGAAGAGTTGGAAGATTCAGGCGATGGCATCAGGTCGGAATTCATAAAAACTCCTTGCGGCGGAGACACATCCCATTGTGGGATTTTACTAAGGCAGCTGAAAAGAGCGTTTGTGCGGCTAATGAAAGTATATTTACTTTCAGCAAAGCCACTTCAGAGCGCTCTGTAAGATCCTCAAGACGCAAAAATTTGCATTTTTACACTAAATGTGTAATTTAGCGTCTTTACACTAGTTTCGGAAGCATATCATAGCTACAATTCTGACGGCTCCTCCTAAAGTCATCACTTACTTTAGCAGCGTGGATAGTTATTTGTTATAAAATTCACAGGCAATTGGCGGTATTCCGCAAAGTTTTGGAAATTTTTAACTTTCCAATTTGTGTAAATGATAATGTCATTAAAGTTCAGGACGAGGAAGGTTTTGTGTCTCAACCACGCAATCGCTGGATAGTTAAGGTCGTGTTGGTGCTGGCAGTTCTGGCTTTTGTGGGGGTCTCAATGGTTCCCATAATTGCTGCATTTAATCAGACAGAACCCCCAACCCAGAATACCACCAGTAACAGAGGTAATTTACCTTCTTCTGACCAAAAAACAAAGTTACAAGACGAAGTCCGGGGTTATGAACTGGTTTTGCAACGGGAACCAGAAAATCAAACTGCTCTTAAGGGCTTGTTACAGGCAAGGCTACAATTGCTGAGTCAAAAACAAGGTGACATCCAAGGAGTAATTGAACCCCTAGAAAAGTTAGCCAAGCTGAATCCAGAACAAACAGAATACGCAGTGCTGTTGGCTCAAGCCAAGCAGCAAATTGGTGATAAGGAAGGTGCAGCTCAAGCTTATCGCACTGTTTTGGCAACGAAGCCGGGTGATGTCAAAGCTTTGCAAGGAATGGTGGCTCTCCTGTTGGATCAGCAACGTCCCGAAGCAGCTGTTGGTTTATTGCAAGATACCCTCTCTGTTGCTGCTCAAACAAATACAGCCCAGCCTGGAAGTGTGGATACGATCGCTGTACAGGTTTTGTTGGGTAGTGTTCATGCTTCCCAGAAGCGTTATCCCCAAGCCCTTTCTGCTTATGATCAGGCAATTAAGAAAGATTCTAAGGATTTTCGCCCTGTTTTGGCTAAGGCGATGCTCCTCAAGCAACAGGGTAAAGCTACAGAAGCTAAACCTTTGTTTGATACAGCCTCAGCTTTAGCACCAGCTCAATACAAAGACGAAATTAACAAGGCAGCTACTACTGCACCTACTCCCACTCCTGCTGCGATTACACCCGCACCGGAAGCTAAACCCACACCATGAAAATTCTAAATTCAAGGGTTTAAGACCCCTATGTTGACACATAGTATAATTTTCAGCCGGGGTTCAAATCTCCGACTGAAAACGTCTTTAATTTTGAATTTTGAATTGTTATTCATTCTCCTCAACCTTTTTCAATGGCAGCTAAAATACCAAAGATCAGAAATAGACAGCCACCAACTAAAGTGAGTTGACGTTCAGAGATGCGTCCGGCAATCATTTTTCCGCCAATAACTGCGATCGCTGCACAAATGGCGTGTCCTAATACAGCACCCAGCGTGACGCCAATGGGGTTATTCGCAGCTGCTAGGGCAATGGTGGCTATTTGTGTGCGATCGCCCCACTCTGCCATAAATGTTAAACCAAAGGCTTCTAATAAAATCGCCCAGGAGCTTTTTTGCTTTGGTAGCTGCGACTCGGCCTGTTCTACTGCTGCTTTTGCTTCTTCTACAACTTCTGTGTCACAAGCAGCAGGAGACATTTTACTCGCGTCGTACAACAGCTTAATTCCAAAGGCAATGAACAGTGCTATTTTGCCGTAATGAATGTAGACTTTTGGCAGCAAAGAAACCAATTGTCCAAATACCACTGACAGGATGGTCATCGCTGCTAAAGCGGCTGTTACACCTACAAATACTAATCGCCGTGAGTGACGCATCGCCAAAATCACAGCTATAAAAAAAGTTTTGTCGCCTAGCTCTGAAACTGTTATTAGTAATAAACCTGCGGTAAAAGCTGTTAGCACTCTCTCAAGCTCCTGAAGGATTTTTTACCTGTGTAGAGCTTGTATGAGAGTCGCAAAACCTCACCAAGCTCCACACTTTTTTGGTGTGAACTTAGTGAAGGTCTCGCTTCCAAATATTAATTATTTGCCATCTAAACCAGGCTCATCGCCAGTATGTTGACTTAGATGCACTGGTTACTACCAGCAGCTACTCCCCTTCTATTTAGTGGGTATCATATATCTATCCGAGGTGTGAGTCAAGAGATTGGGGATTGGACATAGGGCATGAAGCATGGGGATATAGATAATAATCACCCTGGACTCTTGACCCTTGACAAATAACAAATGACAAATGACAAATATATTTAAGCCATAATTGGCATCATTTGACGGATGGGGATTTCCACCACAAATTTTGTACCTTGTTTTGGTGTAGAGTTGCAGTGGATTTTACCAGCATGTTTCTCGACGACAATTTGATAGCTGATGGATAAACCAAGACCTGTACCTTTACCAATAGGTTTTGTAGTAAAGAAGGGGTCAAATAATCGTGAGCAGATTTCTTCTGGAATACCGCAGCCGTTGTCGGCGATCGCTATTGATATCCAATTTTCATCTATTACTTGAGTATCAATCGAAATTATATTAGAATTAGCAGTAATTTCTGCTAAAGAACGCTGCTGATTTGATGCTTCTACTGCGTCAATAGCATTAGCAACCAGATTCATAAACACCTGATTGAGTTGACCCGGATAACATTCAATCGCAGGTAATTGCCCATAATTCTTAATCACTTTAATCTCTGGACGTTGGGTATTTGCCTCTAGGCGGTGCTGCAAAATCAATAAAGTATTATTGATGCCTTCATGAATATCTACCTTCTTGAATTCGGCTTCATCCAAACGGGAAAAATTGCGGAGTGATAAAACAATTTCTCGAATTCGATTTGTGCCCATCCGCATCGATTTGAGAATTTTTTGCAGGTCTTTTGTCAGAAAGTTGAGGTCAAGGTCTTCCAATAAATCTTGTAAAGGTTCTAGGGGTTCAGGGTAGTACTGTTGATAGTTTTCTAGTAATTCTAATAAATCTTGGGTGTGTTTTTCTACATACTCTAAATTGCCATGAATAAAATTGACTGGATTATTAATTTCATGGGCAACACCTGCTACAAGTTGTCCCAAGCTAGACATTTTTTCATTTTGTACCATTTGTGCTTGGGTACGATGTAGTTCTTCTAGGAGATTTTTCAGGTAAGTATTTTTCTCACTTAGCTCTTGAGTGCGTTCTTCCACCTTTTGTTCTAAAAGTTCTTTGGCTTGTTGTTGCTTTTGTAATAGATATTTGACAGAGTTAATCAGTTGATTAAAAGAACTAGCGAGGCTACCAATTTCATCATTACTAGTGACAGCAGCTTGTAAATCGAAGTTAGATTCTTTGAGCGATCGCTGTGCTACACTGGTTAGGCTCTGGACAGGTTGAGCAATAGCGCGACTGGTAATCACAGCCAAAGTAATAGCGATCGCTGTTGACATGACCATACTAACGATGATTGTGTACAAACGAAAAGTCTTGGCTTGATCAAGTTGTATCAGCGCTTGAGTTTTTTGTTTAATTGCAGCTTGTTTAAAGCGAATTAAATCTTCTGATAGGCGTTCAAATTTGATCCGGATTTGGACAGCTTTTTCCTCAGTTAGTGTCGCTATTAGCTGTTGCTTTGACTGGGAAATTTGTGCTGGCTTCAAGTTTTGGGGGTCGATGCGCTGCCAGAGAGATACAATAAACTGAGCGTGTGCTTCAGTGGTTTCTGTATAATTTCGGATAAGTTGCTGAATTTGCTGAGTCTCAATCGCTGATTGTCTAGAGTCATTAGTAGAGACTTTAAGTTGTGAGAGCAAATCTTTGACCCGATTCACATCGTTGGTAAATTTACCAGTTTCGTATTGAAACCAAATCGAGTCTGTCAGTGTTGCTAATAGTTGTTGGGGATGCGATCGCACCAACAGGGTCATTACAGTTAATTCACTAATTAAACTACTCTGGGCGTCTGCAATTTGCATTTCTTCTTGAGCTTTGTGTTGTGCAAAATCGCCCACAATTAAACCTATTCCAGTTCCCAAAACGGCAATACTCACAGCCAAGCCATAACCATAACCAATCTTTTTTGCAACACTTAAGTGAGCAAAAAACTGTTTTCCCCAGTCGAGAATTGATAGTTTTGTTGCCAGACTCATAACTGCATCAATTCCTTTAGCGAATAAATTTGTCCTGTCCAATAGCCTGATATACCTCCCGCAGCATGTCAAAATCTGCATCATTACCCAATATTAAATTGGCATTTTTAAACCTTACAGACAGACTTTTGACAGCATCAATTGCTTGCAGGAGTTTGTCTCGATTGCTCAATATTCGTGATTGGATTTGAGTGACAACTGGTGCTTCCATCTGACTGCTCAACACAAAAATATCACCTGGAAGCTGCTTTCCTTGAGCAATTACTGGATACTCTTGCTCAGAATCACCTTCATTAACCAAGGCGGTTTTGTACCTGTGAAATGGTCTTACCAAAGCATCAACTTTTTTAGTTTTGAGCATTTTTAAGCCGTCATCTCCTGACATGATGATTTCCACATCTGTTTGGGGATTTAAACCTGCATCTATCAGCAGTTTGATACCAGCCAGATGCGCCGCCGTTGAACCTCGCTTCCACATATCAATTGTTTTGCCTTTTAAGTCAGTCAGTGACTTGATATTACTGTCAGCACGCACGACAATCACGGCATAATAACCAGGACGTGTCAGAGTAATCAGTGGAACGGCATTGGTTCTGGCGCGAATCACAACATATTCTGATGGCCCTGCCCAAACTAAATCGACTTGATTTGATTGCAGTGCTGATGCTGCCATAAAGTAGTCTTGAACAGGGAAAAACTCAACTGGTGTCGCCAACACTTTTTCTAAGGCTACTCGGAATGGCTCATAATCTCGCTGTAATTCTGTGAGTCCATTAGCATCAGTTACGGCAAATCTCAGCTTGGCTGGCATAGAAACAGGATTAGGAGAAGTAGAGTGATTTGTGGCTGCACTGCAACCAGCGATTAAGAGGCAAGAATACCAAAAGAAATTGCGTCGCTTCATAGAATTAATTTATTGCGAGGGGACGAGGAAGTGACAAATAACAAATAACCAATAACCAAACCTATTGAATGACCTTTTCCTGCCCAATTGCGCGATAGGCTTTACGAATCATGTCGAAGTCCTCATCAATGGCAGTAGTCATCGTTGTACCCTGGAATTTGGTTAATGCTTCCACTGATAAGATTGCTTGCATGAGCTGGTCTTGCTGTTTGAGCATTCGTGAGCCAATGGCTGTGGTGACTTGAGGTTCCAGTTGGCTACTGACAGCAAAAACATCGCCAGGTAAGGGTGGCCCCTGAGCTAGTAATAAAAATTCACTTTCAGAGAATTTATCCACTTTTAACCGATTTTTATACTCCACAAGAGACATAGATTGGGCATCAACTGCACCGTTTTTTAGTGGCTGTAAGCTGCTTTTGTCTAATGCAATAGTTTTTACCTCTGAGGGTTGTACACCTGCATCCAGTAGCAGTTCTATAGCGCCCAGATGACCAGCAGCACCACCCATACGCCAGACATCAAGGGTTTTACCCTGTAAATCGTTGAGGGACTTAATTGGACTCTTTGCAGAGACAACAATCACTGTGTGATATTTGAGTCGATTGAGTCGAACTACAGGTTTAGCTTGCGCTCTAGCATGTAAAACTACATATTCTGATGGCCCTGCCCAGGTAAGGTCTACTTGACCTGAGAGCATAGCTGGTACTGTCGCTAAAATATTTTCTACAGGGAAAAACTCAATCTTAGTTTCCAGAATTTTTTCTAATGCTGCGCGAAAGGGTTCATAGTCGCGTTGCAATTCTTTGATTCCTTTAGCATCGGTGACACTAAAGCGTAATTTGTTGGGGATGTTTACCTGAGATGGTGAGGAACGAGTACCAGTCACGGCACTACAACCAGCCACAAATAGCAGGGAAGATGAGAGAAAGTTACGTCGCTTCATAGTTTGTTTAATAAAAGTTTTCCAGTCTCAAGAGTGTTAGTTTGAAGCAAGTTTGAGCAGTCTTATACTCAAAACTTCACACTAATAGTTCATCGTTATACCAATTCTTTGTGAAGCTGCATAGAATTTTACCCCTCCCCAACCCTCCCCTTAGCAAGGGGAGGGTGCGCGTTAGCGCGGGTGGGGTATTTATATGCGTCTTCATATTAAATTGGTATTAGGACTTTAGTCTCAAGAACACAATGACTAAAATTATCACTACAAACCCAGCAAAAATAATGGTGTTGTCCAATAAACTTAGAGTACCCAGAGATGATGAAGAGATCACTAGCAATACACTCAGGAAATTGAAGAATCATAAAATCCCCGATTTCTTGGATAAATCGGGGATAGAAAATTCATAACAGGTTAGTAGGACTATAGGATAGACTTTTGCTTAATGAGGTAAAAACTGATCATCTATGATTTGAGCAATTTCGTAAGGAGACATCCCTGGAAAAGATTCCACTGCTAAACCAGTTTCAGCTTTTGCTTGTTTGACTGCTTGTGCATAGCATTCTGTAAAGACACTTTCTAGATAAGGTGTGAGACTGGGCGAATCATTTAAAGCTTCTTGGACACGTCTACGATGCTCTATGATGCTGCTTTCCCAGCTACCACTTCTTTTTTCTGGCTGATACTGCCATTTCAGCAAATGTAATAGAATCACAATCAGATTACTCTTCAGACTCCGGCGTTCACTCCTTCCCATATCGGCTATTTCTTCAATCAGGTTTTCCCAGTCCACGTTGGTGTAGTCCTGACTTTGCAATTTTTCTACTGTGGTTTGTATCCATTGCCAGTAATCGGTGTCATATAGCTTTTGGGAATGCGTTTTGAGGGAAGACATAGCTGTTTCCATAAAGGATGTCTAGATAGTTGCCGACATATCTTTAATCTTTATAGTGATTGTAGTCTAGCATTCATAAAAACAATATCGAGTGATTATCGATTGTTACCGTATTCCTGCAACTTTAATTAATACTTCCGTTCTTTGGGTTCAAACATATTAATCACCACTGGGCGATATTGAATATCAATGCCTGCGGGTGAATAGTAAGCCATTGTGTGTCTGAGGAAATTAGCATCATCGCGTTGGGGATAATCTTCACGGAAGTGTGCGCCACGACTTTCTTGACGGTTGAGGGCTGAGGCTAGGATGGTTTGCCCTACTACCATTAAACTCCGTAGTTCTAAGGCTTCCACAAGTTCTGTATTCCAGCAAGTACCTTTATCGTCTAAATAAATTTGTGGGTATTGCTGTTGTATTTCTTGGAGTTTCTGCAAACCCTCACTCATTAATGCTGCGGTGCGGAAAACGCCGCAATACTCAGTCATGCAATCCTGGAAGGCTTGACGCACTTGGTTAATGCGGTATTTTCCTGGCTGTGCTAGCAGGGCTTGGATTTGTTGCTTGGCTTCTTTGATGTATGGTTGCTCATTCACATCAGGTAGTTTGCGGTTTTGGACAAAATGCGCGATCGCTGCACCAGTCCGTTTGCCATAAACTACACATTCCAATAGAGAGTTACTACCGAGGCGATTGGCTCCATGCACAGATACACAAGCTGTCTCTCCGGCTGCAAAGAAGCCATCTACTAAGCCTTCTCCACTACTGCGGACTTGTCCATCTGTGTTAACGGGGATACCACCCATGCAATAGTGAATGGTGGGGCGGACTGGCATGGGTTCAGTGACGGCGTCCACGCCTACTAAGCGATGGGCTTCTTCCCAACAGAAGGGAACGCGGCTCATAATTTTTTCTTTGCCCATGTGTCGCAAGTCGAGATAGACAAAGGGCCCGCCAGCACTACCATCGGGATGTACACCACGACCAGCGCGAATTTCATAGGTGATCGCCCGTGAGGTAATATCACGAGGAGCCAATTCCATGCGGCTGGGGGCGTAGTTCGCCATAAAGCGATCGCCTTCTGAATTAATCAGATATGCTCCTTCTCCCCGGACTGCTTCGGAAATTAGCACCCCTACAGGATATAAACCAGTGGGGTGGAACTGCACAAATTCCATATCTTCCAGAGGCAAACCAGCGATCGCTGTCATGGCTAAACCATCACCTGTGGATGCATAATCGTTAGATGTGGTGTTATAAACGCGACCATAACCCCCAGTGGCAAACATCACAGCCTTAGCCCGCACCACCTCGATATGCCCATCTAACAGGCTAAACATCACTAAACCTTTTGCCTGACCCTCTTCTAAAATCAGGCGCATCACGTACCATTCTTGGTAAATTTGCACACCATAACGACGCAAGTTGCTAACCAATTCGTGCAAAATTGCATGACCAGTTTTATCGGCGGCGTAGCAGGTGCGGTTGTGGGAATGTCCACCAAAAGCCCGTTGGGCAATGCGACCATCTGGTAAACGAGAAAATAATACACCCATGTGTTCCAGGTCAATTACCACACCTGGCGCTTCTTGGGTAAGGATGGCGACAGCATCTTGGTCTGCCAAGTAATCGGAACCTTTGACAGTATCAAAGGCGTGCGCTTCCCAACTGTCTTCAGTATCCACATTTTTCAGTGAAGCTGCCATCCCACCTTGGGCAGCAACTGAGTGGGAACGAATCGGGTGGGTTTTGGCAACTAGGGCGATGTTTAAACTGGGGTCAATGCGGGCAATTTCCACAGCCGCACGACATCCAGCCAATCCACCACCAACAATAATTACATCATGTTCCAGCATAATTAGTATTAATTAGTCCCCGACGGCAAAAAGCCACTGCTCTATATATTTTAAAGATGGGATTTGAGAGATGGTGAAATAGCTACAAAAAAATTCCCTGTCAGTAGGCAGGGATAGTTAACAATTCAAAATTCTCAATTAAAAAATTGATCCTTAGTGAGTATAGTGGTTGACCCTGAGCGGAGGCGAAGGGTCAACTAGTTGCTTGTACAGGTCTTTGTTCCGAAACATTACCTGGTATGGGTTCAGTCTTCATTCCTGGCTCTAGAGGAGCTACTTCAATATGATTTATCAATGTGGTAACAAACGCAAACAGCAAGAACGGCAGAGATAGCACGACAACAAGTCCCACTGCCACTAAAGCATACACTGGTCGTCTGGCACCCATCAGCGCTAGGGCTGATGCCAAACTGATGGTAATGGTAATCAACCAAACCATTATTTGACCGTAGATATCACCAAAGGTCAGGGTACAGACAAACCGATAGTTTTGAATATTATTTCTGCTCATCATAATTTGCCTCAAGTCTTTCCTATTCTATAGGTTCTACGTTAGAGCCATGTTTGACTTGTAGACAATTTTTAAATATTTTTCCAAAGATTGTAATATTACTTTATGATCATCTTTTTTGATGAAGAGACTTCAAAGCAAGTGCTGATTTTTTGTTTTCACTCGCTGATACAACTCCTCCATAGTCGTGATGAAGGAATTATCCTTTTGCCAGAAAGCTGGAAAATCACCTTGCTTCTTAATTAAAATTGCCGATATACCACTTGGAGTTGGCACTTCTATAGTTGATGGTAATCGCTTTTTTCCTAACCAAAATTCTCTGCTAGTAAGCTCTTGTCCAAGAGATTTTTTTTCTAGTTGTGTGTAAAATGAGGTAGATGCTTCTATGGGTATTTCTTTAGTGTTTAGGGACTCAGATAATACTTTACCTAAGTTAGATTCAGCTAATTTTTGCTGAAGTTCAGTTTTAGATAATCCCCGCAGTTCAAATAACAGAAACGGGTCATTATCTAATTGGGAAGCGACTAGATAATAGACGCCAGCAATGTGCTTACAGGGATTGGCATAATCTGGGCAAGAACATGTAGTTTTAAAGTCTTTGCTACTGTGAGGTAACAGATGTAGTCCCATCCCAGCAAAGGTATCTTCAATGTTTTCTGGGACTTCGTTGAGTAGCAGTCGAGAAATAATGCTGGCTTTAGAAGAAAGTTTTTGAATAGCTTCACTCCAGCGCGTTTTGGCAATAGGTGTAATTGCAATGGAGATGTGATAAGTTGGTTCTTTATAAACACCAAAGTAGGGATTAATGGAACCTTTAACTTGAGCCGTAATTGTATTTTTCTCAATTTCAAAGTTGAGAACTTTACCGCCACGGGCATAGGAACGACCGCGTTGGAGTCTGCCATCATCAGTGAATGTTTCTAAGGCTTGAATAAAGCGATCGCCCCACCAAGTCCTGCTAAATTTATTCATATATATTTACTCCAAAATTGCACTTTTATTCAAGGCTATTAGTTGCTTAAAGGCTTCGTTGTCTAGTTCTGTCAGCCAAGATTCATCACTACCCACGACAGATGCCGAAAGCTTTTTCTTATCTTCAATCATTTGGTTGATTTTCTCTTCTAAAGTACCAATAGTGACAAATTTATGCACAAAAACATTCTTTTTTTGACCAATCCGAAAAGCGCGATCAGTTGCTTGATTCTCGACGGCGGGGTTCCACCAACGGTCAAAATGAAAGACGTGATTAGCTTTGGTGAGGGTAATACCCACACCGCCTGCTTTTAGGGAAAGAATGAATACAGATGGTTCGGTATCGGGGTCTTGAAATTCAGTAATCATCTGTTCTCTACGTTGACGGTTTGTACCGCCATGCAGGTAGTAAGTGTTGTAATGTAAGCTGTGTTTGATATGCTTTTCGACGCTTTCACAAACTTCGGTAAATTGACTGAAAATTAGCAGACTTTCGCCTTCGGAAACTGCCTCTTCTACCATTTCTGATAAACGACTAAGTTTGTGCGATCGCTCAGTTGAAAATTCACTGTTATCCTGTAAAAATTGGGCTGGATGGTTGCAAATTTGCTTCAATTTCATCAATGTAGAGAGAATTAACCCCTTGCGTTCTATCCCCTCGGCTTTTTGTAATTTTTCTTCTACCTCTTTCACTACGACTTCGTAAAGTGAAGCCTGTTCTTTAGTGAGGTTGGTGTAGAGTATTTGTTCAACTTTATCTGGTAAATCGTTGATAATTGACTGGTCAGTTTTCACCCGTCGTAAAATCAAAGGTTCCACCAACTTCTTCAGGGTGGTGGATTTTACCCGGTCATTGTCCTTCTGAATGGGAACCTCAAAGGATTTGCGAAACTGTGCTTCCTTACCTAAGTAACCAGGATTGAGAAAGTTAAAAATTGACCACAAATCTAGCAAGCGGTTTTCTACAGGCGTTCCCGTCAACGCCAGCCGATGCTTGGCTGAGAGTTTGAGAATGGCTTTAGTTTGGGCAGCTTTGGGATTTTTGATATTTTGTGCCTCATCTAGGACAAGGCGTTGCCATGCTACGCTACTGAGTAGCTTTTCATCTTTGCGTGCCAGAGTAAAAGACGTAATCACCACATCATGCTGTTGACAAGCAGCTGGGAAATCTGCGGTATTTTGTACGCGATCGCCACCATGATGCACCATACTTTTTAAATGTGGCGCAAACTTGGCTATTTCCTTTTGCCAGTTACCCACAACGGAGGTAGGCGCAATTAATAACGTGGGTAAGAGTGCTGGAATATTCTCCCCATCTCCATACAATTCCCTCTCCTGCACCAATCTCGCAATCACCTGTACCGACTTACCCAAACCCATGTCATCTGCCAAACAGCCATTTAACCCCAAGCGTTCCAGGTATTCCAGCCAAGAAACGCCGCGTTTTTGATACTCACGCAGATTACCTTGCAGATTTAGAGTTTCAGAAATTGGTTCTAGCTGAGTTTTATCTTGCAACTTCGCCATCATCTCTGATAGCACTTCATCATGTTCAATTTCCCACTCTTCCCCAGCCTCGGCGCTACGTTGCAAAAATTCCAGCAGATTCATTTGGGGTTTTTCATCACCGTGGGATTGCCAAAACTCCAGCAACTGCTGCATTTTATCTCGGTCTAACTCCATCCACTGACCGCGAAAATGCACTAGAGGTGCTTTAGCATTAATTAGTTGTTCCCATTCCTGGGGGGTAACAACTTGTTCACCAATTGCTAATTCATATTGATACTCAACCAAGGAGTCTAACCCGAAATAGCTTTTGCTTTCGCCCTTGGTGGGGGCGAGTTTACGACCTGATGCTCTGAGGCGAATTTTGGCACGACGGCGACCGGTGGGAGTGTACCAAGCCGGGACAATCACTTTAAAACCCGAATCTTCCAGCACCCAAGCACTTTCTTGGAGGAATGCAAACGCTGCTTCTAGGGTAAGTTGCATTCCTGTAGGCTGGTCTGTTTCCAACCCTTCCCATAGCTGGGGATACATCCGCGCTGCATAACCTAAATTCAACAGCAAATGCATTTCAAAGTCCTTACCAAACTGTTTTTGTATGCCAGTTTTGGCTGTTTTATTCATTATCCAGTAATCTGACAACGCCAGCTTGTGGGAAGGGTCTTGTTTGCTAGCCACTAAAAACTGCATTCGCCAATTATCTATTTCTTCTGCATGAGGTGAATGCAATTGCAAGCAGAGATAAAAAGCAGAGTCAGCTTGGCTACGGTTGATTTTAGTTTTCCATGCCAACCATTGCTGATATTCCGCGAGGGCAGTCTTGGTTGTCAGGGGGTTATGCTGAGGATACAGGCAATAATAAACTAGGGAATCTGCAATTTGTTTATCAAAAGCAGCTGTAGATGGTGTGTGAGTCACTAAATCATGCAGTACAAATTCAGAAAAGTGACGCAATAGCTTTTCCTGATCAAAAAACTCAATACTATCTTTGATTGTTGCTGTACCAGCCGCACAAATCAACGGCATGTAGTCTATATATTTTTGGATATTTGCTTCGTACTCCAGAGAGATAATTTCCCAAGTGGCATAGATTTCAAATGGCTGGGGAGTTGGTTTCTTGGGCGTTTTTTTAGGTTTTGCTGCTTCTAACTGCCGATACTTTAGTGCTGGAATATATTGGTCTTTGAGGATGACTTGCTTAAAAGCTTGGGTGTAGTGATACCAAAATAATAAATCAGAACCAAGTTGTACTTCACCAGAACTATGTAGGGCTAAAAAATGGATATCATTGATAATTTTGATCACATTGATAGCTCTTGCTGTTTTGACAGAAATCACCGTTTCATAACAATCTACCTGCCAATATTGAAACTCTTCATATTCTTCAGGAATTTCTATCTCTAGATACTTAATTAATTCTGGTGAAGGTAAGGGTTGATTGTTGGCACTCGGCAGGGCAAAATACTTTGGGGATACCCGTTGACTTAATTGGGTGGCTGTTTCTTTTAAACCCAACGTTGAAGCTAAAAAGGTAATTAATTCTTCTTTCGCTAGATGTCCAGGGTGAATTTGTGAAGCTTGACTGCGGCTTTTCTTGATCACAGGGGTTTCCACCCACAAGTAAAAAGACCCTGACTGAATAAAGTTATTGTCTGTATTTGGTATCCAGGTGCCATGAAGGACTTTCATAGATTGTGATGCCTCTGGATTGTTGAGAAATTCTAGCGGTTTAAAATTACTCTACCAAATCTAATGATTCAGATCAAAACTTTTGTGCTCTTAGCTCCATAAACTATTACAACGAAAATTCATCAAACTTAACAACCTCAGACTCAGGCTGACGCGTATCAAAACGATAACTGCTAATCGTACCTGTGCCAGTGTCAAAGATGCTGAACACCGTAATGTCATTACTCGTAATGTAAGGCATGGGCTGACCATCTGCACCTAGTAAAGGGGCGATCGCTGGTACTATAGGTTCCAAGCCATTCGGGTCGCCAACCATAACATAATCTTCTTGATATCCTATTGGCACTTGTCGCTTTTTTTCACCCCATGCAGCACCGTAAGAATTGCCCACATTAGATGTTTCTAAAAAGTGCATTCCACGGGAACTAACAAAACGGTTCCATAGATGAGAATGCCCGTACAATACAAATTGCACATTGGCTGCTTCTAGCAAGGGCATAACATCACGGACCAGATAATCTGCGTCTTTGGGATACTCGTAACGCACAGATTTAATCTTACCAACATCATCCCGTGCAATTATCTGTACTGGATTTGTATAAGCTGGGACAATATTATCGCCTAGAGTATGAGGTGGATGATGGAACATTACCACCTTGTACTTTGCCTGTTTAAACTCAGGGCTATTGAGTTCTTGCTCTAACCAATTATACTGCTGGCTACCCTTGGCAATTGGTTCATAAATATGTTGCCCATAACCCCAATTCTCAGGATTATTTAAATCTTTGTCTGCTTCCCGGTACACACCTCTCGCCTCTGCATCTAAGCCGGGAGTCCGCCACATATTCGTCGCATAAAGTACCACCAAACGCACATCACCAAAGGTGAAGGCATAATATCTTTTCCTGCCTTCCTTACTTTCAGGTAAAGAGAAAATTTCTTCGTAAGTATCGGTATTAAAGGAATTATCTTTTAAGGATTTACCACTGTACAGTTTTTGAGCCACTACACGGGGAATGGTATCGTTAAATTCATCATTTAAACTCCCCTTCCTATTCAACCTACCCATCACCTCATGATTACCAATAGCGGTAAACATCGGTGCATGTTGAATGATTTGCCCGCCAGTGTAGATTGTCTTGACACCGTTGTGGTTCATTTCATATTTAGCGCGACCTTGCAAAGCCGGAAAGAAAGCACCCCCGCGATGATCATCAAACCATTCTGAGGCGCGGTCTGGAATGTTGACCAAATCACCAGCAAACCAAACTGCATCTACTCGTCCCACTGTCTCCACGACCTTTTGCAGATTTGCGGCGGTCATGGGCTTGAGTTGATGATCTGAGGTCAGTAAAATTTTGAGTGGTGTACCTGGTTTTGGGTTAGACGCCAGAGTGAAAACATCGCTGCTGACACTTGTACCATTTTCCTGCACACTCGTAATGCGATATTCCACCCGCACACCGGGAGTTAAACCAGTCACCTCAGCTTCGTGTCGCCAAATATCACGCTGTACAGGTTGCTGATAAACTTGCCCGTCTTGAGTTTGCTGTGCTACTCGTGATTGTTGGTCTTCTCGTGTGCGGCTAAGTTTAGTAGTGCTGGCAAAGGCGGTTTTGAGGAGATTTTCGCCATAATTGACTACGTGTTTATCACCCTGAAACTCAGTAAACCATACTACCTTTACTGAAGTGGCAGTTGGCAGTTGCAAAAATGGGTCGGTCAGTAACTGGGGTGTTGATGTCATAGTTGTTTGCCCCAATGAACATGCGCTTACCAGGGTAAAGGATAGAACAAATAGAAGTACAGGCGTTAGGAGTTTAATGCTCACTGCGATCGCCTAAGGTATTTTAGGTTTTGGTCATTGTACAGTAACCAATTTAAGCCTAGATGATGTCAGGGTTAAAAAGATTTGAGTTCTGAGTGTAGGGGTAGAGTGAAAACCATGCCCAATCCCTAATAACCAGTCCCTGTTACCTCTAAAGCAGCCATCGCCGATGTCCAACCAGGTACAACATCTTCTGATATAAATTCTCCCTCCCAGTCTTTTTTTGGGTCAAATTGAAAGACTGCTACTCGGTCAGCTTTGAGTAATTGACGAACTTGTGTGACGGTAGTTTGAAAAATTGTGTTTAAGTCTAAAGATTCCCGAATTCGCATAATTACACTAGCCAGAGCTTGGTGTTGCTCTAATTGCGTCTGCATTTCACTGCTTGACACCGTCCAACACACTGGCTCAACTTTGCGCTATTTACGCCGTGCTGTACTATTAGTCTGTCAAGATAAAAATGATGGACTGTAGTGCGGGCATCTTGCCCGCGTGAGCGAGACGCTCACACTACCAAAAATCCCTCAAAACAAAATTGACAGACTACTAGTTAGGGATTTAATTTGGTCGGCTAAAACAACTCCTTTTATTTGCATTTCATCAACACAAAACTCAGTCCGAAAGTCATAAATAACAAAAACCAGCTAATCTTTTATGAAGATTAGCTGGTTTACTTTTCATCAATCGGAGCGGCGGGATTTGAACCCACGACCTCCACTACCCCAAAGTGGCGCGCTACCAAGCTGCGCTACGCCCCGTTAATCGATAACGGATTCAGTCAACTTTGCTATTTTAGCACGAGGTGAAGAGAAAAAACAATCTTAATTCAAAAAACCTTGAGTGTTGCCGTGGCTTGCAGCAAATCTCCAACAGCGTTAGTATTCCATCTACCTTCTGCACAGCGTCCTGTATTCAGGATCAATCGCAGACTGTAGCTGTGGGGATAGCCTTCCACCTCTATCCATAATAAATCGCTTTCGGCTTCACAGGCAATTTTCTCTTCATCCATCAATTCAGTGGCGAGTTGCTTCATAGTGTCAGCTAACTTTGCCAACAGACGGCAAAAATCGTTCAACTCGGCTTCTGTTAACTCCACAGCCCAATCATCTGTCCCCACTAAGCCTTTAAATTCTGGTGCATTGGGGTTCCAGCCAATACGCCAACCAGATCCGCTCTTTAATAAACGTTCCATAGTTAGGAGAGACTACGAATTACTTCAACAATTCAGCGCCGCCTGTTTGGGGTTGGCGTGGGGTGGTTGATGTACCAGGGTTAGTTGTGGGGTTGGGGGTATTTTGAGACTTAGGATTAAAGATGTCAGTTAAGACTTGCACTAGGGCATCTCGCTGGCGACGGGTGAGGCGGGTAATGGCAGCGCGATCGCCTTCTATGGGATTTTGTCTTAATGTATCATGGCCAGGATATGTAGTGTCATAAATAGTTTCATTCACATCTAAATAATCAGCTAAAGTCAGTTTCCAATCTAAGCGATAATTCGGTGTCCGCTCTTTGACATAAATGTGGTAGCGGATCAGGCGACTGACCAAGGTATTGGTTTCAGCAACTTTGCCCGTCTCCTTACTAATGTACTGATTTTCTTGGGGAAAGTCTGGTAATTGCTGATAGACTAGCTGCCAAACATCACTAGGGCTGATTCTCTGAGCTATGGCGGGTGAGATACCAATTAAAGCTGTATTGCTTGACTTGTCTACCCCTGCGCCCAAAACAATTACAACCAGGACGAGCAGGGCGATTAACCTTGTTGAGTTAATCTGCAAAACTCGCAGTTGGAGAATTGAGCAGGGTAAAAGTTTTTTCTTTGCCATAAAGTAAATATTCTGAGGTGAGATGCGATCGCTTTTGCACTTAACATACTCAGCAAACAGCACTTTCACCCCAGCAGTGTTTTTATACTTCGCCAATAATCTCTGGTTGTGTTAGTTCATCGGACATCTCGATAATTGCCCTCAACACCGGTTTCATCATGGCATCCTCTGCGTTTTCAAAGTCTTCATAACGCCGCCGCTTGGCACGATTTGCCACCTGAACCGTAATGCGGTAGCGATTTGAGGCTGCACTAATCAAATCTTCAGCACGGTGCATAATCTGAGACTGGGTGGTCTCGAACTTAGAACGCTTTAGCATAGTTCAGTGGTTCTTGGGGTCATCCCCCAGTTTAGCAGCACTGCTCAATATAATGCACTCATGCCACTTCGTAACTCGTAATACGGCGACGGAAGATCAACTCAGGAATTTAGTAATTCAGGAAGTTTTCTATCTGTAGCCTGTTGGTCTTGCGGAACCCATCTGTTGATAGAGGTTGATCACTGGTTGACACTTTATAAGTATGTTGTAACACCAACTTATAGCTTTTCTCGGTTGAACGCAACACAATCAAGGGCGGGGAAACCCCGCCCCTACGGGTTTTGCGATTTAAAACTGTACTTCACTCGTCTGAAAACCGCTATAGTGAGTAAATTTAACCTCATGGCTAACCTTGTGGAAACTGCTAGAAATGCCGGCAATTTCAACACACTGTTAAAGGCAGTTACAGCTTTGGAACTCACAGAAACTCTTCAGAGTCCAGGCCCTTTTACTCTGTTTGCACCTACTGACGAGGCCTTTGACAAGCTGCCAGAGGGAACGTTAGATTCACTATTGCAAGACATCCCCAAGCTCAAGAAAATTGTCACTTATCATGTGGCTTTTGGAGATGTCAGGAATGAGGATTTAAAACAAACTGATGAAGCGCAAACTCTTGAGGGATCTGTTGTTGCCATTGAGTCAGTTGACGGTGCAATTAAGGTCAATGATGCCAATGTACTCACAACCGATATTCTGGCAGACAATGGGGTAATTCATGTGATTGATGCGGTGTTAGTACCTGCAATAGTTGCAGGGGGTAGGAGTTGCTGATCAATGGGGAGTGAGCAAACGGGTGATTTCTCTCTCACTCCCCCACTCCTGATTCAGATATGCAAGCTTAGTTCACGCCTAGAATACACCCACTACGAGGGGGAACAGTCAACGCTAGCTGCTGAGTTGCTTGTTCAGTATGCCATTCTACTTCTGCGCTGCCATATAAAAGTTGCTGGGGTTGAGTATGCAGACTTGCTAAATCTAGATTGGCTTTAGCCGTTGCTGTACCAGCATTAACGGCAATCATCAATTCTTCTGTTCCCAAGGTGCGCCTAAAAATGTAAAGTTCCCCTTGAGCAAAAAGAACTTGATAATCACCTATACGCAAGGCGGGGTAATTGTGACGCAGGGCAATTAATTGGCGGTGAGTAGCGAAAATTTCCTTGTCCCAGCTATTTTCTAGGGGAAAGCCGCGACGAGAATCTGGATCTATACCACCAGGTAAACCCACTTCATCACCATAGTAAATACTGGGGGCACCGGGGAAGGTGAGCAGAAGTAAAGTTGCTAACTCTATACTGGCTTGATCGCCGCCAGCAATAGTTAGTAATCTGGCTGTATCGTGACTTGCTAGTAAATTGAGTTGGGTAAGTTGAATTTCCCAAGGGTATAGTTGCAATACTTCCTGGATTTTGGCGGCGTACTCAGCCGCAAATAAGGGTGGGTATGGTTGATAGTCGCGGCTTTGGACTTGTTCTAAGACTACGCGATCGCCTGCTGTAAAGGCAATTGTCGGCCCAGCGAATAAATAATTCATCACGCCGTCAAATTGTGTCCCATCTAGCCACTGACGAGAATCTCCCCACACTTCCCCCAAAATATATGCTTCAGGATTAATTGCTTTGACTCGCTCTCGAAACTCCTGCCAAAAACCCGGAGTTTTGACTTCAAATGGCACATCTAACCGCCAACCATCAATGCCGAATTTAATCCAATATTCGGCAATTTTCATAATGTATTCTCGCACTTCGGGGTTGTCGTGGTTAAATACTGGCAAGGCACGATTACCAGCCCAACCCTCATAGTTGGCAGGTAATTCCCCTGTGTAGGGTGCGAGAGGCCAGCCTGTGATTTTAAACCAATTCACCCAAGGGGAATGGGGTCCATTTTCTAATACGTCATGGAAAAAGAAAAAGCCGCGACTAGAGTGGTTGAATACGCCATCGAGAACCACTTTGATCTTCCTGTCATGGGCTGCGTCTAGCAATTCCTTAAAGGCTTCATTACCCCCCAGTAGTGGGTCAACCTGATAATAATCGTGGGTGTGATAGCGATGATTGCTAGCCGATTGAAAGATGGGTGTGAAGTAAATAGCGTTAATTCCTAGATCCTGGATGTAGTCTAATTCCTCCAGGATGCCCCACAAATCGCCGCCTTTATAACCTTGGAGTGTAGGCATAGCTTCCCAATCCTCCCAACGTGCTTCATGTAACAGCCGTTTGCGTGGCTGTTTACTTCTGGCAAAACGGTCGGGAAAGATTTGGTAGAACACAGCGTGCTTAACCCAGTCTGGTGTTTGAATTTGCATGAATTACTCTTTATACCTTCACGAGCGATCGTTGCAAATACTAGCCCTCTTGTGGCTCTCACTGACGATAGAAAATTATGCCATCATTGGGCATTGAAACTGGGAAGAATTACCAATGTCCTATTCTTTTCTTGATAATTCTTAATTTATGTTTATTCGCTTTGTGCGTAATCCAGCAGCTAGCTGCTGGATTACTAGAGAGTATTTGGTTAACGGCAGTTGAATGGGGAGTGGAGCTATTGACAAATGACAAATGTAATGGTGCTGTTAAAATCAATACTTTAGTTTTTGTAAGTGCTAAAAATTAGCAGGTAAATTATGAGACACGAAAAACTTTCTCCTGGACTACTGTTGGCATATGAAGACTATCAAAGCGAAGGAGAGGAAGCTTTAATTACACATAGGCGATCGCTGGGAATCACATCTCCCAAAAGTACTGTCAAGCCTGCCAAAAGCGTTGTTTTTCTCTACTGTGACGCTGATGCCGACTTGAGCCATCTAGAACAGTACGGAATTCACCTCAATCAGAACTCAGGTAGTGTCAGAACTGCTTTCTTACCCATAGAGGGTTTAGATGCCTTATCGGAAGAGAATGCCATCCAGCGCATTAAGCCATCACGCAAACTCCATCTGCGGATGGACGTTGCACCGGGAAAGGTAAAATTGCCTGATTTTCAGTGTCAAACTGGGCTGACTGGTAAGGGAGTAGTCATCGGCGTTGTCGATAGTGGTATTGACGCCAAGCATCCCGCCTTTGCCGATCGCATTTTACGCATTTGGGATCAAACACTACCAGGGCCAGGAGTCCAAGAGGGGGACTATGGGGCTGAATTTACGGGGGCACAAATCACGATTTCCCAGGATACTAACGGTCATGGGACTCATGTTGCTGGAATAGCTGCGGGTGCTGATCAAACCTATGGAGGTGTCGCCCCAGAAGCAGAGTTAGTTGTGGTCAAATCTGACTTACAGGATGCCCACATTGCCGATGCTGTCCGCTACGTATTCCGGGTAGCCAGAGAGTTGGGACGCCCCGCCGTGGTGAATCTTAGCTTGGGTGGGCACGCCGATGGTCACGACGGTAGTGATTCCCTCTCCAGGATTATTGATGCGGAATCTGGGCCAGGACAGATTGTTTGTTGTGCCGCAGGTAACGAAGGTAACGACAACATTCACGGTCAAGCAACCATCGCCGCCAAACGGACGGGGACGATGCGCTTTAACGTGCCCTTGAATCAAGTAGGCATCGTTTGGTTAAACGGCTGGTATGCCGGTGATAGTGAATTGGAAGTTTCACTGCGGAGTCCCAACGGTTTTGTCACCCCATACCAAAAAGTGATTACCAATGGCAATCCCGCCCAAAATTACCAGCTACCAGATGCCAGGATAGAAATAGTCACACCAGGGACAGATCAGGGTAACGGCGACCATAATTTCTTTGTGCAAATTCGGGGCAATGGTCGCTCTCCTGTGATGGGAGGGATTTGGCAGTTGCGGGTACGTAACACTTCCGCAAAAAACACCCGTCTAGATGTGTGGACTCTCGATGATGTATCATCGGTGTTTTTTACAGGAACTAGCGTCAAGGACTCAGTGAAAATTGGTTCACCCGGTGCTGCTAGTAGTGCAGTAACGGTGGCAGCTTACACAACAAAAGCCGAGTACACCGATATCGATGGTCAAGTCCGAGAAATGGGTTTGGAATTGGATACTATTTCTGAGTTTAGTAGTGAAGGGCCACTGCGTAATGATGCTCAAAAGCCAGATGTAGCCGCACCAGGAGCGATGATTGTGGCAGCACTATCTGCCCATGCAGAGAGCGATCGCTCTATGATGATTAATTCTAAATTTGTCGCCATGGCTGGTACAAGTATGGCTACACCATTTGTCACTGGTTTAGTCGCACTACTATTACAGCGTGACCCCAAACTTGATCCAGTTAAGCTGAAAGACTTGCTACGCCAGAATAGCTCCATTCCCGGCAAACCCCAAGGAAAGTTTGATCAAAAATGGGGTTTTGGCGTGATTGATGCTGCTAATCTGTAATTAAACGCCAAGATGCGGTATGGTTATGGCCTACTCGCAACATATCGCATCTTTTATAGCTTTGCACGGAAGATTATTCTATAGTTTGACCTGGTGCAAATGGCTGCGGGGATTATAAGTACGTATAGCCCGGATTTTTTCATAATATTCCCGCTCTTGCTGGCTGAGGTCTTTTGGCGGGACGATCGCTACCTTTACCAATTGATCGCCACGCCCACCTTTGGTTAAGGGCCAACCTTTACCACGGAGACGCAGTGATTGACCAGAACGCACCCCAGCCGGCAGCTTAACATTAACCATGCCATCGGGTGTGGGTACATCAATCGCAGCACCCAGGGTAGCTTCATCTGGAGTGATGGGCATTTCGCAGACAAGATTATCGCCTTCAATCTGGAAAAATGTGTGGGGCTGAAGTTCTACCTTTAAGAATAAATCCCCTCGTTGTTGGGTCATAGGGTTAACTTGACCTTTTCCCCGGACACGTAGGCGAGTACCAGATTTGGCGCCAGCCGGAATCCGCACATCAATGGTTTCGTTCCCTAAACTAAAGCGCTTTTGGATTCCAGAAAAAGCCTCTGCAAAAGTCAGGGAGATTGGGGCTTCAATATCTTGGGTAGTTCCCGTACCTGCGCTGACATCCTGAAAGCCAAAATCATTAAAGCCACCAAAACCACTAGGTCTACTGCTAGTAGATGTGCTGTAAGAGTAGCTTTGTCGAGCAGTCCGAGGCCCAGCACCGCCGCCAAAGCGCCCTAATAATTCATTGACAAATTCATCAAAACTGCCATATTGACTAAAGTCAAAGCCGCCCATGTCAACACCCACACCACCGGGGGAGAAGCCTTGACCAGCTTGTTTCCAGTATTGACCAAATTGGTCATACTTTTTGCGTTTGTCTGGATCTGACAAAACTTCGTAAGCTTCGTTAATCTCTTTGAAGCGCGCTTCTGCTTGTTTGTTGTTTGGGTTGACGTCAGGGTGAAACTTGCGGGCTAGTTTGCGAAAAGCTTGTTTAATTTCTTCCGGACTGGCAGTCTTGCTAATTCCCAAAATTGCGTAATAATCTTTGAAGTCGGTTGCAGCCATCTACCAGCCTCCTCTAGAAATTTCTATAATGTTCTTTTTTTAAGATGCGAGATTTGTTTTTTGCAAAGCGTAAATGCCGAGCACACAAAGCCTGATTTTAAATTAACAAACATTGCGGAAAATCAAGTGGGGTTCTTGCTCATTGCATGAGAGCAATTTCCGTACTGTCGCAATTCGGGAAAGCGTATCAGGCAGTCTAGTCCTTCTTCTAAGCTGGGAGGGGCATCCCGGAGTTGGCGATGCATTCGGAAAATCACTGCTTCTGGAACCTGGCGATCGCGCCTTTGATTGCGTGCTAAACACAGCCACACAGGCGTATCCACCCAGACCCCGGTAATGTGAGTGATGCCTAAGTCTCGGAAAATAGCGATCGCTTCTCGGCGATGGCGTCTTTGGGCGTTGGTAGCGTCACAAATTGCCGTTTTACCTGTGGTAGCAGCTAGTTGCAATTGTCGCTGGATTTCCCCCCAAATCAACGGCCACGGCCCCTGAATGGCTTCATTACCAAAAAGTTGCCCCCGAATGGCATCTGAAGAAATCAGCTGCATCCAGGGGCAATCTGTAAGTAATTGTTTTGCTAAAGTTGACTTACCGCTACCAGGAAGGCCAATTAGCAAGATAAGTTTTGTCATTTGTTCTTTGTTCTTTGTCTTAGCCTCTGTCAGCCGCATTTAGCGCTTCTAAGGGCGTCTATGTAGTTTGTCCTTAGTTTTACCTGACTAATGACTAATGACCAATGACCAATGACCAATGACCAATGACTAAATTACTGTCCCATCAGGAATAACAGCATTTTTAAGGACAACGACAATGCCACTACGAATATAGAAGCCTTGACTTTCGCGCTCTGCTTCTTGCACATTATCCTTGTTGATGATTTTGACATCATGACCAATGCGGGCATTTTTATCAATGATGGCACGGCGAATAATACTATCTGTACCAATGCCGACTGGGATGTCACCTTTCTCTATGCTACATTGGCGTTCCACAGAGGCTTGGTAAAAGTCAGCACCCATAATTAAAGAATCTTCGATGACGCTACCAGCTTCAATCCGCGATCGCACTCCCAAAACCGAATGTTCAATTCGGCAATTTTTTAAAATACAACCTTCACCAATCATCGATTGTCTGATTTGGCAATCTAATAGTTTACTGGGAGGTAAGTAACGAGCACGAGTATAAATTGGTGCTTCTTCGTCGTAGAAACTAAAGGGCGGTAGGGGTTGCTGAGTTAAAGCCAAGTTGGCGTTATAAAAGGCTTCTATGGTTCCAATATCTTCCCAGTAACCATCAAATAAGTAGGCTTGAACGTTGTAATCTTTAGAAGCGTCGGGAATAATTTCTTTACCAAAATCAGTCCGTTCTAAAGATTCTCTCAACAGCTTGATCAAAACATCTTTCTTGAAGACATAAATCCCCATCGAGGCGATGTAGGGCTGGAGTTGGGCTTGTTCTTTGTTTAATCCCAAGATGGTAGTATCGACGCGCATTTGGGCTAAAGCGTCACCTTTGGGTTTTTCGCTAAAGTCAACTACTCTACCTGCATCATCAATTTTCATTAAGCCAAAGTCTGAGGCCCGGCGATCGTCGATGGGAATAACTGAGAGGGTAATATCAGCGTTCGTATCTCTATGGCGCTGGACAAACTGGCGGTAATCCATGCGGTAGAGATGATCGCCTGAGAGAATCAGATATTCTTCGGCGTCCCATTCTTCTAACAGCCAGATGTATTGACGCACAGCATCAGCAGTACCTTGGAACCAGTTGGGGTTTTCTGGTGTTTGCTGGGCTGCTAGCACTTCCACAAAGCCGTCGCTGAAACCACTAAAATTGTAAGCACGGGCAATGTGGCGATTCAGGGAAGCTGAGTTGAATTGAGTTAGGACGTAGATTTTAAATATTTCGGAATTTATGCAGTTACTAACAGGGATGTCGATTAAACGGTACTTACCTGCTACTGGTACGGCGGGTTTAGCACGCAGTTTAGTTAGCGGGTAAAGCCTTGTCCCTGCGCCACCACCAAGAATGATTGCTAAAACTTTTTTCACAAGATGTCTCCCAGCTGCCTTTCAACTCTCACCTACAGTTTAGGACTGTATGCCGCTACAGGTAAGGGGGGATCAAAGATTCTCATTAGTTAAGTTTACAGAAGGCTGGGAGTGAGTAATTGCACTGCTGATGATTAAAACATCAGGGGATTTGTATGCAGAGATACTAAGTGATGGCAGCGATCGCTACACAGTCCTGATAACTAAACACTCTATAAATCCTGAGTTTACATTAACAAATTTTAATTTTAGAGATAGCTTGTCACATTGTATCCAGGATTATTTTTACACTAGGTTGAGTAAGTATATTATCCAGATTTATCATAGTGCCGCTTGGTGGAAAATAGAAGCAATAGACATCGACCGAATTTAAATATCCGTGATCAATAACCTTTGTAGAGACGCGAAATCTCGCATCTCTACATTCAAATCCCAAAAAGCTAAAGTTATTTATTTTTCACTTGACTTTTTGCCTGTTCTAAAGCTATTTCTTTAATTGCCTGATATGAATTAACATTTGCAGTTCCTTCAATCGCTTTAACTGCCAAATCTTGAACTTGCTTGAGGGCTGAGTCTAGTTGTTTAGATAGATTTTGAATTCGCGTTTCTTGATTATTAATCGTCTGTTCTAGAGATTGTAGTTTCTGCTCATAAAAACGTTTCTGTCCTTCCACTTCTCTACCATATAAATCTGATTTAATTTTCGCCTGATAATGAGCGATACCTTTGCCTTCTTCTGATGCTCTTTTGATAGCGGCTTCTTTTTCTTTAGGAAATGCTTCTACCTTAGCCTTGAATTCTTCAAACTGTTTTTCTCTTTCAGCAATAACTTTTTCTCTTTCGTTCCATGCTTTTTCTGTTTCTTGCTGCAATTCTTCAAGTTGATTATTTAAGACTTTTTGTTGTTGTTCATATTCATCATTTTCTAGCTTTCTTTGCAGTTCTAAATTGTATTTATATTCAGATTCATCCCGTTGACGAATTCTGTTGAGGTCTTGATTGCGTTCTTTAACCGCGCGGCTATTTTCTTCTTGCTCCTTTCCCCAAGTTTTTCTTTGCTCATCTAGTTCTTGTAATAAAACTTCTTGGCGCTGATTAAACTCGTCTTGATAAGTCTTAGAATTATCTTCATAGGATTTAATTAGAGTATCCAGTATATCTTCAGAAACTTCTAAGTTATGCAATCGTGTTAATTGCTCTACTTCATTTTCTACAGCTTCTCTAATTTCGCCTAGTTTAGAAGCTTGGGTAGTTAGCTGTTCAGATAGTTCATTAGCTGCACTACCAAATCCCAACTGAATTTTAGCCAAACTTTCAATTGTATAATTCATTTTCTGTTGGATGGTAGATGGCTGATTCATAGATATCTTTGGTTCTAATAAAGGTTTTTCTGTAGCTACAGACTGCTGTTCTTTGAGCAATTGATTCAGTTGTGATTTCACCGCTATGGTTTCTTTAGCCAATTCTTCATAGGCTTGCAGAATTTCAACTTTGGTATTTTTATCATTTGGTTTCTTGATTGCCATAAAAATCCTCCTCATATCGAATTATCAAAAGCGCACAATTTGGCAATTAAGGACTAAAGTCCTGACTAAATAGCTATTATTTGTTTGTGGAACTATCAAAAGCTCGCATTGCTAAATCTTGTGCTTGTTTCAAAGCTGTTTGTAATTGAGTAGAGATACCTTCGATTTGCTCTGTTTGTTTCTGAACAGTTTCTTCCAAAGACTTAATTTTTAATTCGTAATTCTGTTTACTGGCTTCCCAATCTTTCTCAAACAAATCTGCTTCAATTTTAGCCTTTTGGCTTGTCTCTTTAATTGCTTCTTCTCTAGCTTTTTTAACTGCTTCTTCTAATTCTTGAGGGAATGCTGCTATTTTTTGTTGATATTCTGTAAATACAGGCTGATGTTGTATAAGAGTTTTTTCGCGTTCAGCCCAGTTTTTTTCTTTTTGTTGAGTAGTTTCTTGAATCTCTCTTTCAAGTTTACGTTTTCTTGCTTCGTAACTATCTGTGGTAAGTTTACGCGTAGTTTCTAACTTATACTGATATTCTTCTGTTTCTAAAGACCTTTGTTTAGCTAATAATTCATTATATGCTTGCAGTGCTTCTTCATACTCTGTTTGCTCTTTTTGCCATTCTTTGCGTTGAGTTGTGATTTCTTTATCTAAGACTTCTTTTTTGCTAGTAATATCTTGTTCTAGGGTTTTTAACTTTTCTTGATGTTCTTGATTTAGAATGTCTAGAATATCTGCGACAACTCTTATCTGTTGAAGCTCTTTTAGATGCTGGTTTTCAATTTCTATAGCCCGATTTAGTTCATCTAACTTGGAATTTTCTTGAGCTAATTTTTCTGATAGTGTGTTGACAATACTGCCAAATTCTAATTGTAAATCAGCTAATCCTTTAATAATACTATCGACAGTATATGTAGAAGCTGCTGCCAAAAGTTCTTGATTTTTTGCCTTTTCTGCTTCTTCTTGTTTAGTTGCTATTTTTGATTCTAGTTTTTTCCTTTCTGTAATAATTTGTTGAAATGCTTGCATTAATTGTTGTTTACTGTCTTTGATTGCAACTGTTGTCATCAGTCCAACTCCTTTTAAAATACAAAAATTTAGTTGGTAATAAGACTTACTAAGTCTTACCCATGCAGACATCAGAATAGCCTGTAAAAAGCCGTTTTTAGCGCAGTAGAAATACCGAAACGCAGCACCTTGTAACACTAATGCGGTAAAAATTAACTACATTAGTGTTCTTACTTCTGTTAACATAAATTTTGCTAACGTAAAATGCCTCTATGCCTTTTATAGTACTTTTGTACTATAAAGTATAGTACTCGATTTAATCTGCTATTGTCAAGACAGCAGTGCAGATGCTCACTTTTGAATTTCATCTTGTATTAAAAAGAGCGATCGCTTATTCTCAGTTTGCCTGATTGTGATGTGTAGGCGATGTCTATCGACGTGAATTTAATAAAGTGTCAAAACGCCCAAACAAGCATCTTGAACAAAAACTTGGATATTCTCTGAATGCGATCGCAAAATCTCTTCAATTTGGTTAGTTGAACAATTACCACGACGAATCCAAATAACTTTAGGAGGAAATCCATGCAGTATACTCAATTCGTTAAAATCAGCATCTCTGGTGACTATAGTAAATTCACCCTGTTTGGCGTAATCCCATAAAACTCGATCATCTGCTTGATCTAAACCAATCAGAAAAACATGTTGAGAGTTTGGGTAAATATCAGCTACCTGATCTAATAACCGAGGTGATAGGTTATGGTCAAACAGTAACTTCATGCTTGCATTATCAGCATTTGTCTTTCTCTATCAGCTGCGTAGCTGAGGCAAGCTAAAATATCTTCTTGTGTCAAATAAGGGAAATCACTAAGTATTTCCTCGTAGGTCATCCCAGATGCAAGATAAGATAAAATATCATAAACCGTTATTCGCATCCCGCGAATACAAGGTTTACCACCTCGCTTCCCAGGTTCAATCGTAATAATATTTTGGTAATTTACAGCCATAAGCGGTAATGCTGCTTTCTACAAGTCCTGCTAACTATTGTACCTTTTAGTTATTGTGTAAAAGTTTGGGAAACAGCAGCGATCGCTCTTTTTGAATTTGCCTGGTTGTGATGTGTAAACAAGTGTCACTATAAACTATCAGCCCAAATCTTCTTCGGTCAGTTCAGCGTCTTTCATGATGCTTTTCAAAGTCCCAGTTGGTAAATCTCGATTACTGTAAACTGGAATTGACAGGATAACGTCAACACCTTCCTTTGCACAAATGTGATGACTGCCAGTAATCCGTTTCAGTTGCCAACCCTGACGTTCTAAAATTTTACACAGAGTTTTACCGGAAATCGCTTTCATAGCGATAACTCTATCAACTGCTGTTCTGGTTCAAGTTCTTCCCGTTCGCTAGCAACTTCTAGCCAACCTTGAATTGCATCTTGCAGCATCTCTAGCAGATGTTCGTAGCTATCGCCCCAAGTATGACATCCTGGTAAAGCAGGTACAGAACCGCACCATACACCATCTTCTTGCCAGATAACTGCCTTTATTTTCATTGCCAATTATTGCTATGAGGTTGCATTGTCTCGTATTTTAGCCTGGATCTAACTCTTGGGTTTCCCCTGCTTGATCTTCTGCTAAAGTTGCTGCTGCGAGTTTAGCAAGTGCATCATGAGATTTTGTAAATAAGCTGTCCCAAAGGGTTTCATCTTCAAGTTCCTCTCTTAATACGCGGCGTAACGTATCTTCTAGCGGTTCTCGGCGCTGTTGAATATATTCATGTAACGCATCATTAATTAAAGTCTGGTAATTCCCTCCACCTGCTTGGTTAACTTGGTCACGAAACCACGCTAGTATTTCATCATCTAGGCGGATTGTAATCCGAGTTTTGCCCGGTGGTGTCTGTTCTATCGCTCCCCGTTTACCCTGGCTAAAATCATACTCAGTTTCCATTGGTTATTCTTCCTCATATTGCTTTTGTTCATGACGTGTAGCTTTCCGGGCAGAAATCAATCGAATTTCATCACCGCGCCATGTATATACAACTACTAAAATTCTACCGAATGCATCCATCCCGATTGTGATTAACCGTTCTTCGTCAAAACGTTCACCCGTGATAGTGATGGCTAAATCGTCGGAAAATACGGAAACTGCATCAGCGAAGTTAACACCATGCTTACGAAGGTTAGCTGCTGCGTTGCCTTTGTCCCATTGATAAACCATCTAACTCTATTGTATGCACATTCGTACATATTATCAGGGTACGAATAATGCGATCGCTCTTTTTCAATTTGCCTGATTGTGATGTGTGGGTAGTGATTTCACGTAACATCATAAGTTATTGAAGATGCTTCCAAACGAGTATTTACACAGGGTATTTTTTTACTCTCAGAAGCTAGGTTAATTATTATTGATCAACTTTTTAACTCTCGAATAGAGGTTTCTCATGACAAGTGAAAAGCTATCCGTGGCACAAGCAAATTTAAAAATGTCACTGTGGAATGCAGAAGTAGAAGCAATTACAAGCAGCGAATTTTATGGATATCTTCA
The DNA here is from genome assembly GCA_019359495.1 of Goleter apudmare HA4340-LM2. GTDB lineage: Bacteria > Cyanobacteriota > Cyanobacteriia > Cyanobacteriales > Nostocaceae > Goleter > Goleter apudmare. The sequence goes on from JAHHHF010000075.1 coordinate 111,671, forward strand.
AAATATGGGTTTACCTGAAGAAATTGTAACTAGATTACACGATCTAATCAGCCGTTCTCTCAAGATTGGTAAAAAACTAATTTCAATAGGTAAAATAGTACTTTTTAAAATTATTGAATTTGTTAAAGCACACCCTTTCCTAGTTGCAGGTGCTGGAATATGCGCTGTTGTAGGATTAGCTATATATAACTTGATTATTTCAATTCCAGTTTTAGGTACATGGTTAGAGCCTATAGCAAGAGCTTTGGGAATTAGCATTACGTTAACTGGGGCTATTGTTGGACATGCTCTAGATAAGAAATTTCAAGGTGTAGGTCAAAATATTAGTGAAATTGCAAGTGAGTTTTTTAAACTGCTAACAGATGTTATAAACGCAGTTTCTCATGAGTTAGCCTTTATCTAATAAAAATTAATTTGCAAAGTTTGGAGATGTCATGGCAGAAAATAAACGTAGCAAAGAAGATATACTAAAAGCAATTGAAAGACTAGAAAAGAATCCTGGTGATCGGCTCACATTCCTAACCGATATTGGAGCGATCGGTGTTGGTGCAGTCGGTGCAGGTGCAGCAGCAGTTGCTTTTGGCGGAACAACAGCTTCAATTTTATTTGGATTAGTAACGTTACCAGTAGCAGCACCAGTAACAGTTGTAGCAGGTGCTGTTTTATTAGGTGGAGTAGCATTATTGGGCGCTAAACGGTTTCTGATGGACGGTACTTATCAGGATGGTAAGCGCGAAGAAATGCTGAGACAATTGAGAGATTTACTACGAGAAATTGAAGAAAAAGAAAGAAAATCTAGCACCACTGAAAAAGACAAAACACAGTTTTACAGCTTCTTAAAGGAACCACTCAAGCGTGATTTAATTACTAGTGAAGATGCTCAAAAAATTATAGAGCTTGTAGAAACTGGAAAAATGTCTATCAGTGATGCTTATAAAGCTGTTAGAGAAGTTTTATCCGAAGCGAGAGGGCTACCCCCGTCCAATACTAAATAAAATCATTAGTTATTTGGTTGGATAATTTTTCTAACAGATCATTATCACTAGTCATAGTTTCAAACGAGCAACTAGCACTTACCTTAAATTCCATCACAGAAATTGCTAAATCCAGCCCATTTAAAGACCTTGCCAATTTAGCTACTGTCCGCGCTGCATTGGATGATCCGAACCACGAATGGACATTTTGATTTGAGACATTGCACAAGTGTAGAATCATTCTAAGAGCAGGTTTTATCCCTGCTTTTTTTGTGTAATCGTAACTATTCATCATTCGCAAAAAATATTAATATCTTTTGCCTCACTTTCAATTGGGTATCAATCTTCAAAGATGGCATCAAATAGCGATCGCTTAACTCGGAAATTAATTTCCACTAGCCTTTGATAAAATTCATCTAAATCATCTAGGAAAATTTTACCTTCTGAGTTCAATTTTCTGATAATAGCTAGACTACCCCTGACATTTAAACCTAATTTTATCGCCTCTTTTCTCGCTGCAAAGTCATCTAATAAAATGTAATCAGCTTGTAATTCTGTTGCTAGAGTTATAGCCTCCGCCTCTCCCCTTCCAAGACGTGCATTCAAGCTATTAGCTAAGGAAACTAGTTTAATTACTCTTACTTCTATCTTTTTTCCAGAAATTAAACGCAAAATATCTTGACTAGCTTCATCCTGTTTAGCATTGATTTCTCTAACAACAAATTCTGGTAAATAAAATTCATCTCGACAATCAATAAATATTTCTAAGTAATCCAGACGACTGAGAAATATCAAAGGAGATGAATTAAAAACTATCTTCATGGAAATTACCAATTTCTTTCAATTGCAACATCCTCTTCAGATAAATAAGAGAAATTTACTCCGATTATCTCTAGTAGCTTCAGCAAGAATTCGGGTTCTACTTCCATAAGTTCTGCTGCTTTTTTCAAACTAATTACCCTGGCTGCTAAAGCACCAATAACAAACAAAAATCGCTCTTTTTGCTCAACATTTAAAAATATCTGAACCTCTGAGGCAATTGTTTTAAACACTTCTGTATTCATCATAAATTATTAGCTCAATTCACTGATATAGGTCATCTATGAAGAAAGATTATTCTTACCGTGATCGCTCATTAGCGCTATCCAGATTGAACTACGGTTTAAAAATCTTCATCATCGACGAAAAACTCGGCATCTTCATCAAACCGGGAATCTTGCACAGAATCACCCAATTTCCACAAGGGTTGTAACACAGCTACTCCAACTAAACCCAAGCCGGCACTGAAAGCCAACACCAAACCAAAGGGGATTTGAATTGATTGCAATGTGAAGAATTTTAAGGATATGAGTCTGGCATTTTGAACTGAGATAATGGCGATCGCTATGATCCAAATGGCTATAACTACAGATATTAATAAATTGGCAATAGTTTTCATAATCGGCTATTCCCCTCTCCAGTTGCGGAGAGGGGTTAGGGGTAAGTGCTTCTTAACTCTTACTTTAACTTAGCGATCGCACTCTCCATCTCTTGGGCGATGGTGGTGAGTTTTTCGGGGGAGTTGGTTTCTAGGTACACGCGTACCAGTGGTTCTGTACCAGAGGGACGCAGCAATACCCAGCTACCTTCTTCTAGATACAGCTTAATGCCGTCTTTGCGACCAACTTCTTTGACTTTAATCCCGGCTACCTCTGTAGGTGGATTTTGAGTAAAGGAGTCGATGACGGCGGTTTTGTGGGCTTCGGTAAGGTGCAAGTCGAGGCGGTTATTATAAAGGGGTCCATCGGCTTCGGCGATCGCTTCTTTGACGAGTTCGCTTAAAGGTTTCCCTTCATAGGCGATCGCTTCTGCTACTAGCAAATCTGCTAAGATGCCATCTTTTTCGGGAATATGCCCGATAATGCTTAAACCTCCGGATTCTTCCCCACCAATTAACACGGTGGTTTCCCGCATTTTCTCACCAATGTATTTAAAGCCTACTGCTGTTTCATAAATTGGTAGCCCATTTTTAGCTGCGAAGTTATCTAACAGATGGGTTGTGGCGACAGTGCGGACAATCGCGCCGCTTTTACCTTTGTTTTTTATTAAATGACGTGCTAACAATAGCAGTACAGTGTTTGGTGTGAGAACATTGCCCAATTCATCAACAATGCCAAAGCGATCGCTATCGCCATCTGTTGCTAAACCTAAATCTGCCTGATCGGCGCGGACTGCTTCCACTAATTCAACTAGCTGTTCTCCTTTGGGTTCTGGCATCCCACCACCAAATAAAACATCCCGCCAAGTGTGGAAAGATTCTAATTGAATACCAATTTGTTGCAAAACTTCATCTAAATATCCACGGGAAGTAGAATACAAAGCGTCGTATTTTACCTTTAACTGGGCACTTCTGATCCTTTCTGTATCCAATAAGGTATAGATGAATTGCAGATAATCGGGTTTCGGATCGAAAATAGAAATAGAACCCGATGGGTTGCTACCAGGCAGAGCATCCGATGCACTTTCTATGTTTGCCACAATAGTATCAGTGATCTCTGGAGTGGCAGGCCCAGCATAATCAGGGATATATTTAATCCCACAGTAAGGTGCAGGATTATGGCTAGCAGTAAACATCAACGCCCCAGCCGAATTTAGGTGACGGGCGTTGTAAGCAATTACTGGTGTGGGGCAATCCCGATCAGTAACTTTCACTGTCCAACCCAAATCTGCCAAGACTTCGGCGGCTGTCTGGGCAAACTGGTCAGCTAAAAACCGAGTATCGTAAGCGACAAGAACTGGTCTGTCTTTGCTGTAGGCTGTTTCTAAATATCTAGCGATCGCCCTTGTGACTTTCCGCACATTGGGGAAAGTAAAGTCATCGGCGATAATTCCTCGCCAACCATCGGTGCCAAATTTGATCTTGCTGGAATTGCTACTGACGCTCATTTTGCCAATATCTCCCGTGCATCTTCAATTACTATAGGAAGCTTCCCGCAAAGCGTGCGTAGCCGCAAGTGTGCCCACCGTATTTTTTCTCACTGCTTCTGCAATGTCAACCCCCGATCGCCCTTTTGCCAGTTATCATCTTTGGTCTTTATTTGCCCCAGCAACAGGGCAAGAACGTTGGCATTGCCAGATGCGACGGGGGTTTATCAAAGCGCGTCAACACGAAGCCCAAGTCAAAGCACTGTTAGCAAAGGCCACTGCACCCCAGAGGATTGGTATACTCGCCCAAAAAGGCGTTTATGAGTTTCATCATAATCGACATCTGTTACGTCAAGCTGATGGGGTAGAAAAAATTGCCCAGATACTGAAATTAAGCAACGCCTCAGATGAAGTACAACAACGCGTGCGGCAAATTCTCAAAAAATATCACGATGCGCCCTTACTTGTGAATAAAAACATCATCCAACTCACTCCGGGTGATGAAGGCTTTCCCAAACCGATTTTAATTGACCAAGATGATTATTGCTTCCGGTTATATGCAGCGATGGATTGTATTTTCATTGATTACGATCGCACTTTACACATTTTAGATTTCAAAACTGGTAAATCTGCTTTTGACAAAAGACAGGCATTAGTGTATTTATTGGCAGCCCGTTATCTTTATCCTGGACGTAAAGCAGTAGCATCATTTTATAATTTAGAAATTGGTAAAAAATCCGATTTAATTAGCATTAATAATAGTGAATTGGCATCCTTAGAATTGGAATTAGCCAACATTGCTCACAAGCATCAACGAGATTTACAAAAATATCAGCAAGAAACCGAAAACTTTAGCGAGATTTTCCCTCCAAATCCTGGTTATCACTGTCGTTTTTGTCCATTTAATTCTATCTGTGAGTTTTCGCAAGTTGATCCTTCTCAACCCCATCCCATGCCCAGTTTAAAAGTGCATGAGTAATTATGTAGGTGTAAATCAAGCTAACGTTATACGGCTGTGGCGACCTAAGATAACAGTTGCTTTCGTAGATATTAATAAGCCTGAGCTACCTCACTATACTTACATTGATTCAGCAGCGCCAGAAGAGTGATGCTGGGTTTCCTGTTCCCAACCCAGTCTACAGCGATGGGCGATCGCACTGCTTGACCATCTGGATCATAAAAGTCAACATAGAGAGGATCTGCAAAAACTGTTTTTGCCTCTTCAAATGAGACTCCATACTTTGACCAATTGCGGGCTGCCTTATTTTAATCCCACTCGAACTGCATAAGATGATTTTATCATTGCTCACCTGAACGTTAAAACGATGATTGACTTAAGGAAATGTAGCAAGGTGGCAGGGCGATCGCCTTGCTCAATATCCAAATCTGCCCTCACCAATAAATCAAGCCGCCTAACGGCGAATTTGTGCGGTGGCATATAGCTTTAAACCCAGCACCAGTCGCTTTCAACTGTCTGCTGCATTTGACTTGTTAACTTGCGGCTAGAGATACAAAACCATTCGTAAACCCTCGTCTACCTCCTCCTGTAAATCATTGGGTAGTGAACCGATGCGTTCAGAAAGAAATGCTTTATCGACTGTCAAAATCTGAGATACATTAGCTACAGAATCTCTAGATAAACCTGATACTTCACGAGGCAATAACACATTGCCTGGTGCTTCTGCTAACTGAGTATTCGAGGTAATGATGACAACGATAACTGTATTGATACGGCTTTGATTAAAAACATCATCTTGAATTACCAAGACAGGACGATGATATCCCGGTTCTGAACCTACTGGGTTAGGCAGATTCGCCCACCAAATTTCTCCCCGGTACATTACCAATCCTCATGAGGCAGAGACATAAATTGCATCTTTGCCATCATTGGATCTAGCTCAGAAGATTCTTGAGAATAAACTTGGTTCAGCTTGTGCAAAATTTGATTGCGGTTGTACTTTTTCAAATAAGCTTTTAACGCTTTTGTATAAAGTTCACTACGTGACAACCCTAGCTGCTGGGCTAGTGCTTCTGCTTCTTGAAAAACTGAGTCTGGAAGCGAAATTGCAGTTTTCATAATCACCTTAGCTGCAAGTCTGTCTTTTTAAGTTCCTCAAAACCTTGCCCAATCCCCTCAATTGTCTCCAACTGATCTATGAGTTGGCGTAATTTTGCGGGATTAATCTTACCAGGATCAAGAAAAGTGAGGAGAACTTGAGCGCGATCGCTAACATCCTGCGGTGGCTCGGTAAGATGAATTTGCCCATCCTGATAAATACCTTCGATGGTTTTTAGCATAAGTTGCAATTGGGTTGGTATCTCTTTCAATTCTACTAACTAAGGTTTTAACTAACGCTCAAGCTACGCTGAATAACTTCGTCTAGTGCCTCTTGAATCACTTCATCACTGACACCGTGACGTTTGAGGCTCGCAATCAAGGCAGATACCGTATCGCCTTCTAAACGCTCCAAGTCAGCCCGCAACCCTTGCCCAATATAAGCACGCACTAAAGGTTGATACCCAGAAAAACCAAGCAGTGGTGCAACTTGCTTCAAATCCTCAATCACGTCTTCGGGCATACGAATTGTGATTGTCGTCATGGGACGATTCCTATCTAACCGCTTTTTCAACGCTTCAGGTTTCATAAAATTCCCGCTCCTTACGTGTTGCTTTACGAGCTGAAATGATCCGAATAATGTCGTTTTCCCTCTCAATGAAGACAACGTACAGCAAGTTCCAACGCCGATCTAAACCAATAACAGCATCTCGCGCTTCATCATTACGACTTGCATCAATGACCACAAGCAATGGATCGAAGAAGGCTTCTGCGGCTTGCTGAAACACAACACCGTCGTGGTTAATTGGGTTGATCCTGGCTTTTTCGTCATTCCAGACAAAAGTGATGCCATTGAGAACGAAATACTCATCCATGCTTGTAGTGTAGGCAAGACGTATTTACATTGTCAATACATTTTAGTGCTGTAGCTGGATTGGTGCGATCGCTTTTGGCACTCAGCAGAAGCGATTTAAGGCCGTCTCACAGATAAGGAGAAGCAGCCCAACGTTCCCAATCACCGGACGCAGACAACCTCGAATTACCAACAGATAATCTTTGATAAACAGGCCAATTGTAGCCAAAGGGCGATCGCTAGCAATCATCCTTGACGCGATCAGCCCAAATACATTCAAAACGGCGGCAATTCTTTGAGAATGGTAAAGCGAATGTGATTAATTGCTAAATCGCCAAGGGGAATATCTTCTTTGGTGAGTCGCACACCTTGACTAGAAATTGTTTCAAAGGAGATACCTTTGCCAATTTCGATGTGATACCAGCATAAACCCATAAAAAAGCGCGTGGGATAAGGGCCATCTTCGCCCACATCATCAGGATTCGATTCCATCGGCAACCAGCCCAAAGTCGGGATGTAGAACTCCAGCCACACATGGTTAAAATCTGGTTGTAAGGGCACACCCTGCTGTTCACTATGCTGTGGGCATTTGTATCTACCTACGGTGCGACAGGGGATGCCATTCAAGCGACACAACGCCAACAAAACGCCGACATATTCGCCACAGGAACCTACACCCCGTTCTAAAACGATATCGGGTGTATCAATGTAGGGTTTAATGCCGTAGGACAACTCATCGTAAACGTAATTGCGGATGCTGTACATTTTCCGCAAGAGATTAGTTTCCGAACCAATGGCATCACGGGCAGCACGGCGGACAATGGTAGAGTCCATTGCTAAATCATCATCGTCCACCAGGTAGCGAGTTTGTAATTCTGGTGAAATTTCGGGAACCTCTTCTACATCTTTAGGGGTGATGCGATATTTGATACCCCGGACCTCCAACAGGGCTTTCCAGCCAAATATATGGCGTTCGCCTGGGGTAAGGGAATCAAATTTAAACACTGCCACCCGTTGCCCGTCGATGATTTCTTCGGTAAACGGTATACCGATGGGTTCGACGTGTTGCAACTTTTGGCGTTCAGTATCTGATGGTAGGGCAATCCGCCATTCTACGTCTGGGAGATAGACCTCTTCTAAGGGAGCAATTTCCTCAGCGTAAGACATTTCGATCAGATAACCGTTAGAGAGGGCGTAACGTTTATCTGGCTCGTAATGATAATACAGGGGGTGGATAAAAGTGCGATCGCGGTAAGTTAATTCATGATTGGGGTCAGCGTTGGGGTTATCTCGGATGTAAGGCTCCTCATCAGCATAGGCGATGTAGAGGGTTTCCTTGCCTGTTTCGTAATCTTTGTGAATGGCAATGCCTGTGGGAGACGCAAACGGCGTCAACATACTGAATTGAATTTCTCCAGTGCCTCTGTCTAGGGAGTAAACTGTTTGCTCAGTGCGATCGCTAACCCACAGGGTTTCTTGGCTAACGACCAAATTTTCCACCCCCACCCCTGGCGCATAAAATCTGGTAATCTCTTTGCGGGTTTCCCGGTCAAAAATCAGAATGCAACCCAGCTTTTGGCAGCTAACATAAACTGTTGATTCCCAAACAGCAACACCGTCAGCCGCATAAGGCAAGGTGACAAAATGCTCTAAACCCAGTGATGAGAGCTTACATAAATAAACACTGTTACCACGGGTCAGCCAGAGGGTTTCTGACCACACTGCTAGACCTGTAACCTCATTAAATTCTCTAACTTGGTGGGGGTTGAGAATTTTACTGTTGTCAGAAGTTGGATCAATTTCCAACAGATGCCCTTTAGCAGTATCAATCGCAATGAGTGTATCCTTGATGAAAGCAATGCCACCCAAGGCGGCAGCACTAAGCGGTCGAATTGTTCTTTGCCCAAACATCTGGCTAACGGTCATACTGGGGAGTACAAGACTCATATTAAGCATATTCATACAACCGTTGAGCACACTGATAATAAATTGTGGTATTTCTGGTGTAACCAAATTTTCCACTACTAATAATAACAATCATTAGTAGCATGTAATTATTACAACAATTATCTAAATAATAATACATAAAAGAACCAGGGATAGAAATTGGCAAATATCAGGAATCACACTTACAATCATTTAGTTTGACAATATCTCTAATGTAACTTTAGTTGATGGTTTTCCAGCCATCACTAAATTATGATCAAATTCTGTAACCATTTCCTGTGTCATACACGATGTCTGCTAATTCTCTGCCTGCTCGCCCAGCGTCTCCGTCAGGAGAAGATGCCGCCATTTGGCATAGTTTGGAAGTTAAACAAGCGCTAGACCTGCTCGATAGTAATGCAGAAAGTGGCTTAACACCCCAAGAAGTTGAACAGAGGTTGCAAAAATCCGGCCCCAATGAACTCGAAGAACATGGTGGGCGCAGCACTTGGGAAATTTTGCTAGATCAGTTCAAAAACATCATGTTGTTGATGCTGATTGCCGTTGCTTTCATTTCTGGGTTCTTAGACTTCATGGCTTGGCAGGGGGGTACTTTAAAGCCAGGTGAAGTGCCATTCAAAGACACGATCGCCATCATGGCAATTGTCATCCTCAATGGTATCCTGGGCTATGTGCAAGAAAGCCGCGCCGAAAAGGCCCTCGCCGCCCTGAAAAAACTGGCATCTCCCCTAGTGCGAGTTATCCGTGATGGCAGACTCTTAGACGTAGCAGCCAAAGAACTAGTACCAGGAGATGTGATGCTGCTGGAAGCTGGGGTACAGGTAGCCGCAGATGGTCGTTTGCTGGAACAATCGAATTTACAGGTGCGAGAGTCGGCGCTGACAGGTGAAGCTCAAGCGGTCAACAAGCAATCTCAGATCGTTTTACCTGAAGATACATCATTGGGCGATCGCCTTAATTTAGTCTTTCAAGGTACTGAAGTCGTCCAAGGACGCGCTAAGGTGCTGGTTACTAGCACTGGAATGCGGACAGAACTAGGCAAAATTGCTGCCTTGTTGCAATCTGTGGAAAGTGAACCAACGCCTTTGCAGCAACGGATGACCCAACTGGGCAACGTTCTGGTTACAGGTTCTTTGATTTTGGTGGCGATCGTTGTGGTCGGCGGTATTATCCAAGCACGAGGTTTTAGCAACTTACAAGACCTCTTGGAAATTTCTTTGAGTATGGCGGTAGCTGTAGTACCTGAAGGTCTACCTGCTGTAATCACCGTGACATTAGCTCTGGGAACACAGCGCATGGTGCGCCAACATGCCTTAATTCGCAAGTTGCCAGCTGTGGAAACATTGGGTTCTGTGACAACTATCTGCTCTGATAAAACTGGCACACTGACTCAAAACAAGATGGTTGTGCAGTCAGTTTATGCCAATGAACACTCATTTCGCGTCACGGGTGAAGGTTATGCACCTGTGGGTGAGTTCCACTTAGATGGACAAAAAGTTACTGTAGATGAGTATCCAGAAATCTCTGCTTTACTAGTTGCCTGTGCTATTTGTAATGATTCGGTGTTGCAAAAAGAACAAGGAGAGTGGGCAATTTTAGGCGATCCTACAGAAGGAGCCTTAGTCACCCTAGCAGGCAAAGCGGGAATTGAAAAAGACCAGTGGAGCAGTAAGTTACCCAGAGTTGGGGAGTTCCCGTTTTCTTCGGAACGGAAGCGGATGAGCGTGATTTCTCAGGTGGAAGAAGTCACCACAGGGACATCATCTTTCGCAGGTGTTGACCCGGTAATTGCTAGCTTTTTGCAATCTGAAAATTACTTAATGTTTACCAAAGGTTCACCAGAATTAACCTTGGTGCGTTGTACTCAGATTCACCTGGGATATAACTCAGTGCCCTTGAGTGAAGAGCAACGTAGTAAAATTCTGGCAGAAAACGACCTCATGGCCAGTAAAGGTCTACGGGTTCTTGGTTTTGCTTACAAACCCCTCTCAGAAATTCCGCCTGAAGGATCAGAAGAAATATCCGAGAATGACTTGGTATGGTTAGGATTGGTGGGCATGTTAGACGCACCACGTCCAGAAGTGAGAGCCGCAGTCCAAGAGTGTCGGGATGCTGGTATCCGCCCATTGATGATTACTGGCGACCACCAGTTAACCGCCAGAGCGATCGCCAATGACTTGGGAATTGCTGACCAAGATGCTCGTGTGCTCACAGGTCAAGAATTACAAAAAATGAGTGACCAGGAACTAGAGGAACAAGTTGACCTGGTGAGTGTCTATGCGCGGGTAGCGCCAGAACACAAACTGCGAATTGTCAGAGCATTGCAACGTCGGGGCAGGTTTGTTGCCATGACAGGTGATGGTGTAAACGACGCCCCAGCGCTCAAACAAGCTGATATTGGCATTGCAATGGGCATCACAGGCACTGATGTCAGCAAAGAAGCCAGCGATATGGTACTACTAGATGACAACTTTGCCACGATTGTCACTGCTACCAAAGAAGGTAGAGTAGTTTACACTAATATCCGCCGCTTTATTAAGTACATCCTCGGTAGTAACATTGGCGAAGTACTCACGATTGCCGCCGCACCCCTTATTGGCTTAGGAGGCGTTCCCCTCACACCTTTACAAATTCTCTGGATGAACTTGGTGACAGACGGTTTGCCAGCCCTAGCCTTGGCGGTGGAACCTCCAGAGCCAGACGTGATGAAGCGTCCGCCCTTCAGTCCCCGCGAAAGTATTTTCGCCAGGGGGCTAGGTGCTTATATGATCCGCATTGGGATTATATTTGCGATTATCTCCATTGCTTTAATGGCATGGGCTTACGGCCATACCCATGCACCAGCGTATCAACGTAATCCAGACACCTGGAAAACAATGGTCTTTACTACTCTATGTATTGCCCAAATGGGTCATGCGATCGCCATTCGCTCTAATAACCAACTGACCATAGAAATGAACCCCTTCTCTAATCTATTTGTATTGGGGTCTGTGGTTCTCACCACAATTTTGCAACTGATGCTCATTTATGTGCCGCCCTTGCGCGACTTCTTTGGTACTCATTGGCTTAGTCCCACAGAACTAGCCATTTGTATCGGCTTCAGTAGCTTGATGTTTGTTTGGGTGGAGTTAGAAAAGTTATTCTTCCGTTTTATGGGTAAGAGAACTGTGTAATGGGGTGTTTGGCATTTGTCATTTGTAGAGACGTAGCAATGCTACGTCTCTACTCTACACATCATCACCCCATCACCCCCTATGTACCTCAAGACCATACACCTGAGACAGTTCCGCAATTACCAAGACCAAAAGGTTAATTTTAATGCTGCCAAAACGATTTTGGTGGGTAATAATGCTCAGGGTAAGTCAAATTTGTTGGAGGCGGTGGAGTTACTGGCGACATTGCGATCGCATCGCATGGCACGCGATCGTGATTTAGTCCAAGAAGGAGAAGCGATCGCCCAAATTCATGCCACCTTGGAACGAGATACTGGTACTAGTGACCTGTGCTTAACACTCCGTCGTCAAGGTCGCCGCAGTGTGGCTCTCAATGGTGAATCCCTGCGTCGCCAAATGGACTTTCTCGGCGTCCTCAATGCCGTACAGTTTTCTAGTTTGGATCTAGACTTGGTGCGCGGCGGCCCTGAAGGTCGTCGTCATTGGCTGGATACACTTTTAATCCAACTTGAACCTGTGTATGCTCACATTTTGCAGCAGTATCATCAGGTGCTGCGGCAACGTAATGCTTTTTTTAAAAAAAAATTAGAGACTTTGCACACAGCCTCTCTACAATCAGAACTTGCTTTGTGGGATGCACAGTTAGCCACCGCCGGGACAAGGGTGATTAGAAGACGCGATCGCGCCATCCAAAGGCTAGCTCCCATTGCTACAGCTTGGCACGCCAGTATTAGTGGTAGTACGGAAATACTTCAAGTCAAGTACTCACCAAATATACCTTTGGAGCACAATAATCTAGAAGAAGTACAAGCAGCTTTTTTAACCAAAATTCAGCAGCGATCTGTTGCTGAACTACATCAAGGTACAACCCTTGTTGGCCCCCATCGTGATGAAATTGAATTGACTATTAACCAAACACCCGCTCGGCAATACGGTTCTCAAGGTCAACAAAGAACCTTAGTGCTAGCCTTAAAATTAGCTGAATTACAACTGATAGAAGAAGTAGTCGGAGAACCGCCAATCCTGCTATTAGACGATGTCTTGGCAGAATTAGATCCATCCCGACAAAATCAATTACTTGATGCTATTCAAGACAGATTTCAAACTTTAATTACTACAACTCACCTCAGTTCTTTTGATTCCCAATGGTTGAAGTCTTCTCAAATTCTGGCTGTTAATCTTGGAGAAATATCATCGCCAGATGAGCTTTATTAGGTATAGCTTTATCCGATTACTTTGAGTAATGTATCATAAGCAACAGATAATGCTCCATGCATATGTCTTGGGTGACAATGCCAAATAGCGATCGCTCTTGTCCGTGTAATTAAATTTACCTAAAAAACCAGAAGGCTAAACTGTATGGGAATGTAACTGGTCAGGACACTCCACAAACTGTTAAAACCTGAAATAATACATAATAATCAATAAGAAACTTACAAGGTAGAAATCCTCACCTTGAAAAATTACTATTTGAAATTATTTGTTTTTACCTTTTAGTTGAATGAATCCATTGCCATCACTAAACTTGGCGATCGCTCGTCTGATGAACACTGGCACTGATAACTTCGCCATTTGGGTGGTTAAGGCTCCCTATCCCAGTGGTTATGTTTTACATGACTGTGTGTGGCCTGCTGAACTCACTCAAGTATGGCAAGAATGGCAAGAGATGTTTGCTGGTCATTGTCCCTTAAATATTTCTCCTAGTTCTACGCCTGTACCGACGAACCCGTTACCAATTAACCTAGTTTCACTCTCTTCAGGTCAGACTGCTTACAGTAGTCGTTTGATGCAATACTTGGGAATTAGTCTGTGGCATTGGTTGTTTGACGGACAAATTCTGGGTAGTTTAGAACGTAGTCGTGGTATTGCTATGGGTCAGCGTACACGGTTGCGCTTCCGACTAGAAATTCGTGACCCCCATCTCATCGCCTTGCCTTGGGAAATTATGCAGCGTGATGGTCAATCAGCGATGTCTTTGTCTCAAGATTTGCTGTTTAGTCGCACCACCAGCGAGGTTGAGCCTCTACCATATTCGCGCACAGCCCAGGCTCTAAATATTCTGCTGGTCTTGGGAGAAAATGACAATTTACACTTAGAACAAGAAGCTGAAATTTTATCAAAGGCTTTGGCTCATGGTAGCCCGGTTGGTAGTAACTCTCAAGGCTATGCACCTTGCATGGTAAATACATTGCTGCAACCCACACCACAAGAACTGATCCAAGAGCTAGAAACGAAAACTTATAATGTCTTTTTTTATGCTGGTCACGGACTGCCAGATCCGGATGGAGGATTACTGTTTTTGCAGCCAGGTCAGACATTGAATGGTATAGAACTAGCCCAGGTTTTGACCCATACTGGTGTTAAATTAGCAGTTTTTAATGCCTGCTGGGGAGCACAACCAGCTGCTAATAATAACCAAGCCATACCTCACAGTAGTTTAGCAGAAGTGCTAATCCGTCATGGAGTACCAGCTGTTTTGGGAATGCGTGATCAAATTAACGATCCCGAAAGCCACAGTTTTATTCAAGCCTTTGCTAAAGCATTGCGATCGCGTAAACCAATTGATGAAGCTGTAGCAGAGGCTAGGCAAGAATTATTGACAATTTATAAATTTAATCAGCCAGCTTGGACTTTACCAGTCCTTTATCTACATCCAGACTATAATGGCGAACTAATCAAGAGTTTTGATGAAGGGAATACAGAATTACCAGAAACCTCCATCCCTAGCCTAACTGGTCAAGTGCCCACAGGTTCTTTGCGATCGCTCTCACCAGAAGGTCAAACTTGGCCCTTGCGTTCTGGCGTGACTCGCATTGGTCGCACGAGAGACAATGATATCGTCATCCCAGAACCCTCAGTTTCCAGACGCCACGCTGAGATTTTATGCCGTCATACTTTTATTGGTAGTACTCCGATGCGAACTTATTACCTGCAAGATGTATCTACCCACGGCACCACCTGGTTTTTAGGCCCGAATGGTTGGCAACAAATCCTCCGTGAGCAAGTAGTATTAAAACCTGGAATGCAGTTAAAGTTTGGTAGTTCTACCAGAGGTGATATCTGGGAGTTTATGATTAATGATTCGTAAAATTAAACATTTTTCATTTGTTAAGATTCAAAAGCTATTCCTCCTGCTCCCATTCCCCATGACCATTTAAAGCCATGAGTGTGACAATCTTCACCCTCAAACAAAATTAACTTTTTTTGCGGAAATCTGATCCTGACATGTGTAGTTGTCAATACTGTCAAATAATTAACTAAAAGGTGAGAAATGACTAATAAAATCAAAGGTGTAGACAATTTTCAATCTTTACCCTCTGCCACAGAACTAGATTTCCTCGCTGGGCTACTAGAACCAGAGGATGAGAATTATCCCTGGAATCCTGCTGACGAAGAATCAGAAGCTTATTTTCGTGAGCTAGAACAGCAGTTCATTCTTGACGATTCCTTAGAAGCAGAACTAACGACGCGATCGCAGACTTTTTACAGCCAACTCAACAATCTTTGGTCTGGGTTCACCACTGGCCAATCTGTGGTCGCTAGCATTCAAGAAACTTTGCAAACAACTTTTGCTGCGGGTGTACCCCAAAGCTGGCTAAATGCGATCGCCGAAAAAGCTACTGAGATTTTTTCTACCCAAGCATCAATCGGTGAACAGTTGGTTCAGTGTGTTCAGGCTGTACTACCTGCTTGGGAAGTAGAAGACCTTTTGGTTTTGGCTCGTCCCTATGCCTACGCTATGCGAAGCAATGAATCACAAAATGCGACATCCGTCATGAACAACTTGGGCAATCGTGATTGGGCAGCTTTATCAGAAATTGAGCAAGCCAAAGTTAGTTTGGCCATTTCTTACTACGCTTTAGCACAACTAAATAACTCTGAGTCGGAAATTTAAGTACCGCTTTGCCTAAAATCATCGCCTTGTTAAACTCAGAGTCACGTAGAGAGACACAGAATCTTGCGTGGTCAAAATTGCTGCGAATTAGTACATTCCTGTTCTCAGTTTAACTTTGTGTCTCTTGGCTAAGATTTAAGACAAGGAACTTTAGTGGCTAATAGTTTTGATGCTGCGAGTCTCAGTATAATTTTGAATTGCTAGTAATCAGGACATAGCTTTCCACAACAGACAGTTATAATACGCTGATTGCAAGACTAGTGCCATCTATCCCAAGACGTAACTATTCAAAATTCAAGACAGTTGGAGTAGGAGATTTAAACCCTAACTCAACTAATACTACGTGTAGACGTAGGGGTATTTAACCCTTGAATTTAGGATAAAAAATTGCTTGATTTTAAAAAACCAATTTATTAAAACTATTTGGGAACTGGAGATAGGGAATAGGCAAGAAATAGGTAAGCAAGAACAAACTAAACTACGTTACCAAACGTCAATACGCTTGAAACCCTTGCCAATGACACCACACTTTTTCTGACGGAGAGGCTATGCTCAATGACCGAGAACCCTAGTCAAGCAGTGGCTGACAAATGACCAATGACAAATAACCAACAATAATTATTTAGGGCCAAGAAAGCGAGTAGCGAAATTTTGTGATCGCGTCGGTGATAAAGCCCGCGCCTTGAGAATTGCTGCCATCAAAAAGGCGTAAGACAATACCCCAACCACCACCAACAGCAAAGCATTGATTGATCCAGTAGCGTTCCACAAAGCGTGCAGTGCAGCAGCGCTCACATAGCCAATCGGCAGAATTTGCCAGCTTAAACGGGGTTTGAGCACAGCCAACCCGATAAAATACCCCAAATAGCCACTATAAGCCATGTGTCCCGCTACAGAGCCGAGAATTCGTGGAATTAGCAATTGTAAGCCCACCAATTGACCAGTTCCTACATCTGCCTGTTGAGCGACATTTTGAGTAATCACTGGTACATATTGTCCCAGAGTTTCTAAGAGGGTAAAACCCACAGCCGAAGCTGTGCCCAAGAGGATACCGTCCAGAGGTTCCCGGACACCTATACGTTCCCGCCAAGGTGAGGGTAAACCGCTAGCAATTAAATAAGCCGCCAATATAGGTAGGGCCTTAAGTAATTCTTCCATCAACCCAGCACCAAAAAACATCCGGATCAGCAATTCTGTGAAGGTGATGGAATCTTGAGAAGAGGGGAGTTTGCCAGGTAGGACATCACGAAACACAAAGATAAATAAATCCAAAATCGGACTTTTTAAAATCAGCGTTGTAGTTAATGCCACAGCCATTAGCACCCACCAAGGCTTTTGTTTGCCACAAAGTTGGTAAACAAAGAAGTAGGCAGCAAAAGCTATGTAACTGGCAACAATTACCTGATTTGCCTGTGGTTGCCCTACCGTAGCAAACATCAGTACCACAAATACCACAGTCAGGATTCCTGGGATGAGGTAAGCTTTGCGAGTTAAGTCTTTACCAGTAGAAATAATCGGAAAAAGTTGAGTGAAGCTAACAGAATCAGGCTTTAACTGCCCTGGGGAATTTCCGGCTGAAGGCAGCGCACTGACTGGTCGAGTCATAATGGTAGCCGGGGAGACAAATTCATTCTCAAATAAGAATTGCGGCCCATCAGCACCAAGAGAAATGCGATCGCCTGGGTGTAATTCTTGACAACCCTGTAAGGGCTTACCATTTAAATAAGTGCCATTGGCACTATTCAAATCACAAATTACCCAGCTAAACTTGTTGTCTGGAGATGAGGAGAGGGGACGAACCACCGCATGACGACGAGATACCATCCGATACATCATGGCATCTAAGACAATTTGGCAGCTGGGGTCGCGTCCAATGATCACTTCTTTACTGGGGAGCAGTGAGTAGCGAGATTCTGACCTCAAAGTCGCTCCATTACCAGACACTAGCCGCAGAAATGCATTATGTCTTGGGTTTTTGCCTGTCATCGAGTTCAAGTGGGTGTTTAAGCTAATTATTCAAATACTTTGGCAGTAGAACTTAAAGTTTAGCCAAATCATCAACAGTATTGCTAAATATAAATATAGCTTTACTCACTGCTCAGGAATTGAAAATTCGTGAGCGTGAGAATTTAAAATTGTTTTACCCAATGTTGACAAGCATTGTGGCTGTTGAAAGTCTGCTATCAGGTTTATTTGTCAGGTTAATTAATTATCGAGAGCATCCATGAAAAATTATGGATACCCTAGTGGAAATCCAATGTATATTAGTTTATTAACTATTAGTAGTCTTGACCACATTTAGTTAAAATCAAAAAATATAAAATCGTCAATGATTTTGTAGTAATTTTTCTCCACTGACGATTTCCCAGCTTGTAACCCTCGGTCAGACCGTTAGTTAACAGCAGCTATCTCTGGATGCACAACTTTAGTGCCAAGCACTTTGAGGAATTCTGCTAACCACTGAGGATGAGCAGGCCAGGCTGGTGCTGTCACTAAGTTACCGTCAACTATTGCCTGATCAACATCAATGCTTACGTAGTTACCGCCAGCACTTCGCACATCTGGAGCGCAGGCAGGATAGCCAGTACAAGTCTTGCTTTGTAATACATCAGCCGCAGCCAACAACTGTAAACCGTGGCAAATTGCAGCAATTGGCTTATTGGTTGTAGCAAAGTAGCGGGTGATGTCTAGCACTTTTTGATTAAGGCGGATATATTCTGGGGCCCGTCCTCCGGGAATTACTAGGGCATCATAGGTTTCGGCTAATACTTCAGCAAAGGTGGCGTTTAAAGTGAAATTGTGACCAGGCTTTTCACTGTAAGTTTGGTCTCCTTCAAAATCGTGAATTGCTGTTCGCACTTGATCACCGGCTTTCTTGTCAGGGCAAACTGCATGAACTGTGTGCCCTACCATTTGCAGCGCTTGAAAGGGCACCATGACTTCATAGTCTTCCACATAGTCGCCAACCAGCATTAAAATTTTCTTTGCAGTCATTTTTTTGTGCTCCTTAATTCTTGATCATATAGTTAATATTTCTGAGTTTATAGTCAATAACCAATAGTTATTGATCAAGTAAATATTAATTAAGAAGCTGATCAATGCTTGACAGTAGTAGTCTGTCAATTTTGTTTTGAGGGATTTTTGGTAGTGTGAGCGTCTCGCTCACGCGGGCAAGATGCCCGCACTACAGTCGATCATTTTTATCTTGACAGACTACTAGCGTCTCGCTCACGCGGGCAAGATGCCCGCACTACAGTCGATCATTTTTATCTTGACAGACTACTAGCGTCTCGCTCACGCGGGCAAGATGCCCGCACTACAGTCGATCATTTTTATCTTGACAGACTAGTAGTTTTTACAAAAATTTATGTGTTTTAGCTGTTCCACTCCGCTTGGTTTTAGAACTACCAAAAGCCCAAAATTATACTAGGGTAAAATTTGGGGATGATTCAGAGCAGTATGGAGTCGAATTTTGATTGCCAAGCTACTCCTAATAAAAAAAGACAGGTAAATTACCTGTCCTAAAAGTGATTATTTAGCAGAGAATTTAGAAATTAAGTTCAGCAGCTTGGACTTTTTCAGTCTGCTTTTTCTTCAGTACTAAAAGTACTTGAGCCATCATCACAAGCGCGATGAAGGCAATTAGCCACTGGATTCTGCTGGCGTCTTGCAGCACAATTTCTGTATCTTGTTGACCGAATCCACCAACGTTAGGATTGCTAGTCAAAGCATCACCTGCTTTTACTGCTTGTCCTTCAGAAACAATTAGTTCTGGGCCTAGGGGAACAGTATCAGTAACGAATTCACCAGATTCACTCTGGATACTCAGTAGATATTTAACGTTACCGTCTTCATCCTCTTCTTTGGCAATTTTGCTAATTGTGCCAGTAGCGGAAGCGTTATAAACTGAATTGTTGCTCTTTTCACCAGTGGGGTAAACTTGTCCGCGTCCTCGGTTCCCACCGACGTGAACTGAATATTTACCGAAGTGGATGCTTTTGTCGGTTCCGGGGTTAGGAGAAAGTACTGGGAAGACAATTTCTTGATATTGCTCACCAGGTAATGGTCCAATGATGACAATATTTTCTTTATCTTCGCTATAAGGTTGATAGGTTAGATCCTCAACTTCTTCTTTCCACTCTTCAGGAATACGCTCTTCAGGAGCAATTTTGAAGCCTTCAGGTAGCATCAATACGGCGCCGACGTTTAAACCAACTTTAGAACCATCAGCACCCACTTGCTGCACGTTGGTATCGTAGGGAATTTTCACCACGGCTTTAAATACCGTATCCGGCAGCACGGATTGGGGAACTTCCACTTCCGTGGTTTTGGCGGCCAGGTGACAGTTAGCACAAACAATCCGCCCGGTTGGCTCGCGGGGGGTTTCAGGATAGGTTTGCTGTGCCCAGAAGGGATAGGCGGCGGCGGCTTGGGGATAGGCTAGATCGCTGGTGAAGAAAAAGGTCACAGTAGCGATCGCTATGAGCAATGTTTTTACTATTGCTCTAGCACTGCGAGTTAACCTCGCTGTTGTAAAAGCATTTCTCATCTCTATAAGGACAACGATTCTCTGATGAATTGGTTATTGGTCATTTGTCATTTGTCATTAGTCATTGGTTAAGAGTAAATACTTTTGACTTTTGACTCATAACTCAGCACTCAGCACTGTACTATGCCCACCAAGGTGCTTCGCCGGTGCGGAAGTCGGTTTCAGTCCAAGGGGTCAAGACGATTTTGTCGTCGTTGACATTGGCATGAGCAAGGGCCAAGGAAAGTGGTGCTGGCCCGCGTACAACCTTGCCTGTGGCGTCGTACTGGGAACCGTGGCAAGGACATTTAAATTTGTTCTCAGCCACATTCCAGGGGACAACACAACCTAAGTGGGTACAGATAGCATTAATGCCGTAATCAGCGATCGCTTCTTTGCTGTCTACCACAATATAGGTAGGGTCGCCCTTAAGTCCTTGAACTAGGTTGCGATCGCCTGGATTATGGCTTTCTAGAAATTTGCTAAGGCTAACATCGTTGCCTAGCTCATCTTTTGCCGTTGTTCCGCCACCACTGCCACCGGTAGCAGGTGGGATAAAGTATTTGACGACGGGATACAATGCTCCTAGAGCCACTCCAGTGACAGTTCCAAAAGTGAGCAGGGTCATAAATTGACGACGCCCTATATCGGGCACGTCTGCTGATTCAGAAAATTGAGCCATAATCTACGCGCTCTTTGTGTATTTTGTTAAGCATTTTGATAAGAGTACTAATACTTGAGTAACTCCTATCTGAGTCGAAATGCTAACGCCCACAAAAATGCCATATTTCTTTGTTCCAAGATATTTCTAGCATCTTTTCTGTTAGCATTACATTTCTTTATATCCTTATCATACTTGAGTTACGGAACTTAACATCATAACTAAATGTAAAAATCTTCATGAGATGAGCCATGACAGGACAAGAATTACGTCAAATGTTGATTGATAAATGGGGACACTCTTATGATGTCCAGTTTCGGCGATCCCAAGGCAAGATATTTTTACAGGTCATGTGGAAATATTTGGAGCAAGCTTCTTTTCCCATGAGTGAGGACGAGTACCAAGTGCATCTTGATACTATTGCTAATTATCTTCATGCTTTAGGTGGCACAACGCAAGTACAAAGATTTATTACACAAACACGCGATCGCCCCCGACTTGGCAAAGCCGTTAGTATTCCTCTCGATTTGGGTGAACGCTCTTCGGAGTGGATATTGTAGCTGATGACCTTGCAAACTCATAAAATTCTTTTCCCCAAAGGCACATCTCTATCTGGCTGAATTAACGCCACGTCACCATCATCCAACACAACGCCTAAAACCAAAACTTCCGACAAAAAATTACCAATTTGCCTAGGTGGAAAATTGGTAACAGCTAGTATTGTTTTATTTACTAAATCTTCTTGTTGATAAAGTTTGGTAATTTGAGCACTAGATTTTTTAATGCCCCAATCACCAAAGTCTATCCACAACTTATAAGCTGGTTTTCGTGCTTGAGGAAAATCTGCAACTTGAATGATTTTGCCAACGCGAATTTCAACTTTTTCAAAGTCATCATAGCTAATTTGCGGCATGACTGATTGGCAATTTTGAATTATTTCCTACTGGAATTAGAGTAATTACAAATTACGAATGACAATCATTTGCCTGAGAGCTTCACTACACCGATACCACCAAAATAAAGTCCTAGAACTGCTCCTGCTAAGAGACTTTGAGTCAAGGGATCAGTCGAAGGTGTGAGCACAGCACCCAAGACGACAGAACCCATAATTACAAAACGCCAACCAGCAAGCATTTGTTTAGAAGAAACAATCCCTAAACTAGCCAGCAAAATTTGGATCACAGGAATTTGAAATGCTAGGGCAGTGCAAAATAAAAGCACTAGCACAAATTCAAAATATTTCTCAATCGACCACAGTTGTTCTACAACATCCGCACCGTAGCTAATGAAAAATTTCAAAGCGGCGGGGATGAGAAGAGAATAGCCAAATACTAATCCAGCCGCAAATAAAACTGTAGACCCCAAAACCACAGGGCCGATTAAGCGACGTTCACGGCGAGTCAGTCCTGGGAGGACAAATTGGATAATTTGGTAAAGGATAAACGGGCTAGAAAGTACTAAGCCAGTGTAGGCTGCGACTTTGACAGTGACAAAGAAATATTCTCCCGGGCCGAGTTGAAGAAATTTCACTCCTTGTGCAGGAACTTCTAGCAACTGGACAAGTGGCTTGACGGCAAAGAAACAGCCGACAATTGCCACCACCACAGCAATCAGCGCATAAAAAATTCGCTGTCTTAACTCTTCTAAGTGGTCGAAAAAGGACATTTCGACTTCATCTGGCAACTCATCCAGTAGATCGGTATTTGAGTTGCCATCAGCTTCTAGGTCAATATCGGCAGAGTTGGAGTCAGCCACATCAGGATATTCCCCTAGTTGAGCGGACTGCCCTACACTATCTAAATCTTGTGGTGTCATGAGTCAGCTATTCGGCAACATTTGTTGACTATTTTATCTGGGGAAGCAGCTAGAAAGATAGGACTAGGTCTTGCAAAGCGATATTTGATAACGCTGTTCTTCGTGTTCTTTGTGCTTATCCTACGGGTTCTGCTTGGTAGTATGTGGTGAAAGAAATTACTTTATAAGCACAAATATTCAGAGAATTGGGCGGAATTTTCGTGATTTTACCCACTTGGAAGCAGCTAAACAAATGTTTTTGCTGGCTTGGTAACTTTTATTGCCCTTTTTTCGGAATTAGTTTAGTTAGATTTGTAGTATGGGTGTGCAATAACTCCCACCGGATTGCTGAATTATTAAGAATATCATTTAAGTTGCTATGACACAGACAAGGAAAGAAAATCCTTTTTATGTGGGAGGCCCCGTCCCCCCACGATATTTTGTGGGTAGGGGATCGGAAGTGAACATTGCTTTTGATCAAATTTCTAATGGTAGTCACTTGGCCCTTTGGGGTGGCCCTGGTATGGGTAAATCATCTTTTTTGCGGTTTATTGCAGAACCACAAACATGGATAGACCGACAATATGATCACTCCCAAGCGTTGATTGTTTTACTCAATTGTTCAACTATTAATCCGTTCACACCTGGGGCTTTCTGGCGAGAGATATTGAGTAAGCTGAGGGAAAAAGTTGAGGGCAATGTGGCGTTACGATCGCCAATTGAGGTCATATTACAACAATTGTCGATTCAGAAATCTGATGTGCAACGTGTGTTAAGGCTCATAGGACAACAGCAGCAGTTTTTAGTACTGCTGTTAGACGATTACCACGCTGCACTAGTAGCAAATGCTAACTACACAGAGGAGGAAATGACGAATTTCTTGAGCGAATTTCGTAATCTAGCCATTAATGGTGAAGAAAGTCGCTACCTCTCAACTATTGTCACTTCTTTGCGACGGTTGAATGAATTAGGCCCGGAAATCAAATTTAATGCTTCGCCGTGGTATAATCACTACCTATTTCAACCACTCAAACCTTTTACACAGAATGATGTAGCTTCTTGGTTTTATCTGAGCGATCGCATTACACAAGAACTACATGATGGCGTACATGAAGTTGCGGGTCAGCATCCAGCACTGCTACAAACTGCTTATTATTTGTTATACAACAATCTGCGGACTGGGCAAGTACCTGAGGTTGAGGCATTTTTCCGAAATTTTGAAAGTGCGACGAAACATTTCTTGCGGGATATGTGGGTGTTCTCATCCCCAGATGAGCAGGTATTAATGATGTTAATTGCTTTGTCTAAGTTAGAAGGTCGCCTCAATCGTAAACGCAAGTACGATTTGGGTGATATGGATTTGATATTTTCGCAACGAAACCGCGAACTACGAGATTTAGAAGAACGGGGGCTAATTACTTACAAAGTAGAACAAGGCAAATTTGCGATCGCCTTTACATCATCGCTGATGGAGTGGTGGGTAATTAAGGAAATAGAAAACAGCAGTACCACAACGGAATTAGTCACCCGCGAGAAAGTTATGTTGAATCTCATGAGTCGCAAACAAGCGGAAAAAATTAAGACGGTGATGGTGCAGGTATGGGAGCATCAAGACACTATCCAGTCAATTGTGGGATGGGTTAGTAAACTAGTGAGTGCTTTGAGTGTTTGACATCTTTCAGAAACTTTCGCCCTCAAGTCTATCGGATCAAGGTTGACCATCCCAAATCTCAAATCCCAAATCTCAAATCCTAAATCTGTATGAGATGGAGCTAACAGGTATGACTGGGCAAATGAGTCGGAATAATCCTTACGTAATTGGTCGCCCAATTTATGAACGAGAGTTATTCTTTGGCAGAGAAGACTTGTTTCAGTTCATAGATGATCAACTTAGGCAAAATGTCAAGGTAATTTTACTGCATGGTCAGAGGCGGATTGGCAAATCTACTGTTTTGTGCCAAATTCCCTATTTTGTCGATTTGCCAGATTTTGTGTTTGTCACCTTTGACCTGCAAGGATTGGCTAGTGAGCCGTTGGGCTACTTGCTACATAACTTGGCGCAGACTATTTGCGATCGCCTCAATCTACCAACAACTCAAGTCATACTCCCGCAGCGCGAGGAGATGAAACACAATCCCCAACTCTTTGCGGATACTTTCTTACCCCAAGTATATACAGCATTAAACAATCAAAATTTGGTGCTGTTGCTGGACGAATTTGATGTTTTGAATGATTATCACAAAGAAACCTCTAGTGAGCATTTCTTTCCCTATTTACAGTCCTTGGTGAGTGGACAAGAAAAACTGGTAATCATTCCCGTGGTGGGGCGACGGCTGGAAGATATGCCGATTTTGCTCAACTTGTTTCGGGGCGCAGCTAACTACAACATTGGACTACTGGATGCATCTAGTACCCAAGGGCTGATTGTCAACCCTGCTCAAGACTTGCTGCAATATACTCCAGATGCGATCGCGGCAATTAACAACCTCTGTGCTGGTCATCCATATTTTACACAGTTACTTTGCTATGCCCTATTCACCCAAGCCAGAGATAGTCAACGTTTTCAGGTGCAAGCCGCCGACGTGGAAAATATCGTTGATAAGGCGATTGAACTGGGAATGGGTGGATTAGCGTGGTTTCGGGATGGACTATCGATTCCGGAACGAGTGATTTTCTCGGCGGTGGCGGAGTCGCAAAATATTGATACTGTCAGACCTGATTGGGTGGTGGGGGAACCTTTGAGGTTACTCAAAGAATATGGGGTGGAATATACAGAGCAATTGCGTCAAGCGGGAGACCGATTAGTTGAGTGGAATTTTTTACGACAGCTAGCTAGTCCCGAACCACCGTTAACGAAAATTCCTACTTACAATGTGACACTTGAATTAGTCCGGCGCTGGTTAATTCAGGAACATTCCCTCAGGCGAGAAATTCGGGACTTAGAAAATTTAGATGATGAAGCCCACGGAATTTATGAAATCGCCGACAGGAGGCGTAAACGTGACGGGATAGGTCATGTTCTCAATCTTTATGAACAGGTTTTAGCATTTAATCCTAACCATTTCAGCGCTCTGTTTACCTTAGCTGATGGTTATTTAGAAATAGCCAATTTCCGCAAAGCTGTAGAATTTTACAAACGTGCTTATCAACTTGACCCCATCCGCAATCAAGAAGGATTTGTGCGATCGCTACTTGGTTACGGTGAGCAATTAAGTCAACAACATCAGCTAGACTTAGCTAAGGAACAATTGCAGCTAGCTTTGCTGATTGAACCCGATCATGCCCTAGCTCAAGAGCAACTCAAAGCACTGGCAGACCACACATACAAACTGGATCTCATCCGCTTCTTTAATGCCTGTAATCCCAGCAAAACCCTGAACATGGAAGATGCGGAAGATCGTCAATATTATATTGATTTTTCTTCAGTCCGTGGCAGCAGGCTGATTGAGGCCTTGAGTGGGACGATTATCCGTTCAGCCAATGACACTAGCTGTCAGTTGTTTACGGGGCATATTGGTTGTGGCAAATCTACGGAATTATTAAGGCTAAAATTAGAACTAGAGAGAAAGGGATTTCACGTAGTTTATTTCGAGTCTAGCCAAGATATGGACATGGTGGACTTGGATATTAGTGATGTGTTATTGGCGATCGCTCGTCATGTCAGCGAAAGTTTAGAAGCAGCCGATATCAAGTTTGAACCATCCGATTATTTTAATCAACTGTTTAGCGAAGTCAAGAATTTTTTACTGACACCAATAGATTTCTCTGCACCTACAGATTTAGTCAAGTTGTCTGTTGGTATTAGCCGCATCACAACCATCATTAAAAACGATCCCAAGTTGCGACGCCGACTGCGAGATCATTTAGAAGCAGAACGTTCTAGTCTATTGCAAGCCATCAATATCAACTTGCTAGCCGCAGCTAATCAGCAGCTACAACAGCAAGGCAAAAAAGGTTTAGTCGTGATTGTGGATAATCTTGATCGGGTAGATATGCGATTATTGCAGTGGGGGCGATCGCAGCCTGAACATTTATTTATTGACCGTGGCGATGATTTGCGGAAATTACAATGTCATGTAATTTACACAATTCCCCAGGTGTTGATTTTCTCAGCTGAAAGCGAAGCCTTGACAAATGGCTTGGGTGGAGGAGTACATCCTAGAGTTTTACCCATGATTCCAGTGCAGTTACGAGATGGTAGCGATTGTCCAGAAGGAATAGCTTTATTACGACAGACAGTTATGGTCAGGGCTTTTCCCGAATTTACTCCCGAAAAGCGGCTAGATTTAGTATCAGAAGTTTTCGATCATCTAGAAACTTTGGATCGATTGTGTCGCATGAGTGGTGGTCATGTCCGGAAATTGTTGAGCTTACTTTATGAATGTCTTTGTCAAGAAGATCCACCGTTATCCAGGGAATGCATAGAAACAGTGATTGAGAACAACCGCAACCACTTAACGCGAATAGTTACAATAGATCAAAGGGATTTGCTGCGTCAGGTAGTACAACAGCAGATTGCCGTGGGAGAGGAAGCATATCAAATCCTCTTGCGGAATATGTTCATTTTTGAGTATCAATATAGTGGCGATCGCTGGTTTGCTATCAACCCTTTATTGGCGGAAGCCGAACGATTTATGCAGGATATGGGTTAAATGCGATCGCTAGCTAAATATTGGTTATGTTACTAGACTTAGCAAGATTTTATCAAGCTTGTAATCCCAGCCGACCTCTGATGGTCGAGTATGCCAACGATCGCCGTTACTATATCGATTTTGCCGCAGTGCGGGGAGGTAAAATCATCGAAGCCCTACAACGCACCATCACTCGCATCTCACCTAATGCACCCACCTGTCAGTTATTTACAGGCTATATTGGCTGCGGTAAATCCACCGAATTGTTACGCCTCAAAGCCCAATTAGAAGAGGAAAACTTTCATGTAGTCTACTTTGAGTCTACCCATGTCTTAGAAATGGCAGATGTAGACATCACAGATATTTTACTGGCGATCGCAGCTCAGGTAAGTGAAAGCCTAGAAGCAATAAAAATTAAATTCAAGCCTGGTTACTTCACCAACTTATTTAGCGAAGTTGTCGATTTTTTGCAAATACCGTTTTATGTAGAATTAGAAGCAGAATTATCTGTGGGTATTAATAAAATTACTGCCAAAACTAAAGAGAGTCCCCAATTGCGACGACGGTTGCGAGACTACCTCGAACCCCGCACCGCCAATATTTTACAATCAATCAATCATGAACTGCTAGAGCGGGCTAACCAAGAACTCAAAACTAGGGGTAAAAAAGGATTGGTAGTGATTGTCGATAACCTAGATAGAGTAGCAGTCAGACCCCTACCATCCGGGCGTTCTCTCCCAGAATACCTATTCATTGACCGGGGAGAGCAGCTACGTAAATTAGATTGCCACATAGTTTATACTATTCCTCTGAGTTTAACTTTTGCTAACGATAGCGCCGAGCTACAGCATCGTTTGGGAGGAGGAGTCGCACCGAAAGTTTTGCCCATGATTCCTGTACGTCTACGTTCTGGGGAAATTTTTCAACAAGGACTGAATTTAATGCGGCAATTAGTGTTAGCTAGAGCTTTTCCTGATGCTTCTCCTACAGACCGCTTAAACTTAGTCACAGAATTATTTGATAGTCTGGAAACTTTAGATCGGTTGTGCTTAATTAGTGGTGGTCATGTCCGAGATTTACTGGGATTGTTGTTTGATTGTTTGCGAGAACAAGATCCGCCGTTTGATCGTGATTGTACAGAGATGGTAATCCAAAGACATCGTGATTATCGTGCTAATGCTATTGACCCGTTGGAATGGGAATTAATCTTTCAAGTAGTGCAACAACAAAGGGTTAGGGGTGACATAGAATATCACACACTTTTGCGGAGTTTATTTGTCTTTGAATACCGCGATCATCAAGGGGCTTGGTTTGCTATTAACCCAGTGCTAGCAGAAACGCAAAAATTTAAATCATGGTTGCAGAACGCCCAGCAGAAAATTTAATCAATCAAGAGCGTTCATGGAAGACTCTGGTAAGGTCACTCACCTTTTCTCAGGGAGAATTTTCATTGGTGGCAGTTTGTTGTAATGATGATACATTACGTCAAGAACTATGCCAACGGCTGCAACAACTAGCACAACAAAAGCAGTATCAGATGCGAGAAATTGTCTTAGCTGAGACTGTTACTACCCTTTACAGCACTATTCAAGAACAATTGGGTGATGAACAACCATCAGTATTGATGATTTCAGGTTTAGAGAAGGTAACAAAGCTAGAAGACTTGCTTGGTGCGACTAATATTGTCAGAGATGAATTTCGGAAAAAACTGTCATTTCCCGTAGTTTTGTGGGTGAATGATCAAATATTACCGCAAATTTTGCGTTTAGCGCCAGATTTTACTAGTTGGATGGCAACACCAATTAGGTTTGATCAGGTAGCGATCGCCTATAATTTTATCGCTAATAATAGCCGTGCCCTGAGAAATCTCACACGCTCCATCGGGCTTTCTCACGGTCAATTTTCCATAGTTTTAGTTTGCTGCAACTACAGGATTTTGCGAGAGCAGATGTTGCAACAAATAGAAACAGCTTTTTCCCCTACATCACCAATTAAAAAGTTAGTTCTTCCCCACGATGTCACCAGTTTAGAAAGTATTATTCAAATAGAAATTGCAGATGATTACCCATCATCTGTGATGGTTTTGGGTTTAGAAAATGTTGCTACACTTGATGATTTACTTATTAGCATTAACCAATTGCGGGATGAATTTCCCAAACGATTACCCTTTCCTTTAGTCTTGTGGGTAAATGAAGAAGTCCTGCAAAAAATTGTCCGTCTTGCACCAGATTTTGCTAGTTGGGCTGCTACACCCATTCGCTTCGAGATGACCTCTGAAGATTTGCTGCGATTCCTGCAACAAGAAACCGACTTGCTGTTTACCAAAATTCTGACTCTAGCAGCCGCACCATACCCCAGAGAGAAATCTATAGGTTTTCCCATGCATATTGGTCAAGTCTGGGAAAATAGCCATGAAATGTTGTCAGCAATTCAAGAATTAACCCGTCTGGATATTAATTTAGAACCACAGTTAAGTGCTGATTTAAAATTTGTTTTAGAATTTGTTTTTGGTTTACGCAGTTATCTAGAAGACCAAATTTATCAAGCTTTAAGTCATTTTCAGCGAAGTTTGCAGTCTTGGCAAATCCGGGAATCAGAAAATTTACCTACTGCATCTCCCCATTTTCTCAGACAGGGAATACTGCTGTTTTATCTAGGACTATGTCATCGTCGCTTGGGCGGATACAATCAAACAGAAAATCGCCAGCATTGCTACACAGCGAAGACTTATTTTCAGCAATGTCAGCATGTTTTTCGAGTAGCTGGACGTTTGGATATAGTCGCCCAGCTAATTTGTGAATCTGAGGAAGTTTTACAATACCTGCAAGAATGGGAAGAATTGCAAAAAGTAGCCGCAGAATCTTTGGAGTTACATCAAACATACAATCAAACATACAGTAGTTACATCCAAATTGCTTACGACTACGGCTTTTTGGCAGAAGTGGCGATGCAACAATTGCAGTGGAAAAAGGTGAGTGAATTTGCACAACTAGCACTGGAAAAGTTAAGCGAGGCGCAAAACTACAATAATCCACATCAATGCTTGTTTCCCTCACTGTTAGTACAAATTTACCGTTTATTTTTAGTGCAAGCACAACAAAATTTGGGCGACATAGCAACAGCTAATGCACATTTAGCACAAGCAACTCAAGAACTAGAAGCAGCTTTAGCTAGTAGTGATGATCAATATAGTGCTCATCATGATGTGCATAATGCCCATCGTTATATTCGCTTGTTAAAAACATTGCGATCGCTCTATTTTACAGCCGGCGCGTATCTGGAAGCTTTTACTATTAAACAGCAACAAGATTCCCTAGAACAGCAGTATGGTTTACGGGCTTTTGTGGGTGCAAGACGTTTGCAACCTCAAAGACAACCCACAAACCCAGAATCACCGTTTGGTGGCGGTAGCATCGCCCTAGAAATTGCTGCTTCTGGTCGAGAACGAGATGTTAATCAATTAATTGGGAGAATCAGCCGTGCTGATCAAAAGCTGATTGTGATTCATGGCCCTTCAGGGGTGGGTAAGAGTTCTACTGTGACTGCGGGCTTAGTACCAGCGCTGCAAAATCGCGCTATTGGTGATCAAATTGCGGTGACGGTGGTGCTGCAAGTTTATACAGATTGGGTACGAGAGTTAGGTAAATCTCTGAGTGCAGCGATCGCTCACATTAAGCTAGGAGTAGGTATTGATGCCGAGCCTCAACCTTCCATACCTCATACTATTACAGAAATTTTACAACAATTATCTACAAATGCTAATCGCCATTTAATTACAGTTTTAATCTTTGACCAGTTTGAAGAATTTTTCTTTAGTTATCCTCACAATCAGCAACAACAATTAATAGATGAATTTCTTAGCCAATGTCTGAATATCCCTTTTGTTAAGGTTATTCTCTCTTTAAGAGAAGATTATTTACATCGATTATTAGAATTTAAATATCTCAACCACTTAGAAGTAATTAACTCTAATATTTTAGACAAAAATATCCGCTATCAATTAAAGAATTTCTCGCCAGCCGATGCCAAAAATCTGATCTACAATCTCACCCAACGTTCACAATTTTACTTAGAAACTGCTTTAATCGATGCCCTAGTAGAAGATTTATCCGCAGAAATCGGAGAAGTCCGCCCCATTGAATTGCAAGTAGTAGGAGTACAGTTACAACATGAGGGCATTACTACACTAGAACAGTATCAGCCTTATAGACCTAACAAACTCATTGAGAGATATATCCAAGAAATTATTAAGGATTGTGGTACTGAAAATGCCAGTTTAGCATTAATAGTTCTATATTTATTAACAGATGAAAATCAGCAACGACCGTTTAAAACTCGTGCTGAATTAACAGCAGAATTGGCAGAATTAGAAGACCCTTGCAAATTAGAGTTAGTTCTAGAAATTTTAATCCGCTCTGGATTAGTGTTGGTATTTCCTGATATTCCGGAACGTTATCAACTGATTCATGATTATTTAGTGGACTTGATTCGTTTTCTACAACAACAAGAATCTAGCTTACAATTCCAAATAAATCAGCTAAGACGGAAGGTAGAACAAAGTCAATCAGAAATCAACCGTTTAAACAGTGAACTCTGGCAAAAAAAGCGACAAAATCTACCAGAGGCTACTATATTCCAGCCCCCAACAGCACAAAATATATTAATGGAATTGCGGCGGCTACGTCAGCAAGAAGAACTGAGTCAATTAGAGATTGAGCATTTACGATTTGAATTAAAAGAAAAAGAATTAACGGCTCAATTAGCAGCAAGTCAAGCAAGACAAAGACGGATGGCTATTCGACTCAATCGTGGTTTAAAAATTGCTCTCTTGGTTGCAGTTTTAGCAATTTCAGGATTAATATTCTTGATATTTACAACTTATTTACAGACTGATTGTCGGGGCACAGCAGCCAATACATCGCGGTGCATAAAATAATTTTATTAGTGCTGTGCCTCATGTTTCCACATCACTGCATTGGCAATTTTGGGTGTCTTTCAGAGTATTGCCCGACGATCGCAGAAATTTCTGGGTTGTAAAGTCTCAAGTAATTCCAGTAATTGCCAAACACCTGACGCACGTAGTTTTTGGTTTCATTGAAGGGAATTTCTTCCACAAATTCATCTGGATCTTTTGTAGAGAGGGTTTGCAGCCATTTGGAAACGTTACCCGGCCCGGCATTATAACTGGCGATCGCCAACAGGGAGTTATTGTTATATTGCTGATGGGTATAGTCCAAATACCAAGTTCCCAGGTTGATGTTGGTGTTGGGGTCTTCCAGGTCAATTTGTTTGGGGTCTAACTTGATTTTGGGGGCAATCCATTTACCTGTGTCAGGTAATACTTGCATTAACCCAGTAGCGTTAGCAATCGATTTAATTTTCGATTCAAAGCGAGATTCTTGACGGATCAAAGCAGTTACCAACAGAGAATTCAGTTGTCGCTCACTAGACCACTTGACAATTTCCCGGAAGTATGGAAAGGGATAACGGGCTTGCCAGTAGGTGATTTGTTTGTTAAGAGCTTGATATTCGGCTTGTTCTTCTGGTATTTCTCGGTCTTCCAATTTAGAAATTTTGTCAATTCCTATGAGGTTATCGCCATTTGCTAGCCGCATGAGTCCATCGGTGAATTGTTCTGCGACTGTTGGCTGGGTTTTGTTTTGGAATTCTGTTTCCCATTGCAACCAAGCATCACGGTTTTGACCTAACAGGTACAATTCTTTGAAAGTCTCAGAACCAGCAGTAGGTACGGGGCGTTGGGGTGGGATGACCTCTGGGTTTAACTGGCGCACAGTGTTAAAGTTGCCCACGTTCAGCCCCAAAATGGAAGCCGATCGCCAGGCATAGTATGAGTAAGGAAACTCACCTAACACATACTCATAAGCGGCTTTCGCTTCTTGCTGCTTGCCGAGGTTGGTTGCCCATTTACCTACCCAAAACCCGGCTCTGGGGGCCAAAATACTGGTGGGGTTGTTGGTGGTAATTGGTTCTGCCCATTGCCATGCTCCAAGGTAATCTTTGGCTTTGGCTTTCTCTTGGGCGATTTTCCAACGGTATTCGGCTGCCTCTTCTGAATTGCCGTATTTGGCGATGAGTAATTCCCAAGCCTTGGCCGCTGACTGATTATCTTTGAGGTTTTGGAAGATTTTGGCTTTTTCTACTAGTGCTTTACCAGCTATGTTGGGAAAATTATTGATTGCTTGGTCAAGATATGGTATGGCATCTTTACGTGTTTTTGCCAATTCTGCCAGACGCAAGAAGGCAGTTCCAGTTTCTGGGGCTTCGGGAAATTGCTGTACTAGTTGTTGATAGTTGGCGATCGCTTTTTCTGTGTCTTTACCTCCTACCTGGAAACCCCGTCCAATGCGGTAGAGGCTGCGGGGTGTTTTGGGTGCTTTGGTGTAAGCCGTGGCTGCTTTACCAAATTCACTATTTAACCAGTAAGTTGCTCCAATGATTTCCCAGTCTTCTGGTTTCAGAGCTGGTTGCTTGACTAGATTATCTAACACTCCAACTATGCCTGGTTGATCGGCGGCGTATCTAGCCAAAATTAACTGTAACTGCGGCTGACTAGGATTCTGTTGTAAGCGCTTGCGGATAATTTCCCAAGTTAGGGGATGGGAAGGAAATTTGGCGATCGCTTGATCGTGCAGCTGGGGTTGGGCAATCAAGTATTTAGCTTTAACTGCGGCGGCTGTGTTGCCATAGTCTTTGAGGACTTTCTGCCTCAAATCTGAAGCTTTACCTTCCTCGCCTAACATATCTTCTGCTTGCGCCTGTTTTAGCAAAATATACGGCGCGAGGACAGGATAGTCTTTTTCTAGCCCTGTAAGCAAAGCCAGGGCTTTTTGAGCTTGGGTTCTTTCAACGTAATCACTGGCTAACAGGTAACGGGCACGTTTTTGATCTGGTGAGCGAGCATCCTGAGCGATCGCTGCTAGCTTTTGTGCCCTTTCTGGCAGAGATTGTGACACCAATGGATAAACGGCTGATTTGGCTTTGGTAGCCTCAGATATCTGCTCAGGCTGATTACTGCCGGGTTTGAGCCACTGTCCTAAGGATTTCCCAATATCAGGCGCTGACACCATTGCCCCTGCTAAAAAGGCAAATAGTCCTGCACCGGCAATTATCGGAATTGGATTTTTTTTAAGTTGCTTCAGCATCGATACTCGCTGAAAATTTCAAATTAATTTCCTGAAACTCTAGCACTACTAGCGGTCAGTGTAATCAGTTTTTCAGTTTAAATTTTTTCTTCTCTGGAAAAAAATCTCAATTTCTTAAGTTTTAAGTTTTGTTAGCTCTCACTTTGTAGCACACTCTTGAGGCTATGACATCTAGTCTGAGGATAGAGTAGGCTAATTTTGCCTATGCTGGATCACAATTGATAAAATAGAATCAGGATGCATTTCCCATGCTAGCAATATTACAAAAAAGAAATCCGCTTGGAATTTTGAACTGATTCATGTGGTGCGTGTTCGCAAAAAAGCGCAGCGCCAGCGTGAGAGACTGACATGGGCAATCAGGCTTTGCAAGTCATACTGAGGTTCTAAAAAAATCAAATACAAGCGCTATATTTCTAAAATTGACACATTTTATTCACAAGTTAAATCTGGTATTTTTTTAAATACTTGTATCCCCCAACTTTTATTTTCCCTAGGTATAAAGCTAATATCACGATTCAAAACTTGCAGATGATTTATTAAAACCTGTATGGGGTTTATCCTCTGTGTAATTAACCAAAATATCCAACCTATCAGCTTAATTGTATTAAAAAATGATGCCCGAGTCAGCCATTCATGAAATGCTACACGGGCTTCATCTAAAAGACCATCATACTCTTCTATAATTGGCGAATCATGGAATATTGGCGAATTGATGCCGTGAATACCACTAACTTGATATTTGCCCATCTGAATCCTCTTCAGACAGGAAACTTCCAGGTGATATAGGTCGTGGTAACAAAGTGAGTCACCATTTATATAGATTTGTGCGTCGCCGAAATTTACAGGTTCTTTGCTGATGCAACCAAGTGATTTTTTCAGGGACAACTCTAGTGAGATTTCTGAAGGGGGAATCAGTTTTAGCATTGCTATATGATCAATTACTGAGATTCGTGAAGAGTAAAATGTGTTGTAACTATCAATGTATTGTCTAAATCGTTTTAGACGGTGCAATCATTAGGTATTCATTTTTGCAAAATTATCAGGCTGCAATTACTAATACCTCAGGCTTGCCAAGTTCATACACTACTGTACAAACACTCTACACAAATTGTCAGCGATCGCGGCAAAAATACAAGTCTAATTTCTATTAAATCTTTTTATATAAGTAAATAATTACAACACCATGTATCGTTATTCTTGCTATATTAATTCAATTTAGTTCATGAACTGACTCATCAAAGCAGGAAACGAGGTAGAGAGAATAATGTAGAGTTTTACGAAATTATTTCAAAAATCAAATATGAGTCTTATCTATTACAGCGTTAATATACTTGTTATTGATTTCACGTCACATCCGAGTAATGCTGACAAAAACACGGAGGAAAAAATACAGACGTTTAGTTAAAGGCCGATCATTTAAACCACATAGGAGCAAGGCGAAGGAGATGATTCAGGTGTTGCAAAATATGCAGGTAAATTTCATTTAAACTCCGAGTAATTCTACGATTTTTCAGAATTACCTCGATGCTTTTAGATGCACTCTTTGGCACACACATAATACGGTAACAAGTGTTCTCCCTCACCTAATCACCTTTGATCATTCTTAGTTTTGGGACTATACCTTTGTCGGCTTTAAGAATAGCCATGCTACGAAGAATGTAGCTGCTGTAAATAGTTGCGTTATGTCCAAAGCAGATAAATAACCATCTGCAAATGAAGCAATACTACGGTCTGTGATGCCAAATACCCAAGATGAGAGGCCAAACAGCCAAATCCCATTTTTCAGGTTTCCCAGAAATTCCTTAGACTCTGATGGTTGCTGGTCGTTCATGGTCTTGTGCTCCGAATTGGATGAGCAATGAGAAATCTTCGTCAAAGCTTCTTCTGACGCTGACTTTATATACATATTAATAAATATTTCATATACTTGACTAAACTGTCAAAAGGTACATGTTGGTTTGTTGATATTCCTCCTTTAGTTCTGTCGCCTGAGATGGACACCAACAGATGTAGAGTCTAGGTAAAGGAAGATTGCTCAAAAGTCAGGTTAAATCTTACAATTGTTAAGAGTTCTGCCTTTAGATACTGATTACTTAAAGGCAGACTCGATAAATTTAGTCAATGACCGCAAACCATCTCCCACTGCTACCAGATAAACAGCCCTCGCAAAAAGCTTCAACTCCAGAGTTAGGGCTGGTTTGCATAACTTTAGACAAGCAAGTACGCTTTCGGACAAAAACGCGCACCCACTATTTACAACTCGGTTGGGAACAACGTGAAAGTGCCCTGAGAGAAATTTATCAACATAATTTGCAGCGTTTAGATACAGCTTTATCTTTTTGTAAAGATCACCAGATACGCTTGTATCGCATGTCCTCTGGGTTATTTCCCCTCAGTGATCTGGAGGATGAAATTGGTGCCAATCTTTTAGAAGAAATGAGCGCTGAACTGGCAAAGATAGGCAAAAAATCGCAAGTATTGGGTATCAGAATAGTGCTGCATCCAGATCAGTATGTGGTGCTGAGTTCTGATTCTGCTGATGTGGTGCAGACAAGCATCAAAATTTTAAACCGACATGCCCGCACAATGGACTTGCTAGGCTTACCTCAATCGCCTTGGGCATTGATGAATATTCATGGTGGCAAATCTCAACGTCTAGAACAACTGGTAGAGGTAATCTCGCAATTACCAGGGACAATCAAAAACCGCTTAACTTTTGAGAATGATGAATATGCTTACAGTGCCAGTGAAATTTTAGCAGTATGTCAACAGGCTGGTGTGCCGATGGTTTTTGATGCCCATCACCATATTTGCCACGAAAACCTAGACAGTTACGATCATCCCAGTGTCGCCGCCATGTTTTATGCAGCACGAACAACGTGGGCGAATCCAGATTGGCAATTAGTCCATATTTCTAATGGCGAAACAGCTTTCAACGACAGGAAGCATAGTGATTTAATTACCACTATGCCCAGCGTTTATCATCAAGCACCGTGGATAGAAGTGGAAGCCAAACACAAAGAAGCAGCGATCGCCTATTTGCGTTCCTGGTGGCTAATAGACAATAATCACAAATGACAGATACAGGACTCTTAACCCAGATAAAATCTAGGTTGCTGAATTGGGAATTTTAAATTGGTATAAGATATGGCGATCGCAATCGATTTTGGTACTAGCAATACAGTTATTGCTCGCTGGAATCCTGTTACCCAGCAACCGGAAACCTTAACTCTACCGGGGTTATCAATTCAACAGAGCCTCAACCCACCACTGATTCCCAGCTTGGTTTATGTGGAAGAGGCAACCCAAGGTAAAGTTTTAGTAGGGCAACAAGTACGCGATCGCGGTCTTGACCTCAAAGATGACACCAGATTTTTTCGTAGCTTCAAACGGGGTATTGGTGCGGATATCCAAGGATTTTTACCGGAATTAGATGGACAGAGTGTTTCTTTTGAAAAAGTAGGGCAATGGTTTCTCGCTAGCGTCATTCAACAACTCGCACCTTTAGAAGGAGGGTTAGACTCGCTAGTTTTAACCGTACCTGTAGATAGCTTTGAAACCTACCGCCATTGGTTAGGAAAAGTCTGTCAAGCTTTACCTGTAGAACAGGTGCGGATGCTAGATGAACCCACCGCCGCCGCTTTGGGTTATGGTTTGGCAGATCAAGAAATTCTTTTGGTAATTGACTTTGGTGGCGGTACTTTAGATTTATCGCTAGTACAGTTAAATAAAAGCGCATCAGGAAATACCAAGCCTGTAGGTTTTTTGTTGAAATGGGGGAATAAATCCCTGGCTGAAAATTCTCAGCAACAGGTGAAGACAGCGCGTGTATTAGCGAAAGCTGGACAAAATTTGGGCGGTACTGATATTGACGCTTGGTTAGTAGATTACTTTGCTCAAAATCAAGGACTGGCTGTGAGTCCTCTAACTACGCGCCTGGCGGAACGGGTAAAAATTCAGCTATCAACTCAGAATCAAGCCAGTGAAGTTTATTTTGATGATGAAACATTTGAAAGCTATGAATTAGAACTCAACCGCGAAACCTTAGACACTATCCTCAAAGAACACGCATTTTTTGAGCAACTAGATGATTCCATGAAGAATCTATTGCAGCAGGCGCGACGCCAAGGGATAGAACTGACAGATATTAATGCAGTTTTATTAGTAGGTGGTACCGTGCAACTCCCATCTGTGCAGACATGGGTAAAACAGTATTTTGCACCGGACAAAATTCGTTGTGAACGTCCTTTTGAAGCGATCGCCCAAGGTGCTCTGCAACTTACCCAAGGGGTAGAAAT
The DNA here is from genome assembly GCA_019359495.1 of Goleter apudmare HA4340-LM2. Taxonomy (GTDB): domain Bacteria; phylum Cyanobacteriota; class Cyanobacteriia; order Cyanobacteriales; family Nostocaceae; genus Goleter; species Goleter apudmare. Next base: position 150,548 of record JAHHHF010000075.1, read on the forward strand.
CAAAGATTTTCTTTACCATAGTTATGGTGTCCGCTATTGGGATCGTCGCCATCAACGCCACAGTTGGCATCCCATTATTAAAGCTGGACAAGCTTATCCCATGAGTCAGCCAGTGGAATTATTCTTAGGCGCGTCTTTAGAAAATCAACCCAGCATTGAATTAATTATGGGAGAACTAGGCCAAGACACAGGCAGTACAGAAGTTTATTTTGATGGCGATCGCTTGATTACGCGCCGTCTTCATAGCGGTGAAACCAGCGTCAAACCCCTCAACGACAAAGAAGGCGCGAGAACTATTGCTCAACTGACACCACCAGGATATCCCGGAAGCGATCGCATTAAAATCCTTTTTCAAATCGATGAACAACGTTTTTTAAGAATTACAGTCGAAGATTTATTAACGAATGAAACACTACTAGAAAATCAACTCGTAGCCCAGTTGAGTTGAAACACAATACGGTGATACCAATAGACCTATCTTTCAAATCAATTCTGTGGGAAAATAGACAGAAAAAATGTAATTGTGTATATCAATAATGACAAGTCCCCTAGAAAGAATAGAATTATGTGGACAAGTCTAATGGCTATAAGCGTGCCAAATGACTCACTAGAGATAATGTGTAAATATCTCTACTAGATCGATGTCGAACAATATCATTATTGCAAATAATTCTTAAAAACTGTATAATTCGGATTGATTTTCAATTGCCGAGCAAAGATTGAAGCCGTGCTACTAGACACAGCAAGGACGATCGCTCAGACAGAATATGATGCACTCTGGCAAGAAGCCGAAGAGTGCGGTGAAGTTCCTTGGCAGGGAAATGATTTTGAGCGACGACAGGCTATCCCCAAGCAGTTAGGGCAGGGGGAGTTACAGATTGTTGATCTGTATCCGGGATTAAGCATTTATATTAATAGCCATCTCTTTTGGCGACCCGTGCGGCTGGACTACCACTGTATCGGAGATGAGGTGCTGTTGTCCAACTTTTATTTAGCAGGCGATCGCCGTATTATCAACCCCGGCATTCAGTTTGAAGAAGACCGAGTTGAAAGCACTGGTGAAACCTGTCTTTGCTACATCAAAGAAGTTCGAGCAATTGAGTATTTCCCAGCCGAACAAACCCTCAAGAATGTGGGAATTATCATAGATTTAGAACGGTTGCGGTCTTTTGGGATGACTTGGGACAATGCCCCATCCTTTATAAAATCCTTGACTGAGGGGAAATCTGCACAAAGCTTTCATCAGACCCTCAAACGTAGCACACCTGCCATGCAACAGGCACTCCAGCAGATACTCAACTGTCCCTATCAAGGTGTGTTCAAGCGGATGTATTTAGAAGGTAAGGTACTAGAACTACTGGTATTGCAGTTCGATCAATTGCTAGAAAAGCAAAAACAATCCTCTTCAACTTTGAGCTTTCACTCAACAGATATCGAAAGACTGCATCTAGCAAAAACGATTCTTCAGCAACAACTTGAACATCCTCCCTCGTTGCTTGAACTAGCAAAACTGGTGGGGCTGAACGATTTCAAGCTCAAGCAAGGTTTTCGACACCTATTTGGGACTACGGTGTTTGGCTATTTGCAGACTTGTCGGATGGAGCAAGCCCAGCAGTTGTTGAGCGATCGCTCCTTGAGTATTGCAGAGGTAGCCCAGCGCGTGGGGTATGCTAGTCCTAGTCAGTTTTGCCATGCCTTTAAGCAATATATAGGCATGACACCAAGCAATTACCGTGGTTAGTTATCGCCCACATCTTTTGGTCTTTATCTTCAGAGGCTAATTTGCGTTTTGCTGCCATGCTTCTTCCTCAAGGGCAAACCAATCATCAGTTAGCTGGCGATCGCGCCCAGCCCGACGAATTGCCCCTTCTTTTAGCTGTTGCCGAAGTTTTTCTGTTTGAATCTGGGTGATGTAAGCCTGGATTGCGGCATCAATAAATCGACTGCGTTCGCGCAGCGTCTCCTCTGGAGAATCGCCCTTGGGTGCAAATTTATCAATTGCTTGGAGTGTTTGGGCTGTGAGTGTGATGTTAATTCGCTGATATACCATTGATTGAGAGTACACACTACAGATAAATATTGCTAGTGTACCACACAGTCAGGATGACAATTAGCCCGAATTTCTTACGCATAGTGTGGGAAGGGTGGGCCCATTCTCCTATTCTCCCCACATCCCCACACTCCCTGGATTTCTCACAAGTGATAAATCCAGGTTAGGTAGCTGCGGCGATCGCAATCTGTAAAAAAATCCGTTTGCAACAAAAGAAAATCCGTTTGCAACAACATCATTTTTTTCAAATCCTGTATTCTCAAGTTTATTGAGAAGTTTTCCTGGCTGGCTGGAAGCTAAATCAATTGAAATTCAGGTGTGGTGTAGTCAATGAAACCAAAGCAGTTATCGCCAATTTTATTAATAACGGGTTCGGTGTGGCTGTGGTGTGCAATCAGCGCCACGGCTCAAGAAATCCCCAAAAAAGAGACACAAAGTCAATCTATTGCATCGTTACTACGGAAATCACGGTCAATTAGAGAACTTCCTCAAATCAGTAAGATAGAAATTCCTCATACTAGTGCCAAATTGCTAGTGCAATCGCCAGCACCAACTAATCCCCCCGCCCAGGAGAGTGTTATCCAAGTGACGGGAGTGGAAGCTAAACCCACCGACAAAGGTGTGGAGGTGATTTTACAAACCACTGGTGGAGACAAACTGCAAATTACCAATCGCAGTGCTGAGAATAACTTTATTGCTGATATTCCTAACGCTCAACTGCGTTTACCCAATGGTAATGCCTTCACGTTCAGTTCCCAAAAACCAGTAGAGGGGATTACTGAAATCACAGTGACAAACCTGGATGCCAATACTGTGCGGGTGACAGTGACGGGTGATAAAGCTTTGCCAACAGCTGAGTTATTTGACAGTGATGAAGGTTTGATTTTTGCTTTGACTTCTGCTGCAACGGCAATGCAGCCACCACAGCAGCCTGAAGGTGAGCAGCCAGCAAACCAGACACCCCCAGAACAACCAGCAGCGCAGCAGGATAAGCCGATTGAGTTAGTGGTGACGGGGGAGCAGGATAGCTACCGCGTGCCGAATAGCAGTGTAGGGACGCGGACGGATACACCCCTGCGGGATATTCCTCAAACAATTAACGTTGTGCCGCGACAGGTATTGCGCGATCGCAATGCAAGAACAGTAACAGAAGCACTAGAGACTGTTCCTGGCGTGGTTCAGGGAAATAGTCTTTATGCGAACGCACCCATTCCAGCTAGTATCATTAGAGGATTCGAGCTAGCAGGATTTGGAGGGGCGACTGCTTTCCGCAATGGGTTTCGTGATGGAGATTTCTATACAATCACCCCAATTGGTACTGTTGAGCGAGTGGAAGTGCTGAAAGGACCTGCATCAGTTTTATTTGGCGCTGGAGAGCCTGGTGGTATTGTCAATGTAGTAACTCGGCAACCCTTAAGTGAGCCATTCTATGAAGTAGCATTTGAGGCAGGAAGCTTTGGCACATACCAGCCCAGCATCGATTTGTCAGGCCCTTTAACGACAGATGGAAATGTACTTTATCGCTTCATCGCAGGTTATCGAGGTTCAGGAGATTTCCAAGGTGTGGGGGATTACAGGCTTACGACAATTGCTCCCTCAATCGCATTCAGCTTGGGAGAACGAACTGATCTAAACCTGTACTATGAATACAGTGGCTTTACTGCCGATCCTGGTTTTGTTACTAGTGCAGCACTTCCCAGTGATGGTCGTTTAACGCCTCGAAACTTTTTGACCTACTATCCAGATCTCCAATCAGCCTCATTTGCAGTCCATCGATTTGGATATACATTAGAGCATGAGTTTAATGACAACCTTAAACTTCGCAACAATGTTGCAATTAGTCTAAATTGGCAGACAGAAAAAACTGCTACAGGTTTTGCTTTAGTAGATGATCGCTTCCTTAACCCATTTGGAGCTTTTGACGCTACACGCTTCAGAAATAATTACTTTGGGCAAATTGACTTGCTTGGAAAATTCAATACTGGTTCAATTTCTCATCAAATTCTGGTGGGGTTTGATTACAATCAGTTTGACTTTGGAACTGAGAATTTCAGTGATAGCAATCTACCATTAATCGATATCCGCAACCCTGTCTACGATGTTCCACCACCTAATTACTCCTTGACTAACACTATTGGTGCAGATTCACAATCCTTCGGCATCTTTCTGCAAGATCAAATCACGTTTAGCGATAATTTGAAACTCTTGCTTGGTGGTCGCTACGATTGGATTACTTCAAACATTGCAACCACTGCATTCCCTGATGTTCCGACACAAAGAGATAGTGCTTTTAGTCCTCGCGTTGGGTTAGTCTATCAACCCAGTGAAACGATTGCTTTATACGCCAGCTATACCCAGTCGTTTTCCCCAATTGCGTTCTTTGGCAACCTTAGAGGTGAATCTTTTGAGCCAACCAGAGGTACCCAGTATGAGGTAGGGGTTAAGGCTGACTTCCTCAACGATAGACTTTCGGCTACTCTGGCTGCCTATAATCTCACAAGAACTAATGTTCTTACGCCCGATCCAGCGAACCCAACCCGTTCGATTCAAACCGGAGAACAACGCAGCCAGGGGATTGAGTTAGATGTTACTGGGGAGATTTTACCCGGTTGGAATATTCTTCTAGGATATGCCTACACAGATGCAATACTCACAAGGGATAACACATTCCCAGTTGGTAATCGCTTACCCGTCGTACCAGATCATCAGGCTAGCCTTTGGACAACCTACACAATTCAAGAAGGAGCGTTGGAAGGTTTAGGTTTTGGGCTAGGGTTATTTTACTTTGGGACGGGACAAGCTGGCTTAGATAATTCATTTGAATTTGGCAATTACCTCCGGACTGACGCAGCACTTTACTATCGAACAGGTCGTTTGAATATGGCGATCAACTTTCGTAATCTGTTTGATATTGATGTTGTTGCGAGTGCCTCTAGTAGAGCATATGTTCAACGGACAGAACCTTTCTCAGTAGTTGGATCTATTCGTTGGGAGTTTTAATTGATTGCTTCAGCTTAAGTTATAAACTTAAATAGCTATCACGGGCAGCGTAGGTTAAGGATGTATGAAACCTTTGATTTCCTATGTCCTTCCTCTTTTTGTACCTGCGTTTTTTTGATAGCTACCCCTCCATCAAAAAGTGCATCTGATGTCTTTACTTTCGCGGGCTGATAAAAATGTTGTGGTCGCTTATGAGATTATTCCTACTGCATCTTCACAAGAGAATTAGGGCATTACCAGGAAAAGCATTCTCGCGATCTCAGGCTTGGTGGCGATGGTTGTTAGGTCTGAGTTTGACCATGCTGATTGTCTCAGCCTGTAGTGGGACAGCAATCAACCATAGCAATATGCCAACAGCAAAACCACCCTCAACCACTTGCCGAGTTGTGCAACACAAAATGGGCGCAACCTGCGTTCCTAATCACCCCAAACGAATGATTATTATTGCCAATCCTATGTTAAGTCATGCACTGATTTTAGGGGTTAAACCAATGGCTAGTGCTAGTTTATATCATGAGTTAAAGCAGTTAAAAGCACCCTACCTGAGTACTCAATCTATGCTGGGTAATCGAGTGGAAGGGATCATAAATATAGGTCTTGACAATAATCCTAACCTGGAAAAAATCTTACAGCTTAAGCCCGATTTCATTCTGGCTTCGGACTTTGCTGAAGGGGTTTATCCTCTGCTGGCTCAAATCGCTCCTACAGTAATGATCCCATATGATGATTTAATCAACAACTGGAAAGAAGGTTTTAATCTTACTGCCAAAATATTAGGCAAAGAAGCAGAAGCACAGCAAGTTTGGAATCATTACCATCAACGAATCGAAGCACTGAAAACAGCCTTGGGCGATCGCTATCGCAACAAAACGTTTTCGATTGCTTTTGCTTATGGTCAGCGGAGGGTAATACTATTGGTTAAAAACTCACTTATAGGCTCCATTTTTGCTGACTTGGGGCTGCAACGCCCCTCAGCACAAGATGTTTCTGTACCGTGGGGTGAGATACGTGGTATCTCTGAAGAAACGCTGGATCTAGCGGATGCCGACATCTTATTCTTTGGAGTTACCGATTATGAACATGGAGAAGCTTACGAGAGCTTGAAACAAAGGCCGCTTTGGAACAGCCTGAATGCTGTTCGGCAAGGGCAGGTTTATATTTACGAGCTTTATAATGGGTTTCATAGCATGATTGCGGCTGATTTAGTAATTAATGATTTGTATAAATATTTAGTTAACGCACCAGATATACAATAGTTTATCTGAATAATATTTTGAATGTTTTGATTGCTATTTAATAAATTAAAGTCTAAGATCCAAAAAAAATAGTTGTAGATTTTGATTTGAATATTTATTTCGGACAATGAAAAAATAGCGATAAAATGCAAGTTGAAAGTTATTGAATTCTATTTTAAAAAGATTCGCCATCAATCAATGTTTTTTAATGGCTAAAGCTACCAAATATCTTGAAAAGATTGTAAGGATTAAAACTAATTATGACAACAGCATCTAATTCAACAAACGGTTCCGAAATAGCAATTATTGCCTTAACAGGACGTTTTCCCGGAGCCAAAAACATTGATGAATTTTGGGAAAATCTTCAGATGGGAAGAGAATCAATCTCTTTTTTCACTGATGAAGAACTTTTGTCTTCAGGTATTAGTTCAACTACAATAAATGACCCGAATTATGTCAAAGCACGGGCTACATTAGAAAATGCAGAATTATTTGATGCTTCCTTCTTTGGCTTTAATCCCAGAGAAGCAGAAATAACCGATCCACAACACCGACTTTTCCTAGAGTGTGCTTGGTCAGCTATGGAAAGTGCTGGATACGATTCACAAACTTATAAAGGTGCCGTTGGTGTTTATGCTGGAGCCGGTTTAAGCAGCTACTTACTTAATGTTTACTTAAATCAAAATATCATCAACTCTATTGACCCTCAGCAAATTGTAGTAGCAGGCGACAAAGATTTTTTAACCACGCGTGTTTCTTACAAACTCCACCTAGAAGGGCCTAGTTATACAGTTCAAACTGCTTGCTCAACTTCATTAGTAGCTGTCCACCTAGCTTGTCAAAGTTTGCTCAATGGTGAATGTGATATGGCTTTAGCTGGTGGAGTAGCTATCAGTGCATCTAGAAAAGCTGGATATATGTACACAGAAGGGGGAATAGTGTCTCCTGACGGACATTGCCGCGCGTTTGATGCTAAGGCACAGGGAGCGGTGAGCGGTGAAGGTGTAGGTATTGTAGTATTGAAGCGATTAGAAGATGCATTGAGCGATCACGTAGCGTACCGTAGTGAAATCCCCCTTTCCTGCAACCCCCAATCAATTAAATAAACCCCCTTTGCCACATACCGATGAAAACTAGAATACTGGTCATAGATATTCCACTCTACCTTTCATCTCTTCAGACGTTGCAACTTCATATAGGAGAATTAGCATCCGAATGATATAGCCAATTGATTTTGCGTCTTTCTGACAGTAAGCAATCCCGCAGTGGTCATTTTTTTGACTATTGAAGATTAGAAAATCATCGTCGTGAGTTACTAATATGCGAGACTGGCTTCTAGCAAATTCTAACTGCACCGTGTCACTCTCAGAGAGGAGATTTGCCTCCTGTGAGGTAGTTACATCAATACCCAATCGTCTCAAGGCTAGGGCAATGTCTGGGTCAACATTCTCATCCAGGTGGAATCGAATCCGCTCAGGCATCATCTCTCATCGCTTTAAGTTTTTCTTGCAGCAGCGAAGGATGCCTAAGCCGTTCGGCTTCAGCAAAAGCTTCGGCTTCAGCCGTCCGCTGGTCGATCTCTGCTCGATGGTCGTAATAAAACGCGATCGCCGCATAAACCGCTGCCAGCGACAACTGATATTTCCCAGCGATTTCTTCCAACGACTGCCCCACTCGCAAATACATAATGGCAATATCTGCCACTGTGATTCTGGTTCCTGCAATGCGCGGTTTCCCACTTCGCACGCCCGGAGTCATCTCGATATGTCGATTCAGCGTGATTTCCATATCCGTTTTTCTATAACTGTTTCATTCCAATTTTAAGGGGGCAGTGCGAACTTTGATCTTTTAGATAGTCTTCGCCACATCGAGTTCTTAACCTCAGCAACCTCCGCTCCAATCCCTGTTGCTCTAGTAATTTGAGACGTAGGTTTGGATACTGATCCGCCCTCAGCCTAAATCCCTCTCCCAGAGCGGGCTACCGTGTACACACAAGTCAAATTACCCCCCTTAATCCCCCCTTTCCAAGCTATCCATTATAAACATCTTTCTTAATAAGAAAATTGACAAAAAAGAGTAGTTATGTAGGAGAGGATGGATGTCAAAAAATCACTAGTGAGTAGAGAAAATGGGCATGAGAATTAAC
>JAHHHF010000076.1 GCA_019359495.1 Goleter apudmare HA4340-LM2
TGTATGTGTCAGAAAATCAGTTATGTTCACTGGTTTGAGGAGATTATGTTTTGTTGACTAATTTCAGCTTTTTAGGCTTAGTCTTAATAAAAATGTAAAGTTTTATATCAGCATTCAACATTTGTGCTTCATATCCTATATCAATCCAATCATCATGGGCTAACCATTTAACTCGCCAAACTTGGGACTCCACCAGCCTTTTGCAGTGCTGAAATAAGCTGCATCTTTGTGTTTTTGGTCGTTGCGGGACTGGGAAGCAGAACAACGCAGCAGAGTTTTACTCTGTCCTTCTTTGATATAACTGTATTCTTCCAGAGGTTGCTTACACACTGGGCAAGGGTATTTTGTCAACTTGGGTGCAGACTTTGGGGAGTTTACGGCTTTGGCGGTTTGAGTTCGGGGTGGTTCCCAGATTTTGGTGTATTCATTCCAAAACAGGACTGTATCTGCACAGCCACTGACACATTTAAGGAAGTATTTCTTTTTGACTTTGCTGCTCTTGATTTTAGCTAAATAGTTGTGGCATTGAGGACAGCGAGTTCTGGAAGTCGGCAATTTTTGCTCGAATACGGTATTTGCTTTGGGTGGAAGTGCTGAACTGACAACTACAGTTTTCGCCTTAGTCAAAGCTGGTGCAAAGTAATTTTGGTTCCAAGTGGTGAGATACTGTTGCCAAGGCTGTTTTCCTTGGGCGATCGCATCTAGAGCATCTTCCATTTTTGCAGTAAATTCTGTTTCTAATAAATCTGGTAAGGCCTTTTGCAAGAAAGCATCGACTTCCAAGCCCAAAGCAGTCGGTTGGAGGTTGTCTTTGATTAGCTGGACATAGTCGCGTTTCTTCAGGGTGGCGATCGTGGGAGAATAGGTACTGGGGCGACCGATGCCTTTCCGTTCCATTAGTTGCACTAGTTTGGGTTCGCTGTAACGAGGTGGCGGTTGGGTTTGTTTCTGCTCATCACCTGCGTTCTCGAAAGTTAGCATCTGTCCCTGTTGCAAGTTGGGCAAGATTGTATCCTTACTGAGGTTAGGCCAGTAGCGAGCATAACCCAAAAACTCTACCACTTGTCCTCTAGCTTGCCACAACAGCGTTCCTGATTGGGTGATGATCACAGTTTTCCGGAGTTGGGCTGCACCACACTGGGAAGCCACCGCCCGTTTCCAAATCAGCACATACAGGCTAAACTCATCTGGTAAAAGTTCTATGCGTAACTGGCTAGAAGGACGAAAGACATCTGTGGGGCGAATCGCTTCGTGGGCTTCTTGAGCAGTTTTGCGGCTGCGATGTTTAGTAGTCTGTTGGGGTAGATTCTGCGGGTCATTTTGCTCTAACCACTGGCGGACACTGGCGCAAAATTCGGGACTCAGCATCACTGAGTCTGTTCGCATATATGTAATTAACCCTGCCTCATAAAGCTTTTGGGCTAATTGCATGGTCTTCTCAGGGGCAAACTTCAACCTGGAACCCGCAGCTTGCTGAAGAGTAGAGGTGATGAAGGGTGGCGGTGGTTGGCGGTTGACGACTTTGCCTTCAAATTGCACTATTTGGTGAGGATAACGCCGCGCCTCTTCCACCAGGCGTGTGGCTTCGGCTTGGGAAAGCACACGGGTAGACTCTGGGGCTGCTTGGTTATTCCCGGCGGCGTCATCATTGACTTCTGTTTCTGCTTCTGATGTGGTTTGACGCCCGTTGACTGGGCCTTGATAGAAAGCCCGGAAACCTTCAACATAGTCCACCCAAACACTCCAGTAGTCTTGGGGAACGAAAGACTGAATTTCTCTTTCTCGTTGGCAAATTAGGTGCAGGGTGGCGCTTTGGACTCGTCCGACACTCTTAGCGCCGTTATTTAATGCCCATACCAAGGGACTACCCTTATAACCTACTAGTTTGTCTAGACAATCTCGGCAAAGTCCCGCCCCCACCAAATTAGCATCAAGTTTTCTGGGATTAGCGATCGCATTCCGTACCGCCGACTCGGTAATCTCAGTGTAAACAACTCGTTTCGGTTCCCGCAAACCCAAGGCTTCCTTGAGATGCCAAGCAATGGTTTCGCCTTCCCGGTCTGGGTCGGTTGCTAAAACCACTTCATTCACTTGCTTCAGCGTCGCCTTTAACTGTTGAATTGTCTCCTGAGCTTTTTGGTCACGGGGGACATAGCGGCACTGCACACTACTACCCTCCATAGTAAAACCCAGAGAATCATCACCTTCATTACTGAGTTCTCGAATGTGACCACAACTAGCCCGGACAATCCACTCTGAACCGAGGATTTGACTGAGCTTCTTAACTTTACCAGGAGATTCTACTACCAGAAGGCGTTTGGCCATGACACCTGATTTTTAGATGCAACCTACATCAGCTTTCTGTTTTTTATAGTACATTTGTTTGGTAATTGATTACCAACATTAAGTGGAAATACTCCGCAAATGGCGACGGGCTAATTTGACGTAAGTTTTTACTGTAGTGTATGGCATTTCTAAATCTGTAGCGATCGCTTGCAATGATTCGCCCATTTCTCGCCTTGCCAAAATTGTCGCCCAAGTAGAAGCAATTTTATCAGTGCGATCGCCCCCTGTGCGTTTTCTTTGGGCGGTAAATAAGGCCGTCAATTCAGCAATGCGTTCTCCTAGCAGATTTGTTAATAGTTGCACTGAATCACTCGCCTCTGGTTCCACCCAATCTAGGCGGGTTTGTCCTAGCCCAAATGTGGTTTTGTGCCCCGTACCGCAGTAAGGGGCGAGTTTTACCAAAGCATAAAACAACTGGGTAAACTCAGCGTTAGCCAAAGCTGCTTTACTCAACCCACAAGCAATTGCTCCTGTAAACCCAGTCACCGAACCCCGTTTACCTGCGGCTACTTTCACTGATTCCAAGCGGTGTTGATGGATAATCACCCCTGCATCTATCCAGTCCAGAAAGGCTTCTTGTGCAACTGGAATTCCCGAAAAGTCATTCCAGCGACGCAGGTAGCTGTGGAAGAGATTCACGGGAACAGGGAGGGGGAAATGATGACCTTTGCGGCGAAAGCTGGTAGGCGAGACAAAGCTAAGGCTGATGTAAGAGTGTTTCTCTGAGGATGGCTGCAACAGTTGGGCGTAGGTAGTGGGTGGATGGGCTATCCTCACCTGTTTGATTTGCAGAGGTGCATCTTTTAAGTCGAGAATTGGGGGTAGTTGGGTTAACCATTGACTCAGAAATTGGGCAACTTTTGGAGAAAGGGCATTGACATGCCAGCTGTAAATTTGGTTCGCTTCTAAATGTAGTTGTCTCCCACTGGCGAGGAGTTGACCTGCCAGCGCTGAGATATTGAAAGGCTTCTCTGACTCTCCATCATGGAGATAGGCAGAAAGATCAGGGTCAAATTGCCGTACTTGGTCAAGAAACCAGGCATGGAGTCCGATAGTGTATTGAGAATAAAGTGAACAGGAAGTAGTTGGTTCCAGGTCAAATACCAATCCTACTAATTCAGTATCATTTGACCACACAGGGAACGCAGAGGGAGATACTGACTTAGGCTTGGCTTTGCGCCCAGGAGATGTAGCTGCTCTTGCCATCGCCGGATACTATGGAAATTATGTTAAATATTTTACTTGTTTTCCATCCCCTTGTGGGGAAATTAGCAGTAATCAAAAGCTATAATTTCAGTGTAGTAATACCAATGTCAGAAAAGTAGAGATGGGGATGATCAAGCACTAATTTGCTGAAAGTCTGGTGCGGTGTTAAAACTGTGTTCACCACTGCGGCATTCTCTTGGAGGTGCAGCCGTTGCTGAGTATTAATAATCGCATATCTTGTGTAGCAATTAGTTTACAAATTGCCATGAGATATTGTCAGACAAAACAGGAATTTAAACATGTTGCTCAGACGTTCTTCAGAATCTCCTCTATTTATCGGTTTAATTATTATTACTTTTACATTAATAACTTTTTCATCTTGGTTATCACCCAAACCATTTGCTTTAAAACCATTTGGAGTCAATGAAATTATGCAATTAATCTCATTGCCTTTGTTTATTTCTCTCTTGTTAGAGCGTTCTTTAGAAGTTTTTATCACCACTTGGCGAGGGCCGACTTCCGAGCAATTAAATATGGGAATTCAGCAACAGAATGTGATCATTAGTCAAAAGCGCAAACTTATAGAAGAACTAGAAAAAGAAATATCTGCATTAGAAGCTAATCAAGTGAGATTCAATCAGTCGGGAGAAAATAGTTTAGGTCAGCAAGTGTTGCCAGATATTCCCCAATATCCCAGAGAATATTTAAATAAAGTCAGACCACAAATTGATGATTTAAATACCAGACTTAAGGATGTAAATGATCAAGAAAGCAAACTATTAGCTTACAAGTCCGATACACGTGTCATTGCTCTTTGGATATCTCTGTTATTTGGCTTATTAATCAGTACAATTGGAGTTCGTTTAATTGAACCCCTGATGATGATTGATGATGTCAGTAATCCAGTTCAAATAACTATATTTCGTTGTTTAGATACATTTCTTACAGGAGGTTTAATTGCAGGAGGGAGTGAAGGGATTCATAAGCTTATACAAGTATTTGTCGATTTTCTAGAAGCTACTTCTAAACAAGTTAAAGACAGATAATACCAATTCAACAAAAGTTTACTCCTTTTAGCTATTAAGAAATCTGTCTTTTGGTGGTAGTGAATTAACCAGAAAACCAACCATGATGCTATCTGGTGTGTTGCAAAATAGAGTGTAATTTGTTAACCACAGTTTGATATCACAGATAAGTTAACGGGAGGATACTGCGTGAGAATAGGCGCTCACTACTTGCGTAATGGAGAATGTGAATTTACAGTTTGGTGTCCAACATTAAACAGCGTTGCAGTGGAAATTTTAACGCCAGAACAGCAGTTAGTTGAGCTGAAACCCCAGGCAGAGGGATACTGGCAAGGGAAAGTCAATGATGTTTATCCAGATGCGCTGTATCAGTATGTATTAAATCAGCAAGCCGCCTTTGCTGATCCGGCTTCTCAGTATCAACCCCAAGGAGTACACGGGCCTTCTCAAGTTGTCGATCATCAGTGCGACTGGAGGGATGCAGGATGGACTGGCGTTCCCTTGGAATCGATGATTTTTTATGAACTTCATGTGGGTACATTCACCCCGGAGGGTACTTTCACAGCGATTATCCCCCGCTTACCAGAACTGAAGGAACTAGGAATTAACGCCATTGAAATCATGCCGATCGCTCAATTTCCAGGCGATACTCATATTGAACCTGCCTTAGCATATCGCAACTGGGGATATGATGGTGTTTACCCCTTTGCTGTCCAAAATTCCTATGGTAGTCCCGCCGATTTCAAGGAACTGGTGAATGCTTGTCACCAACACGGGATTGCTGTGGTGCTGGATGTGGTTTATAACCACTTTGGCCCAGAAGGTAATTACATGAATCAATTTGCGCCCTACTTTACTCACACCTACAGGACACCGTGGGGCGACGCCATGAATTTTGACGATGCTCACTCTCAAGGCGTGCGAAATTATTTTATCCAAAATGCCCTATATTGGCTCAGAGAGTTTCACGTTGATGCGTTGCGATTAGATGCAATTCAAGCAATTTATGATTTAGGAGCCAAGCATTTCTTGTGGGAGTTAGGGGAAGCTGTGCATAGCTTTTGCCAAGGTAAGACATGGAAACGCCATTTAATTGCCGAAAGTGACCTAAATAATCCCCAAATCATTCGTCCGCCGTCATTGGGTGGTTATGGATTGGATGCACAGTGGAGTGATGACTTTCACCATGCATTGCACACATTGCTAACAGGCGATCGCCAAGGTTACTATGAAGACTTTGGTAAATGTGCCGATTTAGCTAAAGCTTACACGGATACTTTTGTTTACGATTGGCAATACGCCCGACACCGTAAACGATATCATGGGATTTCTTGCCGCGATCGCCCATTGTCTCAGTTTTTGGTGTGTATCCAAAATCACGACCAAATCGGCAATCAAATGAAGGGAGAGCGCCTGAGTGAGCGCATCTCGTTTGCGGGGTTAAAGTTGGCGGCTGGTGCGGTGTTACTATCACCTTACTTACCTTTGTTGTTCATGGGGGAAGAATACGGCGAAACCGCACCTTTTTTATACTTTGTCAGCCACTCTGATCCTGATTTAATTCAAGCTGTCCGCGCTGGACGTAAACAAGAATTTAAAGCTTTTCACTATGCAGAAGATCCACCAGATCCGGAATCTGCATCAACATTTTTGCGTTGTCAACTCAACTGGGAATTGCGTCATCAAGGACAGCACAAGGTTTTATTAGATTGGTATCGCCAGTTAATTCAGTTACGCAAAACCCATCCAGCATTGTTGAATTACGACCGCAACGGTATTCAAGCAACTAGTGATGAAGAGAAAAAGTTAGTTGTGGTGCGTCGTTCTTCTGCGTCGAGGGAAGTGATCTTTGCGATGAATTTTAACTCATCTCCAGTCACGGTAACTCTGCCAATTGAGCGGGAGGCTGGCAAATTATTGGATTCGGCAGATATACAAGCACCTGATAAGTTATCTGTGGGAGAGGAAGTGAGATTGGACGCTACGAGTTTGGTGATGTATGAGGTGGAATTTTTTTAACGCAGAGGTACGCAAAGGTAGGCGCGGAGGTACGCGGAGTGTTTCTGTGGTCTATTGGCGGTGAATAATGATGTATGTTGAGTGGAGAAGAATTAAGATATGCGAATACCGACAGCGACTTATAGGATTCAGTTTACACCACAGTTTGGTTTTGAGAATGCGAGAGCGATCGCAGCTTATTTAGCAGATTTAGGCGTTTCTGATCTTTATGCTTCCCCGATTTTTAGGGCGCGTACTGGTAGTACACATGGCTATGATGTTGTAGATGCTACACAGCTAAATCCACAATTAGGGACTAGTGAGTCTTTTGAGTCTTTGGTTGGTGAACTACAGTCTCTTGGTATGGGCTGGTTGCAAGATATTGTCCCCAACCACATGGCTTACAGTAGCGAAAATCCCTATTTGATGGATGTGTTAGAACATGGTCCGGATTCTAGCTACACGGACTACTTTGATGTATGTTGGAATTCGCCATTTGGTAGCTCTCAAGAGCGAATTCTCACGCCACTATTAGGAGATTTTTATGGCGCTTCCCTGGAAAAGGGAGATATTCAACTGCAATATTCACAGAGTGGTTTAACTGTCAACTATTACAGCTTAAAATTGCCATTGCGGTTAGAGTCTTATACCAAATTTCTCACTTATAATCTCGGTAAACTGACGCGTACATTAGGCAGAAATCATCCTGATTTTATTAAACTATTAGGAATACTCTACATTCTTAAAAATGTGCCCTCGGAAGTTGCAGGAAAGCAGCGACAAGACCAAATCGCATTTATTAAAGGCTTGATTTGGGAACTATACACTGCAAATGATGACATACATGATTTTATAGAGGAGAACCTCAAAATATTTAATGGGGAACTAAGTAACGCTGATAGCTTTAATTTGCTAGATGACTTACTCAAGGACCAATTTTATCGCCTCGCCTTCTGGAAAGTTGGGGCGGAAGAAATGAACTATCGCCGTTTCTTTACTGTGAATGAATTGATTTCTGTGAAAGTTGAAGAACTGCGGGTTTTTCATAACACCCATTCTTTAATTCAAAAGCTAGTAGAAGATGGTGTATTCACTGGCCTACGCATTGACCACATTGACGGACTTTATCATCCCACACAGTATCTAGAAAGGCTGCGAGAAAAATTAGGTGATGTTTATATCACCGTCGAAAAGATTTTAGAAATCACTGAATATTTGCCAGATAATTGGCAAATTCAAGGTACTTCGGGATATGACTTCTTGAATTATGTAAATGGCGTATTTTGTCAATCAAAAAATCAAGCAACATTTGAAAATATTTACCAGACATTTATTGGTTCGCGTGTAAATTATCCGTCTCTGGTGAAGGAGAACAAGCACCTAATATTAGAAAAGAACTTGGCAGGCGATATTGATAATTTAGCGAGCTTGTTAAAGAATATTTCTAGTAAATACCGCTATGGTAATGACTTTACCTTAAACGGACTCAAAAGAGCGATCGCCGAAGTGCTCACTCTATTCCCAGTCTACCGGACTTATATCACCCCCGATGGCATTCAAGATAGCGATCGCCTCTGTATTCAACAAGTAATTCGCACCGCTAAAAAACAAATACCTCTGTTGCTGCATGAACTGACTTTTATTGAAAAATTAATGCTGTTGGAGTTTGATGATTCTCTTACCCAAGCAGAACGGGAACAGTGGATATATTTTGTTTTGCGAATGCAGCAATATAGCGGCCCTTTGATGGCTAAAGGCGTAGAAGACACCACATTATATGTTTACAACCGTCTCTTATCCCTGAATGAAGTCGGTGGAAATCCCAGTCATTTTGGGATTTCTGTAGAGCAATTTCACACCTTTAACCAGCAGCACCAAGCAAACTGGCCGCACACTATGAACGCCACAGCTACCCATGACACCAAGCGTGGTGAAGATGTCAGAGCCAGGTTAAATGTATTGTCAGAAATTCCCCAAGAATGGAAACAACAAGTTAATCTGTGGAGCGAACTGAATCAAGCACATCACAGTCATGGCTACCCCGATCGCAACGATGAATATTTCCTTTATCAAACATTAGTAGGAGCATTTCCCTTTGCTGAACAAGAACAATCTGCATTCGTACAAAGAGTACAGGAATACATGATTAAAGCCATTCGGGAAGCGAAAGTTCATACAGCATGGTTGCGACCTGATAATGACTACGAAGAAGCTTGTACCTCCTTTATCCACAAAGTACTTGACCCCAATGTATCCCAAAAGTTTTTAGAAACATTTCGCCCTTTGCAACAAAAAATTGCCGAGTATGGCATATTTAATTCTCTTTCCCAAACTCTACTAAAAATAGTAGCCCCAGGAGTACCTGACATCTACCAAGGAACAGAACTCTGGGATTTAAGTTTAGTTGACCCCGACAACCGCCGCCCCGTAGATTTTGAACAGCGACGTGTTTATCTGAGTAGCATTCAAGAGCAAATGAAGAATGATATTCTCAGTTTAATTCCAGAATTACTCCAGCACAAAACCGACGGTAGAATCAAACTCTTTTTAACATTGCAAGCACTCAAAGCCAGAACAAAATACCTTTCATTATTCCAAACAGGCGACTATTTACCATTAAAAATTCAAGGAAACCACGCCAATCACATCATCGCCTTTGCCCGCCAACAAGACAAGCAAACAGCGATCGCCATCGCCCCACGATTCCTTACCAGCCTCATCCAACCTGGAGAAGCACCCCTAGGTGAAGCCGTATGGCAAGATACACACTTGCAATTACCAACAGATGCTTCCAAATGGCACAACGTCCTCACTAATCAATCCTTACACCTACAGGAAACCCTATCCATTAGCACCGCCCTTACCCATTTCCCAGTAGCCTTATTAATTAATAACGCCGAGTAAGAAATAACTCAACGATAAATTCCTGTATCACTTCTTACATCTGCTTCCTCTGCGTGAGAAAAATTTCTATGATCACCACATCCCAAATCCAAGCCGTCCGCGCTTACATCAAAAAGACCTGGAAAACCCTAACAAGATCGCACACCCACTTACTACAATCCGTCAAAGATACGAAGCTAGAACACCAAAAAGATATTCCTTGGATTCTCTATATTTCCCTCCAAGAAGACTATGAAACTGTAAAATCCGTCTTAGAGCGATCGCTATCTCCACAAGACTTACAACAAATTGATATTCGCAACTTACCCAGTGAAGTCGAAGCCACCCGCGAACATGGGTTACTCTATTTACCAGGCCCTTACGTTGTCCCTGGTGGTCGCTTTAACGAAATGTACGGTTGGGATAGCTACTTTATCTTGTTAGGACTATTGCGAGACGAAGAGTGGGAGTTAGCACAAAGTCAAGTTGACCAGTTACTCTACCAAATGGATCATTACGGTACGATTTTGAACGCTAACCGTACCTATATGCTGTCACGCTCCCAACCCCCCGTCTTGAGCATGATGGTTGTAGCGCTGTTCCAGCACACCCAGGATGAAGCATGGCTGAGGAAAACAGTACCACTACTAGAACAGTTTTATTACTATTGGGTAGTGCCGCCACACTTGAATGCAGCCACAGGTTTATCTAGATATTATGCCTTGGGGGAAGGCCCAGCACCAGAAGTCTTGTACTCAGAACGGGATGAGCAGGGACGCAGCCACTATGAGCGTGTCAAGCAATATTATCAAACCTTTGAGATTGATGATTATGATGTCAGTCTTTTCTATGACCGAGAGAAAGACGAACTGACAGATTTATTTTACAAAGGCGATCGCTCCATGCGCGAATCTGGCTTTGATATCACCAACCGCTTTGGCCCTTTTAGTGTTGATATCATCCACTATGCACCGATTTGCTTAAACAGCTTACTTTATCAAGTAGAACAAGATATAGCGCAAATTCATGATATCTTTGGCAGCAAAGAACTAGTACAACAATGGAGCGATCGCGCTGCTAAACGGCGCGAGTATATCGATAAGTATCTCTGGGATGAAGCACAGGGGCTATATCTGGACTATCACTTCGACGGTGGCGATCGTCGCCCTTATGAATTTGTTACCACCTTCTACCCTCTGTGGACAGGACTAGCTTCTCCAGAACAAGCCCAGCGCGTAGTCAAAAATCTCGACCTATTTGAAGCCCCAGGGGGAATCTTCACCAGTACACGCGTCACTGGTTCCCAGTGGGATGCACCTTTTGGCTGGGCACCCCTGACCTTAATTGCCGTCCAGGGACTGCATCGTTATGGATATCATACAGAAGGCGATCGCATTGCCCGGAAATTCTTGGCTATGGCTATTAAAGAATTTGAGCAACATGGCACATTGGTGGAAAAATATGATGTTGAACGCTGTTCTGCTCAAGTGAGTGACGAAATCTGCTTTGGATATAGTTCTAATGAAATCGGTTTTGGTTGGACTAATGGAACCATCTTAGAACTCTTGGCACAATTGCACTGAGTTCATGACTCCCCGTCTTAGACTTCATAGGATTGACAGAATTTTTTATTTTTTTTGTGCAGCAAATACAAACCAGATAATTAATACTGTGAATCCTAAATAACCACAGACCGTCACCCATTCTTGCCAGTTACTGGACATATCGTTGATCATTGGCAATGGAGATTATTACTTTTTGTATTTTAATCAAATGGTTGTCTCAAAATTTTGTGACGGTCAAATTCAGCAGACCTGAATCAAGCCGAGGTACTTTCAAATATTCTACCGGCTCACTACTTTGAAGTATTTGGTCATTATTTGATGCTTGACACTGCTCAAAAAAAGCAGATGGATTGTTAATCAAATCAAGTGGATTCAGCTTCTTACATCCCTGCTCACGTAGTAATAAAGTTGAGCCGACAGTTTGTTGTGAATTATTGGTTTGGTTGATCGCTTGATTCCAGTTACTATTGATTGTGGCTGGTTCTGTAAGTAAATTTACTGCCTGATTGCTTTCGTCTAGAGTATTCACTAAATTCTCTTGATTGGCATAGGCACTTTGAGTCATAGCGATCGCACTAATTACAATCAATAAGCTTACGGGAAAGAGTTTCATCATTATATTACTCAAAATTTAATCCTGATTTAAAACTTAGAATTAGCTATATGTAAAAAAGTTGATCACAGCAATTTTTGCATCATATCAGTATAGTTATAGCAAATGATACGAGTTTATAATGATAATTTCCGGAAACCATCTACCGATAATTTTTACTTATCAGTGACTTAATATACATAAAATCAAGTGTTTGCCTTACCAAAATAAGAATCTTTCTGGCAGATGCACAAGCTATTTTTCTGGAGTATGGTATAGATTATTTTCTCTAAATAAGTTTTGAGGTTTAACAAAAAGCTACTCCTCGGCTCGTCTGGATTGTTGCGGCAACATTAGCATGTGGTTCAACTGTAACATTTACTACATTATAGTTGTCGCAACATTATTCACAGTGCCATAAAGAAAAGGTAAAGGGTTCACCTTTGGCGTATCCCTGACCTCAGAGGTGTCAATACTCCTAATTCCAGGACTGATCTATCATACCCATGACTGAACTCAAACTACGTCTACAAGAGGGAGATACTGAAACTATAGTTTCAGTGGATCAAGATATATTCACCATTGGTCGTTTACCAGAATGTAGCTTGTACTTACCTTTTGGTGGAGTTTCTCGTAACCATGCGAGGCTGCGAAAAACAGCTGATGGTACTTGGATCATTGAGGATTTATGTAGCAAAAATGGCACACAACTCAATGAATGTCTTGTTACCTGTCCACAAGAGTTAAATCATGGTGACATTATTTGCTTAGGTAATGTGAATTTGGTGGTGTTGTTTGCAACTGCTGGAACACAGGTGGCAATAAAGCCCACACCAACTGTAGAAACTGCTGAACAAAGAACAATTTTTCGTAATGTCAAACAATTACAGCAGCAGTGGATAGAAGCTAATAGCAAGGATAGTGGCATCAGTAACAAAGACAAAACTATTGCCAGGCTGAAAGATTTGGTGGACATAGCCAAAAATCTCTGTGCAGCCACCTCCATAGAAGAAATTTTCTCCCAGGTGCAACAAGTAGTTTTTCGTTACCTCGATAGTATTGATCGCTTGGCATTATTAATTGATGTCACAGGGAACGGGAATCTAGAGTTAATGAATGCTGCGACTAGAAACGTTGCCCAGCAACAAGATTTGGCAGCTGATGGCAGTTGGATTAGCCGTAGTATCTGTCAAAAGGTATTTGACGAAAAAGTTGTGATCCAAACTGCTGACACCCAAAAAGATGAACGATTTTCTGGAGAGCACAGTATTTTAGTTAAAGGCATTCTCAGTGCGATGGCGGTGCCCTTGTGGGATGAAAATAAAGTGGTTGGGGTTCTTTATGCAGATGCTTGCCTTTCTTCTTACCATTGGGAGAGAGAAGGCGAAGAAGAACTCAGCTTTTTTTCGGCTTTGGCGAACCTTGTCGCTTCTAGTGTGCAGCGTTGGTTATTGGTAGAGAAACTCAAAACCGAAGAGGTAATTCGCCACAGACTAGAACGCTATCATTCTCCTTCTGTAGTGCAGCAGTTAATATCTGTAGGTGGTTTACCAGATGGTCGTTTACTTCCCACAGAAAGCGAAATCAGTATTTTGTTTGCAGATTTGGTGGGGTTTACAGCAATTTCTGAACGGTTAAAACCAACAGCGATCGCACAATTATTAAATAATTTATTTGAAGAAATGCTGCAAGAAGTGTTCACCTATGGTGGCACTTTAGATAAGTATATTGGCGATTGTATCATGGCATTTTTTGGCGCTCCTGAAATACAACCAGACCACGCTGATCGCGCCACATCTGCGGCTAAGGGTATGCTAACCCGTTTAGAAAAACTTAATTTGAATGGTTTTTGGCAAGAACCTCTACAATTACGAATTGCGATTAATAGTGGTAAAGCTGTCGTGGGAGACGTAGGCAGCTCCCAACGGGTAGACTACACGGCTTTAGGAGCTACGATTAATCTGGCGGCTCGCATGGAAGCAGTCTGTCCTCCTGGTGAATGCGTTATTAGTGAAGTGACTTATAAAATGCTTTCCCAACCTTCAGATTTCCATGAAATGGGCGAGCATCGCTTCAAAGGAATTAATCGATTGGTAAAGGTTTATCAGACGATAATGCATGAATAGTCATAATATCAATTCAAACTTCAAAATTCCAGATTTGATAAGGGTTTTTAGATTTGTCTCTGTTACAGAATTTCGGTAAATTGGTATAAGTGGTTGAACAAAATTAAATTTATTCGCAAAGACAGGGATCACTTCCACAGGCTCAGTGATCACAGGTAACAGGAAAACTATGAATCAAACACGATTGCTATCGATACCATGAAACGAGATTTATTTGGTGAATCTTTACTCAACATTTTGCTACCTCTGGGATTAATTTTTGGACTAGTTTTACTTTTAAATCTCAATGTCGAATCAGGTAACCCAGTGGAAGCATCTCAGCAACCAATAGAGTTATGGTTGAAGATTATCGTCGGCTACTTAGCGGCTGGGGCAGAAATTGCGGCTGCGTCTGTGATCGGACTAGCAGTAATTCGTGGGATTTTCGTTTATTTCCGGCAAGTATTTTCCAGTTCTCGACAACATTTTGATGCTACTGAAATAGTACGCTTGCAATTAGGAAGAGTTTTGGTATTAGGATTAGAATTTGCTGTTGCTAGTGATATTCTGCGGACGGCAGTTGCACCTACACGCCAAGATATCTCTAATTTGGCAGCGATCGTGCTATTGCGAACTTTGCTGAATTACTTCTTAGAGCAGGAGATTAGGCAGGTAGAACAAAGCCGCTTACAAGATAGAGAATAATATATGCAATAGTTTATTTGAATAATTCATCTCAATTAATTATTTTTTCGTTTTCCTACTACACACATTTAGTAAATTTCTAATCTGCCTACCCACAAGGTTTAATGACCTAACCCTATAAACGGTGCGTTAGGCTGACGTCAGAATACACGCTACAAAGGTAATTGAGAATAGTGCTAAATGTCAAATTCAACCTGTTATTAGTCTAGGAAAAATACCTACTTCCCCATTTTTACTAGCAATTATCGTAGTTATTACTTGGCAAGTAAGTATATTTTTATTCAAGATTGGTTGCAAAAATTTAATATTAAGAAACTACTTCCTGTCTAAAAGACTAGAATTTGGGTGTGGCTTCCAAATTTGATCTGTGTAACACTAAGAAGCTACCTCAAGCTATTTATGAACGGGAGGTTAGGTCATGGCTATCGCCACCATTAATCCCGCAACTGGGGAGACGCTCAAAACCTTTGAGCCGTTAAATGATGCAGAAATTGCCGCTAAACTAGATTTGGCTGGTCAAGCATTTGAGCATTACCGTTGGACTAGTTTCACTGAGCGATCGCACTGGCTGCAAAAGGCTGCGGACATCTTAGAGCAAGAGAAAGCAGATTTTGCCAAGTTGATGACCCTGGAAATGGGCAAGCCTTACAAAGCCGCGATCGCCGAAGCCGAAAAATGCGCCCTGGTTTGTCGCTACTACGCTGAACACGCCCCTGGTTTTCTAGCTGATGTGCCCGTAAAAACCGATGGTAGCCATAGTTTTGTCCGCTACCAACCATTGGGTGTGATTCTGGCTGTAATGCCGTGGAATTTCCCCTTCTGGCAAGTGTTCCGTTTTGTCGCACCTACTCTCATGGCGGGAAATGTCGGCTTATTGAAACATGCTTCTAATGTGCCACAGTGTGCTTTGGCAATTGAAGACATTATCACACGAGCTGGTTTTCCCCCTGGAGTATTTCAAACACTGTTAATTGGTGCTGCCAAGGTAGCCGATTTAATGGCTGATGACAGGGTGAAAGCTGCTACCTTAACCGGAAGTGAACCCGCCGGCGCATCCTTAGCCGCCGCATCTGGGAAACAACTCAAAAAAACTGTTTTGGAATTAGGAGGTAGTGACCCGTTTATCGTGTTAGCAAGCGCTGATATAGAAGCAGCAGTTGTTGCAGCTACTACAGCACGAATGTTGAATAACGGGCAATCTTGTATAGCAGCGAAACGCTTCATTGTGGCAGAAGCGATCGCTGACAAATTTGAAAAGCTGTTGTTAAATAAATTCCTGGCGTTGAAAGTTGGCGATCCTATGCAACCAGACACCGACTTAGGCCCCTTGGCAACTCCAGATATTCTCCAGGATTTAGACCAGCAAGTACAAGCGGCTGTAGCTAGCGGTGGCAAAGTCCTCACGGGTGGAGAACCTGTATCTGATCGTCCCGGTAACTTCTATCCGCCGACGATCATCACAGATATCCCCCAAGACAGTCCCATCGCCCAAGAAGAATTCTTTGGCCCAGTCGCCTTAGTATTTCGGGTTCCTGATCTCGATGCTGCCATCAAACTAGCTAATGCTACACCATTTGGCTTGGGTGCCAGCGCTTGGACAACCAACGACCAAGAACGCGATCGCTTGATTGCGGAAATCGCAGCAGGTTCAGTATTTATCAATGGCTTAGTTAAATCTGACCCCCGTTTGCCCTTTGGTGGGATTAAACGTTCTGGATACGGCAGAGAATTAAGTATCCAGGGCATACATGAGTTTGTCAATGTTAAAACTGTGTGGGTCAAGTAATTAGTTATTGGTCATTGGTCAAATAACAAATAACAAATAACAAATAACCAATGACTAATGACAACGGACAAAATTGAGGAAATCAAATGAATACGGCAGACCTGTTAGTACAGTGTTTAGAAAATGAAGGGGTGCAATATGTTTTTGGACTTCCTGGTGAAGAAAACCTGCACGTTTTAGAAGCATTAAAAAATTCTTCTATTCAATTTATTACTACCCGTCATGAACAGGGTGCAGCATTCATGGCGGATGTCTACGGACGCCTCACAGGTAAAGCCGGAGTTTGTCTTTCGACTCTGGGCCCTGGGGCCACAAATTTGATGACTGGGGTAGCAGATGCTAACCTCGATGGTGCGCCTTTGGTGGCAATTACTGGGCAAGTGGGAACCGATAGAATGCATATCGAATCCCACCAATATCTAGATTTGGTGGCGATGTTTGCCCCCGTAACTAAGTGGAATAAACAGATTGTGCGCCCCAGTATCACACCAGAAGTGGTGCGGAAAGCATTTAAGCTGGCACAAACTGAAAAACCCGGTGCTGTGCATATCGATTTGCCAGAAAATATTGCTGCTATGCCAGTGGAAGGCAAGGCTTTGCATAAGGATAATATCCAAAAAACCTATGCTTCCTTTGCCAGTATTCGGGCCGCAGCCGCAGCAATTTCTCAGGCAGTTAATCCATTAATTTTAGTAGGAAATGGCGCTATCCGTGCCCAGGCTAGTGATGCGGTGACGCAATTTGCTACTCAGATGAATATTCCTGCTGCTAATACTTTTATGGGTAAAGGCGTCATCCCTTATACTCATCACTTGGCCTTGTGGTCAGTGGGATTACAGCAACGAGATTTTATTACCTGCGGCTTTGACAATGCAGATTTAGTAATTGCTATTGGCTATGATTTGATTGAATTTTCTCCTAAAAAGTGGAATCCTGATAGCAAGATTCCTATTGTACATATTGCCGCCAATTCTGCGGAAATCGATAGTAGTTATATTCCCCAAGTTGAAGTGGTCGGAGATATTTCTGATTCCCTCAATGAAATCTTAAAGCTAGCGGATAGACAGGGGAAAGCCAATCCTTACTCTATCAGTTTACGGGGAAATATTCGCGCTGACTATGAAGAACATGCCCATGATGATGGTTTTCCCATTAAGCCACAAAAGTTAATTTATGACTTGCGGCAAGTGATGGGCCCAGATGATATTGTCATCTCTGATGTCGGCGCACATAAAATGTGGATTGCCCGTCATTATCACTGTCATAGCCCCAATACTTGCCTGATTTCTAATGGCTTTGCGGCGATGGGGATTGCTATTCCCGGTGCTTTAGCTGCCAAACTTGTGCATCCTCACCGCAAAGTTGTAGCTGCAACTGGTGATGGTGGCTTTATGATGAATTGCCAAGAATTAGAAACGGCTTTGCGTGTTGGTACGCCTTTTGTCACCTTAATTTTTAATGATGGTGGCTATGGTTTAATTGAATGGAAGCAAGAAAACCAATTTGGGAAAGGAAACTCATCTTTTGTGCATTTTGGTAATCCTGATTTTGTGAAATTAGCTGAAAGCATGGGTTTAAAAGGTTATCGAGTTGAGTCAGCTACCGATTTAATTCCTGTACTCAAAGAAGCCTTAGCGCAAGATGTGCCTGCGGTGATTGATTGCCCCGTAGACTATCGGGAGAATCGCCGCTTTACGCAAAAAGCCGGCGAGTTGAATTGCGTTGTGTAAATAGTTAGGAGTAATATAGCAGTCCTCAATTATTTATGAACGCAAGATCCCCGATTTCTTTAAGTCGGGGATCTGATTATTGTGATCAGTAAGTCGGCGAGAATAAACCCAACTACTCCTAATTGCTGATAGCTATGCCTATCGCCCGCCGCAAATAACCCTGAACATCAATCAATAACCTCTCGGTGGTTAAGTGCATGGGCATTGTTATGCTGTTCCACACTACAAAAATATCTCAATTTCTTGGATAAAGTTAATATTTTTCTACGGAAAATCAGATATTTCAGGCTGTGGTTAATGCTGATTTCCCAACCATTGCAAGCACAATTGCCGGAAATGGTCGCCCCGTACTTCAAAATTAGGATACTGGTCAAAACTCGCACAAGCTGGGGATAGCAACACTACAGCCGCTTGATACTGTTTGGCTAATTCTGCGGATCTAGGGATAGCCTTCTCCATTGTTTCCACAATTTCGTAATTACTGTACCCAACTGCTTGCAGGCGTTGGGCAAATACGGGAGCCGCAGTACCAATCAATAAAACAGCAGCTGCTTGTGCTTGAATTTTTGCTAGCCAGCCGGTGTCATCACCTGCTTTCGCTTCACCACCGGCAATCAAAATTGCTGGACTACTAACGGATGCTAAACCAACTTCGGCTGCATCATAGTTGGTGGCTTTGCTGTCGTTAATAAAATCAATGCCTTCCCAAGTACAGATGTGTTCTAGACGATGGGGAACACCAGGGAATTCTCGAACTCCGCGCTCAATCGCCTCAGGTGCAATTCCTGCTAACCGCGCTGCGGCTACAGCCATGAGTAAGTTTTGCTGGTTGTGTTCTCCCACCATCCGCAAAGCAGATACTTCTACGATCGCTTTTGGGGCACTATTTGCAGTTAATTTTTCCACAACCCAACCATTTTCAATATAAAAGCCTTGTTCGCCAATGAGATACTCTTTACCTTTGGCACTTGTCCAATAAGCATGAGGCCAATGACTTAAACCGACTTTGTTTAAGTAAACATCATCGCTATTGAACACTTGCGATTGAGACTGATGCAGTAGTTTAGCTTTGATGTTGTAGTAATTGTCTAAAGTCTTGTGGCGACTGAGGTGATCTGGTGTGAACGTTGTCCAAACGCCGATACGAGGGGCAAGAGTAGTGGAAGATTCTATTTGATAACTGCTGACTTCGGCAATCACCCAGTCAATTGAGGGTGAGGGGGTATTATCAATGCTTACTTCCTTATCTCCCCCCTGAGATAGGGCAACTTCACAGGCAGCGTGGCCAATGTTACCACAAGCGGGGGCGTTTAATCCGGCTGCTTGAAAGATGGCAGCAATCAAGGCGGTGGTAGTAGTTTTGCCGTTAGTACCAGTAATTCCTACCCAAGGTAGATGTTGCAAATGTCGCCAAGCTAGCTCCATTTCACCAATAGTTTCAATGCCTAATCCTCGTGCCTTGATTAGTAAGGGAATATCCCAAGGCACGCCAGGACTGACGACTATTAATTGGGGTAAATCAGTAACAGTAAATTCTAGGGTGTGTCCTAGTTTAACGGTGATTTGTTCGGCAGCGAGTTCTTGTTGTTGTTTGAGGAGGGTCAGGGAGGTATTGGCATCACTTAGCTCCACCTCCCAGCCTTCCTGTTGCAACAATCTCGCCGCAGCAATACCGGACTTTCCCAATCCAATAACAGAAGCTCTGGGCATAGACTGTACGTAGCAGAGATCCCTGGTTAAGCACATCTTATCGTAACGTTTATTGGCAGAAATTACACCACCTTTTGTTGACTTATGCTACAGATTTTTGACGATCGCACCAAAGTCAGCTAAAACACGGGCATGATTGCGAAGTAATCCGAGTAAATTTAACCGATTCCGCTTGATTTCTGGATCGGGGTCCATTACTAAAACACTATCTTCTCCATCAAAAAAGTTACTAACAGTAGGCGTAATTTTTCCTAACGCTGTTACTAACAGTTGATAATCTCGTGATTGCTGGGCTGCTTTTGTTTGCGGCACTAAATCAACTATGGCATCATAAAAAGCGGCTTCGGAAGATTTTTGGAATAGTTCTTTTTTAACTACGGCTGCGGGTTCTAGTTGTTGTGTATCCAAATCGCCTTGGGCGGCTAGCCTGGTGGAACGATTCACAGTTTCATAGATGTGATCTAGAGTGCTATCTTGGCGAATTTGTTGCAGGTATAAAGCGCGATCGCGTACATCTAATAAATCTTTCAATGCTCTTTCGGTATACTCAGGATCATTCTCTCCTAGAACTGCATTCACTAGGTCATAATCAATCTGCTTTTCTTCTTGGAGTAAGGTGCGGACACGTTGTAAGAAGAAGTCTCTTAAAGCAGCAATTAATGCTTTCTGATCTTTGTGATACGCAGCCACAAAATCTGTAGTAATTTGCTCTAACAAATGTGCCAAATTCACAGGTAAATTAGCAAACCATGTAATGTTAATTACCGCATTCGCTGCCCTGCGTAATGCAAAAGGATCTGAAGAACCAGAAGGTATCAAGCCGAGTCCAAAGATACTAACTAAGGTGTCTAATTTATCTGCCAAAGCGACAATTTGACCTGTGATAGTTTGGGGTAAAATATCATCAGCATTCCTTGGTAAATAATGTTCAAAAATTGCTTTGGCGACTGCTTCTGGTTCACCACTGGCTAAAGCATACTTTTCTCCCATGACACCTTGCAATTCGGGGAATTCATAGACCATTTGGGTAACTAGGTCAGCTTTACACAGCAAAGCGGCTCTGTGAATATTTTGGCGTTGATCTGCTGCTAGTTGTAGTTGTTCAGCGATTTGCTCGGCAATTTTAACTATTCTGTCTACCTTGGTACGCAGTGAACCTAAATCTTCTTGAAAGGTGACTTTTTCTAATTGTGGTAAAAAGCTTTCTAAGGGCTTGGCTAAATCAGTTTTGTAGAAAAATTGTCCATCTGCTAGCCTAGCGCGGATGACTCTTTCATTACCAACAGCGATGATATCTGCTTTCTTGGGATCACCGTTGGCAATGGTGATAAAATTGGGCAGTAATTCCTTGCTATCTGCGGTTGTGAATACAGGAAAATAACGCTGATGACTGACCATCACGGTGGTAATTACTTCCGTTGGTAAGTTCAAAAATTCAGCCTCAAATTTGCCAACCACTGACGAAGGCCACTCTACTAAATTCGTGACTTCTTCCAACAAATCGGGGTAGATTTCGGCATAGCCATGAAGCTTTTGCACAGATGATTTGACTTGTTCTTTGATAGTTTTTGTCCGTTCCTCGGCATCAACTACAACATAAGCAGAGCGGAGTGTGGTAACGTAATCAATAGCTTGGGCAATTGTCACCAATTCTGGATGTAAAACCCGATGAACGTGAGAAATGCGATCGCTTTTCACGATTTTAGAAGCATTCACCAATTCAATCGGCAATACCTCCGCATCCAACAAAGCCACCAGCCAGCGAATCGGGCGCGAGAACCTGACATCACCATCACCCCAACGCATCAACCGCTTACCTTCCAAACCCAAAATCCACTGGGGAACCAGTTCTGTGAGAATTTCCGCCACGGGACGACCGGGAATGCTTTTGTTGATAAACACAAATTCCCCTTTGTCAGTGGGGCGGACTTGGAGGGCGTCGATTTCTACACCTTGCTTTTTGGCAAAACCTATAGCAGCTGGTGTGGGTTGACCATTTTTAAAAGCGGCTTGGGCGGGAGGGCCTTTAATTTCTTCTTCCCGGTCTGGTTGCTGGAATGGTAGACCTTTAATCAGTACTGCTAGACGGCGAGGAGTACCGTAAACTTCCACAGCATCACTGGTGAGACTGTGATCTGATAGACTTTGGGGAATACGAGATCGCCATTGTGCGATCGCATCCCTGAGAAAGCTTGCAGGTAGTTCTTCTGTACCAACTTCTAATAAAAATGCAGGCATAGGACAATATGATGTAAAACAGCCAATTCCAACAGTTTACCTTGCCTGTAATGCTGACGGATTGTCTTTGATGTAGAGGTATGAGGGGAAAAGGTACAAAGGTCATGCTGCCCAATCTTTACACAGTAACTCAGCCTGTTGCAGCACTGTCACCATCGCCTTCTCCTGCTTTTCTGGGATAACCATATTTCCGCAGCAGGCGTTTGACTAAACGGCGGAGGTTCGCTATTTATTGTGTGCAGACAAGGGTTCCTACTCTGGGTTCTGTACCATCTGAAATTACTAAAATTTCGTTATGAGGAAATAAGCTAGGGATATCTTGTTTGTAGGTTTGGAGTTGGTTAAATGCACCTTTAATGGTGCGGCTACCTTTCCAGCAGGACAAGGTGGGGAGTTAAACCAATAATTTTTTCTCACCGATGGGCTGATGATATAAAACCATTAGCTGACTAGCATTTAAAGTTTCTACTGCGTAAGCTTGTCCTCTGAAGTCGCTAAATTCTACTTCAAAGACTCCAGGTTCATATTCATCCACAATTGTTCCTACTTGACCGCGATATAATTCTAACTCTGGTAAGTCTTCGGTTAGAGCAACAACATCTAATAATTTCATGAGTATTACCTCAATGCTTTAGATTACATAACAGGTGACTAGGCGAGGAAAGTTTTCATCATTTCGCAGTATCCAAACACTCTGAATCATTGCTTGTTTGTTAGCGCGAGTAATAGGAAAGTCAATGATATATTTCTGTCCGTATGTATTGCTTTTACCAGGGATAGCATCATAATTAGCGACTGCTTGTAAAAGTATGGTCTGTAGTTCTTCTGCATCATCTAAATTTAAGTCTAAGGCAGATTTGAATACACGAGCTTTGTGCTTTCCTTCTGGATGTTCAGGATTGAGACAGTAAGTTGCTATTTTGTCTATTTCAACGATAGTGCATTCTGGATTAGGCAGTTTCATGAAACTTTCGCTACAACCTTCTCCACTTTTTTTGGCATAGATTTCACCTGAGATGAGTTTAGTAGCATAATCGTCTAAAACTATTTCAAAAAATATCAGGTCATCTCTATCAATTGAGGTGTGTATAACAAATTTTTTGAGGACTACCCCAAAAAATCATGAACGCATTAGCTTGTAGTAGCGCTGAGACGCTACTACCTCTATAAGTGCCTATTCTACCGTTACAGACTTAGCCAAATTTCTCGGCTGATCGACATCCAACCCACGACGGGCGGCGATATGATAAGCCAACAACTGCAAGGGAATCACTGTGAGGATGGGAGATAGCAATTCATCTACAGTTGCAACTGGTAATAAATCGTTAAAGATTTCCGCCGCTTCGCCATCGTTGACTGTTGTTACCCCAATTAAACGGGAATCTCTGGCTTTGGCTTCCTGGGCATTAGAAATCACCTTTTCGTAAACACTACCAGGAACTGCGATCGCCACTACCGGTACTTTAGCATCTAACAAGGCGATTGGCCCATGCTTCATTTCGCCGGCGGGATATCCTTCGGCGTGGATGTAGCTAATTTCTTTTAATTTCAATGCCCCTTCTAAAGCAATGGGGAAGTTAATTCCGCGTCCCAAAAAGATGAAGTCTTGGGTTTCGGCAAATTCATGGGCTAAGTGTTCAGTTAACTTTTCTTGACTTTCTAAAGTGGCTTCAATTTCTTTGGGAATTTGTCGCAGTCCATGAATAATGTCTGCTAATTTATCTGGGTTAATTGTTTGTCGCCGTGCTGCTAAATCCAACGCCAAGGCGTAAAATGCCATCAGTTGGGCAACAAAAGTTTTCGTTGCTGCTACCCCAATTTCAATTCCTGCCAGAGTACTGATAATATGCGGTACTAGATGACCAAGGCTGCTTTCTGGACGATTGGTAATACCCAATAGTCGCGCTTGATACTTTGCTTCTTTGCCTTGGCGACGTTCTTTTTCCATCGCTAAAGCTGCCAGTGTATCGGCAGTTTCACCAGATTGTGTCACACCAATGGTCAAAGTATTAGGAAGCAAAGGTGATGGTGCATAACGATACTCAGAAGCATAGTGGACTTGAGTAGATATCCCTGCTAATTGTTCAATTAAATATTTCCCTACCAATGCGGCGTGCCAACTAGTACCACAAGCCACGATTTGAATTTGGTCGATGTCTGCGTAAAATTCTTTAGGTAAGCTGAGATTAATTGGTGATGGATTACCATCATTATTGAAGTAGGCTTCTAAACTAGCCCTGACTACTCCTGGTTGCTCATAAATTTCTTTGAGCATGAAGTGTTTGAATCCCTGTTTCTCTACCATCATGGGATGCAAGTTGAGTAGACGAGGTTGTTTTTTCAACCTGTCGCCAGCAAAGTTGTAAATCTCTACACCCAAAGGCGTCAAGCGGGCGATTTCGCCGTTTTCTAGGGGTAGTACTGCACGGGTATAAGCAACTATTGCTGGGGTGTCAGAAGCACAGAAAAATTCCCCTTGCCCAAAACCAATCACTAAAGGCGCTTGTTGTCGGACTACAATCAGTTCATCTGGGTAGTCAGCAGCAATGACTGCGATCGCAAATGCTCCTTCTAAGTGCTTAACAGCTTGACGAACTGCTTCTAGGAAGAAAGAGGGAGAAGTAGGTAGCGGAGGAGAGGGGAGGTTTTTTAAGAATTCTGCTATTAAATGGGGGATGACTTCTGTATCGGTTTCCGAACGAAACTGGTGTCCTTTTTGTTTGAGTTCTTCTCTTAACTCGCGGTAGTTTTCGATAATGCCATTTTGTACCACCGCTATCCGCATTGCTGTATCTAGGTGGGGATGGGCGTTGTGTTCTTCTGGTTTACCATGAGTTGCCCAGCGAGTGTGACCAATGCCAATTTGAGCCGGAATTTCTATATGTTCAAGTTTAGTACGTAGGTTGTGCAATTTACCCTTAGCCCGCACACAATTAACATCACCTTCCCAAACCGTAGCGATTCCCGCAGAATCGTAACCTCTGTACTCTAATTTTTCTAGCCCAGCCAGTAAAATTTCTGTCGCCACTTGGGTGCCGATATATCCAACGATGCCACACATTGCTCACACCACTCCAGTTTCAGGATTATAAATCCAGTATAGTTGTTACCATAAAGATGGCATTTTCGCCAAAAAAAAAGGAGCAATTTGCTCCTTTTAACGGTATATCTTTATGGATTTTGAGCTTTTACAGTAAAAAAACAATGCTGTAGGGTAGGGATTACCCACCCTACAATGCTAAATGTGCTTGCTAATGAGACAGTTAATTGCGAGCCAAATGAGAAATTAAAATCAATTCCTCAATATGCTAGACCTAAGCTGCGAGTTGTTTCAGCACCTAGGTAAACCCGGATGCTTAAAAAGTCAGTGGGACAAGCAGTTTCACACCGTTTGCATCCTACACAGTCTTCTGTGCGGGGTGAAGAGGCGATTTGAGCAGCTTTACAGCCATCCCAAGGCACCATCTCCAGTACGTCAGTGGGACAAGCGCGGACGCATTGAGTGCAGCCAATACAGGTATCGTAGATTTTTACGGTATGAGACATTGAAAAAAGGCTCCTTTAGAGTGTTCTTCTCTGCGAGGAATCATAATCAAGGCATAGTTTACCGCAGTGGCTGAGGGTCAGTAATCAAAAGGCTACATAACTTTAAACAATGTAATAAGCACCCAAAAAATTTTGCCTTTACAATCTCGTCTCCATCGCCCGATCCCCTAATAAATTCAGCAACTTCATAGGAGAGTATTTACTCTTGTGACTTCTCGGATTTGCCTCATAATTGTGAAGATTTATGAAAACAAACTAGAACAATCTCCTATGGTAGTTAACTGTCTCAGCCCGGATGCCAAATTCATCTTAGGTGCTAATTAACTGAGATATCGACCTGATTTGATGCTAATCATAGCATTTTGTCAATCATAATTTGCATAGCTTTTGCTGTGCGATCGCTTGATTTTTTAGTATTTCTAGTAGCAGACATTATTTCACTAATATGCATATAAAAATAGCATTTAGTATAACTTAGGGCGATCGCATTTCCCAAACACAGATTATGGAAACATCCAGAAAACTAGTTAACCGTTAATTATAATCTAAATTCGGTAAGCTAGAGGAGATGATTGCGATACCATCCTTATAATGTAAATCAAATCACATAAGCTTATGGAGCCAGACTCTTTACCAACCGAGGTGATTCTGACACATCCGTCTCAGCAACTCGGTAGAGTGCAACTTGATTGGACACCCCAACCAGGAAACTATCTCGATTTTGAAGGTAAAACCTATGCGGTTTTAGAACGCCGCCACAGATATCAACTCAAAGCAGGGCGCTATCATTTACACAAAGTAGCCCTTTATGTACAGTCTGCCCAAAGACCATCTGAAAAAAGTCTCGTAGGGGGACGCTGGGTAGTCGGCGATGCTACCTGTAGCTACAACGCTCATTCAGAAATCATTCGCTGTGCAGTCAACCCAGAAGGCCCTTGCGATTCCTGTCGTTTCTATGAAAATTTAACATTATCAAGTCAGTAAACACCAGCAAATCCCACAACCAAACATAAAACTCTCTTTTCCCTATTCCCCAGTGCCAAACACTTCTCCTACGGTTAAACGGGTACCATTAACAAAATCCCATCCCAACTGAGGACGTTTACCAGCCAACTGCACCTCTCGTAACAGCAACAAACCGTCACCAGTTTGGACAATCGCGCCGATTCCCTTGGCAATGCTGATCACTTCTCCCGGTCTACCCGATGTATTTGATAAATCAGGTAGTTTATGGTAAGATTCTTGTAGCTTTGCTGGTAAATCTTGAACGTAAGCAAAACCAAGGGGAGCGGTTGCTACAACTTTTATTTGCTGGTTACGAAAAGTCGCAGTACAGTTAGGATAGAAGCCCCTAAGCTGGTTGTGTAGCTGTACAGCACTTTTTGACCAATCTAAACCATAGTCTTGCTTCTGAATTAGAGGTGCATAAGTCGCTTCAGAGTTATCTTGAGGAATTGGTGTAACCTCTTGGCTTTTTAGCTTTAACAAAGTTTCCACCAACAAATCAGCACCTATTTCCGCTAGCCTCACCGCTAAATCTTGGGCGTTATCCAATAATCCAATGGGTGTAGTGGCTTTGAGCAGCATTGCTCCAGTATCCATCCCTGCATCCATTAACATGGTCGTGATCCCCGTTTCTGGTTCACCATTGTGTAGACACCACTGAATCGGAGCTGCACCCCGATACTTGGGCAAAATCGACCCATGTACATTAATGCAACCAAACTGTGGCATGTTTAAGATTTTTTGAGATAAAATCTGCCCATAGGCAACAACGACGAAGAAATCTGCGTCTAATTGCCTGAGATTGGTTAGGGTCTGCGTGTCTTTTTTGACTCGCTCTGGTTGCCATACTGGCACACCAGCCGCAATAGCCAAGGTTTTTACTGGTGAAGGTGTGAGTTTATTTCCTCTTTCCCGGCGTTTATCTGGTTGGGTGACAACTGCCAAAACCTCAAAATCTGGATGTTTCAGTAATTTTTCTAAAGTAGGAACCGCAAAGTGGGGAGTGCCAAAAAATACAATTTTCATCGCATGATCTTTAGGAGTGTGGACTCAATCAAATATAGAACCTTCTTCTGACCAAGGAGAAATAAAGGCTAAATAAGTCTAGTTAGTATGAGTTCACTATCATCTGAGAAATGAGAGCACAATTTCATCAACCTTTTTGAAATAAATTGCTGATTTGGTGCTAAAGTGTTGTGGTATTGGTGAAAGCAAAAGTTCCCTAATCAACTTACAATAAGTTAGCAAGCAGATAAGCTAGTAATCACTGCTCTCTCTTAGCTCTGGCTAACCAAACTTTTTGTCGATGTCTAAAGACAAGCCGTTTTGCATCTACCAGCTAGTTTAGTTTCTGTGTTTCCCCCGAATTCTATTATGGATGTTAACTGCATCTGTAAAAAAATATTGTAGTCTGGCAATCATAGTTAAACTGGTTGCATTTTCTACAATGTGGTAGATTTTAGCAGGCTCGAATTACTACGGTGGTGCGTCAAATTTGCTAGATTTTCAAATAACGCCTCAATTTTTCCGTAACCGTAGACTGTGCTGTCATAACACCTTAAGAGAGTTAGCTTTTCTTGAGACGAGTTTCAATAGCCCAGTAGACTGAGTCCTAAAAGTTATTAGTACTAAATGAGCATTACAAAGTCTCGTTTAGGGATATTTTGTCTTCTAACGCGATTAGCTAAACAAGATTCGGGAGAATTCTGTTTTGTAGTGATGACTCGCTCTACCTGTATCAGGTTAATGATCACAGGTATTTGTTCGATTCAGTAAAATTTACTAGTAACAAGTTAATTAAGATACTAAAGTTTTGTAAAAGATTGCTAAAATCAAGCGACCGATCTCGTTAAAACTTTTAGTTTCTTGTTATACATGTAATTATAGCCAGCCTCCATTGCTGCATAGGCTGTTCCTCACACAGCAACCGCCACTCTAGAGACTCAACAAATGCTTAAACCTCTTTTGCTGTCAGGATGGTTCCGCGTGCGACCATTTCTCAAATACGTTGTAGTTGTGATACTAATTGCTCCCTTAGTAGGGGCTTCAAATCACTCTACTTCGGCTAGGCAATCGCAAGTAGTAAAAAATACGTTCAATAACGGACAATCTGGCCCATTGTCAACAGGAG
The DNA here is from genome assembly GCA_019359495.1 of Goleter apudmare HA4340-LM2. Classification (GTDB taxonomy): domain Bacteria; phylum Cyanobacteriota; class Cyanobacteriia; order Cyanobacteriales; family Nostocaceae; genus Goleter; species Goleter apudmare. Next base: position 28,572 of record JAHHHF010000076.1, read on the forward strand.
TGGCTACTTTTGCTGGTATGGATTTAGCTGAAATCTTAAAGGTAGCTAAAGATATCTCCGTAATTGGAGAATCTGACTCTGCGGTCATAGGAATAGCATCTGTTGAGGAATCGCAACTATTACAAGCGCACAAAATTGAGTCTTTGGAAGCAGAAGCAAATGATCCCACAGATGATTCTCTACCGAGCAGCAATTTAGCTAATATTGGACTATTGGCAGCAGTTGAACTTGCACCATCTGTTCAACTGCCTGTGAGTGAAGAGAATTTAGTAGCTAGGTTGAGAGCTTCTAGGATTCAATCATTGTCAGGCAAAAATATTTCTCCCACCAGAAATTTGTCTATTGCTCAATCATTAGCAGCAAATCAAATTGGGCCGAATCTGAATCAACGACAACCAAATTTTGCGAACGAAATACCAGTTTCCGAACTATCTGAAGCAGAACAAGCAGCACAAACAGATCCTCTAGGTAGTCCTCATCCAATTCCTTGGAAATGGATCACAGCTACTCAAGAGGCTATTGGTTCTCAGGGGGGTTCCGCAGTGCGCTACTACCGTAGTGTACCGGTGGTGTCTCCTGATGGGAAGTATGTTGTTTACAGCAGGGTGAAACTAGAAGTCAAACCCGAAATGTACAACAGCCGCGTTACCAGTGTTTTGTTTGTCGAGGATAGACAAACTAAGAAGTTACGGGTAATTGCTTCCACTTCTGTTGTTAACGATCCCCTATTGCAGGTTAAAGCAGCGTCAGAGGCAAGTGAAACCAATGGCACAATTGGGGTATTAGTTCCTGTGAGCTGGTCAGAAAAAGGCGATCGCTTTTTAGCACGGAAGTTTGAAGGTGTATTCAATACAGCCGAGGCGACAGATCATGCAGTGATTTGGGATCGGCATAAAAATCACGCCAACACTGTTGCGCCTGCTAGTAAACAAGATGACCATGAAAGGATTGCGATTTTGTTAGGTTGGAGTAAAAGCCAACCCGATAACGTGATCTTCCGCACCGGGGAACTAGGGGAAGAAGATTGGCCCTTAGTGAATGTTAATAGTGATGGTAAAACCGTGACTACAAACGCCGATAGAGATCAGGCGATTACTTTCGGTGAAAAGATTACAGAAGTTTGGGCAGGACCACAAGTCGCTTCTCGATAATTCATATGATATTTCTCAAAATCCCGTTGTTGGTTATGCCTGACAACGGGAAATTTTTTTATGGGGAATTGGGAATGGGAAAGAGTAGCAAAGAGTCGTATGATTTCAAAATAAGTTCTAATTTTGAGACTAAAACTCATATCTTTTGACTAGTGATGCCAATATTTATGAGGAATCAAGATGATTGAAAATGCTGTTCCTATCTCGACACTCTTCATTGGATTGAATGGTCTGACGGGTTTTGCTCTCTCCTACATTGCCGCAGATGAACGGGTGAAAACCAGAGTTTGGCATGGTGAATCTAGGGAAGATGTGACTCAACAGCCTGATCCCTTGGCGAATCCTAATGCTTGGGCGGCTAGCGTGGAAAACATGACGCAAAAAATGTTCCCTAATGCTGGCAAGGATAATGGGTTACTGCAACGGAAGATTCGCGCTCATGGAAATTTTGCGGAGTATGTGCCGCATGGATTGCTGTTTGTGTTAGCACTGGAATTAATACAAACACAGACATGGTTGGTGTGGCTTGTCGGTAGTTTGTTGACAGTTGCTCGTGTTGCTCATGCATGGGGTCTGATTAAGACTTATGGCCCTTCTCCTGGAAGAGCAATTGGTTTTTTTCTCACTTGGTTTGTATATTTGGTTGGGAGTTCAGCCTGCATCTATTACGGCTTGAAGTCTATAATCTCGTGATGTTTGCCTAATCTAGCAGTGGTAGAAGTGAGTAATGAGTTTGAATGGAGTTATACTCCAAAGCCACCGACACCCCTAGAAACAATTCATGTGTCACCAAAAATAAAACTACAGTGATTGCTCAGTGCTTTCTAATTCAGGCTCTGGCGTAGCTTCAGTTTCCTTCACTCGCCGAATCGGCAAATTGGCAATCAAAGCGGTAGTCCGTTGATTGCTTTCTAAAGAAAACTCTAAACCTTCGGTATCAACTTCCACATAGCGACAAACAATCTCTAGAATTTCTTGCCGCATTTTTTCTAATGTTTGAGGATCTAAGTCAGCACGATCATGAGCAATCACTAATTGCAGGCGACGTTTAACATGAGTGCGACTGGTGTCAGGGGGGCGATTAAAAAGTCGTTCTAGAAGTTCGAGAATCATTGCAAATAAGTCTGCACAGACGGAAAAGTGAAGTTAAACAATCTTAGTCCACAACAACCTTCTCAGGCGGCTAAAGATATTGTTGTGAGATGAGTCCAGCTCAAGAAAATCCACTGTTTCCCCTTCCAATCTCCGAGCAATGTTCTCAAAGGCTGTAGCAGCTAAAGATGGGGTATCCGATAATACTAAAGGCTCGCCGCGATTAGTAGAGACAATCACGCGCTCATCGTCAGGGATAACCCCGATTAGGGGAATGGCGAGGAGTTCCTGAACATCTTGCACAGACATCATATCATTTGCCCGTACCATTGCTGGTCTGATGCGGTTAATAATCAGATGAATGCGCTTAATGCCTTGTGCTTCTAATAATCCGACTACCCGGTCAGCATCACGAACAGCAGAAATTTCTGGTGTGGTGACAATTAAAGCTTCTTTGGCGGGGGCGATCGCATTTTTAAACCCCATTTCAATCCCGGCGGGGCTGTCGATGATCACGTACTGGTATTTTTGCGCTAGGGCGTTGACCAATAACTTCATCTGATCGGGGGTGACTGATTCTTTGGCGCGATTTTGGGCGGCTGGTAGCAGGACGAGATTGGGTTGTCGTTTATCTTTGACCAATGCTTGTTCTAAACGGCACTCTCTTGCTAAGACTTCCACTGCTGTATAAACAATGCGGTTTTCTAGCCCTAGCAACAAATCTAAATTTCTCAGCCCAAAATCCGCATCAACTAAGGCCACTTGACGCCCAATTTTGGCTATAGCCATGCCTAGGTTTGCGGAAACTGTGGTTTTACCCACTCCTCCTTTACCGGAGGTAATTACAATAATGCGAGTCATGATGGAAACGCGCTCGGTTAGGGTTCAGGGATTATAGTAAATTTTTATGGCTCCAGATTCATCCTGCTGAATTGGCTTCGGGAAAAATCAATCGCCCTGGTGATGCGGATGCCTTCCGGCGTCACATGCGCTACTTCTGGAGAAAACTGCAACGGTGATTTCTCTGGTGCCCTGGCGACAGCATCTGCGATCCGCAATTGGGTTGGTTCCATTTGCAAGGCCATAATCAGACACTCACTGTTGCCAAGAGCGCCGGCATGAGCAACTCCTCGTAGACGACCCCAAACTAAAATATCTCCATCTGCCACTACGATACCACCTGGATTTAAATCCCCCAAAATAATCACAGTTCCAGGGTGACGAATTTCTACACCAGAACGCACGGTCATTTCTAGATAGAGGGCATCTGCGGGGGCTTGGGGAGTAACTTTAGACACAGAACTTAAGGAAGTTTCTGGCTGTAGTTGTTCTACAGAATAGCCGGATGAGACAGCAGCGATCGCTGTTTGACGCCGACTAGTAGCTACAGATTTTAGCTGAAGTTGGACTTCAGTCAAGACCTCGCTGAGTTGTTGTAGTTGTCTGGTATCCAACAAGCGGTCTTGGGCGAGCAGATTTACTGGTGTATTGGCACGACGAAAGCGATCGCCTGCTTGTAAGCGCTGTCTGATTTGTTGCTCAATTTCATCCCAACTGAATTCTGCCGCAGATACTTGAGATTCTGTGGGCAAAATTAAGCATAGTTTTCCTCCCTCAGTTTTAAACTGGACTTGGACATGTTTGTTGACCCTATTTTCTGGTGATAATGGCTCCAGGGTATTTAAATCAGCCAGTGTCGAAATTGCATCGATATCAGGGACGAAAGTATGAGTATCTGCTTCAATGGGAGGAGCAATTAACTCAACAACATCAATGATCGCCGATGATTCTAACTCAGGAGGCGCAGGATGGGACTGTAAATAAAGCAGGACAGAATTTAGCTCGGCATCAGGCAAAATAGAATTTGAGTCAAAATCAGCATCGATAGAATTTACCTCGACATGAGAATCGGTAGGTGTTAACTCTGCATCAGGAAGTGCAGAAGTTGATTCTAAATCAGGGGTAGCAGGATCAGAAGTCATGCAGCACCAGCCAAAGGAAGCGAACAATCTGAGTAATAGAGGCGTAAAATTTTACGTCTGGGTTTTGGTTAATCTTCGATAAATTGTACCTAAAGCATCGGCATCGCCCACATTACCTGGAAACAGCACTACTGGCAAGTTGGGAAACTGCGGATGATCAGAGGGTGTTAAAATCATTGAACATCCAGCTAAGATTTGACCAAGTAACCGAGCAGAAGTTAAAGCCAGTCCAGTACTCAAGACATCGTTTGATGTGATCCCGCCTTTGCTGATTAAGAATCCTATCTCAGATGGTAAACCTTGCACAATCTCCATCAATAAACTTGAAACTTTTGTACCAAAATACAACCGTGTTTTCACATCATTAAAAGTTAGTTCCTGACGACTGGTATAAACCACTGGTGTTTTACCTGCATCATGTATTGAGTAGATATTTTCTAATACTTCGGTTAGCAGTGTAGCAGATTGGTCTGCACCATCATCCAGTAAGCGGGATACGTTCACTTCTACCCCCACTGTCCCTTCTACTTGCAACAAAGCCGTCAACTGTTGTGTTGTCTTTTTAACATGGGAACCAACAATCACTGCACCTGGTTTACCACCACGGACATACTCTGCCATATTTTCGGCGGCGATGGGTTGGGGCGGTAAAGCTGCCAAAGCAGTTAAAATGCTGGCAGCAGAGCGAAACAAAAATCGTTTCCCTTGACTAGCGGCGGCTAACAAGTCTACAGCAAAGCGGTTCAGGTCAGCTTGAGTTTCACTATCCACCACTGCACACTGATGATCACTAAGTTGCAACAACCGTTCTAGACTACCTGAGCGGATATCGGGGAGTAAAAATCTTGCTACTGCTTCGGCGCTGATTCGCCCTTGAGTTTTTTCTTCTACATACTTAGGCAAATAACTGTGATAGTAGCTGAAGACAGAATCACGGGCAAACTCAGTTTCATGCACTGGGGTAGGCACGCCATCAATAATTAGGTAATGTATGCTGTCGCGGGTGATGCGTCCGCCCTCAAAAAACGCTGGAACCAGGAAGTGAGCATCAAATGGCCCTAGTTCTGCGGCAATGACATCAGTTTCAATGGGATAATGTCCGCGCAAAGTAGAATCAGAACGACTGACAATGATAAAGTCATGAATTTCTGCCGCTTTTAAGGCGATTTTTAAGTTTTGGCAAACTTCTTTGGTAACAGATGCGGCTGCTTCTGGAGTCAGAGAACGTGTATTAGTCAGTACAAAGAAAATCGGCGAATCATCCTGCAACCCGATGCATAAAGTGTTTACATCCCAGTGCATCAGCAGCAAACAGCTGTGGACTGTTTGAGAACCCGTAGGGTCATCATCCAGGACGATGATTTTTGGTTTGTTATTTGTCATTTGTTATTTGTTTTTTGGTAGAGACGTTGCAGTAGAGATGTTGCAATGCAACGTCTCTACAACTCCCCTTGGTGCAATTTTCTGATTTGGGCTTGCACATCCAGGGCAATCTGCAATGATTGATTTAAAAGTTGAGCATATTCGCCTGCCTGACTACTAAGTTGTAAGGTTTGCAGATTGGCTAGATTATTGACAAACAACTCTTGATTATTAGCAAGCAACTTTTTATTATCCCGTAAAATTCGTTCAGTTTTCAAAGCACGGACTAAATCTTCTCTAATTAGTTGTAGGGCGGCGATGACTTGTTCGCGGTCATTGATACTGCTTTCTATATTGCCAGATGTTGCGAGTTGGTCGTGAACATCTATGGCTTGCACCACTTGATGATATTGATCAACTTCATCTAAAAGTATGGTCAGTGCATGGGGACAGGTTTGGCGACGCCATAGCGATCGCCCAATGAAGACTGCGATCGGTACTAAAATTAATAAAAGTATTCCTAGTTTAATAGAAGAACCAATTACTGGTCTAATGATAAAGGCGTAAATAAAACCCACAATTATCGGGGTTAAAGCCAACGCCACCAGTCCTTCACTCATCAAGAACCCCAATCGCTTTTGACGATCTGCCAAAATTGAAGGACGAAAAACGTCTTCTGGATCAAACCCAGTCAAGCGTCTCAGTTCTCCCTTACTAATTTCCAAGCCTACTAAGTCCGGCTGCACTGGTCGACACTCCTTCATGCAAAAAAACTATAACCCCTTTTCATGATTCAGTTTTTCACTGATTCACCTTTGCAAACTCAAAGTAACCAGGGTCTTTAAATCTGGTACTGTTAAGTCATCTTGAGCATCTGTTGGTACAGCCGCACCAACTCCTATTTGACCTGCTTTCCGGTTTACCCAGACTGTTGATAAGCCCAAAGATTTGGCTGCAACTATATCATGGTAAATACTGCCTGCAATATGTAATATATGATTCAATGGTTGGTTGATTCTAGTAATTGCAACCCTGAAGTTATTGAGAGCAGGTTTGTAGCTTTTTACCTGCTCTGCGGTGATGATTTGGTCAAATTCAACCTCTAAATGTTTTGCCGAGTCAGCAAAGAGGTCATCATCTACATTGGAGATAATTACCAGTTGATACTTTTGCTTGAGAGATTTCAGCGCCTCAACTGTATCAGGAAACGGTAGCCAATACTGAATGGAGTCAGCGAGTGAATTGAGTTCTTTAGTGGTTGGCTCAAAACCAAATCTTTCACCAAACTTCTCAACTACTCTGCCTAAAACTTCTCGATACTTGATGTATTCTCCCTGCTGGATTTCTGCCTCAAATTCAGCAAAAAGTTGCAAAATTTGCTTATGATCAACTACGTTAACATTGTGAGCAAGCAGCAGTCGCTGGATTGCTCCCAAGATACCACTTTCCCAATCGATTAGGGTGCCGTAACAATCAAAAGTTAAAGTCTTGTACTGATTCAAGTCAATCAAATTCTTTTACTCCCATGCTCAACCGCCTCATTGTACTTATAGTAGAGCGGCATAAATAATTAAAGGTATGTAGTCAGGCTTTGTCTATACTTGGCTCAAAATTTGCAGCCAAATCTAGCGACGATGGGAGCGATGTCTGCGACTGGCTTTGCCGATGCTGCGGCCTCCATAATCGGACAAATTTCCATCTTGTGCATGATTTCAGCAAATTTGGCAACGAGTTGAGCCACTTAGCTGATAAATTTTAGAGAGAATCTTAACCTAAATTTGTACCATTATTAACTCAACCTTTGCTAATACCGTCAGCCTTAGTCAGAAGATTGTGAGGTTACTATGGCCAAATACAATATCCAATTGGGGTTTAGATGTCTCAATTCCATCAACCCAGAGCCAAGATCCAAGTTGGAGGCTCTTTCAAGTTGCTGTTCAATGCGTTTAGGACAAAAATTCATGAAATTGCAACTTCCTAAAATTACATAGGTCATGAGCACTCTAATGAAGTGGAGCGTTAATCCACAAGCTGCTTAGATGCTAAACCCAGAGGACACTGCGTTGAGGCAAAATGATGACTGGAGGTTTTCTCCTAATAAAACTTTTAGAGGGTTGGCAAGGCAGCGCGTTGTCAAGCCATTACTATCTGAGGGTTTCCCTCCTAGCGAATTTATCCTTTGGATATGTCGAGGTGAACAAAGAGGTTAGCTCAATCCAGGTGACTAACATCTCGCCATCGGCAAAATGCCTTTCCGACGGGTAGCAAGTGTCCATAGCATCTGGGCAACTAACATAAAACTTGCATTTTTTCTGTGGAGTTTTTTTACTAAAATTGAGGAGTACAAATGCTTGAGGCTATCGCTGTTGCTTGGCTATTACTATTTTTTGGCGATTTCCTTTCTACCTTCGTTTATCACGTACCCGAGCATGTCTTTGGTAGCCTCCACCTGAAAACACACCACTCTTGGAAGAAAGACTTCCGCCACTATGCTATTTTGACCCTCAATGCCCAAGTTCTTTTGGATGGTATCTTGGGTGCTTTGCCTTATGTGCTGATGGGAGTAGTTTTGTGGTCTTTCTCTCCAATCGGCGTGGTGGCTGGATTGCTATTGGGTCAGTTTCATGTTTGGTGGAGACACGTGAGTGTATTAGATTGGCAAACTCCCAAGTTTGTAAATTTCGTATGTCAGATTCTATTCATCACCACTCCTGAGAGACATTGGCTGCACCATCAAAAAACTAATCATGGTTTTGGCGATATTTTTACCTTTTTTGAGCAACCATCACTAGTTTGGATGCGTTGGCTGCGCTTGCTAAGAGTTTATTTTCGTTACTCCCGTGTTACGAATTAATCTTGTCAGCAGGGTATTCAACCAACTTCCCAAATTAGTAGAAAAGGGATACAATCTTGAAATTTTTTTTTAAAACGATGATTGTAGATTTGGGGTTGATGAGAGTGATTAAAAAGAGAAGATTTTACAACTCATAGTTACTCTCTGAGGAACTTACAAATAAAAAAATCTCCAATTTGTAGGCTATTGGGATATGCGAATTGCTACCCATTTTTGGGTAGCAAGATCGATTGTTCCATACCTGGAAACAATTGAGGAAGGGTGAGCTATAGTCACCCTGTCACATTATTTACTTGGCTGTGCTTTCAGCAGGTGCGCCAATCATTTTTGCAGCATTTTCTTCACTTTCGAGAATACCGAATTCAATCAGCAACTCTTCTAGTTCTTCCATTTCGATGGGTGTAGGAATTTGAAGATTTTGGTTGTTGATGATTTTTGTAGCCAATGTCCGGTATTCGTTACCTTGATTACTGTCAGGTGCGTACTCGTTAACAGTCATCCGACGCAACTCAGCGTGTTGAACAATGTTATCACGAGGTACATAGTGAATCATTTGGGTGTTCAAGCGTTTCGCCAGAGTTTCGATTAGTTCGATTTCTCTATCAACGTTACGGCTGTTACAAATTAAACCACCCAAACGTACACCACCAGTGTGTGCATATTTGAGAATACCGCGAGCGATGTTGTTAGCAGCATACATCGCCATCATTTCACCAGATGTGACAATGTAGATTTCTTGGGCTTTATTTTCGCGGATAGGCATAGCAAAACCACCGCAAACAACGTCACCCAACACGTCGTAGGATACAAAGTCAACATCTTGGTAAGCACCATTTTCTTCTAAGAAGTTGATGGCAGTGATAATACCACGACCGGCGCAACCTACACCAGGTTCTGGACCACCGGACTCCACGCACTTCACACCACGGAAGCCGGTGAGCATGACTTCTTCGAGTTCGAGGTCTTCTACTGCGCCACGTTCAGCAGCTAAGTGCAAAACGGTGGTTTGAGCTTTAGAGTGCAACATCAAACGAGTAGAGTCAGCTTTAGGATCGCAACCTACAATCAAAATGCGTTGACCCATTTCTGCCATAGCAGCTAGGGTATTTTGAGAGGTAGTAGACTTACCAATACCGCCTTTACCGTAGAAAGCTATTTGTCTGATTTTGCTATCGATAGCCATGATTTGTTCGTTCCTAGAATTATTTGGTCGATGGGACTGGAGGTTTACCTGAAACTAACCCTTGGTAGTGTTGGCACATAAGACTTGCCGAGGAACACACCGGGTAAAAATAGTAAGAGGCTGCATAGACGAGGAGATGATTTGCGTTTCAGGAATATTGCCAGTAATACCAAAGGCATACGGTAGAAGATGTTTTCCAAGCTATTTTATGTCAGGAAAAATATCTGTCTACTGATACTGGTTGAAGCGGAAAAATCTTGACATAAGCACTGTAGGTCGTTGTAACTAAATTCCCATTGGTTGCTCAAGCCTTAAGAGTGCTTACAGTAGCAATTTTAATCTGTACAGGTTTTTCCCCTGTACCCAACCAACCAAAATTGCAATTCACTCTGAATGGTTGCTACAACTTTCCTGATGTTGCTTGTGTCATAGCTGCTCAGAATTTCGACATCCTAAAATACTGAGAGCGAGCGATCGCTTTTGGTGTTTCTTCCAGTTATTCCTGACAAATCACTTGACCATATCGCTATTCATGCAGATACACAGATCCTTGATTACAAGGTGAAACTCTGCATTAGCAACCCCTAACACTACGGTTTGGGCAGTGTATTGGTGACTTTTGACAATATGGTGAAATTCCTGAATTTTTTGAACGGTATCTACTCTGCTTGAAGTTTACATTTTCACAGTCAGTAGATACTAAAACATAGTTAGAGCGATTAAAAGTCTTTAATTTCGCTTGTACTAAGTTCAGTAACCGTTCTAATTTATTTCAGATTTTCATGCTGCACTCAGAGCCTTTTTTCCTCGGCTCTAAGAGTAATTGTATCTGGCATTTAGACTATAGGCTAGCCAAATATCACTAGCTATTACCTAAGTAAGCCATTATTGACTTCAAGTTTTAACTAAGGTGTTAGTCTTGCCTATCTGGCTTTTATTTATCGTTACTAAAAGCATAACGATATTGAAGTGGATTTACCAGAGCAAAAGGACTTTATTGAGTTTACCTCAATATTTGTCTTGAAGTCTTTTTGCATGATTATTTTTTGATTCCTGCTTTCAGCTTAACATAGATTTACTAATTTCTTGCTTCAGAATCAAATTATTTTTTATAGTTAAGGATATTGTGAGGAAATGGCAACATACTTAGCAGTATAATACTAAAAGTTTGCAGTTTTTTAAAACGATTGCTGACATCTATAGGAATCGAAGAACTCACCTGAATAAGCAGATAATAGACAATAGGCAATAGGAAAGGAGACTATTCAAGACCTACTGAGTTTAAAATAAAATCAAATACTAGTCGTATATGTTTTATATTTGTTTAGTATTTTCTTAATATATAAAGCTTAAAATCTAAGAGTTTTTAGTAGTAAAATGCTTGAGCATTACTATCATCCAAGCTCTCAGTCACGCGTAAATTTGTTGTTTATAATACCTTATGCATACTGAGAATATTGCGCGATCGCACAAGAGTTAGCTAAAAGCTTAGATATGAAAGGAAAACTTATCCTGTGAACATCTGCGGCTCAAACCTGAGCAAGAAATTATGTAGAGTAACTAGATATCGTGTTAAGGTTAAAGACGAGAATAAAAATCGGAACACAAATTTTGTTTTTAGTATCAACAGGCTTTTACTCTTTGTTATTGACAGGCTTGTTTCCGAAATTTAAATCTCTACACACTTTTAATTTTGGAAGCAATTTATGTCACTTTATGTAGGTAACCTTTCATATGAAGTTACACAAGAGAATCTAAGTACTGTTTTTGCAAACTATGGTTCTGTAAAGCAGATTTCCCTACCCACTGACCGCGAAACAGGCCGTGTGCGTGGCTTTGCTTTTGTAGAAATGGGATCAGAAACTGAAGAAGCATCTGCCATTGAGGCTCTTGATGGTGCTGAGTGGATGGGACGTAACCTGAAAGTGAACAAAGCTAGACCGAGAGAAGATAGAGGTTCGTTTGATGGGAACCGAGGTAACTACGGATCTCGGAACCGTTACTAAACTTTAAAACTCTAACGTCTTCAGGACAGACAACGAGTCTGTCCTTTTTTTTCTCAGATTTACTCAAATCAACTTGTATCTATACGGTAGCCTCTCAAGAGACGCTGTTTCCAAACCCCCGTGAGGTTTTTATGGCCCAAATAGTAGTAAATGATAATGAAGGAATTGAATCAGCCTTGCGTCGTTTTAAACGCAAAGTTTCTCACGCAGGTATTTTTCCGGACATGAAAAAGAATCGTCATTTTGAAACGCCAGAGCAAAAACGTAAACGGAAAGAGGTTGCTAGGCACAGACAGCGTAAGAGAAATTTTCGTAGGGAAACTTAGGCGTTTAAATGCTTCAAAAGGAGACCATAAATTGCCACATTAACCTGATAATAGTTGCCTCACCCCACAACAATACCGTGGGAGAAGGTTCTCATTAACAAGATCGCCAAATAAATTAAGAGCATAAAGCTCACCTGTTAAACTCATTCATTAGGCAGATAAATTAATTCAGGATGTCGCCTCGTTAGTCAGAGGACAGAGAATTTTTGAGTTTATAAAATCAGTTTAGAAGATGACACCAGTAACCAGAATTTCATCATGTTATTTAAAGACCGCAGGGTCGCTGGTCAATTATTAGCTCAAGAATTAGCTGGTTTTGCTAACCGTCCGGATGTATGGGTGTTTGCCTTACCTAGAGGTGGCGTACCTGTCGCCTATGAAATTGCTCAAAGGTTAAACCTTCCTTTAGATGTGATTGTAGTTCGTAAACTTGGCGTGCCCAATCAAGAAGAATTGGCGATGGGCGCGATCGCATCTGGTGGTGTCCGGATACTTAATGAACAAATTCTCAGCCAGCTAGATATCTCTGATGATCGAATTGCCCGAATTGCACTCAATGAAGAACGGGAGTTAGAGCGACGGGAAAGGCTTTATAGAAACGACAAACCCTTCCCAGATTTGCAAGGACATACAGTTATTTTAGTAGATGATGGTTTGGCAACAGGTGCAACCATGTGGGCAGCGATCGTGGCTTTACGAAAACTGCAACCCGCGCGGATTGTAATTGCAGTACCAGTCGCCGCACCCCAAACCTGTGAAGACCTAGAAACTCAAGTAGATGAAATTGCATGTATTGCGGCACCCAGTCCTTTTTATAGTGTTGGTCTCTGGTACGAAGACTTTCCCCAAACTACGGATGATGAAGTCCGAGACTTGCTGATTAAAGCAGCAAACAGCCATCAACCATTATCACTTGGTACGTAGACTTGTGAAAAACTGATGAAAGTTCCCCCAGAAATTAGTTATCGGAATGTCGATAAAACAGATGCGATCGCTAACTTAGTTGCAGAAAAAATAGCTAAACTGGAGCGAGTTTGTAGTTACATTAGTAGCTGCCATATCGCTATTGAAAAGATACACGATCGCCCACGCAGCGGCTCTCCCTACCGAGTGCGGATTGATCTCACAGTTCCGCCTGGTCATGAACTTGTAGCTGAGAGTAATCCTGAACAGGGTACTCAGTATGAGCCACTAGATGCAGTGATTAGAGATGCTTTTAATGCGGCTCGTCAACAACTTGTCAAACTCACAGAGCGTCAGCATGAAAGCGACCAATCCAAGAACTATGAACAATTACAGGAAACCACGGCGCTAGTCACCAAACTATTTCGAGACAAGGGCTATGGGTTCTTGAAAACTTTGGACGGGCGGGAAATTTACTTCCACCGCCACAGTGTTTTACATAACGACTTTGATCGTTTAGAAATTGGTACTGGTGTACATTTCTCTCAAGAACAGGGTGAAGAAGGCCCTCAAGCTTCCACTGTCAAGATTGTTGACAAGCCCGGTGTCCGCGCTGGTAAGTCAGATCAAACACTCATCGAACCACCATGAGATTAGAAGTAGTAATACCAATTCAGGCGTTGCTGATTGGTGAGATGATTTTTGGATCACGCAGAGGAGCCACTGCTCGGCTAGAGTTCTCCGACTTGTAGACGCAAAGCGGCTTTCCGCAGGGTGCAAAGTGTCCGTCTCGCTCCAGGCGCTCCAGAGCAAGAGATTGAATTTTTAATTTTCATCCCCAGATTTAGCAACACCGAAATTTGTTATCTTCTTTGAGAATATTGGTATCAGTGCATGAATTCACAAGTTGATGAATTAAAACAAACAGCATTACAATTGCTAGCAGCTATGCTATCTAATCCCCATATTTATCCTCAAATCAGTGATGAAGGGGGTGATGGAAATATGGAACAACAACTAATCAGCATCGCTATTGAAATGGCCCAGAGCTTCATTCACCAGGTCGAAAATACTTATCCTCAAGGTTAGTGGGAAAAACTCTAAGAGCCGAAAATTTGCTTACCTTGCGGTGATTTACTCTGGAAATCTGTATAACCTTGAATATGTTCTGGTTCAAATTGCCGCAGTACGCCAGTAGCTTCGCGGATTGCGTCTTCATTACCAGTAACTACAATTAAATATTTGCCAGCATTGAGACGATTACGGTAAGGTAGGGCATCTCCACTACCAACGCTTAAGCCAACGGTTCTACCAATTAACACCGCACCCAAAGCACCAGCTATACACCCTAGTAAACCAGCCATTATTTGATTTCCAAAGGCAGTAGCCTGAGGAAAAATAGCAATTTTTGTCAGCCAGTTAAAGACATAACCTGCGACAAACCCAAAGGGTACTAGCCAGTATAAAAGTCGATTTATCTGTTTTTGTGCCTGCTTGTTAGGGTCAATTAGTCCAAACTCATCAGCACTTTTATAACCCTTGCCTAAAATGCTAACTTCTGTAGTTGATAAACCTGCTTGTGCTAAAGCAGAGTATGCAGCTTCTACTTGAGTTCGGTCTGGTAATACGGCAACAAGGTAATTCATAAAATTATGCGATCGCTATTAATTATAGCTACTACATAGCGAATAAAGAAGTATCCCAGGATGCTTTAAAATATCTAGTGAAAATGTCCGAATTTTAACTATTTTTACTTTGAGGTTTTAAAGATCCCAGGATAATTAACTTTTACTACTACTGCTACTTATAAGCAAAATAACTGCAAATATTGCTGTTTGCTTCTAACTTAAGAAGTAGTTTTATCTTAAAATTATCATAGTAATGCTTAATACCCGCAGGCTCAATTTTTTAGCTTTAATCAAGCTATTGTGGTTTTTCATGCCATTGACCATCGTCACCTTTTTCATAAACGCGTTTTACTGCACTCCAAGCAACACGAAAAGCACGCTCTTCTTCACCATACTGTGCTTCAGCGCTGTTAAACGCAGCACGAAAAATTTCCTGGGCGTGCTGGGGTAAGTTCTCTTTCACTGTATCTGGTAAGTCTTGAAGTTGGTGGTAAGGCATATATTTTATAAGTAGTTGTAGCTAACAAATATCTCATGGCTTCTTGTGGGGTGAGCGTAACCAGAAGCTAGCAAGATGCCCACTCCACAAGATAGGATAATTTATACTCAGTTTACTGAGTTGGGTTTTTGCTATTTTTTCCCTAAATTTTCACAACCTAATTGTTTTCGGTGAAAAGCTAGAGTTACTATCCCAATAATCAGCCTTTTTTATATTGACTTTGAGCAAAATCAAATCTGGATCATTTAGCCCTTGTGGAAACCAAGTTTGTAGTTTTGGCTGCCATAGTTCTTGCATTTTGTTTTGGTCTTTTACTAGTTCTGCTGTCCCTGATATAGAGATATATCGCTGTGAATCCGATGTTGAAAAACTAACATTGACCTGCTGATGGCGTTCAATTTCAAAGACTTTATGGGAACTAGCAGAGGTAAAGAACCAGAGTGTAGGCTCAGAATGCAAATCACCACCCCTAGACATAGGGCGACTGTGTAAGCTGCCATCTTCATCGACTGTGGTTAACATACCACAGTCAATATCTGTAATTAATTGACTGAGTTGCCGAATATTTTGACTACGATCTGTAGAAGTTGTCATTATTACAAAATTTGGAAATTACCTCCTCACTGGTAACATTTTAGATTTGTAATTACGTGAGTCTAGAGGTGTAATTCAAGAAATAGCTAGCATACCTAAAGATATACTTTTAGAGAGGGGTAATAGATGTTCTAAATCAATATTCATAGGATTTTAAGAATAGCCATAAACTGCCTCTGTAACTTTAGGCTGATGGATCTAGAGTGATATCTAATTTATGCTTTGAAATTAATTACCTGCTTCCAAAGGATATTTGCAGATGGCATCAACATTAAAATCACAAGAAGTTAATGTGTCTGAAATTGTTGAGAGTTTCACAGCAATAATTTTTGCACCCCTAATTCTTCCTGTTGCAGCAGCAGTAAAACAGCCTGTAGTCCAAACTGTGATTAGAGGAGGAATTACTCTGTCTGAAAGATGTAAAGAAGCCGTTGGGGAAGTGGCGGAGGTTTTTGAAAATGTCGCAGCAGAGGTAAATACCGATTTAATTCAAGAAAGACGGCAACAATTGCAGCAATTAGAAATGAATTCTAGAAATGGCTATACTTATCAAATCTATTTCCAAGATGATATATCAGAGGTGTCTAGAGATGTGATCAATGTGATGTCTGACCTCAACGAAGATGTGGGACGACTCACAAATGGTGTTGCTGATTTGCGCTTGCTTGTACCTCTAGGACTAGGTTTACTTGCTATGAGACAATTTATTGATCGGGGTCTCCAACTCGAAGAAATACCCTGGTATGCATTAGCTTGGTATGCCTTTGATGCCTTCGTAAAACTTAATCTAGAAGGTGATTGATCTTTATCAGATTTATCAAGCAGTTAGCTAAAACTGCCCTATCACTAATCAATTCTTGATAGAGAACTTGGAAATTCATAACATAGGCTGATTCAGAAAACTAAGCCAGATATTTATAATTATAAGAGTAGTTAAATCTTGATTCCAACAAATGGTTATGTAACTTGTTAGGAGTTAAAAATGCTGTGATTCAAGCAATACATACTAGTGTCAAAGGGCGAACCAGATTTAAAGTCAAGCAACTTTATCGATCACCATCTTTAAAAACGTTATTAGAGCGATCGCTCTCCCAAATAGACGTCATCACTTATGTTTGGGCCAATCCCTTGACGGGTAATATTCTCGTGCTGTTTCACGAAAATATCAGTTATCATGACATAGCTAATTATATAGAAGAAATTATCTCAGACTGCCAAAAAGAAAAACCCGTTATCACTACCCCGCAAACAGAAGCAAGTTGGCATTTACAAGCAGTAGATAGAGTCTTAGATACCTTCAACACTTCAAAAATATCAGGACTATCTAGTGAATTAGCTAGACAAAACCTCCATAAGTATGGATTGAATATCCTCTCAGAAACTGCAATTCGTTCCAATTTTAGTATCTTCATTGAACAGTTTCAATCTTTGCCCGTGGCTTTACTAGGCGTTGCGGCTGGTGTTTCAATTTGCACTGGGGGAATTGTCGATGCAGTCGTGATTCTGGGTGTTGTTGGTTTAAATGCAGCCATTGGTTACATTACAGAAACCCAGTCAGAAAGAATCATCCAGTCCCTAAAAAGTCGGGAGCAAAAAGCAACATCAGTAACAAGAGATTACACCCAACTAGAAATCCCGACAGAAAATGTTGTCTTGGGAGATATCTTAGTTCTCAAGTCCGGTATTTATGTAGCAGCAGATGCTCGACTCATTGATACAGATAACCTAAGTATTGATGAATCAGCCCTGACTGGGGAAAGTTTACCTGTTACCAAAAACATTGAACCCTTGACTGGGATGGATATTCCTTTAGGCGATCGCCTGAACATGGTATACAAAGGAACCTTAGTCACCAGTGGTCAAGGACTGGCTGTGGTTGTATCCACAGGCAAATTCACAGAAATGGGTAAAATTCAACAACTGGTTGGTGAAGCTACAGCAATGGCCACACCCCTAACTAAACAACTAGACCAGGTAGGAAGTCAACTAGTTTTGCTTAGTATGGGGATTTGTGGTTTAGTCTTTGGTTTGGGTGCGGTGCGGGGATATGGCTTAGTAGCAATGCTGACCACATCCATATCTTTAGCGGTAGCTGCGGTACCAGAAGGATTACCCACAATCGCTACTACTACCCTAGCCCTGGGTATCCAAGACATGAGAAAGAATCATGTCCTCGTCCGTAGTCTCAGTGCGGTAGAAGCCTTGGGCGCGGTACAGACAATCTGTCTGGATAAAACTGGGACAATCACAGAAAACAGGATGTCTGTGGTAGAAATCCAATTAAATTCCACACAAATTAATGTCTCTGACGGTGAGTTAATTGCCAATGGTGAGCAGATTAACCCATATAATTGCGATCGCTTATTAAAGCTGATGCATGTATTAGTTCTCTGCAACGAAAGTCAAGTCAGCCAAGCAGCCAATGGTGAGTATGTAGTTACAGGTTCAGCCACAGAAAATGCCTTGATTTACATGGCAATTAATGCTGGAGTCAATATCATCGACCTGCGACAACAATATCCCCTATGGCAAACTAACCTCCGTACAGAAAACCGTAACATCATGAGTACAATTCATCAAACTCATGATTACCAGAAATTTGTAGCTGTCAAGGGAAGCCCCGCCGAAGTCGTACAAATCTGTCAATGGCGGCTAAAAGAGGGACAGGTTGTACCTTTAACCGAAGAAGACCGACAGACTATAGAAATTGCCAACGATCGCATGGCGGGTAAAGCATTACGAGTATTAGGAGTAGCATATAACTATAGGGATCACAGCAACAATGGCAATAATCACGAATCAGACCTGATCTGGTTGGGTTTGGTGGGTATGGCAGACCCCATCAGAAAAGGTGTCAAAGCATTGATTGCTGACTTTCATCAAGCTGGTATTGATACGGTAATGATTACTGGTGACCAAAGCCCCACAGCTTATGCGATCGCCAAAGAACTAGAATTAAACAGAAATCCGGAAATAGAAATTCTCGATTCCAGCAACCTGAATAACCTCACACCAGAGGCGAGGATTGCACTCAGCGACAAAGTCGATGTCTTCGCCCGCATCAGTCCTAGCAATAAATTACAAATTGTCCAAGCCTTGCAAACAGTCGGTAAAGTTGTCGCCATGACTGGTGATGGCATTAATGATGCCCCAGCTTTGAAAGCTGCACAAGTAGGGGTAGCAATGGGTAAAGGTGGTACTGATGTAGCGCGGGAAGTTGCAGACATCGTTTTAGAAGACGACCAACTCGAAACCATGATTATTGCTGTCAGTCGAGGACGGACAATCTACAACAACATTCGCAAATCTGTACATTTCCTCTTAGCTACCAACCTGAGTGAAATCATGGTGATGACCACCGCTACCGCCATTGGTATCGGTGAACCCTTAAATGCTATCCAACTCCTGTGGCTAAATTTAGTTACCGACATCTTCCCTGGACTTTCCCTGGCGATGGAAGCACCAGAACCTGATGTCTTGTCTCAGCCGCCCCGTAGCCCAGACGAACCAATCATCAAGAATTCTGACTTTGGCAGAATAGCCTTAGAGTCAGCCATCATCTCTGCCAGTACTCTAGCAGCATATAGCTGGGCGATCGCCAAATATGGCATTAGTCCTCGTGCTAGTACCATTGCCTTTATGAGTTTGACATCAGGACAACTACTGCATACTATTAGCAGCCGTTCTGAAAAACACAGTATTTTTAGTTCAGAAAAACTACCACATAATCCCTATTTATCTGCTGCTGTAGTTGGGTCTTTTTCTATTCAACTCTTAGCCATAGGTATACCACAATTGAGGAGTTTATTAAAGATAACACCCCTAAATCTAGTCGATACTTTAGTAATAGCTGCTAGTGCTTTACTACCCTTATTAGTAAATGAAAGTACAAAAGATACGCAATACAATCAACTAGTTAATTCTCCAGAGATAGCAGTTATAAATCATTTGTGAAATTTACCATTTCTCAATTTTCTCTTACCCTATCCTACAAAAAGCATATCCGCGTCTAATGTGTCCTTGGCTATTTATCAAAAAAATCACATATACAAACACAGATTAACACTGACATTTATCGATAGCAATCCTCAACTATCCCTAAAAATTTTCTTGCCAATGCCCCATTCCCTATACCCCATTTCCAAATATGAAAAAAGACTTTATGTTTACATCAGAATCAGTCACAGAAGGACATCCTGATAAACTTTGTGATCAAATCAGTGATGCAATTGTAGACCGATTTCTACAGCAAGACCAATATGCCAGAGTCATTACAGAATGTGCCGTATCCACAGGCATTGTTTTCATCGCTGCCAGATTTGAACCAAATGCCAACGTCGATTTTACTACTATAGCTAGACAAGTTATCGATCAAGTCGGCTATGAACAATCTGACTTTAATGGTAAGACCTGTAGTATTTTGACAAGTTTAAGAGAATTACCCTCTGAACATAAACATTTATTTGATGAAAAAAGTTTATCTCATGAAGAAATAGAACAAATCACAGTTAATAATCAAGCCACAGTCTTTGGTTTTGCTTGCAATCAAACATCTGCCTTCATGCCACTACCAATCTGGTTGGCACATAAGCTAGCTAGACAAATTAGTGATGTCAGACGCCATAATATCCTGCCATATCTCACCCCTGACGGCAAAACTCAGGTAGGAGTTGAATACAAGAATCGTCGGCCTTATAGAATCCATAGCATTACAATTATTGCTAGTCAAAATAAGGCAAAAAAACCTGATTTGCAGCAATTACAGCATGATATTCGAGAAAATGTCATTTATCCTGTATTTGAAGATGAAGATATTAAACCTGATGAAAATACTAGAATATTTATTAATCCGGATGGTGCTTTTATTAAAGGAGGACCAGCCGTTCACGCTGGATTAACAGGGAGAAAAAATGCCATAGATACCTATGGCGAATATTCCAAGCATAGTGGTTCAGCTTTGAGCGGGAAAGATCCCATTAGAATAGATCGAGTAGGGGCATATGCTGCCCGTTATGCAGCCAAAAATGTCGTAGCAGCACAACTGGCTGATGAGTGTGAAGTGCAGCTAAGTTACTCTATAGGTCTGTCTCGACCTGTTAGCATCCAAGTAGAAACTTTTGGCACAGGCAGAATTTCTGACGAAGAAATTACAACGCTTCTGGAGAAGCATTTTGATTTTCGCCTTGCAGGAATCATCAAACAGTTCAATTTGCGATATTTACCCTTACTGAATAAAGGTGGTTTTTACAGGAAACTTGCCGCCTATGGTCACGTCGGTAGGACAGATATAGACCTACCTTGGGAAAAAGTTGATAAAGTTGGTGTTTTTTGAGGAAATTTTACCATAAAACTTGTGCCATTCCCTACCTCACTCTCCACAAAAATTTCTCCTCGATGCACTTCTAAACACTTTTTCACCACAGCTAACCCTAGACCACTACCAACAATCTTGCCCACATTATTAGCACGATTAAAAGGTTCAAATAAATGCTGTTGAAATTCGGCAGGAATTCCTATTCCGGCATCTTTAACTTGAAAAATTATTGTGTCAGTTTCACAGTTGAGAAGCAAAAAAATGGTTTTTTCAGGAACTGAATATTTTATAGCATTGGAGAGTAAATTACTAAGAATCGAGTATAGTAAATTCTCGTCTAACTTGGCATGAGTACAGTCACTTTGATTGAGAAACTTAATAGTATGCTGTTGTGGATTACAAAATTGTAAGTCCTCTATTAAATTAATACAAAATGCTTCCAAATCCATCAGTTCTGGATTAAAATCTAGTTTACCAGCTTCTGCCCTAGTCAAAGTTAAGATATCCGTCAGTAATTGATTCATTGATCTAGCTGAAGATTGAATCCGATGTAGATTTTTAACTTTTTTTTCTTCTGTCCACTGCTGATTACTTTGGGCTAACAGTTGAGCTGAACCCAAGATAATACTCAATGGTGTCCGAAATTCATGGGATACCATTGAAAAAAAGCGCAATTTTAATTCACTAAGTTCTTTTTCTTGAGCTAAAGTCCTTTGAATAGCTTCTGCTTGCTGACGCTTCAATAGTTGTTGATATAGTAAAGCATAAACACCTATTAAAATAGCAAAACTGAGGGAAGTACCGAGGAATTCTATCAACATCCGGTTCTGGAAATTGTCTTGGGACTGTCTAACTGATATTTCCAGTAACTGCTTTTCCCTTTCTTGCATGTGTGTGAGTATTTCACGAATTTGACTCCTGTTTTTATTACTTTGAGGAACTAAGGAGTCTTGAACAGTAAGGGTGGAATTGACTAGTTTCTTGAGATTAATTGACTTGTTAGATAGTTTATTTCTTTCAGTAATCAGAAATTTTAGTTTCTTCAGTTGCTGCTGTTGATAAGAGTCATTACCCAGCTGCTGCTGCAAGTTTTTAACTTTAGCATCCAAGCTTTGCATTGCCTGATAGTGACGGTTGAGTTCTAATTTTTCTCCATAGAGAATATAGCCCCTGCGTCCAGCTTCTGCATCCGTTATGGTAGCAAAGATATCGGTAAGATTTTTCATTACCTCATGCGTGTGCTTCACTTGATCGGCACTTTCAATTAACTGAGTAGCATTTTTGTAAGAAATGAAGCTAACAATACTCATTAATAATAAGGACAAGCCAAAGCCAGAGGCAATCCATTTCCCTTCTAATGACCATTTCATAATAAAAAGGTGATTATAGCATTCCTATCTAATTTTAAAATTAAAATCTACTCATAGAGGTAGGTAGCGAGATATATACGGATTTTTTCTAAAATCCAATCAGATTTAAATTTCATTTAAAAATGAGATTTAAATTTAGTGAGAATCACCTATACTTCTAACCGATTTCTAACCGATTTCTACCCAATATTTTAACTTCTAAAATTTAGAATAGTGAGAAACGAAAATACTTGAGTGAGATGTCGATTGCACTTTACATAAATTTAATGGTTTCCAAATTACTGATTCTATACAGTTTAAATATTTTCAAATATAGACAGGTCATTAATGAAAATTTTTTATAAAAGTACTTAATTTTTAATCACATACCAAATTACCTTAATCGTTAACAAACAAATTATAGCTATATTGATAAGTTAGGAAGTCCAATCACCGTGTCGTCATTTAAAGCTTTTGAAGAAAAACAGTCACAAGTTAAAACTTTATCAAACTTTGAGTTTTTGCAAAGGGTCGGCCAAGTAACTGGTGGCACACTCTTATCAATCACTATGCTATCAAGTTCAGTGCTAGCAGGAAGTTTAGTCGGTTTAGCGATTAGTTTACGTAATCTACCAGATGTGAGAAAACTCCGAAATTTTTTCCCTTCAGAAACAACTTATATCTATGACATCAAAGGCAAGCTTTTAGCACGCGTACACGGGGAAGCTAATCGACAAGTAGTGCCTCTAGATAAAATTTCACCTCATTTGAAACGAGCTGTATTAGCTAGTGAGGACAGTCACTTTTACGAGCATCAAGGTATTAGCCCCGCTAGTATTGGCCGTGCTGCTTTAGCTAACTGGGCTGCTGGAGAAGTGCGCGAGGGTGGTTCTACAATCACCATGCAGTTAGTCAAAAATCTGTTTTTATCTCAAAAGCGTGTTTTTACCCGAAAAATAGTAGAAGCAGTATTAGCAATTCGCCTAGAGCAAGTCTTCAGTAAAGATGAAATATTAGAGATGTACCTCAATCAAGTTTACTGGGGTCACAATAACTATGGTGTTCAAACAGCAGCACGTACTTACTTTAAAAAATCAGCACAAAATTTGACTTTGGGTGAGTCAGCAATGATGGCGGGTTTAATTCAAGCCCCCGAAGACTTTAGCCCATTTGTGAATATGAAGCTAGCAAAACAAAAACAACAAGAAGTTCTAGGGCGGATGTTGGAACTTAATTGGATTAGCCAGCAAGAATATGATGATGCCCTCAAACAAAAAATTCAACTGGGGAGAATCAGGTCATTCCAAGGTAGCGCTTTACCTTATGTTACCAATGCTGTATCACAGGAACTAATCAAAAAGTTTGGGCGAGAAACACTGCTTAAAGGTGGAATGCAAGTACAAACCACAGTAGATGCAGAGTTCCAAATGATGGCAGAAAAAACTATCAAAAAGTGGCATCAAACCCTTGAAAATCAAGGATTAAACAATAATCAAATGGCCTTGGTGGCAATTGATCCTCGCACACAATTTATCAAAGCATTAGTCGGTGGCGTAGATGCAAAAACTAGTGAATTTAATCGAGCAACTCAAGCACAGCGTCAACCAGGATCTGCTTTTAAACCATTCGTTTACTATACTGCCTTTGCTAGTGGCAAATTTACACCACAAACAACGGTGTTAGATACTCCGGTTAGATATCGTGATGGCAACAGTTGGTATTATCCACGCAACTACGATAATAGCTTTATGGGAGGAATACCAATTCGTAAAGCTCTGGCGCTGTCACGCAATATCCCTGCTATTAAGCTTGGCAAAGCTGTGGGTATGAATAAAGTAATTGAAACTTGCCGTGTCTTGGGAATTATGAGTCCAATGGTACCGGTGAGTTCTTTACCCTTAGGTGCAATTGGGGTGACACCACTAGAAATAACTAGCGCTTATGCGACTTTTGCTAATTACGGCTGGTATTCACCTCCGACAATTATTGCCCGAATTACTGATAGTAGTGGCAATATATTGGTAGATAATACTCCTAGACCGCAACGAGTTCTTGACCCTTGGGCATCAGCAGCAACTTTAGATGTCATGCAAGCAGTAGTCACCGAAGGAACTGGTACAGGCGCAGCTATAGGCCGTCCAGTTGCAGGGAAGACGGGTACAACCTCCTCAGAAAAAGACATTTGGTTTATTGGTACTGTACCGCAGTTAACCACTGCCATTTGGGTTGGGAGAGATGATAACCAACAATTAGCTCGTCGTGCTACAGGTGGGGGTATGGTGGCGCCTATGTGGCGTGATTTTATGCAGCAAGCACTTAAGGGTGTACCTGTGGAAAACTTTCAGCCACCTGCTAAGTTTCCTCGTCCCAGATAAATAATTATGCCCAGCCACTAAATTGGATTTGAAATCAAAGTTAAGATCTTTCCCAAGAGTCTATGATGGCTGCTGTTTTTTAATTGACAAATATTCTGAACAATGCGGATTTTGGTAGTCGAAGATGATGTCCAGCTAGCAGAAATGCTCATGGAAGCCCTGACTGACCGTCAATATATGGTGGATGTGGCTCAAGATGGAGAAGAAGCATGGGATTTTATCAAGGCTTTAGAATATGACTTGGTAGTGCTAGATATTACGTTACCCAAATTGGATGGTATCAGTTTTTGCCAACGTTTGCGATCGCCTAGGACAGGGCGTAGCCCATCGCACAACAGTAACTTACCTGTCCTCATGTTAACTGCCCGCGATACCCTGGCCGACAAGGTGATTGGGTTGGATGCAGGGGCAGATGACTATATGGTCAAACCTTTTGAAATGCCAGAACTCATGGCTCGTGTTCGCGCGGTGTTGCGCCGTAATAGCGCCGCCGCATCTTTTCCAGACCTCGGTTGGGGTAGTTTGCGTTTAAATCCCAGCACTTATGAAGTTACCTATGCAGACCGACTTCTACACTTAACACCCAAAGAATTTGCTCTCTTAGAACTAATGGTTTCTAGCGGTCGGCGGGTACTAAGTCGAGCCGGAATTATTGAGCGCATCTGGTCACTGGATGACCCACCCAGTGAAGAAACAGTGAAGTCTCACATTAAAAGTTTACGACATAAACTTAAAGACGCAGGTGCTGCTGATGATTTTATTGAAACAGTTCACGGACTAGGCTATCGGTTAAAGCAGCTTTAAAAACTACCCGATTTTTCCCCGATTTATTCCCGATACTTACACAACTTGCTCCTATCATTTCAATCATAGATAGGTTTGCAACCAACCTAGCTCGATTTTCCCCACATGATTTTATTTGTGGCATTCACACATCATTGTTAAACTCACAACTAAAGCAACTCCTTTTGCACCATATTTCTCCAAACCAATCTAACTAATTGGTTTGGAGAATTTTAATATTAAACATTCGTAATACGTTTCTCCGTGCAGAAGGAAGCTACATAATTAACAAATACTGTACAAGTATTGATCAAGATTTTTGTCATATACTTGACCATCTTCCTCAACGAATAAGTACCTACACATAAATTTTTAACTATTTTTCAATACTACCCAAATCGTTGTATCTCATTACTCTTGCCCCTCTCAACTAGATAAATTTATTTTGCACGACTACTTACTACTTCTACTAACTTCGCATTACTACCCGATTTCTCCCTAAAATGCTGCCCGATATGTCAACTTATAAAGTGTAATCTTTTTAAAGGACAAACATCTTTGCAATATTGTTTTAGTCTTAGGGAAATGCCTATGTCTCGTTTTGCAGTAAATATTGCCAATATTGTGCTTACTAATGAGCAATATCGCAAGCTTAGAGTTTATGCAGAAGCTCAGGAAATATCAATTCATGAAGCCCTGCGATTACTAATTGATTCTCTTCCAGAATCTTCTCCAACTAATAAACAAATCAGCAAAAACTATAAAAACTATCCATTTCTATTTTCTAGAAGGGTTTTGCACGCTTTTTTTAATATTAAATAACTGCAAATCTTGTGAATTTACCATAAATAAAATTCTAAATTTTTACCAGAAATTAATTTAGTTTGTGTTGTTTTACTACAAGTAAAGATTTGATCATGAATACTCTCAGTTCTTTAAATTTAGTTAAATCCCTGGAAAACCTGAATCCAGAAACACCAAATTCTCAAGCCACTTACGCACTAATTTCAGTTCACGGCGACCCTACAGCAGAAATTGGTAAAGAAGGGGCAGGTGGACAAAATGTTTATGTGCGAGAATTGGGATTAGCATTAGCAAAACGAGGCTGCCAGGTTGATATGTTCACCCGACGTGAACACCCCAATCAAGAGGAAATTGTGGAACTAGCGCCAGGGTGTCGCACAATTCGTCTGACCGCCGGCCCAGTAGAATTTGTTACCAGAAACAGTTTATTTGAATATTTACCGGAATTTGTGGAAGCTTGGCTCAATTTCCAACAACAAACAGGACGTAACTATACACTAATTCATACTAATTACTGGCTTTCTGGTTGGGTGGGATTAGAACTTAAATCTCGATTGGGGCTACCCCAAGTTCATACCTATCACTCCATAGGAGCAGTTAAATACCGCAATGTGGAAAATCCACCGCAGATTGCAGCCATTCGTCACTGTGTAGAGAGGGCAATTTTAGAGCAAGCAGATTGTGTAATTTCCACCAGCCCCCAAGAAGCAGAAGACCTCCGTCAGTTAATTTCACAACATGGACGGATAAAAGTCATTCCCTGCGGGATTAATACGGAACATTTTGGTTCTCTTAGTAAACAAGTTGCTCGCCAAAAGTTAGGAATTACTCCAGATGCTCAGATTATCTTGTATGTAGGTCGCTTTGATCCCCGCAAGGGGGTTGAGACTCTTGTAAAAGCTTGCGCTAATCTACCTGATTCATTTCAACTGTATCTAGTTGGTGGTAGCCGCGAAGATGGAGCAGACCTCCAAGAACAACTACGGATTCAAGCCTTGGTCAACAAATTGGGATTGAAAGCCGTTACAGTTTTTACCGGACGAATTTCTCAAGCATTGCTACCTGCTTACTATGCTGCCGGGGATATCTGCGTTGTACCAAGCTATTATGAGCCTTTTGGTTTAGTTGCTATTGAAGCAATGGCAGCCGGAACACCTGTAATTGCCAGTAATGTAGGAGGATTACAGCATACGGTAGTGCATGGTGAAACCGGGTTGTTAGTTCCTCCTCGTGATTTTCAAGCTTTGCAAAGCGCTATTCACAAACTCCTAGAAAAGCCTATCTTAAGGGAAAACTACGGCAATGTGGCACAGAATTGGGTTCAGTCTCGTTTTAGCACGTCAGGAGTTGCTGCCCAAATTGACGAACTTTACCAATCCCTCACACTTTCTACGTTTGTGCAAGAAATAATTCAAAGACAAAAGTTAACTCCAGAGTTGGAAAAGCAAATCCAAAATTTGTTGAAATCAAAAGTTTTGAAGTCCAGTGAAATAAAGGCTTTAGAAAAATTAATTGACTCATTTTCTAATGGCATTGTGCAGTGGGCAACTAGTTAGATATGTAGAAATCAAGAAACATGAAACTGCTTTTAGTTATTGAATTGGATAATACTTTGATTGTTGGCGATCGCGCTACTGCCACTTTGAACAAAAGTTTAGCAGCCATACGTCATGAGATCTATTTGGTCTATGTTACTGGTCGCTCTTATGCTTCTAGCCGCCAGCTACTAGCACCAGCACAACTTCTACCACCAGATTATCTAATTACTGGTGTAGGTAGTGAGATTTATCAACAGGGTGTGACTTTAGACCAGAACTGGGCAAATTACATCTCAAAAGACTGGTTCAGGGATGAAGTGTGGGCAGTTGTCAGCAACTTTGCAGCCCTCAAACCTCAACCTGCTGATGAACAAACCCCTGGGAAAATCAGTTTTTGCTTAGATATGACTGCATCACTGGAAGTGATCCAAGATTTGCATGATTTATTAACTTTTGCGGGATTGCGGGCCCAGGTAATTTTCAGTAATGGGCGGGACATTGATATTATCCCCAAGAGTAGTAACAAGGGAAAAGCAGTTGCTTATCTACAACAGCTGCTGCAAGTGGAATCAGTTGCAACCATTGTCTGTGGAGGTTCTGGAAATGACATCAGTTTATTTCAACTCTCATCACCTGGGATTATTGTTGCTAATGCCCAGACGGAACTACTTTGGTGGTACTACAAGACAAAATACCCTTGGCACTATCTAACTCACTACCCTAATGCTCAAGGCATTCTGGAAGGACTGATCTATTTTAATGTTTTGCCATTCCCCAACACTTGGCGATCGCAACCCATTTCCAATTAAAAAATTACCCCGCAAGCTTGTCAAAGTGCGGGGAGAGTGGCGAATTCAGCTTTTTAAAAGTTCTCTTAGCTTCTACGGTTGCGATCGCGCGATTTTGGATCATCTCTATCAATGTCTAGTTCCTCACGGCGAACCGTATCTTGAGCCTCCACTGTATCTTGTTCAGTAACTTTCTTAACTCTCACTTCCTCACGCAAAACTGCTTCCTTGCGAATATCAGGGGTTTCTTCATAAACATCCATCCGAGTAACTTCTCCTTCACGGAAGTCTGCCTCAGCAGGTGATACAGTTCTAGCGCCCGCTTCTGGAGTAGTGCGTTCAATCACTACCCGTTCTTTTTCAATTGGAACAGAGACTCTTTCTGTGTCTGTTTCAACGTGCTTACCAACAGATACCTCTCCTGTTTTCACACGAGATTTATTAGCAACTAAACGCTCTTCGTATAGTTTCAGGTTTTCGTGATCCCGCTCATTCATCTGGTAAAGATTCGGTTCATTTTCATAGGTATAAGTATTACGATCATGAGCAACTCTTGATTCGCGCGTTGGTGTAGACCCTACAGGTGCTTGGGTGATGGGAGTACTATAAATTCCACGCACCTGTTCTTCATAGTCGTAATCAATTGTTTCCAAATCCTTAAAATCTGGCAGGCTTTCTACTTGCTCCCTAGTCAGCCCACTAGCATACACGCGCTGATTACGGTAGTCTATTCGGGAACGCCCAATTGGTAACAACACTTGCCTGCCAAAGAACCAAAAACCTGTATCTACAACTAAATAGCGGAAATGACCTGAATCATCCACCAAGATATGTTTGACAGTACCAACTTTATCGTCATCTATGTCTGAATAGACATCCAAATCCCTAACATCATAGTTATCGAAATCTGCATCACCATAGTTGGCAGCAAACTCTTCCAATTTATATAAAGCCATATTACTTTTGCTCCAACGTCTATCATTTACCAATTTATAAAAGATAGTTTTTTATTCCTTCTTTCTCAAGAAAGATATTAATTTTTATAAAAAAATAATACCAATTTACAAAAAGAATACAACAGATACCCTGTAGGGGCGTAGGCTCTGCCTTCCCGCAGGGTACGGTTGGTTGTTCGCCCGGTTGTTCGCTGAAAAATTTTAGACGCACATCAGCTTATTGAGCATTTTGGTTATTAGTAGGAATACGAACAATAAACTGATTGGCAGGTAAATCCTCTGCAAGTGGTTCTATTTTATTTTGGGCAACCAAAGTTTGATGAACTAAAGCTGTGATATCTGCTCTAGTTGCAGGTCTTTTGGGATCAAGAAGTTCGGGATTTGGATAATTGACCACGATATTTTTTTTTGTGGCTGCTGCTACATCTCCAACAGCATATTGTGGAATCTGATCGGCATCTGTATAAGTTTTAGAAAGTATCAATGATGCAGGGCGATTCAGAGGTAACGCCTGTTGATCAGTTGTTGGAGGAGTCACAGTCGGAGCTGTTGCAGCCTGCGCTTTTGCTGTTAATAAAGGCTGCATTAAACTAGTAATTGCCAACGGTAAGAAAATAGGTCTTCTTGTGGCTCTGCGTGACTCTACGTCAGGAATTGTCCTCTGTTTAACAGTAGGTTCAGTAACTGCTGACGACGCGCGAGGCATTAAATTTAAACCTCTGCTTAAGGAAACTATCGCCTCAACCCTAGAAACAGGTTGATTGGGTCGAAAATAACCACCAGGATAACCTGACATAAATCCTTGTTGATATGCTTCTTCAATGGGACGAGTTGCCCAATAGTTAGTAGGAACATCTTGATAGACAGCGCCGCTTTCTATCTGACGAACTGGCGGTTGGTCAAAAGCTTGGCGAATAATTGCTGCGAACTCATCCCGGTCTACTGGCTGTTCTGGTCGAAATGTGCCATCTGGATATCCAGCTACAATCTCTCTTGCAGCTAAACTCTTAATAAATGGCTGTGCCCAGTAATTAGATGGAACATCTGTAAAGGTAGTTGTCGGAGAAGATTGAGCATAGGTTTTCGACGCTCCAACTGCAATTACTGTTAAATTCAAAGCTAGTAAAGATACACTTGCTGATAGTAACTTAGCTAATCGGTTCATTTTTCCTACCTCCTGTTTTTTCTATAATCCAGTTGTCTAATAATTCAATTTTAATCAGTAAATATTGGATACTTGATCAAGAAGTTAATCCCTCAGAAAAAAATACTACCAGGGTTTGAACTTATCTTATGTCTTTAGGAATATATATTGATTTCATATATTTTTTTGTCATAATCTGCGTTATTGCCTCAATAGCTAATAATTTAGCTCGGCTCATAATCACATGCTTAGACTAGGCAAAAAAGTAAACGGGCATTTCGAGAATTTCATGCACATATTTCCTGTGGGTAACTTGACCCCCATTATTATTGCCGTGATCTTTTTAAGGGGTATTACTCTCTATTCCCCAGACGCATCCTGCAAGAAGTCGGCTATCTTAAGCTGGCAAGAGGAATCTCGACATTAAAATTTACTGTGTTATTATTGGTGGCTGTTAGCTTTTTTCACTAAATATCTATAGGACTAGTATTTAATCTTTGAAAAAATCAGTACGTTTTGAAGAGACTTCTTTCCTATTGCCTTTTGCTTGCCTCTGCCAGTAATTTCAAAAATCAAACCAGATTAGTATATTCATGGGCTACTATGCCTAAATTAAAATCAAAAACTCAGAAATCCCAAAAATCAAAAAAGTCAGCTAAAGATGCAACCCCCGCCCTTAGCCTTAAGGAACGGTTAGCCGAAAAGCGCAAAGCCACCCTAGCACGTCAAGAATTTACGAGCTTATTAACTAAATCCCTCTCGGCTGGTTTGTTTTTAGGGATGATTCTTTTTTTTGTAGGTGGTATCAAGGCGGCTGTTCCGGGTGTCTTGGCAATTCTCATCTTAGCTTTATCATACAAATATCCCCGCCCAGCCTTGTATGCTTTCATCATTTACGTACCCTTGGGTGGGACAATCACCTACTACATTGGCAATAGTCCCATCCTTCAATTAGCTAAAGATGCTTTCTATGTCCCCGCCCTAATTGGACTTTGGCAGAGTTGTCGTCAACAAGGACTGCCTCTAATTCCTGTCAAAGCTATCAAGACACCATTATTTATTTTACTAGGTTTATGTTTGCTAACGCTGGTCTTTATCAACGGTGGACAACAGCTAAACCCGCCTATTCCGGCTTTTGGAGAACCAGTAGATAAAGACATACCTATAGGTGTAGGTATTTTGGGACTGAAAGTATTTTTAGGCTATATACCGCTAATTGGTTGTACTTATTATTTAATTCGTGACAAGCGAGATTTCTTACTATTATCTCGTCTACAAATTGGACTTATACTTAGCTGTTGCATTCTGGGTTTTATTCAATATTTATTACTCTTAACTGGCATATGTGAAGGCACTAGAAATGCTGAAGGCTCAGATTTATTTAAAGCCACACTAGACGCCCGATGTTATTTTGGTGGTTCTTTAGTTTATAGTCCTAGTCAGGGAATGATTCGCCTCCCAGGAACCTTTGTTGCCCCTTGGCAATGGGCATGGTTTTTAATTTCTAGTACATTTTTTACCTTTGCTACTGGCTTTACTGATCCCTCAATTATTTGGCGATTGGTCGGTTTAGGTTCTTTGGCAATGGTCTTTGTGAATGCAGTGATTTCAGGTCAAAGAATTGCCTTAGCTTTAGTACCAACTTGCTTCGTAATTTTGCTCTTACTCACCGGTCAAATTGCCAACCTCAAACGGTTTATTCCCATAGGGATAGGACTCGCTTTAGTTTTGGGAATTGCAATGGTATCTAACCCAGCTGTTGTGGAAGAGAGGCTGAATAGTTTTAGCAGTCGTTGGGAAGCTTCACCACCCCAGGCGTTTATTGTTGATCAATTTGAAGAAAATTGGCACAACGTAGATACTCCCATAGGGAGTGGTTTGGGTCGAGCTACTAATTCCGCCCGTGCAATGGGTAAAACTAAATTGGTAGAAACTTATTACCCCAAAGTACTCTATGAAGTGGGTATTTTGGGAGTACTGGCATTTTTCGCTTTCGTCACTACCTTGACTGTCGCTGGCTTTAAAACCTATCGCCCGATCAAAAACCGTAGTTTCCGCAGTTACGGAGCTGCTTTGTGGGTGTTTATATTATTCATTAGTTACAACACCTACTATTACCCTTTAGATGTCGATCCGGTGGCTGTCTATTATTGGTTAGCTGCGGGAGTTCTTTTCAAATTACCAGTATTGGATCAGCAAGAAAAGGAA
This sequence comes from Goleter apudmare HA4340-LM2, assembly GCA_019359495.1. Lineage (GTDB taxonomy): Bacteria > Cyanobacteriota > Cyanobacteriia > Cyanobacteriales > Nostocaceae > Goleter > Goleter apudmare. The sequence continues at coordinate 61,411 of JAHHHF010000076.1, forward strand.
GATGCAGAACCGGACGCAACAACTAAGAAAAAACGCCGACAACCAAAATTTTAACGCATACGACTCTGATTATAGGTGAGATCCGAATGGCACATATGGATATAGTAGGCTATCCTATGAGCAAGGTAAATTTAATGTATAAAAATGAATAATTATCCTATAATTTCAGTAATTATACCGACTTATGGTCGAGAAGAAACCTTATGTGATAGCGTTAAGGATGTTTTAAATCAAGACTATCCCAACTTTGAGGTTTTGGTGGTAGATCAAACTCCTCAACACAAACCAGAAATTCAAACTTACCTGGAAGAACTGGTAACAGCAGGTAAAATACAATGGTTTCGCTTAGATTGGGCGAGTTTACCAGGGGCGCGTAATTATGGTGTGCGGCGATCGCAGGGTGAGATAATTTTATTTATTGATGATGATGTAGAATTAACTCCGGAATTTCTCGCCACTCATGCCAAAAATTATGTGCAAAACCCCGAAGTCGGGGCTGTTGCGGGTAGGGTATTTGATCGGATGAAGTTGGCGGATGCGGCTGAGGGGAAAACCCAAGGCGATAGTACTTACAAAGCTATTGAATATCTCCCACCCCAAGCAATGGACCCAGGAATTGCTTGGTATTACATTGATTTGGTACATACAGTCAAACCCCAGCAAGTCCTCACCGCTAGGGGTTGTAATATGTCCTTCCGACGGGAAATTTTTAGTAAGTATGGGCTAAGGTTTGATGAGAGGTTTCGCGGGAGTGCGGTACGGGAAGAATCAGATTTTTGCTTGCGGTTGCGGCAGACGGGATATAAGATTTGGTACGACCCGGATGCGGCTTTAGTGCATTTAGGGGAAGAGACGGGAGGTTGTCATGATATTAGTATGCGATCGCTCAAATATCAACTGACTTTCTACCACAACCATTTCTTGCTGGGGCTAAAAAATCTCAGCGTCACTCAAGCTTTACGTCTCTTTGCTCGTTTATTTGACTGTCATGTCTTAGGACGACCACCTTGTCACAAAAGTGGTTCCCCAATAAAAATTCTCACTCGCGGCTGTTTCTACACTCTAGGTTTCATCAAGGCTTTAGGTACTGTCATTCAGTCAATCTGGAATGATGGTCAAATTTATAGTCGATTGGATCAACAAGTTTAGCTTTTTTTACCGCAGATAAACATAGCAGTTTTCAAACGAGTGAAATAGATTTGTAAATTGCAAAACCCGTATCTCCCCGCCCTTGATCATGTTTCATCCAACCGAGAAACGTTATATCTGTGGTTTAATTGTTCAAATTTATCAAACTAATAGTGATGAAAATCTTAGTTGCCAGTCATACCTATATTGTAGATTTAAACTGTGAGAAACTACGCGCCTTATCTCAACTTGAACCTGGAATAGAAGTTACGGTTGTAGTTCCTAAATGTTGGAAACCTGGTGGTGTACAAAACAAAGTTATTACAACTCAATATCGTGATGAAGATGCATTTAAAATAGTTCCAATTACTAATTTTAGCCAAAATCATCAAGGACTACTGACCTTTGGTGCTGATTTGATATCTTTGCTGAACAAGTTTCGCCCCCACATCATCCATGTAGAGCAAGGTTCTAGGGGATTGGCTTATACTCAAATGATTATGTTAAATCAGTTATTAAATTTAAAGGCTAAGAATGTATTTTTTACTTGGTGGAATTTACCCTATGAATTGAAATTACCAATTGCTTTATTAGAAAAATATAACCTCAAGCATAGCCACGGAATTATTTCTGGTAATCAAGATGGCGCGACAATATTACAGCAACGGGGATATCAAGGTAAAATTAAGGTCATGCCGCAATTGGGTGTAGATGAGAGTTTATTTACACCCCGTCCCGAACCGGAATTAGCAGCAAGTTTGGGTATTGAACGAGGTGAATTTGTTGTGGGATTTGTCGGGAGGTTTGTTGAAGAGAAGGGTTTATTAACGCTACTCAAAGCATTAGTAATTTTACGAGATAAACCTTGGAAGTTATTACTGTTAGGGCGGGGTAAATTACAATCAGAAATTATCGAAATAGCCACAGAAAATAATATTCATGACAGATTGATTTTAGTAGAAAGTGTCCCCCATGATGCAGTTCCTAACTATATCAATTTAATGAGTACCTTGGTACTGCCTTCAGAAACAACCTACAATATCAAAACTTTAACAGCTATTGGTTGGAAAGAACAATTCGGACATGTTCTGATTGAGGCGATGGCTTGTAAAGTACCTGTTATTGGTTCTGATTCTGGTGAAATTCCTCATGTGATTGGTGATGCTGGTTTAGTGTTTCCGGAAGGTGATGCTCAAGCTTTAGCTAATTGCTTGGTTGAATTGATGGAGAAACCAGAATTTGCTCAAGGTATTAGTGCTAAGGGTTATGAAAGGGTAATGGAGAAATACACTAATAAAGCATTAGCAAGGCAACAATTAGAGTTTTATCAAGAATTGGTGAGTAGTTAATAAGTATTTTCTCTTTTTTTAACGCAGAGGGGCGCTAAGGTAGCGCGGAGGTACGCGGAGGTGTTTGGAAGTTTGTGATGTTTCATAATGCTAAATCAATAAAAAAATGAGAATCCTGCAAATTGTGCCCTCAATTTCTCTAATTTATGGTGGGCCTAGTCAGATGGTATTAGGATTAGCACCAGCATTAGCTAAAGAGGGAGTAGAAGTTACAGTTATCACGACTGATAGTAATGGTGATATTGGTCAAAAACCTTTAGATGTTCCCTTGGGTTATCCCATTAGGCAAGATGGTTATGAAATAATTTATTTTCGTTGCGCCCCATTCCGTCGCTACAAATTTTCCCTAGATTTATTATGGTGGTTAAAACGTCATGCTCACAAATTTGATTTAGCACATATTCATGCTTTATTTTCTCCGGTAAGTAGTGCTGCTGCTACTATTTGTCGTCAAGAAAATTTATCTTATATTTTACGTCCTTTGGGAACTCTTGACCCTGCTGATTTACGCAAGAAGAAGCAATTAAAAAATTTGTATGCGGCAATTTTAGAACGTCGTAATTTAGCTGGTGCATCTGCAATTCATTTTACTAGCGATCAAGAAGCAAAAGTTTCAGCCCGGTTTGGGGTCTCTACACCAGATTTGGTGATTCCTTTGGCTGTAATTCCGTCCCTCGGCGATGGGGTAAGAGTGCGGGGTCAATTGGGAATCCCAAAAGATGTACCGTTGGTGTTGTTTATGTCCCGAATTGACCCAAAAAAAGGTTTAAATTTATTGATTCCAGCACTGGAAAAACTGTTAGCATCTGGTAATAATTTTCATTTTGTCTTGGCTGGAACTAATCCCCAAGATCCAGATTACGAACAAAAAATTAAATCCCAAATTCAAAATTCACCTTTGCGATCGCACACTACAATCACTGGTTTTGTCACAGGTGAATTAAAGGCTAGTTTACTGCAAGCGGCTGATTTATTTGTCTTGCCTTCATACTATGAAAACTTTGGTATTGCTGTGGCTGAGGCGATGGTAGCAGGAAAACCAGTGGTAATTTCTGACCAGGTACATATCTGCAACCAAATCCGTGAGAGTCAGTCAGGGTGGGTATGTGCTACCGATACACAAGCACTCACGGAGTCCTTGCAAGCAGCTTTGCAAAACCCCCAAGAACGCCAACGCCGGGGTTTGAACGCTCAAAAATATGCACTACAACATTACAGCTGGGATGCGATCGCTAAAAGCACAATAGCCGCCTACAATCAAATCATTGCGACTCAAGGTATGAATTTATCTCACGCAGAGGCGCATACTTCGACTTCGCTCAGTAAACAGAGGCGCAGAGAGTAAGAGTTTGGGAGAGGAAGTTTTTAATTCGCCCTTTCCCATAGGCGTTGAATTTCTGTGAGTGTTTGGGTGTTGGGTGGTGCTATGGTTTGGACGTTTGGTTGGACTTGTGCGCCGGGGATATTCTGATTCCAAGGACTGTTAGTAACAGCTTTTAAATCCACTGCATTGTTCACGGGACGGAAGCCATACTGAACTAACACAGCTTGCTGTTCCGGTTGGGTAAGGAAGTCGAGAAACTTTCTGGCTGCATTTGCAGTGTTAGCATCCACATCTTGACGCATAATGGCAGCCGTGGCGGTTGTTTCGATTGTGGGGTTTAAATAATAAATTTGGTAAGGTTGGCTTTGATTAGCACTGGATTGTTGCCAGCGATGCAGAGCAATGCTTTCATATACAGTAGCCACATCAGCGTCGTTGGCTCCTCTGGCAATAAATTCTTGCAGGAGAATATCTGTAGAACGGGGTGGTTGATAGACTGATTTCTTAATCAAAGCAAAAAGTGTTTGCACAGATGGATTGTTGAAACTATTGCTGTTGATAGTTCCACTCAATTTTGATTGTGTCCACAGATTTAATGTCACCTGACCGCTATTAGAACGGGTGGGGTCGGTGGTGAGAAAGTCAAAACTACCCCAGTTGTTGGCACCACCAATTTTGTCCCAGCTACCTGCTTGCATTGCTTGTTCGACTCTTGACCATTGGAAGCGTCCATCGGGAAACAAGACCTTCCCCCGTTCCGGCCAAGCAATACCCACTAGCAGAGTTTTAGCTACAGGTCGGGGAGAATCATAGAAAGGGTTAGTGTTTTTGTTGGCTTGGAGGCGATCGCTTAATTCTGTTAATATTTCTCCATTAGCAGGGATGAGAACTGTAGGTTTAAAGTCATTCTGTTGATTAATATACCTGTTAACAATCTCTTGAGAGCCTTGAAACTTGAGTTCTAACTTAATATTGGGATTTGCTTGCTCAAATTTCGTTTCTAATTCTTGCAGGGGTGCTTGTAATTCTGTACCACTAACAATGACGACAGTTTGCTGTAACCCTGGAATTGGTGCATAGGTTAACCCTAAGGCTGCTAGGATAATTGCGATTGAGGTCGCATATCGCCAAGCTGGAGATTTTTTCTTGCTACTAGATGTAGTTCGTGATTTTGATTGCATGTTTTGTATATGTGTTCAAAATATCTTATTTGCTAATCTTTTTAAGTTTATTCCTATAAAACCTATTCCAAAAACTGTAGCCATAACATACATAAAACCCACAGGTATTAGTGCGATTTCTCCCCAAGTGCCTTTACTGAGTTTCAGATTCAAATAGCTATTTCCAGTACCCAATCTAAAATTCTCAAGGTGTTGTTTATCATTATGTACTCTGTATGCGTCACTCCCGTAGTCATAAAAATCCTCATTATTTAGATATAACTTATAACCTGTAGATGTACTATCCTCATGTTGAATTTCATATTTTTTAACTACAACATTTTTTAGTCTAATTTTCATGGTTGGTTCTGTCCATAGTCCATAAAAATTCACACGGTGGTACTGACAGTTAACATAATTTATTTCCAAGCGATTACAAGTTAAATCAACTGCTTTACCTAAAAGAAATGGCAGTGCAGGTATAGACACTATGAACATGAATATCCAAAGACTTATAAAAGCTACTAACCAGAAAGGGATTAAACCTAATAAATTAGTTAGTTTACGCATATTTATCCCTAGATTTGACTAAAGGGCTAACATTTTGCCACTTCCCAAAATAAATAGCAAAAACTATTTACGAACTAGTAAATCAATATTTTCTCCTAGCCCAATAAGTTCATCGCTAATTTCTTGTAATTGATTAAGTTGTTCTGAGTCAGTTAAATCAAAGCTATGCAATTTATTTTGTAATTGCTGCAACACACCACTAGCATCTTGAATTAAGGTAGAGATATTAACAACTTGTGCTAAACGAGTATCTTGACCTTCTTGTGCTAGCTGGATATTGCGTTTTAAACTTTTTGCTAGTTGCGTGAGATGTTGCTTTGACATACCAGAACTAGACGGTATTTTTTGCTGTACTTGTGACAGTTGTTGTTGTAATTCATTGACTGAAAGTAGGGAATTACTAGATTGTAAACGCTTTGCCAAGTTATCAATTTTAGCTGGTAGTTCTTGAGCGCGATCGCAACTAATTTGGATTGCTGCTAATAGTTCCATTTGGAAGGCATCAGTTAATAGCTTGTTTGCCTCTAAACGCAAGCTATTCACCTGATTAACTAAAGTTACAGATGAATTCCGAAGCACTTGTAGTTCGCGGGCTAATTCCGGATTTTCTAAATTAAATGATTCTGGTTCGCGTGATTTTAAAAAACTAGCACCAATAATTGCAATCCCAGATGCGACAGGTATCACGATTCGACTTGATATCTGGACAAAACGCACACCGACAACAAGAGTGATACCGCCAGCTAATACAGCTAACGGGTAAGACAGTGGATTTGCCAATTTCATAGCTATCATATTGCTAGTTAGGTAGTCTTGTTATTTGTTATTTATGAAGAGCCAATAGTCAAAACTCTACTTGCAAATCTGCCATCAAGCGCGAAATAGTTTCTGGATCTCCTTTGGAATAATAACCACCATTTAATTCAGCAATTTTTTTCAGTGCTTCTGGATTAAACTCACCTTCATTACCATATCCGACTGTAAATAAGGCAATTCTTTCGTCACTATTAAAACCACTTTTTTGTAATTCTTGTCCTAATTGCTCCAGAGAAATTTTGGAACTGGAATCTTCGCCATCGGTTAACACCAGAATCCCATTAATAGCATCTTGACGCCGATTTTGCTGTAACCAATTACGAGCTTGGAAAGTCGCATCGTATAGTGAAGTACCACCATTAGCATTTAGTCCACTAATAAATTGTAATCCGCGATCGCGTCCTGGTTGTGTCCCATCTACTAGTACAGGTGGTCGGATTTTATCGTCAAAATCAATCAAGGCAATTTGTTCTTTCGGTCCCAAATTATTGATATAGTTCTGGAGAGTATTCTGCACCGCAGGCAACTTATTTCCAGACATTGACCCGGAAGAATCAACAACTACCACCACCAAAGAAGGTTTCTTAGCAAATTCCTGCCAAGATTTCAACATCCCCTCTACAACTTCTGGTTTTGGTGGTCTTAATGAATCATATTTCGCTTGGGGGTCAACACCAAATTCTGGAGAAAATTTTGTCCCTAACGCCACTCCCGGTATCCCTGGACGTAAACCCAAATTCGTAGCAATTTTTTGAGTTTGTGGTGTTCGCAAATAAGCAATGAACATTTGAACCGCCGCCTTTTCATCTGCACTCACCCAAGGCGCATTCGGTAAAATTGCCCGCATATTGGAAGTAAAAGTCGCCTGGGGATAAACTGCTTCATAGCGCTGTTGTCCTGGTTGTAAATTTGTATTAGCTGCAATCACACTAGATTCGTATACTGAACCAATGGAAGCCCAAAAAGGGCCATTTTTGACCATTGATTGAGCCAGAGAGTTGGTAGAAACACCGTAACGAGTAATTTTGCTTTGGATTTGTTGAATTTGGGGTTGAAACTGTTGCACATCCCCAGATGTCAGTTCTTCTGGACGCTTACCTGAGACACTGGCGTACTGCGCCACTAAAGTTTGCAGCCCAGAGTTAGACCGGGTAGGTGCTGTGTGGACGTAGTGGACTTTTGTTGGGGGACCTGCTGGATCAATATCGCGGTGGGTATTCGCAGTTACTAAAGCTTTGTAAGAGTCAGTACTTTTTCGTAGGACATTGGCAATGTCTGTCTGAGCCATAAACACCATGGGTGAATTGGCTAATAGTGATGATTCGGTAATTTCCGGTATGTAACTTTGTCCTGGAAATATTTGGTTGATGCGGTAAATTAATTGACTTTGGTATATATCCCCATCTACGGAAATAATAGTAGGAAATTCTGCGGCGTCAGCTGGCAAAGTCCCATTTTTTAACTGAGTTGTCAAACCAACCACCTTGGTGACAACATCACCGCTACCCAAGGCTTCGCATCTCACCTGAAAAGCTGTACCACTATCTAACTTTGGTTGTGTAGAATTAAAGTCTTTTGCAGCTTGGTTACAAAAATCACCCAAGGCGCTACCCACCAAGAGTTTGACTTGCAAACCCGTAAAGTTATCTTCTGTGCTGGAGTTACCCCCACAAGCCGCCAGCAACAGAACACCGACAACTGCTGTGAGGCGCGTAATCCACGAACGACCTTTGAGAATCATGCAGTTCTCCAGGAAAACTAGTGATCAAGTAATCTCTGCAACTTCAGTATGATAACTATTTAATTTCTGTTATTAGCCGAATTATGGCAATACCGAAAACTACAAGGCCTTCCCCAGTAATTCCAGAAACCTGGTAAAACTTTTAGTTATTTTTCATGCCAAAATGCGAACAACCTATAAATTTTGTTGCAAACAGCGAAAGCCCGATGGGAGAATGGGGGTTTTACCCTATGATGACGTAGTATAATACCTAAGCATTTCTAATTACAGGGAATCTCGCATGACTCTCCGTCTTGGTGATACAGTACCCAACTTTACGCAAGCCTCGACACACGGCGACATAGACTTTTACGAATGGGCGGGTGACAGCTGGGTAGTGCTGTTTTCTCACCCTGCTGATTTTACTCCTGTTTGCACCACCGAGTTAGGCACAGTTGCTAAACTCAAACCAGAATTTGACAAACGTAATGTCAAAGCGATCGCACTCAGTGTTGATGATGTGGAATCCCACAAAGGCTGGGTGGGAGATATCGAAGAAACTCAAAGTACTACTCTTAACTACCCAATTTTGGCAGATGGCGATCGCAAGGTTTCCGACCTTTACGATATGATCCATCCTAATGCAGCTGCAACTGTGACAGTGCGATCGGTGTTTGTTATTGACCCCCAAAAGAAACTCCGTCTCACTTTCACCTACCCCCCCAGCACCGGACGCAACTTTGATGAACTTTTGCGGGTGATTGACTCTCTGCAATTGACTGATAATTACAGCGTCGCCACACCTGCTGACTGGAAAGATGGGGAAGATGTTGTCATTGTCCCCTCTCTCAAAGATCCAGAAGTCCTCAAAGAGAAGTTCCCCAAAGGTTACGAGGAAATTAAACCCTACTTGCGGATGACTCCTCAGCCTAACAAGTAAGTTTTTAAAAACATTTCACGACGCAGACGCCATACAACTTGGCGTCTTTTTCTATTTGCGTGAGAATAAAAGCATGAAGTCAGGCTAGCGAAAATTATGCTTTCATCTCCCATAATGTTGCAATTTCCCTCATCAATGCAAATGACGGACAAACAGTTCTTTGAATTCTGTCAGGTGAATCGTGACTTACGCATTGAACGGAATAAATTTGGAGAACTATCAATCATGACACCTACTGGTTCAGAGACGGGAAATAGAGAATTTAATATTTTAGGACAGTTATGGGTGTGGTCGGAACAAGACGGAACAGGTATAGCTTTTTCTTCTAGCACAGGATTTACCCTATCAACAGGAGCAAAGCGATCGCCTGATGCTTCTTGGATAAAATTAGCAAGATGGAATGTGCTGTCAAAGGAAGAACAACAAGGATTTGCGCCTATTTGTCCAGACTTTGTAGTTGAACTGATGTCTCCTAGCGATAGTCTCTCAACTCTTCAAGAGAAAATGACAGAATATATGCAAGAACCAGGAGTACAGCTAGGATTACTCATTGACCGTAAGCAGCGTCAAGTGTATATTTATCGTCCAGGTAAACCAACAGAATGTTTAGATAACCCTGCTAGTGTTAGCTGCGATCCAATTTTACCTGGGTTTATTTTGAACTTAAATAAAGTTTGGTAGAGCAATATTTTACAGAGAAGTTGTTGAGGTATATATGATGCTTTCATCTCCCATAATATTGCAATTTCCATCATCAATGCAAATGACGGACAAACAGTTCTTTGAATTCTGTCAGGTGAATCGTGACTTACGCATTGAACAGAATAAATTTGGGGAAATTTCAATTATGACACCTACGGGTTCAGAGACAGGTAATCGAGAATTTAATATTGCTGTACAATTAGGAACCTGGGCAGAAAAAGATGGTACGGGTATCTGTTTTAGCTCTAGCACAGGATTTACCCTATCAACAGGTGCAAAGCGATCGCCTGATGCTTCTTGGATAAAATTAGCAAGATGGAACGCACTTTCCAAAGCACAGCAAGAAGGATTTGCGCCTATTTGTCCAGACTTTGTAGTTGAACTGATGTCTCCTAGCGATAGTCTCTCAACTCTTCAAGAGAAAATGACAGAATATATGCAAGAACCAGGAGTACAGCTAGGATTACTCATTGACCGTAAGCAGCGTCAAGTGTATATTTATCGTCCAGGTAAACCAACAGAATGTTTAGATAACCCTGCTAGTGTTAGCTGCGATCCAATTTTACCTGGGTTTATTTTGAACTTAAATAAAGTTTGGTAGAGCAATATTTTACAGAGAAGTTGTTGAGGTATATATGATGCTTTCATCTCCCATCATGTTGCAACTTCCATCATCAATGCAAATGACAGATGAACAGTTCTTTGAATTCTGTCAGGTTAATCGTGACTTACGCATTGAACGGAATAAACTTGGAGAACTATCAATAATGACACCCACTGGTTCAGAGACGGGAAATCGAGGAGGTAATATATTTGGGCAGTTATGGGTGTGGTCAGAACAAAATGGTACAGGTCTAACTTTTGACTCCAGCACAGGATTTACCCTATCAACAGGTGCAAAGCGATCGCCTGATGCTTCCTGGATAAAATTAGCAAGATGGAACGCACTTTCCAAAGCACAGCAAGAAGGTTTTGCACCTATTTGTCCAGACTTTGTAGTTGAATTGATGTCCCCTAGTGATAGTCTCTCTCCGCTACAAGAGAAAATGGCAGAATATATGCAAGAACCAGGAGTACAATTAGGTTTACTAATTGATCGACAGCATCGCCAAGTATATATTTATCGTCCTGGCGAAGCAGCAGAATGTTTAGATAACCCTGCTAGTGTTAGCTGTGATCCAGTGTTACCTAGTTTTGTTTTGAATTTAAATAAAGTTTGGTAGGAGTTGATTCAACTATATTTATCAGCCAAAATTGTATAAGCGTCATTAATTAACCGCATCTTTTCCTGCGCTTGTTGTTGTAACTTTGGTTGACCTACAAATAAATCTGGATGCCATTTTTTGACTAAACTTTTATAAGTTTGTTTCACCTCTGCAAAAGAAACACTCGGTTGTAATCCTAAAACTTGATAAGCGCGTGCAATTTTATCTTTTTGGGCTGCTGTTTTGGGTGGGTTTGGTGCTTTGTGATTTTGGGTTGTTTGCTGCTGGCTAGCACCAGGCGATCGCATTTCGGCTTTCATGCGCGCTATTTCTTCATCCAGTTCCCAATTGCGAAATTTCGCTTCCAATTCTTCTGGACGTGGCGAGGGTGAAGCTTTGGGAGGAGGTGGAGGAGATGAGGGAGATGAGGAGGATTTGGGAGGTGGGGGAGTATACTGCTGCTGTTTTTGTTCCTTGGTTTCCTTGTTTACTGGTGGTGAATATTCTTGCTTTACATAGGTGTATTTTGGTGTTGCTGGATAAGGCTGATAATTTGTAGGTATCTTGGCTTTTTCTAATGCTTGTAAAAACTGATTAAAACTAGTTTGTAACTGCTGTAATTTTTCTCGCTGCTGAGTGATATCTGATGGCTCTTTACTTACTTCAAAGCGAATTACTTTTGCTGTTTGACGCTCATATCCAGTCAAGATTGCTAAACCTTGATTGCTGAAACGAGAAAAATAATCTTCAGATGCATCTATACAAATTTTCGCTACCTGTTGATGATAAGATTCCTGATTTGATTTTTCATCAGAATTTTGAATATTTTTGTTTAATAAATAAGAAATACTACCCACAACAGCCGCACCTACAGGGCCACCCAACAACCAACCAATCCCGCCACCAACGGCTACAGCACCAGTTTCACCCAAATCATTGGTGTTACTGTGCTTTGAGGGTAGAATGATTTGTGGTTCGCTAGGTAAAGTAATTAATAAATCTTCAGGACGTTCGGCTTGAAAAAAGTCATAGCCTTGATAAAGCCATTTCACTACAGCTAATTGTAATTGCGTCAGGTCTTTTTTTAAAGTATTTGTTTGCCAAGATTTAAAGTTATTTTCTGCTAATGCTATTGCAGCTTCACTTTGATATTTTGTCAGTAGCTTGGGTAAACTTAGCCAATCTCGCAACTCAGAGATACTGGTATCAAATCCTTTTTGGATTAACGTTACAGCTTTTTGTTTAATTTCTATTTTGGCTTTATGTTTATCATCAAATGCTATGATTTCACTAAGTAGAGGGTCAATTTTATTTTTTAATGATAGTTGGATTTGAGATGCGATCGCTTCCACTCTCGGCAATCGCACACCACTCCGATTTTGTTGTAAAATACCAACGATATTTTGCAAAGCGGCTTCAAAGGCTGTTAACCCACTACTAGTAGCAGCCGCAGCATCACCCTTTAACCTGGCTCTTAAAGCAGGTAACGCATCCACCCGATATAAATTACTAAAACCCGCAGGTAATTCGGCGCGAAAACTTTCCGCTACAAACCGCAGGCGATTTTGTACTTGTTGTTGCTCATCGGGTTCTAGTAAGTTAATAAAGTTAGCAACAAATATAACTGTTTTAATTCCCCTATCTAATAGCCAATCCCGTAAATTTTCCCGCTCACCCAAAGTCATTAACTTACGTGCATCTAGTAATTGCACTACTAAATCTGCACTTAAAAGTTGTTCTTTAACTAAATTATCTTGTGCTTCCCGATCATTAGTACCAGGTAAATCAACAAATTCTACACCTGTTTCTAAAAACGAATGGGGACAATAAATTTCTACAGATGCAACATCTTTTCGCATCTGTCTATTATTATCAAGGACTGCAAATTGCTGTAAAACTTCTGTACCACTGCGGTAGATTTCCGTCCCATCCACTAACATGATACGAGTCCGTATATCAGAACCATACTTCACAGTAATTGCTGCGCCTGTAGTCGGAATTAAATCAATTGGTAAAGCACGACTTCCCAGAATAGCGTTCAATAAAGTAGACTTACCATGATTAAAAGGCCCAAATACCGCAATCCGAAAGTTGGGATTAGTTAAATGATTGCAAACAGTAACAACATCTTGATGCAGTTGCGATCTGCGCTCTAATTCCAGTAAATTACAGGCAGATTTGAGCGCATTGACTAAATTCCCATAACTTTCATACTGTTGTTGCATAGTTCCCTTTTACCTCGTTCCCAGGTGGAACCTGAGAATGTAGATTAAACGCCAGAAATACTATCCCTTTCAAGGTAGATATAAATTCTTAAAAATAAATCCCTCTATTACCTCCTTCCTCTGAGTTATCTGCGTTCTCTGCGGTTAAAAAAATTATTTATAAACCGCAGAGGCGCTGAGATAGCAGAGAAAAGAAATTTGATGAATTATGTTGAAAGGAGTAGAATGAGAAATATTAACTATAATAAGCTAATAAGTTGCTGTAAGCAGCCTCAATTTTTTGCAACTGATAAATTACATCTTCTTGCAAAGTCTTCAAGCGCTTTAACTCACTATCACGATTAATTTCCCTTGTTTCTTTCTGCTTGAGGAGATTATCTAACTCAGATTTGCGAGATGTAATATCATCATTTATCCGCTTGCTGACTTCTCTTTCATAAGAGTCAAAGCACTCCTTGACTGCATCATATACAGTTGCAGATTGCTCATGCGCGACTTGTGGAAGGTGTTTTACTAACTCTTTCTTGGCTGTTTTAACTAACTCCTTACGTGCTTGATCTGCTTGCAAAAATCCTACTCCCAAGCCTAATAGTGCAAATCCAATCGGCCCCAGAAAAATACCTGTAACTGCGGTAATTATCCCACCAATACCAATGACGGTAAAATAGTTTAATAAAATATTTTTCCAATCGAATCCCGCGCCAGCTAGCGCTACACCAGCCAAGTTTCCTCTAGATAGAGATAATAATCCCATTGCCCATTTTGCCCATCCAGGAGAGTTATCATCTTCAGTGGTAGTGGTGGGATTAACTCTGACTTTTTGTCCGGTTAACTTTTCGGTAATTTGGTCTGTAACTTGGCTATAAGATGCGCCATACTGTGCAGCACTACGAGAAAGCTCTCTAAAAGCTGCATTAATATCTTTTTCCGCAGTTAAAGTCCATGCTGAAAATTTATCAGTGATGTATTGTTCAAAGGCTTTTTGCAGTGCGGTATTAAATGCATCTCGTTTACCACTGCTGAGGAAATCCAGGATATTTAACTCTGGTTGATAGCGGAGGAAGTCATTTTCAAAGGTATTACCTAAGTTTAAAACATAACTACGAAATGACTCAGAAATTGCTCTAGCTTGATTATCCCTGGTAGTGATAATTTCTTTTTGGAATTGGTCGCGGATATTTGTGAGTTTGTTAAATTCTGGTTCTACAGAATTTATACGTTGTTTCAACTCATCTACATCTTTATCGAGTAAAGGTAGCCTTCTATCTATGGCTTCGCGGGTATGATTGCAAGCTTGTCTAGCTAATGTTCTTACTTGACGCAGTTCAGCGATCGCCCGTTCTCTAGTCAAAAAAGTATTCAAGGCTCCCATAAATTCTGGAAAGCCAGTCCCCGTTAAATCTGCTTGGGGATTTTTCAGTCTTCTTCTGAGTGCTTGAATTGATGAAAGTTCAAACACCCGCTCATTGTAAATATATTGTCCGTCTACATGACAATATTCCGCCAAATTCGCTTGAAATACTTGCCTTAGTCTATCTTCTGCGGCGGTTAACTCCTCCACATCATCTGGATCAATCAATGATTCTTTTACCTGATCCCAAGCGTTGATTAAGAAGAAAACCGATAATCCTCTACCTTTGATGTAATTTTCTAAGTAGCGCCGTTCACCCAAGGTACAAGGTTGTGATGCTCTCATGACAAACAGAATTGCATGGCAATTATTCACATAACCTAAAGATAATTCGTTCCGCGCTTCTGTATCATTTAACCCAGGACTATCGACAATTTCAATCCCTTTTTCTAGCAACGTCAAAGGATACTCAACAACAGCATAATCCACATCAGGGAATGCTTGCTTTTTCTCTTGTTCTAGTTTTTTAGCTTCGGCTGGGTCAATGGTATATTTATATTTAAAGTTCTGAAAATCTAGCTGCTCTGGATGTTTACCATCATTAAAATGAATTGTCACCTTTTTTTCTGGACCGTAGCGCAAAACTGTTAGCACTGCGGTACAGGGATTAACATCGCTAGGTAGTAAATTCTCACCAATCAAGGCATTCAAAAAGGTGCTTTTTCCTCGTTTCATATCCCCTAAAACTAAGAGACGAAATACACCTTGCTTGAGATTTTTACTAGCTGCTGTAATATCTTCAATATCTCGTTCCAAGCTGAGTTTTCCTGATGTAGAATCTCCGTCAAACTCAGCTTTACTGATTGTTTCTGCAAGTTTACTTAGTGATATAGAAATATCTACTCTGACTTGAGCTACGCGTTCTAAATCATTAATAAATTTATCAGCTGCTACTTGATTGCTCATAATAATTTCATCCTAATTAAGGCTTGTTTTTGGGAAAATCAAAAAATAATTTGTAAGATATCCAACCCAGTACACCGACAATTACCACCCCAGCAACCACAGAGGCGACTCTGACTGCTACTAGCGCCGCTACACCAATAGCAAATAGTTTCACGCCGATAATCACTTTTTTCATCCACGGTTTTTGAAAATGTTCCGGCTGATGCTTTACAGTTTGATTAACAGGCGCGTCAGAAGTATAGATATCAGACTCCATTTCCCGTAGTCGTAGTTCCACTTCTCGCTGTCGCAGTATACGTTCGCGTTGTTCTATTTCTTTATAGCGATCGCTTTGTGATTCCATTGGTGTCCACCCCATCTAGGACAATGAAAAAATATCCGCACTCACGGCAATTATATGTATTTTATGTTACTTAATTATAGATATCCTCAGTAAAATTAACAGTTGCAGTAAAAAACAGGCAAATTTATCAGATATTAGCTTCCCAAAACCGCAATGACTTTCCGGAAATGAGTGATTGTATTTCATCGCCCATTGATTGTGTGGCAAAATTATGCGATGGCTTTGCCAGCCCTACTGCACGGGGTGCATTTGTCCTACTCTTAAACAGTAGGGGAGGCATTTTTAGAAAAAACGCCTTGACAGTATACAGGCGATCGCATTTATAACAAGGCTTCAATACTGCTACCGCTATAAGCCAAAATTTTTATAGATAGAACTTAGGTCAAGGCAAAATGAATATTAAAAATGGCTTCGTTGGTACCGTGGGGAACACACCCCTAATTCGTTTAAACAGCTTTAGTGAAGAAACAGGGTGCGAAATCCTTGCTAAAGCAGAATTTCTCAATCCTGGTGGTTCCGTTAAAGACCGCGCTGCATTGTATATCATCGAAGATGCGGAAAAGAAAGGCTTACTCAAACCCGGTGGTACGGTAGTTGAAGGTACTGCTGGTAATACTGGCATTGGACTAGCCCATATTTGCAATGCCAAAGGCTATAAGTGTTTAATTATCATTCCCAACACCCAGTCACAAGAAAAGATAGACGCACTCACCACACTGGGCGCAGAAGTCCGCACTGTCCCCGCCGTACCTTACAAAGACCCCAACAACTACGTTAAGCTATCTGGCAGAATTGCAGATGAATTAGATAACGCCATCTGGGCAAACCAGTTTGATAACTTAGCTAACCGCCTTGCCCACTACGAGACTACAGGCCCAGAAATTTGGGCACAGACAGATGGTAAAGTAGACGCTTGGACAGCCTCAACCGGTACTGGTGGCACCTATGCGGGTGTATCGCTGTATTTAAAAGAAAAAAATCCGGCAGTTAAATGTATCGTAGCTGACCCTCTGGGTAGCGGAATTTACAGCTACTTAAAAACAGGCGAAATCAAGATAGAAGGTAATTCCATCACCGAAGGCATTGGTAACAGTCGCATCACAGCCAATATGGCAGGCGCACCTGCTGATGATGCAATTCAGATTGATGACAAAGAAGCTTTACAGGTAGTGTATCAATTACTCAGAAAAGATGGACTATTAATGGGTGGTTCCACAGGGATTAACGTAGCGGCTGCTGTGGCGATCGCCAAGCAATTAGGCCCTGGGCATACCATCGTTACCATTTTGTGTGATAGTGGTTCCCGGTATCAATCACGGATCTTCAACCGCGAATGGCTAGCAGCAAAAGGACTTTCTGTAGATTAGTTAGGATTCAATGGTCAAGTGTCAAGGGTCAAAAACTTAAGACTTTTGACAAATGACCAATAACAAATGACAAACACTAAACCATCACACCTACCCACAACAGACCCCTCTGATGCACCGAGGTGTGTACGGGTGTGTCAAAATCGCACCTGTAGAAAACAAGGTTCTGTAGAGGTATTAGCAGCTTTTGTCGCTTTACCTGTGGCTGGGGTGATGGTGACTGCTAGCGGCTGCTTAGGACAATGTGGTAATGGCCCGATAGTGTTGATATTACCAGAAATAGTCTGGTATAGCGGTGTTCAACCCCAAGAAGTACCTTTACTGGTAGAACAACATTTATTAGGTGGCCAAAGAGTCAGGTATATGCTTTATTATCGGTTTCATCCCCAGGGATAAAGCTGTTTAAAAATATATAAACTCTGCACTCTTTGTTGACTGAAGTGAGGCATCTAATGAACATTCAGCAGCTACGTCAATCGTTGAAAATGAAGTGGCTGAGTTACTACCAACAAAATCGCACTTGGTTGGTAAAAATGCGGATTTGGGCGACTTATAACGATCTGCGGCGTCCTTCCTCTGGTTTTATTTTGGCTACTTTGTCTGTGTTAGAGCCACAATTTGAGGAGATACTTACTTTTATCTTGGATCTGAATAACAATCCTGATCAGATAGTTGCTGCCTTGGGTCTCAACTTCAATCCCGATGAGGAGCTAATTTTAACATCATCTGAGTATTTTCCGATCGCCAACCAAATTTCTGATGATGTCCTTTTAGAGACTAATACTGAAGATGAATGTTTCTCTTTGGCTGTAAGTGATACTGAAGTATCTTCTGAATCTCCTACCAAATTTCCAGATGATCAGCCTATTCTGGGTCTGGCACATCAAGAGAAACTTGTGTCATTAGCTACAGTTAATAATCCCGTTGCTCATGGAGTCACAAGCGATCGCCAACCTGTAGCATCCGTTGCCGTGGCTACTCAAAGCAGACCGGAATCCCTCGCCAAGTTGCTGCTATCTGACAAACCTCCTTCTGAGATTCCACGTCCACAACCACCAGTGCGAATCCCTTCCAGTGCGTCACTAGTCATGCCTAAGGAAGTACCCCGCCCGACTAAAACTCTACCACCGTTGGTAAATAGCGAGGTTTCTACTAACGGCAAAACCCTACCATCAATGACTGTAGCTATTAAAATTCCCAACGACGGCAAACCAGCAAAAATCCAATTAAAAAGTCTTGCTTACAAAGCTAAACCATCACTTAGCAGTAATGCTCGTAGTTTACCTTCTTGGGTAGATGAGTTTTGCCAAGGCTCAGAATGGAACCCTGAAGAAGCTATTTTTGTGGAATTTTGAAAGAAAATGAAATGTTGGGAGATGAGGAGATGGGGAGATATAAGGAGTACATATATATTTCCCATGCCTCATACCTCATGCTCTTTTACAGGGTTTTTCAAGTAGTAGGGAACATCCACAATCTTCTGATACATACAATAATCCTACTGGTGCCGTACCCCTACTACGAGGATCTCTGATTCAATTACCTAGAAACTGCTGTAACTAACCAATCACAATATAAGGCGAGTTAATCGCCGCTACACGGCCAGCGTTCACTAAGGCTTGATACACTATTGCCGCTACCTCAGCGCGTGTAGCATCGCGGGTAGGGTTGAGTTGTTTGGGGTTGGGGTAATTGACAATCACCCGCTTTTCTATAGCTTTGGCTACTGGAATTTTGCCATATTCAGGAATCTTAGCTTGATCATCAAATTTGAAAGTGGTTGTACCACTAGCAGATATCCCCAATCCATTTACCAAAGAGACAATTACTTGCACACGCTGGATATTTTTGTTGGGGCCAAAAGTACCATCAGGAAAACCAGCGAGAAGTAAACCCCGATATGCCTGTTCAATTACCTGGGCTGCCCAAAAGTCTTTTGGCACATCCTTGAATTGGATTGCAGCACGGTTTGGCGATGGATTGAAAGCTTTTACTAGTAAAGCCGCATATTGTGCCCTTGTCATTGTGGCATCGGGTTTAAATGTGCGATCAGGAAAGCCGCTCACTATCTCTTGTTTGACTAATTCTCTAATAAATGCTGCTGCCCAATGATTGCCAATATCAGTTAAGTCAGTAGGAATAGGTGTTGGCGTTGGTACGGGCGTTGGCGTTGGTACGGGCGTTGGCGTTGGTACGGGCGTTGGCGTTGGTACGGGCGTTGGCGTTGGTATGGGCGTTGGCGTTGGTACGGGTGTTGGTGTTGGTATGGGTGTTGGTGTTGGTATGGGAGTGGGTGTTGGTATGGGAGTGGGTGTTGGTGTTGGCGTTGGTATGGGCGTTGGTGTTGGTATGGGAGTCGCGGCAAACTCTATATTACCGGTGACTTTATTGGGATCTATTTGATTTCCCACAGAAAACAGCTTGTTAGTACTCGCATTTTGCAAATCAAACTTACCGTTATTGCGGAGGATGTTACCTCCTGGGTTCCCAGCACTACCTAAATCCGGTAAAGCATTCCCAATCACCGTTATGCCATCATCAGTGTTTTGTTCACTAAAATTATTCCGTAAGATGGGACGCGCACTACCCGAAACAATTATCCCAGAGCGGTTTTCGGAGATTTTGTTATCTATGAGTGTAGGTGATGCAGTGTCACTGATAGCAATACCGTAACCTGTTTTGGAGAAAACGTTACTTTGAATTTGTCCTTTGGCATTTTTAGCGATGGAAACACCATTGGCTGCATTCTCAGAGAACACATTGCCGATGATTGTAGGATTAGCATCACCAGTGGCAAAGACTCCCTCCCGTTTAGATTGGGTGAAGGTACTGTTAGCAACAATTGGGGCAGTGGACTCAGCCCAAACAGCACTACCACGACTAGCAAGATTGGTTACAGTCACTCCCCGTAGTTCTGCACCATCCAACATAACAATGGTGACGTTTTGTCCGGCAAAAGTCCGACTAAGGTAATTACCACTGCCTTCAATTAAAACATCACTGCCTTTGTTAGCTTCATTGCCTAAAACTATTACACCAGAGGGAACTGTTAGGGGAAAAACTTCACCACTGGCGGCATTATAATTACCAGCAGCTAATTGAATCTTGCTACCGATGGTGGCATCCTTGAGAGCGCGGGCGATGGTTTTGAAGGGGGCTGCTTGGCTGCCAGGGTTAGCATCATTGCCATTAGCTGGATTTACGTAAAAATTTTGCGCCATATTTATACTACTGAAAAAGACATAGATATCCTACCGCTAACCATGAAAATGGGTAGCATTTGCTCATATTTAATTCGCAAGTTAGACTTCGACAGTCTGAGGATGCATTCCGTAAAACATCGAAATAATTGGTTCTGAGCAAAAAAAGGAAAGTGCAGACAAGTTTTGTTGCAGACTAATTTCTACTGATCAATTTCTTTGATGGAATGTAACAAATTGTTACTTCGGTTTGTAGCCAGTGGTAACAGGAAATGATGCAAAGGCGATCGCACTGAGTAATCAAGTTGGTCTTGTAGTGAGACTTTGGTGATCAAGTTGGCAAAAGCGATCACATCTTGACGATGTTTTTTGATACCCTGCGGTAAATAAACATAACCAGAACCCTGACAAAGCGCAAAGTCTGAGCCGAGGTTTCCTCGGCTCAGAACTTTGTAAGAGACACCAAACAACCCATCACTAGTTAGCTTTATTTGCACTACTCTACCTAATCAACTTTGATAACAGGTAGCTTCGTACCACACCTTTTACAAAAACCAGCATCCGCATCATGATAAGCCAAACCACAACCAGAACAAATTTTTTCTACCTGATTGGCGGTTTTTACCAATCGCTTAATTAAATCCCCAACTTGCCAAGGAATCAGCCCAATCCCAGTTAAAATCATCAACACTGTCAGCCATCGCCCTAATTCTGAAATCGGAGTTACATCACCAAATCCCACAGTTGTCATAGTGACAACAGAAAAATAAAGTGCATCTAAAAAAGTAGCAAAACCTTCAGGGTTAACTGGATGCTCAACTTGATAAATTAAGCCCGAGTAAACAAATATTATGGCAAATAAGGTAAATAATATCCGAATAAATATGACGCCGTCTTCAGTACTTATAGTACTAAATAAAACTTTCTTATCTATAAATCTGATTAACCGTAAAATCCGAAACCACCGCAACAACCGGATAAAACTAATATCAACTGCTCCGAGAAAAAACGGCAAAATAGCCATTAAATCAATCATTGAATAAAAACTCAGCAAGTACTTAATCCTATTCTCGGCACTCCAAAGACGCAGTGTGTATTCCAGTACAAAGATTATGAGGATGACTGTATCTACTAAATTCAAATAAAACCGCAATGAACCAGGAATATTATAAGTTTCTGCCACAAAAATTCCTGATGACAGCAACACCAATCCAGCAATTGTTAAATTAATTGCTTTACCTATTGGCGTGTCTAAATCTTTGAGAAAAAATTCGGTGTTTTCTTTAGTCAGTAACATATTCATGTCCAGCCAATTTTTAGGAATTCGCAGAAATCACAATTACAATGCGATATTCTTAAACATTATCCTGATTAATTTTTCATTTGGTTATGAACCCAGAATATTTTATGCATCTAGCACTAGCAGAAGCAAAAAAAGGCGATGCGCCTTATGGTGCGGTGATTGTTAAAGATAACGAAGTTGTAGCTGTAGCTCATAATACTGTCAGACGACAGAGTGATCCATCTGCCCATGCAGAAATCAATGTTATTCGTAGCTTAACAGCTAAACTCCAAAATCCTTCTTTAGAAGGTTATAGCATATATACAACTGGTGAGCCTTGCCCAATGTGTGCTACTGCTTGCGTTTGGACTGGTATCTCAGAAATTGTATATGGTGCTTCAATTCAAGAATTAATTGCGATCAACCAATCGCAAATTGATATATCTTGTGAAGAGGTAATTGCCAAGTCTTTTAGGAATATCAAAGTGACAAAAGGCATTTTAAAAGCAGAATGTTTGCAGTTATTCCAATTATCTTAGGTATTATTTATCAAAAGCGATGGGAAACTTCATCCATAAGGAAATGAGGTTTCCCGCACGTAGGAAAATGGAGTATGGTTTTTTCTAAATATTTGGCGTTTTGTAGTGATTTTAAATGTACTGATAGTGCAAATATTCTCATTCTAGAGAAAAATATGCGTGATACCTAGATTTTGCCGTTATTTAAGGTTTTTCCCCCCTTTCTCTTGGCTTAATTTAGCAGTGCATTGAAATACTACTTTCTGCTCGGTTATTCCCAATCTTTGATTGTGCTGTGATTATCTAAATTTTTAATAACCTGGTAATATCGCTCTTCTACATCTTTGTAGTCTTGTTCTTGTGATAGTCCCTCACGGCTATCTTGTAAAATCATGTCAGCATGACGTCGCAGGGCTGCATGATATTTACAATTATTCGTACAATTAGCAATTACAGCTATAGCTTCTAACAAACGAATAGTGACTGCGGCGTCAGACCTTTCATACTGGCGAATTTGGTTAAAAGCAGCGTCAGTTAATCCAGCAAAATCTACACTTTCGGCAATTACCCGCAGTTGATTATTTGTATCGTAGCGATAAGATGAAGGGAAGTCCCTTTGCACAATGTGACAAAATCCAGCACTTAATTGATCAATACAGCGAATTGCTGTAAATGGGTCATTCACCGCAGGAGAAATAGCACGTAAGGCGATTTCTACCAACTGATTGATGGGAAATTCTAGATCCTGTTGTTCTGTACGATCTTTACCCAAAATAAAAGTATTATTGATTTGTTTTGTAAGTTTTTGATTCACTTTCTCACCAGGAAAAACCAAGACTAAATCACTACCTTGAACTACAAATTTCCCTGGTCGAGTCTGGAGACGGATTAATAAATTATAATTGCAAGCAATTTTCATCAATTGTTCATCATCGATCGCTTGTAAATAACCAGTGCTATTGGCTCGAATTGGTAAAGCTTCCTCTTCAAAAGATATGGGTATTTCTCCAATTTGTTCTCTGTATGCTGGTTTGCTATGACCAATTTTTTCGGGAAACAGGCGATTAATAGTTTTATGTAAATCGTCACTAACATTTATGATGACGTGCGATGCCTGAATTATGGTTGAAGCATGATGGATAAAATAAATCAACACACCAATGCTAATAATTGCCAGTAAAGTGCCGACTGTAACCGAAAGTTGTGGTACAAACTCTTCGTATCCATCTCCTTCTCCATGAATCGTTCGCAGTACGAGCAAGCAGTAAATAAATGTACTAATAAATGTGCCAAGGACAATCTGATTACCTGTATCCTGCATAAAATTACGCAGTAGTCGCGGCCCAAAATTGGAAGCAGCCAACTGAAGCGCCACGATTGTAATTGAAAAAGCCGTAGCAGCAACACTGATCATGGAACCTGCAACAGTTCCTAAGAGCGATCGCGCTCCATCTGCTCCACCAGTGTACATCCACCAATAATTAATTTCTACCTGATCTGTGCGGTCAAGAGTGAGCATTGTGAAAGCTAAAGCAGTAGCTACTACTGCCATGACTGCTGGGATAAACCAGTAACTTGAGTGGATCTGATCCCAAAGCTTGCTTAACTTGACGTTTCTCATTGTTCGTTGGTTTGAGAATCTACTTTGCCGTTGTTATCTTGTGAGGAGCGTACTTGAGCAAGTAATCTGAGTGAATCACTAATGCGGCGGGCTTTTGGTACTTCACCTTTACCAGAAGGCCAGCCTTCACGCTGACGGGTGCGATCGCCATCTGTCTCTTCGGTTTGGTCGTGGAACAGAATTTGTTGCGTTGGGAAGGGCAAATCAATACCATTTGCAACGAGCTTTTTCTTAATTGCAGTAATCACCTTGTCCCGTGATTGCAGATCATCTATTCGTCGTGGTGGATGAATCCACCAACGCACACGGATGTTGACAGTGCTTTCGGCAAGTTCCATTGCCAGTACATCAGGAGCCGGGTCTTTTAAAACTTCATCTATACTATGCACTGCCTCTAGCATTAACTGCTTGGCTAGGTCAATGTCGTCGTTGTAACCAATGCCGACATCGTATTCTAATCGACGGTTATCAAAGGCAGTGTTGACAGTCACAGAATTGGTAAACAACTCCGAGTTAGGAATCACAATCCGCCGACCATCGTAGGTTCTGATTGTTGTGGCGCGTGTTTCGATATTTTCGACAGTTCCCTCGAAGTTTTTAAAGACTATCTGGTCATCAATTTGAAAAGGTTCAGTTAGCAGAATTAAAATCCCAGCTAAGAAGTTTTGTAGGATATCACGGAAAGCAAAACCAATGGCAACACCACTAATTCCCAACAGTTGCACCAAATCACCAGCTCTAAATGTGGGAATCACAATAGAAAGGGCAATAAACAACCCAATCAAAATTATTATTCCTTGCGTTAACCTTCCCAGTACTAATCCTAGATTACGAGCGTAGCGACGGTTACGAGTTAACCGCTTGACTAGTACTTTAACTCTGCTGGCAACAAATAAAAAGAGTAGAAAGACAATCAACGCTAAGACAATGTTTGGTAGCAAAGCTATCAAACCGTTGATCATGCTTTGAACCTTATCCCAAGCTGCGGAGATTTCTGCATTCATGAAGTTTCCTCACTAATTAATTTTTGCTAACGTCAACGCTCAGAATTTTGATGCAATAATTCTTGGATTTCCTCTCGTAATGCGGCGATTTCACCGTGAAGCAGTTGAATCGATTTCGCTCCAGCTAACTCTGCTTCATCATCATCGGCATCACGACCAATAAAAAACGTCGCCAGAGTTGCAGTGACATAGCCAAATACGGCAAACGCATACAACGCTAAGAAAAAACAAAGTACCCTACCTTCGGGGGTTTTAGGCCAATACTCAGAACCCATCGTCGTGATGAGCATGGCTGTCCACCATAAAGCAGTGCCGTAGTTGTGCAGCCCTGATTCCACAGGAACTTCGTTTTCAAATACATACATTCCTGCTGCTCCTAGTAAAGTAACAATCACTGTTAACGCCACAACATAACCAAATCCTCGACGGCTAATACTTGCTGAGAGAACTCGCATTCCTCGGTTAGCACGAGTCATGACTCGCAACAGTTGCAACCCTCGCACAGCCCGTGCTGTTCGTAATATTTTTATGACTCGGATAATCCGAAAAGTACGCAGCGCTGGCAAAAATAGAGAAATAGCTGTGAGCCAGCTGCTTTTGATGTAGGAAATTTTACGAGGAGCGATCGCTAGTTTTAGGAGAAAATCTAATATAAAAATAATCCAGATAGTGATGCTAACAACTTCTAGTAAAGAGTTTAATCCCCAGATGATTTCGATGATGAATAGTGCTAACCACACAAAGCCCAAAACCAGCATGGGAGTTTCTAACCAATCTTCCAACTGTTGCAATACTTCGATACGTTCTTTTTCTAGGGCTTGTTTTTCCAAAAGCTTAGAACTACTCATAATGATTCGTAATTCGTAATTAATTGCTAGTAGCAGGAGTTTCTAGGACGTTGACATCAACTAAAGGTGTGACGTTAAAATCTTGTTTTAATAATTGAGTTTGAATTGATTTGGTGAGGCGATCGCGGATTTCTTCGCTAGACGCTGTAACTTCCGGTTGACGCTGCACATAAATAACAGATAGCAGGGTATCCTGATCTTCAATATTGGAGCGTGTGAAGCGTACATTAGACTCGACTAATCTTGCTAAACCAACTTCTCGATTAGAAACATGAACAATCACCACATCAATTGGTTCGTCTGCATTTCCTTCAAACCGTGAAAGATTTGAGCCGTTATGAGATTTAGCGATGTCAATCACTGCTGTTCCGTTTCCTCGCGGCACTTGGATAATAAGTTGACGCATTTTAACCTCCTACCGCTAACCATCTTGCTTTTTGAGGCGATCGCTCTACTATCCAAAGAAATATTTTGTCAAAAGTTCAACTAGTTAATCAGTTGCGCTTCATCCCATTTAACTTTTAGTCACAAATTTACAGCTTCGGCAAATAACCAAGGTTGGAGAATTCGCCGAAGCTGGGAGGAAAAATTTCGTATTTTTTAAAAGCTGAAAAAATCGCTGATTTAAACTGCTAAATGTTGCTGGACTTGTGAGACTAATTCATTTGTCCAGTGGTTGGCTAGTTCAGCATCAGCCGCTTCCACCATCACTCTGATTACTGGTTCTGTACCAGAGGCGCGGACTAAAATTCTGCCAGCATCACCCATTGCGGCTTCAGCAAGGGCGATCGCTTGTTGTACGGGTTCGCAATCTTTCCAGCCTAAACGGCGATCGCGGTCTAAAACTCGCACGTTCCGCAACAGTTGGGGATAGGTTTGGAAGCTTTGGTCTACCATATCGCTAAGGGAAACACCTGCGACTTTCACCAAGGCGGCGATGTGTAAAGCTGTTAACAAACCATCTCCAGTAACGCCATAGTGACGACACAGAATGTGACCAGATTGTTCGCCGCCTAGCATTCCCCCAGTCCGCAGCAATTCTGCTTGCACGTACTGATCGCCTACGGCTGTGCGAATCAAGTTACCGCCGTGTTTTTGCCAAGCCCTTTCAAAGCCTAAGTTAGCCATGACTGTAGAAACAATCAGGCTGTCTGGTAGTTGTTGCTGTTGTTGTAAGTAGCGTCCCCACAGATAGAGGATGTAATCGCCATTTACTTGGCGTCCGGTGTTGTCTACAGCTAACACGCGGTCGGCATCACCATCAAAGGCAAAGCCTAGATCGGCGTTGTGTTCCTGGACGGTTGCTTGCAAAATATCTAGGTGAGTGGAACCGCAGTTGACGTTGATGCGATCGCCATCTGCTTGATTATGCAAGCAGATCACTTCTGCACCCATTTCCTGAAATACTGCCGGGGCTAACCCCACGGCTGCACCCCACGCCAAGTCTAAAACTACCTTCATCCCCTGAAGATTAACTACACCCTGTAAAGGTGTTTTCAAGGCGGCGCTATAACTCTCTACTAATTCATTACGTCCATAATGTCGCCCGCAATTGCCCATGCTGGTAGCTACTGAGATATTGCCACGTAGTCCTGCTTCAATTTCTGCCTGCAATGCTGGCGGTAACTTAGCACCATTGCTACCAAAAACTTTAATGCCGTTATCTTCTGGCGGGTTGTGGCTGGCAGAAATCATCACTCCGCCGATCGCATCACTGACGCTGGTGAGATAGGCGACGCAAGGAGTAGGGCATAATCCCAAATACCAAACTTCTACACCTGCTGCTGTTAACCCGGCACTCAAGGCCATCGCCAGCATATCGCTGGAATTTCTGGAGTCTTGTCCAAGAATGATTGGTCCTGATTGGGAAGCATGGCTACGCAAAACTATACCCACCCAAAACCCTACTTGCAATGCTAAGGGCGCATTCAGTAAATCTCCCACTCTTCCACGGATACCATCTGTCCCAAATAAGGGATTGGCTGGCAATGCTATGAGGTTAGTCCCAAAACTACCTGCAATATTGTTTCCTGGTCTATCAGAGGCAGAACCTGCACCAATGCCGCCTTGAGTCCGAGTTATAGATGAAACCATAAGTTTAAACACTCCACACAATCACACTGGAGAATAGCACTTTACAATTTGTTCAACAATTGAGTCTCAATGCCTTTTGATTGACGAGTATCTATTTATCAATCAGGATATATACGCACTTGATTAGTCAGTAGTTCTCAAATCTACTTTTCTTTTACAGACAGCGATCGCTCACTTCTACGCTTATGTATACATTATTTTTTTGATGGACGGATTATCTCAGTCAGAGGATTTATCTGTAATTTTACGTTTAAATATTCGTGACTAATTGTAAAGATTGCCTAAAGTAAATGTTTTTATTGGTAAAAGCCGCAATTAGTAGCCGTCAGAGGAGAGCAAAGGGGACAGGAAGTAGGGGAGTAGATGCCGTATTTAAATGTAGAGGCTGGAAATAAAGACGCATTATTTCTCGTGCTCAGACCTTGAAATCAATATTTTTCCTTTGAGAATAAATAAATTTAGACTTTGCCTGTAACTTCTCTACTTAAGAAATTTTAATATAAATTCTCATCAAATAGTTTTAAGGTAACGTTTTAATGGCCTTTTTTAGCCGTTAGTAAATTACACTCCGGCAGTTGACCTTTTAAAGTAGAGAAATTTAGCATGAGTAGCAATTTAGCAAGCAAATTGCGTGTAGGCACGAAAAAAGCACACACGATGGCAGAGAATGTCGGTTTTGTCAAATGCTTTTTAAAAGGGGTCGTAGAGAAAAACTCCTACCGGAAGCTAGTCGGCAACTTTTATTTCATCTACTCGGCAATGGAAGAGGAGATGGAAAAGCACCGTGACCACCTAATTGTTGGCAAAATTAACTTTCCGGAACTCAACCGCAAGCAGACCCTAGAGGAAGACTTAAGTTTCTACTATGGTTTCAACTGGCGGGAGCAAGTCCAATTATCTCGCGCCGGGGAAGCTTATGTACAGCGCATCCGGGAAATCTCTGCCACAGCACCAGAACTGTTAGTGGCACATTCATACACCCGTTATCTGGGCGACTTATCAGGTGGACAAATTCTCAAAAATATTGCTGTCACAGCGATGAACCTTGGTGATAGACAAGGTACAGCTTTCTATGAATTTGCAGAGATTCCCAACGAAAAAGAATTTAAAGCTAAATATCGTCAAGCTTTGGATGAACTGCCAATTGATGAAGCGACAGCCGATCGCATAGTTGATGAAGCTAACGCTGCTTTTGGCATGAACATGAAGATGTTCCAAGAATTAGAAGGCAATCTGATCAAAGCCATCGGCGTCATGCTCTACAACAGTCTGACACGTCGTCGCACACGCGGCGCTACGGAACTCGCTACTGCTGAGTAATTTTTGTAAGTAAAGTTTTGTAGAATATAGGGGCAATTTCCCTGGGGTTATCCTGATTAGATTAGGCGATCGCAGAGAAGTTGCCCCTCATGTTTGGCACTATTTGCAAAATATCTCAACAATCAGGGAAAATGCAAGGAGGTGCAAAATTCCTCCTAAACAATGGCTACAAAAATTCCTGTCACAGTAATTACAGGCTTCTTAGGTAGTGGTAAAACCAGCCTGATTCGCCACCTGCTACAAAACAACCAAGGACGCCGGATTGCAGTTTTAGTCAACGAATTTGGCGAACTCGGTATTGATGGGGAATTGTTGAAATCCTGTCAAATTTGCCCTGAAGATGGTGATCAGGGGAGTAATATTTTTGAGTTGACTAATGGTTGCTTATGCTGTACTGTCCAGGAAGAATTTTTTCCTACAATGCAACAGTTGCTGAAGCGGCGAGATAGCATCGACTGCATTTTGATTGAAACTTCTGGTTTAGCTTTACCAAAACCCCTGGTAAAAGCTTTTCGTTGGCAAGAAATTCGCGCTGGTGCGACAGTAGATGCAGTCATTACCGTCGTCGATTGTGCAGCAGTAGCAGCCGGGACATTTGCAAGTGATCCAGAAGCGATCGCCGCTCAACGGCAAGCAGATGATAGCCTAGAACACGAAACACCATTGCAAGAACTGTTTGAAGACCAACTGGCTTGTGCAGATTTAGTGGTGTTGAATAAAACTGATTTAGTGGATGCAGAAACTAAGGCGCGAGTTGAAGAGTTAGTTAAACAAGAATTACCCAGAGTTGTGAAAATTGTTGAGAGCGACCGGGGTCAACTCGATGCATCTATCTTACTAGGGTTTCAAGCCGCAGTTGAAGATAACCTAGATAGCCGTCCCAGTCATCACGACACCGAAGAAGACCACGACCACGACGAAGAGATTACCTCCACCCACGTAATTTTAGATCGTGCATTTGACCCAGAAAAACTGCAAAAACAGTTGCAAGCATTAGCCAACCAACAAGAAATTTACCGCATTAAAGGCTTTGTCGCAGTGCCAAACAAATCTATGCGGTTAGTTATGCAAGGCGTAGGAACACGATTTGATCAATTTTATGATCGTCCTTGGGAGCCAGAAGAAGCAAGACAAACCCGCTTAGTTTTCATTGGTCGTGATTTGAAATTTTCAGAAATAGAGTCGCAACTGGTGGCTTTATAAGTTAAAACACATCTAAAATTGCATAACCACTCATGAAGGTCGTCATTGGTCATTCGTTATTCCTCATTTGTATTAACAAAAGACAAGGGACAAATAACTAATGATAGTCTCCATCAGAGAATATGTAATTTGAACGCACATCAGCCTATTTTTTGGGCATGGGGCAATTCAATCTAAAATCTAAAATTCCTACTCCCCATCTCCCCACCTCCCAATCTCCTCCACTTCTTCGTCTCTATGAATATCACTCAACTATTCGACATTGCTAATCTTTTCGTTTTGCCATTTTGGGCATTAATGATTCTCCTCCCCAATTGGCAAGTAACACGGCGCATCATGGAATCGTATCTACCATTTGTTATATTAGCTGGGGCATATTTGTATTTGTTTGTCAGCAGCATTACACCAGAAAATGCCCAAGCTTTATCTAACCCCCAATTAGCAGATATTGCCCGCTTTTTTGCTGATGAAACAGCTGTTGCTACTGGCTGGATTCATTTTTTAGTAATGGATTTATTTGTCGGTCGCTGGATATATTGGGAAGGGCAAAAAACAGGTATTTGGACATTTCATTCCCTTGCCTTCTGCTTATTTGCAGGGCCTTTAGGGTTACTTTCTCACATCTTTACTTATTGGGTAAGCAAAAGATTTTTTCCGCATGTTGAAACCGAAGCCACAGCAATAGATCAAAAAGCTGCTTCATCTACCAGTACCTAATTTTTGTCAATTTTACCAATTTGAATCATCTTTGCAACTCTTAAATTGGTTTTAAGATTCCTAGGGGCGTCCGCTTTTTGCCTTCCAGCAGGGTATAAGTGTTCGCCCCTAGTCTTTGCTATTAAATGAAAAAACTACGAAACTTGAGCCTCTCTGTAGTTAGCATCTAACCAGCAACGTGGTAAACCTTCACCAGAAGGAAAAATTAGATTTTCTTTTTTGAAGGTATCAGGTTCTTGTTCTTCTTGACCTTCTTGGTCTTGTGCATGAACTTCATCACTATTGGGATCAATTAATTCTTGAATATCAAGAATTTTGACTAAATCCTGGGAGTTTTTGAGTTGTAAAAACATAGTAAATACACTCCACAATTTCAGAACAAAACCGCCAGATTTCCTAAGTCTTGGAGAAGTAGGGAATCTGGTTTATTGTTACTCAGACAAGAATTAAATCTCGCGCTGATATTTTTCTAGAATATCTACCAAGTTGACCTGTCCTTGTAATGGTAGTAAATCAATCAAAGGCAGTTCTTTTCTTCCGCCACCAATTTTCACTGGGATAGATTCCAGGATGCCGATTACACGGTCTTCAGTGACAGACTTGGAGGTTATTAAAGGATACAACTGCTCGGCAACAACTGTGTGTAGTTTGGCATCAGA
Source organism: Goleter apudmare HA4340-LM2 (assembly GCA_019359495.1). Taxonomy (GTDB): domain Bacteria; phylum Cyanobacteriota; class Cyanobacteriia; order Cyanobacteriales; family Nostocaceae; genus Goleter; species Goleter apudmare. The sequence continues at coordinate 93,043 of JAHHHF010000076.1, forward strand.
TAAATAAAGATGCCATTTAGCAATATCTATGTAGATATTTTCGCCAATTTCGGCTGCTAGGGCTTCAAGTAGTTCTGTAGTATTAGTCTTAGCCATAAAGATAACCCTATTTTGATCAAGAGCATAAACTCTTAAGCTATTTCATATTATCGCTCAATTAGCCAGGCTGAATCTACAGTCACAGGTTACAATTGCCCCAGCATGATCATCCTTCATCAGGTTGATTTGGTTGGTGGCTCGGAGTAGTCAGCGATCGCACTAATATAAATCAAATGCACCAACAATACTCCTATCCAACCCGCCGTTATCCAAGGAAGCCATTCCCAGGTAGCGGCTTTGAGATTATGGGCAAACCACAGCCCAGAATTAATCGTAGCGGCGATCGCCACATGTACGGCAAAATTCATGCGGTCATCGATTTTACGGTAAGCGGGGTCTTTGCGATCAGGTTTGGTAGGCCAGCGAGGAGGCATAAATATTTGTTGCAGATTTTGATTCACCCTAATTATTTTAAAGTTTTTGGGGCTGGGGTTGCTATGTAACCCAGAAAACTTTCATGCGACGAGACTCAATATTTTATACGCCACTTGCTTTAAGCCAGGGAACCTCGCCAACGCAGTGGCTTAACTTTTTCAACAATCTCCTACTTTATTATTTGAACTATTGACAAATCCTCCAGCAAAGGAAACCAAGTACAGCTAGCCTTTGATTCTCACCTTTGATTCTAATTACTTAAAACTTATTCACCTTTTTGATAGAGGGAGTTAATGTATCCACTTGTGAAGATGGAAACAACCTTTATGAGGTGGACAAACATGGCTAAGGCAAATCCAGTTGAAATCCAAAAGCATTTAAAGGGTGTTGATTATCCTGCTGGTAAGCAAGAATTAATTCAACATGCTAGACAGCAAAAAGCTGACCAAGATGTGCTTTCAATACTAGAGCAGTTGCCAGACAATGTAGAGTTCAGCAATCCCACTGATCTCAACAAAGCCATAGGCGATATCCAGTAGTACTAATTCGTAATTATGAAAGCTTTATATTGCAAGGGTTGACAGATTATACTCTGTTGCTTAGTTGGGGGAAAATTGGTGTTGTACCAATACCAATTTGAACTCAGAATCAGACAGATACAATCCCGGAAGCATTTTGCAAATCTGACTTTCTTAATTTTGAATCAGTGTAACTTATTTTGCTGGTGGGAAATATGCTCCCGATTTCCCGCCAGTCTTGCTTACAAGCCGAATCTCTGCAATTTGAATTGACTTTTCTAAGGCTTTTGCCATATCGTACAAAGTCAAGGCCGCCACAGAAACGGCAGTTAAAGCTTCCATTTCTACACCCGTTTCGGCTTTGGTTTTGACGATCGCCTGAATTTCATAGCCTGGGAGTTGGGGATCTGGTGTCACTGTCACCTCTACTTTTTGCAAAGGCAGGGGATGACACAAGGGAATTAAATTGGCTGTCTGTTTAGCTGCCATAATCCCAGCCAGTCTGGCAGTCGCCAAGACATCTCCTTTCGGGGCATTTCCAGCTTGAATGGCGGCAAAAGTTGCTGGTAGCATCCGCACTTTACCTGTGGCAATGGCTTGGCGCACCGTGGCTACTTTCTCGGAAACATCCACCATCTGCGCCTGTCCTTGGCGATCTAGATGGGTTAAGTCGGCAGCAGAATTAGATAAATAATTTTCTTGCGTCATTTTGAGAGAACATGCTATTATAATTTTCTGGACAGGGGCGTGTAGCTCAGTGGACTAGAGCACGTGGCTACGGACCACGGTGTCGGGGGTTCGAATCCCTCCTCGCCCGTTCATCAAAAGCAGAGATGCAATTTATTGTATCTTTGTTTTTATATTTTATTTAACGAGTAGACATCTTCACCGCGACCAAAGGCAAAGCGTAGAGAACGAGGTAAGTTTTTGCTGGACTGGGTGAGGAAAATCAGCAATGCGAGAGAAGTTAAGCCAGCACAGAAACCAAACACTTTGTGGTATCCGAGTGGTTCGGCAAAAGCGCCGAGAACAGGTGCAGCGATCGCAATACCGAGGTCAAATCCTGCGATACATAGAGCAAACATGCGTCCCCGTTCTTGTGGTAATGAGCGGTCTGCCATCATTGTTGTCATCATAGAAATCAGCGTACCACCACCACAACCCTCAAAGCAGGCAGCCAGCAAGAAACTGAGTGTACTGTGGGCTTGCCATAGCAACAACATAGACAAAGTGTAAGCCATGAGGCTGCAAGTGATAAACAAACCGCGACCAAAGCGATCGCTAGCCCGACCAACAAATAGCCTGACACTAAAACTAGCGATCGCCGCAGTTGTAAAAAACCACCCCACATTCAAATCTATACCAGTTGATTTGATAAATAGTGCCACGAAGGTATACACAGCACCAACAGCCAGCCCAACTAGCAACATCACTAGTGTTGGTACTCTCACCCGTGGACTGATTAACAGACGCCAAAACTGGCGATGGTGATTTTCTGTTAGTTGGATTTGCACTGGTGGATTGACAAGTTGAAAAGTACCTAAAAGCCCCACAAAAGCCAATTCAGCTGCAACCAGAAATAAAATTGGGTAGCCCACCTCAGCTTGTAAATATCCTCCCAAAATCGGCCCAATCGCCAAACCTATAGGAGTGGTCAAACTCATGTAACCAATAATTGCACCACGACTAGCGTTAGGGGCTAAATCTGCCACCAATGCACTGTAACCAGTAGTGAAAGCAGCAATGCTAATACCGTGGAAGGCGCGTACCGCCGTTAACATTGCCATCGATTTAAACACCAAGTAACCAAAGGGGGCGATCGTGGCGATCATTGTCCCAATTAACAAGAGAATTTTCCGACCACGTTGATCTGCTAACCGTCCCAGCATGGGGCGAAAAACCAACAATCCGATCGCAACTCCCCCCATGACAATGCCAATTTGCTGCTTACTCGCCCCCGCATCCTCCAGGTAGAGTGGTAGGGTTGGTAACAAAGTAGCAATACTAGACCAGAATAATAAACCTGCTGTAAATAACATCAGCAGGTTACGCCGCAGATGGGCGTCAAAACTATCAAAAGCTTTCAAGATAGATTAATTAATATTAAATGAGTTTTGTTTCTCTGTTACGCTACTTAACATTTTGTCCCACTACCTCCCGCACCCGATAGATGGGGCGTCCTTGGGATTCGTGGTATGTACGCATCAACAACTCTGCCAAAAGACCAAAGCAAAACAGTTGTACCCCCGTTACCAGCAGCAGTACCGCCAAAATCAGCAGTGGACGATTACCAATCATCTCACCTAAAGCCAATTTGACGAAAGTCAAGTACATACCAATTCCCGTACCCACCACCATAGAAATTAAGCCCAACAACCCAAAAACATGCATCGGCCGGGTGAGGAACTTTTTCATAAACAAAATAGTTAACAAATCCATCAACACCCGGAATGTCCGCGACAGTCCATATTTACTGCGACCAAAGCGACGGGCGTGATGACGCACAGGCATTTCTGTGATTCTAGCCCCTTCAATGTATGCCAAAGCAGGTAAAAAGCGGTGGAGTTCTCCATAAAGATTCATATCAGCCACCAATTCCGCCCGATAAGCCTTTAAAGAACAACCATAGTCATGAATATCTACGCTAGTAGTACGCCGAATTAACCAATTTGCAATTTTAGAAGGAAGTAGCCGATTTATCGCCCCATCTTGGCGTTTTTGCCGCCAACCACTCACCAAATCGTAACCCTCATCCAACTTTGCCAACAGCATGGGGATATCAGCCGGGTCATTTTGCAAGTCAGCATCTAAAGTCACGATCGCTTTCCCCACAGCATAATTAAACCCCGCCGCCATGGCCGCCGTTTGACCATAATTACGCCGTAGAATCACCGCCTTTAAATCACTGCCTCCTAGGGCTGCATTCTTGAGAAACTCCGCCGAACCATCTGTAGAACCATCATCCACACAGATGATCTCATAACTTAACCCACTAGCTAACAAAGTAGACGCGATCGCCTCCAACAACAAGGGCAAACTCTCCACCTCATCACGCACCGGCACAACCACCGACACATCTGGAACCACACTCAAAATCCCGCCATGTTCCCCAATTTTCTCCGAAACCAACTCACTCCTCATATTCCTCTGCGCCCTCAGCGTCTCTGCGGTTTATAACTCTTCACAACCCTACCAGCACCGCGCAGCTGTTGATAATATGACCGACTCACCTCATCTCCCTGTTCCGACAAAATATCAATTCCAATTCCATTTCGTCCCTGAGACTTCCCAGAACTATGAATATAACGACCATCACCCAAATACAAACCTACATGAGTAGCCTTTTCGGGAGTACCAAAAAACACCAAATCTCCTGGTGCTAATTCCGTTATGGAAATTGATTGAGTGAAAACTTCCTGCTGATAAGCATCTCTAGGTAGCCAAATCCCCACCGAGACAAACGCCGCCTGCATCAACCCCGAACAATCGTAATTTGGCGCTACCGTACCACCCCAAAGGTAATAATTAGCTTGTTGCATCGCTTTGTGAGTAAAAGCAATCACCTCTGGGAGCAATTTTTTAATCTCAGATTCCGTCAATGATTGCGCCTGATAAGGTAAAGTAGCTGGTTGTAGTAAACCCAAATCGCCAAGAGCAACCCATCCTGGATAATCATCCTCACACAAATACACCTCAACTGCTGCATCCTGATGATTTAATGTTACCCGTAAATGTCGCCCTGCTGCGGCTTGAGTTGCCAAACTCTCACATGCAGGAGAACTATATAAGTTTAAGTCAGCGAGACAAGAGTACTCAACTACTTGCTGATTGGGGATTGTAGATTGATTTGTGACCATACTGCAAGGCTAATAGCTAAAAATGATTTTCTTCCGTAAAGACGAACAACTCGAAAATATCGCCTCCAACATTTTAGAAACTACCTGGGCAAAATTTCCTACCTTAGCCCGTAACCAAATCGCCCTGACATGGATTGTCTACGATCCGCCTGTACTAGTAAATACTGGTGGCGCTTTAACCCCAGATGCCTTTTGGAACCACATTAACCGTGGTTTTACTTATCGCGGTGTTGAGAGAATTTACCCAGCGAGTGTAGTCAAGTTGTTTTACCTGGTGGCGGTAAATGAATGGCTGGAAAGAGGGATGACGCAAACTTCCAAGGAATTAGAAAGAGCTATCCGCGATATGATTGTAGACTCCAGTAATGATGCCACCAGCTTAGTTGTGGATGTTCTCAGTGGCACTACTTCTGGCCCAGAGTTACCAGTAGGGCCATTCGACACCTGGAAATCACAGCGTCAGATTGTGAACCGTTACTACCAGACTTTAGGTTGGGAAGAAATGGAGACAATCAACGTCTGTCAAAAAACTTGGGGTGATGGCCCTTATGGACGGGAGAGGGTATTTTATGGAGAGACGTTGGAAAATCGCAACATGCTGACAACCAACGCGATCGCCAGATTATTACATAGTATTATCGGTGGCGTGGCAGTTTCCAGTGGGCGATCGCAAGGGATGATGGCTTTGCTCAAACGCAGTCTCAATCCTGATGATTTACCCACCGATGTCGAAGAAGATCAAGTTACAGGTTTTTTGGGTGGTGGACTACCCCAAACTGCTCAAATTTGGTCAAAGGCGGGTTGGACAAGTCAAGTTCGTCATGATGCTGCGTATATTGAAATACCAGATCAACATCCATATCTTTTAGTGGTATTTACTGAGGGAAAAGCTAACGCGAAAAGTAGAGCTATTTTACCCTTTGTTTCCCAGCTATTTACGGAGGCGATCGCTACTCTGTAATCGAGGTTGAGTAATTGGCGATCGTGGAATTGAGTTTGTAGTGACGACTTTAGTCAAGACGCTCCCATAGCTTCCCTGTAGAGGTACAAAAAAGGCTAGAGCCGCTTACTACGAACTCAATGTTTGATCTGTTCCTGCCAGTTTACTGAGACCACAATATAAATCATAAAAAGATAATTTTGTCAACCGTCAAAATCAGGATGTACCATTGCTGCTTTTGGTATTAAAAACTCAGTAATTATGTCAAATTCAAGATGTAATGACTGGTAGTTTAGTGTTAAATTTTGATTGTTGCCAAGATTTCTTGACTTCACACCACAGAGTCGCTTATCTGTATGTGACAGTATTTGATGAGGAGTGAATGTGAATAATATTTTTGTGCGTAAAAGTTTTTTTTGCTTACCCAGTTTAGCTGCTTTGGCGGTCATCGGTAGTAGTTTAACTGCCGTTGCTGAAACTAAAGATATCTCACTAGAGACGCAAAATCAAAACATATCTAGTTTCACAGTAGATAACCAAGCAGAAGTTTCAGATTTTACTAACTCTCAAAAATTCCCTGACGCCACTACAGCCGTCACCAGTCGCACACTGACACCCGTGCCAGGAACAGCAGTCACTGTATCTGCCGCACTGGTTCCCCAAGACCCAGAACCCACTCGGCAATCGACTGTGCAACCATCAGCCCAGAAAATAGCACAAGCAGATATTGATCCTGGTAGAGCTACCCGTGGTGGTAAAAGCTACCTTGGTGTTGCTGGTAATATTGGCTTGAGTGGTGATGAGTCATCTTTAAGTGATGGCAATTTTGCAGTCATCAGCAAAGTCGGACTGACCAACACCCTCTCGGTACGTCCATCGGCGGTGCTAGGAGACACTACAGTTATTCTAGCTCCTCTCACCTACGACTTTTCCTTTCAGCAAGCAGCAGATCCATTTAGCGAACCGTTACCATTTGCACCTTATATCGGCGCAGGTGCAGCCTTTAAAACTGGCGACGACTCAAAAGTTGCCTTGCTACTATCTGGTGGGATCGATTTACCACTAAATTCTCGATTCACTGCTACAGCATCTGTCAACGCCGCCTTCTTCGACAGAACTGATGTCGGTTTGTTGCTAGGAGTTGGTTACAACTTCGGTAGTTATTAGGGAAAACGCCCTTGCAGATGTAGGCAACAATTGCATTCCCAGATACGTTGCTTTTGCAAAGTCAAGGATAATTGTAGGCTAGGTTGAACGTAGACACCCGAAGGGTGGCTTCCCGCAGGGTAGTGAAACCCAACAAACCCCGAAGGATGTTGGGTTTCGTTCCTCAACCCAACTTTGTATCTTAAGAGAAGTAGTAGACCGTATTGATCCATAGTCACAGTCTTGAGTGTGATCGTACTTTTCTATTTCTTCAGACTATCTTTTATCTAAAACGCTATCATCAAATATTTATGTAACCATTGGTATCAGGCTCAACTACTTCTTTCACGTTATCCCATAGTAACCTAGGTGTTAATTTTTCAGTTTTCAAATAATAGTTAATTGCATCATGGCTAATACTTTCTAAATGCTCTGCTAAATTAGTAATTTTATAATTTATTTGACTACTTAATAAGTATTGGCAGTAATTAAGCTTAGTAAATCTCATTTGCGTCAGCAAAATTTATTTAATACAACCTCTACCTATTTTCTTATGAATATTTCAATACTACTTCCAAAACACCGAATTTTATTGCGAAGACAAAGCTTTCGGAATCAGATTTTATTAATACTGATGTACTAGAAAATAGTGTAGGCGTAGCCCACCGCAGGCATCCCATTGTGCCAGTTGCGTAAGTCCTATGTATTTCTCATGAAAGTGATCATTTTTTCTTCTTAGACTCTTTATATGCGATCGCTGTGGCAATTATCGCTGCTATGGATGCACCAATAGTAGTCCAAATTAGTATTGACCCATCAAGAGGCTGGCTTTCAGTTTTTTCACTAGGTGAGCTTATGGTCTTATCTGACCCTGATTGATTTAGTGCAGATACAGCAGAAATATTGTAACAGTCGGCACCTGATAAGTTCCACGTCAATTTGTCTCCTATGACTTTTTCAGCGTTGTGTGAGCTGATATTTCCAGGTAGCTTTATACTCCAAGTAACAGACTTAGTGACCTTAGGATCAAAATAATTGGTACAGGTTTTGTCAACAGCTTTATATGTGAAGTAATTATCATCAATACTGAGCCTATCTAGCTTAATATTTAGTACTTTATGTAGCTTTTCCACTTCCTCTAAGTCATTAAAAGAATAAACATATGTACATTGATCTCCACCACTAGGATTATTTAGGGAACTTGAACCTTCATAGGATATGTTGTTCCATTGAATACTATTGAAAGATTGACGACATGCTTCAATATCCTTAACTTTACCGCTTTGAGGATATACTATTTTTAGGCTAAATACTCCTGAGCCATTTTTTTCAAAAGTAATATAACTGTGAATTTCTTCACAACTGGTCAGTAACATTAAAAGTACCGACCAAATCAGCCAAGCTTTTTTGAAACTCATTTTTTTTCTATCTTCCTTTACCTCTTTTGAGCAGTCTGACTATATTACTAGCACTTATGCAATATCTCTGTGAAACCCTTATTCCTACCCTTAGGGTTCTCCTTTGGAGTACTTGTTCTGCCCTGCGGTGAGCCGCTATGCGTCTACGTGTCTACGTTTTTTGATAATATTATGTAATTTTTGTTTATTATACGATACCTTTCGGTATATCACTTGAGCGATCGCAGGGCATGATCGAAATTATCTGGTTCTAATACTCAAGAGCATCGTAGCAAAATTGTAGGGCGATCGCTGCCAGTGATAAATTCGTAGTACTTTATTTTGCACAATAAAGTTTGGCATGAGGGAGAGTTTTATTATTCCCTCGTCTCCCTCATACCCTAATATTTATTTCGGAGTTACTTTGTCAATCACAGAAATTTTACCGTCGTCTCCTACTTGCCACACATCATAGACACCAATAACATCACCGTTGGCATCAATATCGACGTTACCACTGGCTCCTTGGTAGTTGATGGTTTTGCCTTCTTTGAGTAGCTTCAGTCCTTCACAAACGTCAGTTACTTCTGTCGCACCAGCACCACCATTGGCAACTTCACGGAGTTTACTCTGTATACCAACACCTGTATTTTCCTTGGCGGCTTGTGCAGCTAACACTAATAAAGCAGCAGCATCCCAGGCTTGAGGAGCAAATTCTCCTGGTGCGCCACCCTTCTTAGATTGCCATAATTGTTTTAAAGCTGCTAACGCTTTACCATCAGAACCAGGTACTGTACCAATGACTCCGGAAACAATGAATTTACCGTCTTCGGTTTTACCAACCTGAGCTGGAAATTCGTCTGACTTCATCCCGTCTGTCAGCATTACCTGCACTCCTTTGCTCACACCTTGTTGATATGCTGATTTGAGGAGTAGGCTACCTGTTTCTACATAAAAAACGCCCAGTACGGCATCTGGTTTACCAGCAAAGGCGGTAGTGGCTTCAGTTTCAAAGGTAGTAGCTTTGGGGTCGTAGCGGACGGGCTTGTCTTTATTAACTACAGTTCCCCCCAATTTTTCAAAGGCTTGGACAAATGCTTTTTCAAACCCCACTCCATAGTCGTTGTTAATTACGACTGTGGACACTCGTTTGAAACCTTTTTTAGTAGCGAGTTCGGCGAGGGCTGGCCCTTGGTAGCTGTCAGGGGGAACTGTACGCGCCCAAAAGCCTTGAAAATCACCTTTTTGTGCTTTTTCAGTAAATACTGGGCTGGTACTACCAGGGGAAATCAACATGACTTTATTTTGGGCAGCAATGGAGACCGCCGCCGTGGAAACACTACTGGCAAAGGAGCCAACTACACCAGCAACTTTATCTACAGTCGCCAGTTTAGTCATGCCGGCAGCCCCTGCTTTCGGGTCTGTTTGGTCATCTACGGCCACAAGAGTAACAGGTTGACCATTGACACCGCCACAAGCGTTGACAGTTTCGACAACCAGGGGAACAGCTGTGGCCATTTGCTGACCGATAGACGCTAAATCACCTGTAGTTGGTAGTAGGGAACCAATTTTCAGGCCGCTACTTGTAGTAGTTGAGTTTGCTGCTGGGGTAGCAGTGTTGTCAGTTGTGCTGGTGTTATTTGTAGGGGCATTTTCGCAAGCGCCTAATAGGAAACCCGTTACCAGGGTAGCCAAACTTAAGGCTAAAGCAGTACTAATTTTTTGCATGGATTACTTTCACTCCTCATGATATTTAGGAGCCTGAAAGTAAGACTCGATCTGGGTTTTCAGATTAGCTTAATTTTAACAGACTCCAAGTGATAAATAATATCACCCTCTTGGGGAGTAGGAAGCGTTTACTCCTACATAAATACTTAGTAGTGAGTAGAAATAACTTATTTTACTTGTGCTAATTAGTCAAAAACGGAGAGGGAGGGATTCGAACCCTCGGTACGGAGTTGCCTGCCGTACAACAGATTAGCAATCTGCCGCTTTCGACCACTCAGCCACCTCTCCACGGTCACGAATATGAATGATAACAGATTTATTTAGGGGAGTCAATAGTCATTTGTCCTTTGTTATTTGTCATTAGTAACAACAAAGGACAAACGACGCTTACAAAACTTGCGATCGCATCCAAGCCAGGGGCAGAGTGCGTAATTTTTTCCACTGAGGCACGTAGGCACGCTGACTGAACACATCGTAATTATTGCGTTCAATCACATCTAAAATTTGTCCATAGAGCATGGATGCCGTCCAGACTGGCCAACGGGCATCGGGTGTCAGGTAAGTAACTCCCTTTTCGGCTTTTGTATAAAATTGCTTTGCTCTCTCAATTTGAAAGCGCATGAGAGATCGCCAGCGTTCGTCTACCACTCCTTTAAAGAAGTCTTGCTCAGTGTAATTAAACCGTGCCAAGTCTTCTAAAGGAATGTATATGCGCCCTCGGCGAGCATCTTCCCCAACATCCCGGAGAATGTTGGTGAGTTGATTGGCAATTCCTAGGGCAACGGCTTCTTCGGTAGGAATATATGACTGTTGGTTCTGGTGCCACGGAGCCGTATTGATGGAGGTATCCACGCCCATCACTGCTGTTGACATTAAGCCAACAGTGCCAGCGACGCGGTAACAATAGAGGTATAGCTCCTCAAAGGTTTCATAGCGACTACGATATAAGTCCATCCGTTGACCGGCAATCATATCGCGAAAGGGCTGAATGTCGAGTGGATAACTTTGCAGGGTATCTACTAAAGCCACATCGAAATTTTCTAATGGGTTGCCCGCGAAAAGTGATTCCAGGTGCTGCTCCCATAGGTCTAGGGTTTCTGGGGTGGTGATAGCAGATGCGGGGCCGTCTACCAATTCATCTGTACGGCGACACCAAGCATAGATAGCCCAGATAGCTCGGCGCTTTGCTTCATTCATCAGCAAAGTGCCAAGATAGAAAGTTTTGGCATACTTTTGTGTAAGATGCCGACAAAGTTGATAAGACTCGTCCACAGAGACCAGCGTTTTCATGCGCGGGGGTGACTTAGGCAGTTGCAGCATTCGTTGCGGGCGATCGGGATAGCGTTTGCTTGTTTGGGGCATTTGCCACCGGGAGTGCTTCTCTTATCGCCTGCGCTGTCAGCTTACCAGAAAGTACGGCACCTTCCATACTGGCCAAGTAGCGTTGCATGGTGTAATCCCCTGTTAAATAAAAGTTACTGATCGGGGTAACTTGTGAGGGGCGGTGCTGTTGACGACCAGGAGTCGCTTTGTAAACTGAACGCGGCGTTTTCACCACATGATATTTCAGCAATTTTGCTGGATTGTCTCCCCCAAAGTGGTTGGGAAAGAGTTTTTCTAGCTCGACCAGGGTGGCGTCTACAATTTCCGCATCGGATTTTGCGATCCAATCTTTAGCCGGTGCTAGAACTAATTCCAGCATTGAGCGATCAGGGTTAGCGTATCCACGGCAGGTATTGCTCATATCAGCATAAACGCTGAGGAGGGGCGATCGCGAGAATAGTAAGTGATCAATTTCTGTCAGTTTGCGATCAAACCACAGGTGCAGGTTGATTACAGGCACTCCCTCCAGTCCTTCTAGCTTCTGGAAAAACTCCATTTGCTTCCAAGGATTTGGCAGTATCACCTTCAAAGGATCAACTGGCATAGCTGATACATAGAGGTCAGCTGTGAATACTTCATCTTCCGCCCCATTCAAACCCCGCAGTAAGAATCCTCGGACTGTACCATCAGGGTTGAGCAAAATTTCTTTTAAGGGAGCATTTAACCTGACTTCGCCACCGCGTTCGGTGATGTAATCTACTATCGGTTGACACAATCGCTCTGTTGGAGGGCCATCAAGAAAGGCCATTGTCGAGCCTTTTTTCTCTTGGAGGAAGCGATTGAGGGCAGTTAACAGGATTGTGGCAGAAATTTCATCTGGGCCGATAAAGTTTAATGACTTGCACATGGCAATGAAAACTTCGTCGTTGACCCGTTCTGGAATATTTTGCTTACGCAGCCACTCTGTCCAAGAGTACTTGTCCATTTCCTCAACATATTTCTGTCCCTGAATCATCGCTGGAATCAGTCCTAGCCCAAATTTAATTTTTTCAGGCCAGGTGAGCATGTCGTTGTTTCGCAAAATTGCCACTACTCCGTTTAGAGGTGCTGGCAAATCTGGGAAGTCAAAGCGGCTGTAAGTTCCTGGATCATCAGGCTGATTGAAGATCATGGTGTGTTCTTTCCACTGCAACCGATCTTCAATATCTAGTTCTTTGAATAGCTGCAACATGTTGGGATAAGCCCCAAAAAAAATGTGCAGACCTGTTTCGTACCAGTCTCCATCAGAGTCTTGCCACGCTGCCACCTTGCCACCCAATACGTCTTGGCGTTCCAAGACAATGGGGGTGTGACCCGCGTCTGTGAGATATTTCGCGCAGGAAAGTCCTGCTAGACCCGCTCCCGCGATCGCTACTCGCATTTAACCCTACTGCTCTTCAATATTTCTTAATCGTCTTTGTCGTTCTCATTATACGTTGCAATCTGTTACATTTGCCGTCCTTGTGCGATCGCTTCTCCAAAAACTTCTCTCAACCGGAATTTTACTTACATGCAGACATCAGCCCTGTTGTCAATCAATTTTGGATTTTAAATTTTGGATTGACACCGACCACAAGGGTGGGAGGCTTGAAGATGATTAAATTGGCTCCTTTCCCATGCCTCATTTCCTATATCCCTACTCAATGATCTAGATATGCATTTTTGTATAAAGAATACGATTTTTTTCAGTATATTTTGTTGGCGAAATATCTATTTTTGTAATTTTTTATACTTACATTTTAGTTATTTAAGTATTAATTCTGTTGTAAAAAGGTAAGCTCTTACATATTTTAATGCAACAGAAGAGTCGATTATAAATAAATTTAATTTAAAAACTAGTAATAGCTGAAAGCAACATCTAAAAGTTTTATTTGCTTGTTCACTAACAACAAGATATGATGATCCCCAGTCGAAAAAAATTGAAATTTCGACTTGAATGTATGAGGAATTTATTTCTCTAGCAAAGAATATAGTTCCCATATCGTTGTTGAAAAAGTTGTTTAGCAAAATCAGGGTTGCACTGTTTAAGTGTGCAGTTACTTGTGATTTAAACTGACCATGCTAATTTTTGGAATTCTTTGGATTACATCCTGGGTTGGTTCCTTCTTGTCGTTGAGTGATAACTTGTCATCAAATTTGACTGTAAAAATGACTCCGACAGAAGTGACAAGCAATTTAGGTAAAAATGTTTTAGGTACAACATTAATACCCACAAGGTTTTTGAAAATAGATTGGGGTACTAAAAAGTCACTAACAGACTCAGATAAACCACTTAAGTCTAGGGCAAAGGCAGTTAAAAACACTACAAATCAACTTTGTCATTATTTCCCAGAGAACGTAGAAGCACAAGCTACCTTTACAAGAACTTCCTTTTTGGCCTCTGCGGCATTGATTAACACTAGTACTCCTAATCGAGACTTTTTTCCTAATAAAATCTTGCGTTCTCTGCAAGATTTTTTCCGCTTTCATAGTCCTGTAGAGCAAAGTTTTAGCGTTGCTACCTCCCCAGTAGCCGTAGTTCGTCGTAGCCCAAATAACTACGAATTATGGGTAAATAAGCAAGTTGTAGCGAATTTACCTAACGAAACTAAAGCGAAGTCAATGCAACAACGATTGCAGCAACTAGTGAGGTCACCAAACTTAGATGCTGATCAATTGCGACCTGCTTTAGTTGATGGCATACCAGCTTTAATGGCAGGTAATCGCTTTTTATTTGGGATTGAAAAACAAATTTCTCGGCAATATGGACGGAGTGGTGATTTGTTAGCTATTGAGTGGATTAATAATTTGCGTAGTGCGCTCAAAGCCCCAACACTCACACTTTTAGAAGGGCAAAAAGAAATGTATGGCTTGTCCCCTTCCAAAACAAAAATGTCGGGTTTAGCTTCTTGGTATGGTGGCTATTTTCACGGTCGATTGACGGCGAATGGTGAGATATACAACCAAAATGATTTGACGGTTGCTCATAAATCCCTGCCATTTAATACTTACTTACAAGTAACAAATTTAAAAACAGGAAAAGCTGTAATTGTGCGAGTTAATGACCGGGGTCCCTATATTCCACCGCGCAGTTTAGATTTATCACTAGCAGCAGCTCGCTGTATCAATAGTGAAATAGCTGGGGTAGTACCCTATAAAGCCGTGATTTTGAACAGTAAAGCACCCAAAATGACTTTAAAAACCACCAACTTGGCAACTGACAAACTCAAGCCAGGGAGAAAAATAGCATTAGTTTCTGAGTTTTAGTTAAATCTTGGTGATTGGTACTTAACTCATGACTTATTGCTAGTGGCTAATTGCATCCTTAGCCACTAGCAATTACCATACCGTTGGTATAACAAACGAAATGCTATTCCTCTTATGGCAGCAGGTAAAACTTTATGTCAGGATCACAGGAGTTAAAGAACTTTGGGCATCATTTAATTCTCGGTATATCCAGCACTACATTAAGTGATGAGGATAAACGCGCACTCAGTGAATTGCAGCCAGTAGGTGTGATTTTTTTCGGTAAAAACTTTCTGGATGGCACACCCTATGAAATTTGGTTACAAGCCTTTAAGGAGCTGATTGACCAGGTAAGACAATACGCTGAACGCGACTCCATGTTCATGACCTTGGATCATGAAGGAGGTCGTGTAGTTCGCACACATCTCCCAATTACGCGATTCCCTCATGCTTTGTTGTTGCGATCGCGCGCCCGTGAGGTAGCAAGAGCAACAGCAACTGAACTCAAATCATTAGGCATCAATGTATCCTGGGCACCAGTAGCGGATATTTATTCCCATCCCCAAAATCCCATTATTGGCCCTCGGTCTTTTGGTATCACGCCTGACAGTGCTGCCCAAGGCGCCCGTGACTATTACCTCGGACTGCAAGAATCAGGAATTTTGGGAGCCGCCAAACACTTCCCCGGTCATGGAGACACCAGCAAGGACTCCCATGTCGAGTTACCAATCCTCGATTTAACGATAGAAGACCTCCGAAATCGGGAATTGATACCCTTTAAAGTGCTGATCGAGGTGCAGGTGCCGATGATCATGACAGCCCACATCCTGTTTCCCAAGATAGATCCTGATGTCCCAGCAACCTTATCTGGGCCCATTCTCAACGGCATTTTGCGGCAGGAACTTGGTTTCACAGGGGTGGTAGTATCGGATGACTTGGATATGAAAGCTGTCTCAGATATGTTTATCCAGCCTGGAACCATAGCCCGGTCAATTAATGCTGGTTGCGATTTGTTTATTGTCTCGCGCAACATCAATTCATCAGCGATCGCCCGGACATATCAGATAGCTGAAGATTTTGCTGCTTCCTTTGCTAACGGTAGTCTGCAAGAGTCAGTTGTGGCTGCTGCTAGGGGGAGAGTTGAGCAACTACTGGCAGACACACCCCAATATCTTGTCCATTATTTGGATAGAGATACTTTCAAACAACATGCCGAATTAGCGATTGCTGCTTCTTTTCAAGAGGTTGGGGTATAAAAATAAGAAATCCCAACTTTAAGTTGGGATTTAACAATGTGTCTATAATTAAAACTCAATTGCCGAAAAAACCAGGGCTAAAGTCCCGACTACGAATCTGGTGTCTGTTCAGGAAACATACACTTATCGGAATCACATCCAGCAGGGCCAGCTTCTGCCAATTCACCTAAGTCATAGCGGCTGAGAGCTGCACAGAAATCATCTGTTTTGCGTCTGGTTTTTACCTCTTGCATTAAACGCTCATAGGTGAGTTTGTCTATAGGTTCAAACGGCAAACGGGGAAACGATTGCAGGTCATCAAAACGCGCTAGGAGGGCGGCGGAAATGTAGCCTTCATCATTTTGGATAGCTTGGTGGATGCGCTGACCAAGAGGCTCGATTTCATCAGAGCGCAGCTCTAAAGTGGCTGATGTGTTGTGGGTGACATAATGTTTTTGCACCTGGAGGACAAAATCTAATTGAGCTAAGACAGAGAACTGAGAAACATCAATTTGATCTGCTCCTGATAAATCAGCCCAAGGTACAGTTACAGGAATTTCTACTAACCATTCACTAACCCGTGAGTCAAAGGGATCATGGAGCAAATTGCCCTGTTCATCTTTGTCAGACTGAGAAGGAATGACGCTATAGCCGTAATCGATACAAGCTAGAGCCACTGGGTCATTTTTGCCGAAAGTGATACGCCGAATAAATCTTTGAGCTTTGGGAGGATGCCATCCAGAACTAGCACCAGTTAACAGGGCTTTAGTACCACTGGGTTGGACTGTAGTACAGCGATTGGGACGTTTGAAATTATGGCGATCGCAGTAATCCCAAACCACCCGATGTACAATCTCTTTCCAGTAACTGAGGTATTTTTCTTCCTCTCGTTTAAATGCTAATCCTTGGGGAGTAGCGGGTCTGCCGGCTTCCCACCAATGCAACCATTCAACGCCAAAAGCATGAACGAAGAAATCAAATAAACCTGTGAAGGATACCCCGACAATTGGGTCTAATTCCCGACTGGCTTGGTAGCGGGGTTCTAAGAATTTATGATTTAAAAGGGCAGCTACAGATAGCGCTCCCGCAGTAAAAGCTTCCTCTTGTTCTTTATAGTTATGTGGATCAATTTGATTGAGGTGTACTTCTGACAAATTACAGTGAAAATTACTACCTATGATTTCTCCGCACGGATTTAAACCATATCGCTGCAAACGATGTTCTATTTCTTCAGCATCAAGAAGCTGATATTGTGCTTGCAACCATTGTTGCGCTGTTCCTTGTTCGTAAGATTTCAAGAAATCAACTTTCAATGCCGATGTTGTAAGCAAATCACTGTTAGCTCTAGCTACTGCTTCACCTGCCCACTGAATTGCGCCTTCGCCACTGTAATACTGTTTGCGAACAGCTTCTAGACATTCTTCTAATGTTGGCTTGCGGTGAAAAACTCTAGTATGATTCGCCATTCTCAGCGCATCACGTTCTGGATCAATTCGCCAGTTGCCTGCTTCATCTTGCTGCCATAAATTATCTTTGGCATTAGCACCTAATTGATCGTCAGCCCTAAACTGACGTATCCCCGCACTTCTTCTGATATTGCCTGCAACAATTGTCACAGCAGCTTGATCGATTAATAGACAGCACTCTACAGAATTTAATTGCCGTCCTAAAGCCTTATTCAGAATAGATGCACAATTTTGATAAAGTTCGGGCAATTTTATAGGATTAGCTACACCGCCAAAGCCTCTGAGAGTTTCACCTGCTTGACGAACATCACTAATATCAACCAATACTTGCACTTCACCGCTAAATCTCTCATCTGTAGAGAGTTCTAATAGGGTTTGATAAGATTTCACCCAACCTTCACGACTATCTCCCACGTGGATAATGACTCGATTACCCTGTATAGAGATTTCCGTATATTCACGACGCTGTTCTTTAGGAGTATTGCCAATTTCACCTTGTACAGTTATGTTCAGGTGATTACAGATTGGTGGTAATTGGTTAATATATTGCGGTTCTATGATGGCTCCAGTACCACAACCCATCATGGCTAGATCCATCATCAAGCCAAAGGCACTCCAATCTTGGAGGTTGGTAGAGGTGCAATTATAAGCCCCGGAAAAGTTCTTGGGTTTGGCGATCCATTCTGTACCACCAACCCATAACCAGCGTCCACTGGGTAGGGCTTTCAAATTGCGTTGCATCCGCTCTAGGATAGCTGTTTCTTGGGGGTTGAGCTTTCCTAACTCAATTATGCCTTGGAGAGTGCGATCGCATACCTCATCCCATGTTTCCCTCAAACCTGCCGGACTCCGGCGGCTATAGGTTCTAAAAAATACGGGATTGGCGGCTGGAGCAGTTTCTGGAAACTCTGCACTCTGACGTTTTCTTTCAAGCTCTCGAACCATAAGTCTAATTAATCTAATTCTTTTTGCTTGTTGCTTGTTGACAGATTATGACTATACGCCAAGTGGATTGAGGATGGAAGCTTGCCAAAAGTGACAACTTACCCTTACTCTACGACTGTACGTACTAATTGCAACGGAACGTTACAATGCCTCTTGCTCCTTGGCGAAGCGCGATCGCCCACGCCCTCCATCGCAATCGCAGTCTTGTTTACGCCCGTTACCTACAAATGGCAACGGTACGGACAAATGGTTGTCCGGCAAATCGAACTATAGTCTTTCGTGGTTTTTTAGAAGAAAGTAACCAGCTAAAATTTGTCACCGACGCCCGCAGTGAGAAAGCTGAA
Source organism: Goleter apudmare HA4340-LM2 (assembly GCA_019359495.1). Lineage (GTDB taxonomy): Bacteria > Cyanobacteriota > Cyanobacteriia > Cyanobacteriales > Nostocaceae > Goleter > Goleter apudmare. Next base: position 111,680 of record JAHHHF010000076.1, read on the forward strand.
CAAATACAGCAGCAACCTTGGGCGGAAGTTTGCTGGTATTTCCCGAATACACGAGAGCAATTTCGGATTACTGGTCATTTGACCTTGGTAAGTAGTGATTATTCTTTACCCATACTACAAAAAGCCCGCGTCTCCATCTGGCAAGATCTGAGTGATGCGGCGCGGTTACAATTTGCTTGGCCCGAACCGGGTACACCGAGAATTAAAAACAAAGCTGCTTTTGAGCCACCATCACCTGATCTCCATGAACCACTGCCTAATTTTTGCCTCCTACTACTCGATCCTGTACAGGTAGATCACTTAGAACTACGTGGTGAACCACAAAATCGTCGTCTTTACCACCTCGACGAAAACCAAGGATGGTATTGTCAAGAAGTTAATCCTTAGAATTGGGGAACTAGCTTTGATCGCAGGTAGCCGCAGTCTAAATAAGAATGGGAAACTCGGAGCCACCTCTAGGGTAATGATGCTCTGAGAAATGGGGAAGTAACGAATGTCTAATGACTAATAACCAATGACAAATTTAAATACCTGCACCATCCAAGAATTCCTGTATTGCTTTATCTCTAAGATGGCAAACAGAGTTATCCTTGGGCATATTCTTGTCATTGTCATCCAAATAACCCGCCAAAACGAGAGTTTTTGTGGAAGAATGCAAGTGTTGGAGAGTTTGTATTTGTTCTTCTAAGGATTCAATCCGATCCACTAAAGCGCGGATGACTTCGGCTTCAGAATCTGGCAAATTATTGTGTTCTAGGGGTGCAACCCGGACTCCAGAACGATAGATGATACGACCAGGTACGCCCACTACAGTACAGCTAGAAGGAACGTCTCTCAAAACGACTGATCCAGCGCCAATGCGGACATTGTTACCAATTTGGATATTACCCAAAACCTTAGCACCAGCACCAACAACGACATTTTCCCCCAAGGTGGGGTGGCGCTTACCACTTTCTTTACCTGTGCCTCCTAGGGTGACACCTTGATAAATTAAAGCATAGTCTCCGACGATCGCTGTTTCCCCAATCACCACTCCCATACCGTGGTCAATAAATACACCCTGTCCAATCGTCGCACCTGGGTGGATTTCAATTCCTGTGAAAAACCGAGCTATGTGAGAAATTAGGCGAGGTATAAAAGGAATGCCAAAACTGTATAACCAGTGAGCCAGCCGATAGAATAGCAAGGCTTGCAAACCGGGGTAACAAAATAAAACTTCCAACCAGTTACGGGCAGCTGGGTCACGTTCAAATATGATACGAAAGTCAGCACGCAATATAGATAGCACGAGATAGTACCTTCGGAAAGCACGACAAGCTACTCTCCCATATTATCGTTCCAGGTGTAATCTCGATTAAATGGGGCATGGGGCATTAGTTATTTATGGCTCTATAGCAATCCTAAATGATTTGTAAAATCTTACATGTAGGGTTGTTGACTGTTAACCGTTGACAGTCAACAGTCAACATTCAACAGCCAAAACCGATATTTTTCACAACTGAAATAGGATTGCTATATCATCTCCTCCATCTGCTTCATTCCCACTCCTGATTACTGCTGCACTGTCAAAGTATAGTTTCGCTTGACCCCAGAATCAAAAGTACCTACCCAGACATGATAAGTTCCGCGTTTCCAGTTAATATCTTTAATGCTGGCATCTTTACTTTTACCAGTATCATCACCGCAGCGAATTGTAGTTTCGTCTGGGCCTTTGATGAGTACGGTTGTGTCAATGCCGCTTTTGATGAGTATTTTCAAGTCGGCAAAGTCTTTTTCTAAAACCAGGATGTGATCAGGATTGGGATCGGCAAAGCCAATACAGGCATTCTTCTCTCGGTCACGGTTGCTAATGGCAGATAATGAGTAAGAACCGCCTGTGTATCCAGTAACTTCTGTTTTAACTGGCTCATTGCCTGATGATAGGCTAATTGTACCGAAATTTGATGTCTGTGCTATTACAGGTGTAGTCACAATAGCGGTAAGTATAGCCGTGAACCAAGCGAATCGGAACTTTAATCGGGGGAGACGATACTTCATAAGTAGCCCTCCGACAGGCTATTTTATATAGTAAATATATATACATATTGTAAGCAAAAAACCGTAATACTCCATAAGCTGTGCCACATTGTTATGTGCCACAGTTAATGCCAATTAAAAATTCAAAATACCTCATACCTTGCACCAGATTTAGCACTCTTTACGGCTGGAGTTGCAAGAAGACGCCAGCTTTGAGTGCTTCTGTGTCGCTGTTGTAAGTACTAACTGTCAGTGATCGCAGGTTGTTAAAAAACGGTTTGCCGAGTATTTCTACTAACTTGAGAATTGGTAGCTGTCTTTCTAAAAACTGCTGGCTCTTGATCCAATCAAGATAAACATAGCCTTGGTTGGGTTGGGGAATGGTAGCGATACTATCTTGGAAATTACGATGATTAATTAAAGAGTCTTCCCCAGATGTGAGAATTTCTTTCATTGTCTCTAAATCGGAGGTGAAGATTTCGTAGTTTCCTAAAGTTGTATGCACACCCTGCACTTTGGCTTCAACGTCGAGCGCAGTTTGATCTTTCGTATTGGTTGGTTTGCTAGCTGCGGTTAACTTTGTCCATGTGGAGACTTTTTGCTGATCTAAAGTGATGGGACTGATGCTGAGTCCTTTAGCATTAGCGATCGCATCTAAATTAGCAATACCTGCGATTACCTCCGGCGATTGTTCCACGGCAAACACCCAACTTACAGTTTTTTGGGCTTTTTGGGGTAATAATGCTAAGGCATACTCTCCCTGTACCCAGCTAAAAATATCTGCTGGTAAGTTTATCCCCCAAAGTTTTTGCAAATCTAGTAAGGGTTGGGCTAATTTAGCGATCGCATCTTCCCCAGAACCATATATAGTTTCTGTCGCTTGTCTCCAGAGTTTAGCTAACTCACTATCACCCAAATTGCTCAAATTAGCTCCAGAAATTGCCAAGCCTGCTGATACTGGAATATACTTCAGTGCTCCTACAGGTTGAGATAAGGGTGGAGATGGGGGGACAATTGCTGATGCACCCAAAAAGCTAGTTTCTGCTAGCAATCCTTTGGGGTTTAATGCTAGGGAAATAATTTCGCTGTCATAACTTGGTGCTGATAATTCTAACCCTTGCCATTTGGCAACAGTGGGCAGATTTAGAAAAGCCACGGCTAACGCACCTCCAGGTAGCTGTTCGGTAGCTTTTTGGTATTGAGCAGAAGTGGTTAAATTGAGATCCGGGGCTTGGACGTTATTAATCGCATCTCGCAATACTTTAGGATCGTTGGCAAACAACACAAAGTCATTACCCACCAATGCACCAGCCAATGCACCTTGTGCTGGTGGCGGATCGTCATAAAGCAGCTTCACGCCTTTGTATGCTTCTGTGGCTAAATTGCTTCCAGCTAACACCCGCTTGGAAAATAACAATTCCACAAACTCTCGGCTTTTTTCTGGTTTTGTAGTCCCTAACGCCATCAAATACCCTGGCTGCTGTCCATTTTCTGGATCACGATCAATATCCCAGTTGGTGACAGCCAAGGTAATTTCGTTTCCTAACCAAGGTTGAATATCTTGGCGATAATCAATGCCACTTTTAGCCAATACACTGGTTTTGATCCCAGATAGCTCTCCTTCGCCCTCCAAAGTGGGCAATTTATCTGGATTTACCAACAGTGAAGCCATCACTGGGGCAATTTTCGACACAAATATGGCAGCACTAGGCTGAGATCTGGCGGTAACGAGATTGGCCGGACTTTTAGCAAAAATCCAGTAAAAGCCAGCAATAGCGATCGCTACCAGTGCAATCACACCAGCTACCAGGAAACTAGAAAATGAGCGTTGGCTGTTCACATTAGACCTAATTTGCGAATGGGGAATTGGGGTAAAGTACGCGATTAATCGCGTCTCTCTTGAGCCTTGACCCTAAGAATCAATACTCATGACTATGGACAGGGTTTTCTGTCAACATAAATAGTATAGGATTGTTTACAAAAACTTCATGACAGGAAATTCTTTTAGTGAAATTAGTGTAGAAGACTTGGCACAATGTTTGTCTGCTAAGGATTCTAGCGTTCAGTTAGTAGACGTGCGCGAACCCCAAGAATTGGCGATCGCTAGCATTGAGGGCTTTGTTAATTTACCTTTGAGTGAGTTTGGCGAATGGAGCGCTGAAGTTCCCACGCTCTTCAATCCAGACGCCGAAACTCTTGTACTATGTCACCACGGCCTTCGCTCTGCCCAGATGTGCCAGTGGTTAGTTGCTCAAGGTTTTACAAATGTTAAAAATATCGCAGGTGGTATCGATGCTTACTCTTTGTTAGTTGACCCTGCTATTCCCCAATACTAAGTGCATAATTGGGCTGGGAATTACTCTCATCTGGATTTTCCCACCCTGTTCGGCATACTTTATACTTAGGTTACAAATCTCAGAATTATGGGAACAATAATATCAACTAATGTTTGAGTGACATTTGAATCCCAAAAGGGTCGAAAAATAAGTATTCAACAATACAATTTTTAACAATTATTTATGGAAAGATACGTTTAACAAAAGCTACATTTTAGCTATTAGATATTAGCTAAAATGTCCATAGTTTATGCCTAAGAGATAAAACTCTGGAAAGATGCAAAATTATCAATTTAAATTTAGTTATTACTATAAAATTGAATAATTAGTTATCTTAACTTAATAAATATTACTTTTTATTAAGCAATAACATTTACAAATTTTTTCCCAATTCTCAATAAAATTTGCCTTCAGTACAACATCTCCCATGCAAGTCCAGTTGACAAATAGACAACAGCATATACTTTGGGCAACGGTGCGTCATTACATTGCTACGGCAGAACCTGTTGGTTCTAAAGCCCTGGTGGAAGAGTATGATTTAGGTGTCAGTTCAGCCACAATTCGCAATGTCATGGGTGTCCTAGAAAAGTCGGGGTTACTTTATCAACCCCACGCCTCTGCCGGACGCGTACCTTCTGACTCTGGCTATCGCATTTATGTTGACAAGTTAATTACTCCTTCTGAAACTTTAGCTAGAGAGGCAGAACTAGCACTGCAACAGCACCTCCACTGGGACGATTGGAGTTTAGAAGCCGTCATCCAAGGCGCAGCGCAAATTTTAGCAACCTTGAGTGGCTGCATTAGCTTGATTACCATGCCTCAAACCGGCACAGCAATGTTGCGACATTTGCAATTGGTGCAAATTGAAGCCCGAAAAATCATGCTGATCGTGGTCACAGAAACTTATGAGACGCATTCCAAGTTGATGGATTTGGCCCCAACATCCGCAGAAACACAACCAGATCCAGAAGTAATTGATCGGGAATTGCAGATTGTGTCTAACTTTTTAAATAGCCACCTACGAGGACGGAGTCTATTGGAATTAGCCAGCCTGGACTGGAGTCAATTAGATCGAGAGTTCCAGCGTTATGCCGAATTTTTGAAAAACTCCATCATGGAATTAACTCGTCGGAGTCTAGCACCGACTGCTACACAAATTATGGTGCGGGGTGTAGCAGAAGTTCTGCGCCAACCAGAATTTTCTCAATTAGAACAAGTGCAAACAATTATCCAACTACTGGAGGAAGAACAAGATCAACTGTGGCGATTAATATTTGCAGCGCCAGAACTTGAAGATATGGGTAAGTCAAGGGTAACAGTTCGCATAGGTGCAGAAAACCCACTAGAACCGATACGCACCTGCACCTTGATTTCTTCTACCTATCGCCGAGGTTCAGTACCAGTAGGTAGTGTGGGAGTTTTAGGCCCAACACGCCTAGATTATGAAAGTGCGATCGCTGTTGTTGAAGCTGCTGCGGAATACTTGTCTGCGGCCTTCAGTTAAATATTTTTGACTTTCATCAACTAACTGAGGACGGTTATCCAAACGAAGAGACTATTTCACCCTCAGAGTTTCCTGATTTACAAATTGGGGTTTGTGAGATGTTACCGCCGATTGACAACGTAGAAGGATGATAGCTTTGTTTACCTGTCTTAACTTAGTTTTGTTTTTTTCCACCGACTTACTTAAGTTGTAAATCAAGGCTGTGATTATGGGAGAAATTTCACATACACACGATCGCATCTTTTTGTCTCTACACCAGTTGCTGCTGTGTAACCTTTACTTTCATACAGCTTGACTGCTTCCACCAAAACACTAGCAGTCTCAATCCAAATTTCCTCAAAACCACGGGAAGCGATCGCTGCTTCTAATTGTGCGAGTAAATATTTCCCTAGTCCTAATCCTCTAACACTGGATAAAAGGTACATTTTGCGAATTTCTACAGCTTTTTTCCCACGATCAACAGGGTAGTATGCCCCAGTACCCACAATCTGGTTTTCATGTTCAATCACCCAAAACTCGCCGCCTGTGGCTAAATAAGATGCTTCCACTTGCAAGACATCTCTGTCAGCACCATCCGGTTCCCAACCCAATCCGTATTCCGATAACACATAACTGATGACTGCGGCTGCGCTTGTGCGATCGCCCTTCTCCCAGTTACGAATCAAAAAGTCTTGATAATAATCTCTCATCGTAAAATTTTGAATTGGAGTCGAGTGAAAGTCAAGTTGGCACAGAGAATTTTTTTAGATATATATCCCAATATAAGCTTGTAGTCAGCACTTTAGTGCCTCCAAGTACAAGCAAAATTGTTAACTGACGATACCCAGATTGGTGTAAATCTCTATTAAATTACCATCAGGGTCACGGAAATGGGCTGTGCGGATTCCCCATTCTGGACGGTCTACAGGTTGAGTCACAAGCAATGCATGATAATCTTTTAGGCGTTGGTATACTTCATCCACGTTATCGACTGCGAAAATTAGAGATGCTTGATTTTGTCCAGAGAAAGCAGAAGGCTGATCACTCCTGGTGATTACTTGATCCATTAAATCTTTAGGGAATAAAGCCAACTTAATATATCCCGTACTAAACTCGGCGTACCCGCTATTTTGATCACCCCAATCAACATCTAGTTGCAGTACGTCGCGGTAGAACAGAAAAGTGTCTTTGTAGTTGGAAACCAGCAGCCTTAGGTGTGTTAACTGAAGTCTCATATACGTTGGGTTGCTAACTATGAATTCTCGGTTCTGGATGCAAAGTTGCTAGTATATCGCTTTCGACGATCGCCAATTCATCTAGCCGTTGCATAACAATCTCACGGTCAAAATAGGTATCAGCCAAAACCCAGTAAGTACCGAAATGTCGTGCTTCCGAGGCCATTAAACCGCGATAAAATTTGGCTAATTCTGGCTCAGGACAGTGTGTCGCTAATAGTCCTAATCTTTCATGACTACGAGCTTCAATTAAACCAGTGACGAGTAATGTATCCAAAAATCTTTCTGGTTCTTTGGATCGAACTTGAGCTTTTAAGCCGGCGCCGTAGGGGGGTGGTGGTAGGGGCGCAAGGGCGATATTCCGGCGTTCTAGCCACTGATTAACTAGCTCAAAGTGTTCTAGTTCTTCACGGGCGATCGCTGTTAATTCCCTAACCATTTTGGTATTGGAAGGGTAACGAAACATCAGATTCAACGCCACGCCAGCTGCTTTGCGTTCACAGTGGGAATGATCGAGCAAAATTATGTCTAAGTTGGCGATCGCCTGTTCTACCCAATCAGTACTTGTAGGTTGTTTCAGGGCGTTGATGGTTGGTAATACAGAAGTAAGCACGGGGTAACAAGACTCCAGATTTAACAATTTCGCTGAATACCAGCAAATTGATTTTAATGCTGGATTGGGCAATCTAGCTCTCACTCCCAAAGTGGTTAGAGATAATTGCGGCTAAATTTTCAGATAAACTAAAAATTAATTTTCTCAATTGTCTGATATTTCTTTTCAGAAATTGAGATGGATATTATACAAAATATAGATTGCTCGGTACAAAATACTAGCCTCTGATTGATCGAGGGTACTTAAAAAGTAATAAATCACCAGAGCCAAGAAAGTTACCCGTAACCTTTCGCAAGTGTTGTGATTGAGGGACGGCAATCATCCTTGCTCAGAGGTAATTTTCCTGGACTCTAGTGTTTGAATGATGGTAAATTTTACCACCAGTGTAAAAGTAAAGGGTTATGCAAGAGTATAACATTCATCCTAAATTTGTTGTATAAATAAATACAATTAAATTGAAAAAGAATATTCTTCGCTAAGTAAAAAATCTTTGATTACCAATCAATTAGTTGGCGATCGCGGAAAAATCCACCAGTATAACTTCCATCAGGAAGAGTCGCTAACCATACAATTGTATCAACTCCTTGTTCTGGAGTACGCGGTGCTTCTGATCCGCCCATATCAGTTTTTACCCAACCTGGACAGACAGCGTTAACTAAAATATTTGTACTTTGTAATTCGCTGGCAAAAATACGAGTTAAAGCATTCAAAGCTGTTTTAGAAATGCGATATCCAGGAGAACCTCCAGCCATACTATTTAGTTGTCCCATACCAGAAGAAACATTAACAATACGTCCGTAATTCTGTGCTTGCATAAGTGGAAGTAAGGCTTGAGTTACTCGCAAAACACCGTAGACATTCGTCTCAAATGTTTTTTGTAATGTTTCTATTTTAGCAGTGACAATTTTATTACTATTTGCCTGTACGTCAATATATATACCTGCATTATTTACTAAAACATCGAGTTTGCCAAACTGCTGACGAATGAATTCAGCTAATTTTTCGCTACTTTCATCACTTGTCACATCAAGAAGATGAAACTGTACATTTAGCCCTGCATTTTGTAACTGTTGAGCAGCAGTTTTACCTTTTTCTTCATTGCGACTAGTGAGAATTACTTGATATCCTTGTTGAGCTAATTGGCTACAAGCTGCAAACCCTAAGCCACGATTTCCACCAGTTACAACTGCTACTTTGTTATTTATCATCATGGTTTCGTCTAGCATGTATTGTATATTGACAATCGTAAACAATTATTTTGAAAATCTTTACCTAAAACACTCTACATTCAGATGATTCTTATTTTCCGCAAGAATTACTGCTCATATCCCTGATTTATTTAAGGAATCAGGGATATAAATCAATAAATTATGTGCAATTCATTGCAACTCTAACAACTATCTAAGTGCATATTCCGGCTGATATTCAACTAACTCAATTTCATTACCATCTGGATCACTGACGTAAATTCTATACTTGGTTTCATCGGCTGTCATTGAGTAATATTCAATGCCTGCATCATCTAGCAGTTGCAGCATGGATGCACCATCTTTGATTACAAAGCCCACATGATTAAAACCAATATTTTCGTAAGCTTGATGTACTCGTTTTTTCCCCGCATCATCATTCAAAGCCAAATAAAATTGATTGTTGCCAAAATGTAGCCATCTCCTACCTTCAAATACACCTTCTGCACGTATATACCAATCAGGAAATAGGGTTTGGTAAAATTTTCTGCTGGCTTCTATATCGTTGCAAGACATATTGATATGTTCAAAGCGAATCAGGTTCATATCTCGCTCCTTGGAGTTTTAGAAAATAAAATCATTCACAGGTATTACCCTAAAGCAATATCCAAAAACATCATGATCACAAATCCCAACATCACACCCATAGTTCCTTCTTTTTCCCAACCTTGGCGATGAGATTCGGGGATGATTTCATCGCTAATCACAAACAACATTGCACCTGCGGCAAAAGCCATCGCCCAAGGTAAGATAAAATTGGCAATACTCACCACACCTATACCAATCAACCCACCAATTGGTTCCACTAGACCTGTAAGCAGAGAAATCCAGACTGCATAACCTGCTGAATATTTTTCGGCAACTAAAGATAAAGCAACTACTAAACCTTCTGGAATATTTTGCAATCCAATTCCTAAGGCGATAGGTATACCATCACTGATGTTATTATTGCCAAAATTTACTCCTACTGCTAATCCTTCTGGGAAGTTGTGAATAGTAATGGCAGCAATAAATAACCAAATTCGCTTGAGGTTATTGTAGCGAACATTTTCTTGTCCTTTAAAAAAGTGTTCGTGGGGTAATAACTGATGTGCTAAGTGTAAAAATAATCCACCTAGCAACATCCCTGCAACAACAATTAATGCAGCATTTGCTTGGGATTGACCTTGGGCGATCGCTGCTGCTGTGGCAGGTACAATTAACGAAAAGGATGTCGCCGCTAACATCACTCCCCCGCCAAACCCCAGCATGATTCCTTGTACTCGTTGTGTCAGATTAATCGGGAGTAAAACTGGCAAAGCACCAAGGACTGTAGCCAGTCCTGCGCCTAAGCTGGCGATCGCACCAATAACAAGGCTTTCCATAGCTGGGGTGATTTATCTAAGTTTCCTTGGATTTAATCATAGTCGAAATGATTATGAGTTGCAACTAAAAAAATCGCAGAGGTTAAAACATCTGCGACAAAGACGTAGGTTAATTTGAAGTTCGCCGATTAACTAGCGTAGCGCTAGCCTGGTCAACAGGCATAAGTATCACTTCGTTAATGTTGACATGAGGCGATCGCGTCGTACAAAACAAAACCACATCCGCCACATCATCGGGTGTAAGTGGCGTCACTCCTTGGTAAACTTTTTTAGCGCGTTCTGTATCGCCGTGAAAACGCACGGTGCTAAATTCCGTTTCCACCATACCAGGATCAACGGAAGTTACACGTACAGGGGTTCCTAAAAGGTCTTGTTTTAAGCCCTCAGAAAGTGCTTTGACGGCGGCCTTTGTAGCACAGTAAACATTACCACCGGGATAAGTTTGGTGTCCAGCAATGGAACCCAGATTGACCACATGACCACGACCGCGATTCACCATACCCGGAACAACGTAACGAGTGAGGTAAAGCAAACCTTTAATATTGGTATCAATCATTTCTTCCCAGTCTTCAAAGTCACCCTCGTGCAACTTATCAAGACCGCGACTCAGTCCAGCGTTGTTAATCAGAATATCGATGTTAGACCAAGAGGGGGGTAGGTGAGAAATAGCAGATGCAACAGCAGCGCGATCGCGCACATCTAACTGTAATAAATAAAATTGTGACGACGTTTCATGTAAAGTGTCTACTATTTCCTGTAAACGTTCTAGTCTTCGTGCCACTAAAATTAGTTTTGCGCCAGCACCAGCAAAAATTTTGGCGCAAGCACTACCAATACCACTACTAGCACCAGTGATCAAAACGATTTGATTTTCTAGAGAAGTCATCGTCAGCCAAAAGTCAAAAGTCCAGTGTCAATTGTCCAACAATGCCGAACTATTGACTCATAATTTACGAGGGGAATGGACATTGGTAATTCTCTAGAGTTGAGACTAAACTCCATCTGAGAAAAAAATAATCAAATAATAATTGTCAATATTACTGAAGCCAATGTATCAATTTATGAGTAAACTTTTGCCTAAGTAGTGCAAATTTGACTAATGATTTCCCCATCTAAGCTGCTCAAAGAAAACCGATGGACTCAGGTAGTAGTACTGTTGTTGTTGCTCCTACTATTGGGTTTAGCAGGGGTTCCCGGATACCTGACAGGAAAGTGGCAATGGAAACAGCCAGCACCCGTCACCAACATCCAAAAATTGATCCAGATACATCAGACAGGGTTAAGCCTTCCCGGTTGGCAAACTGCAGAACAAGGTCAACAACAAGTTGGTGAGCAAAAGTGGTCATTACAGGTAATCAAAAAGGCAGATTCGCAAACTCAGGCCCTACTGCTGTTGTTTCCTCAAAGAAGTCCCAAAGATAAACCACAAGCAGAGTGGTCACAAATCAGTGGTTGGGGGAGGTTACGCTGGGGAAAGTGGGACATCGCCCAAGAGCGATCGGCTGAATTTACTGTTAAACCAGCAAGAGAGTTGGGAAACCAAGCTGAAACTAGAGTAGAAGCTAGGTTCTTTCGTGCTTCTACACAACAAAACACTTTTGCTGTACTGCAATGGTACGCTTTCCCCAACGGTGGAAACCCATCATCTCTACATTGGTTTTTAGGAGATCAATTAGCACAGTGGCGTCAGCATAGAACTCCTTGGGTTAGCGTCAGCATTCTTATACCCATAGAACCTTTAGGAAAGGTAGAGACAGTTTGGCCTCTAGCTCAATCTTTGGGGCAAACTGTACAAGCTACATTAATGGCGGGCCCTTTGGAGAACAGCTAGCACTGCCCATAATGAGCTTGGTCAAAGCATTTATATAATGTATGAAATATTACTTAAGAAAGCCGTAAAGTCTTCAGGATTTCACTTAAAATCTTAGTATCCTTTTTGATCAGAAATCTTCTGGAAAAAGGAGACATTTTAGGTATTCGCAGAGTAGAATAGGCGACTTGACGCGACTCATTCGGATTTCGGCTTTACTGCACAAATGTTTATAGCTTTTAGTTCTCACATACGTGCATTCAGCACCTTGTGTTTTGTCAGTTTTCAAGTAGGGGTTTTCTTGACAACACTAACTCAACCTGTTGTTGCCCAGCTTTCACCATCTCCAGAACCATCACCTGGTCAAGCACCCCCACTCCCATTAGATGCTGAACTTGTTTCTCCGGATACAAGTGAGCAAATTGCCCCCCAACTTAACCGCTATCTCTTAGGGCCAGGAGATATCGTTAGCGTTGCCCTTCAGCGCCCCCCTGGTGCCTACCTTTTAGGGACAGGAGATAGCATTAGTGTTGTGGTACAGCGCTTTCCAGATTTGAGCTTCCAAGCCGCGATTAATCCGGAAGGCAACGTTATTGTGCCCCTACTAGGAACAGTATCGCTACAAGGTCTAAGTTTACAAGCAGCACAAGATAAAATTCGCTCTTTGCTCAATCGTTATGTCATTGATCCAGTCATAGTTTTGTCATTGTTAGGGCAGCGTCAAGATTTAAATTTTCAAGCCGCAATTAATCCAGAAGGGAACATTGTCGTGCCCCAAGCAGGAGCTGTATCGCTACAAGGCTTGAGTTTGCAAGAAGCACAAGAAAAAATTCGCTTGGCTTTAAGTCGCTTTTTGGTCGAGCCAATTGTAGTAGTGTCGTTAGCAGGGGCGCGACCAGTCCAAGTGACCGTGAGTGGGGAAGTGTTTCGTCCCGGAATTTACCCCGTCTTAGGAACTACACCCCGGATCACCGACGCTTTGTTCTCAGCCGGAGGTTCAACAATGATTGCAGATCTGCGACAAGTACAAATACGTCGGCGATTGGTTGATGGTTCTGTGGTTTCACAAGCTATCGACCTATATGCAAGGTTACAAAATGGCACATCATTGCCCAATATCCGACTCCAAGATGGTGATGCCATTATTGTGCCGCGTCGAGAGGTTGGTACTGATGATGGTTATGACCGTAATTTGGTAGCTCGTTCATCTTTGGCTGTACCACAGATTAAAATTAGGGTTTTAAACTATGCATCTGGGGGAATTACTAATCAAACACTGCCTAACGGCAGCAGTTTTGTGGATGCTTTGGCAGGTATTAATCTCGACACTGCTAACCTCCGCGATATTGCCCTAGTGCGCTTTGATCCGGAAAGAGGTCAAGCAATTACCCAAAGGCTTGATGGTAAAAAGGCCTTTGGAGGTGATGCTTCTCAAAATGTTTCACTGCAAGATAATGATGTTATTGTAGTTGGCCGTAATCTTATCGGTAGAATTACTAATGCTCTAACTACGATCACCCAACCATTTTTTAACATTCAAAGCTTCATCCGCTTCTTTGATTTCTTTGGCGGTGGGTCAAGATAGTTATGCTTTTCGCCCCTTGTCTTTAGGGAAGAGATGGGGAGATGAGGGCGATGAGGGATAAATAACTAATGCCCAATGCCAATGCCCAATGCCCAATAACAAATGACAAATGACACCACCAATTGTTAAACGCTATCTTATTGCTTTTGAAAAATATAAGTGGATTGGACTAGCCAGTTTTGCTTTAGTTGTGGCGGGGTCAACGGTAGTAGCTACACAACCTGATCCACCACCCGTGTACATAGTAGACGGCGCACTGACATACACTCGTCCACCAGTTTCATTCTCCGCCACTGGTACAGAAATTCAGCAACAAGGACAGGCACTCAGCGCGCAAGTTTTGCTCTCAAACCAGATAATTGAAGCTGTGGCAGTGAAGGTCAATGTCAAACCAGAAAACATTGGTAAAAATGTAGCAATTACCGTGCCCACTGCTGAAGTTAAGGAGGGAGAGACACCATCTACCCTGATTGAACTGAAATATAAAGATAATAATGCCAAACTAGCTCAAGAGATAGTAGAAGAATTGATGCTAGCAATGATTAAGTTAAGCGGTGAAATTAATAGTGGGCGATTAAAAGCAATTATTAAAAAAATTAATGAGCGCTTACCGCAGGCGAAACTGGAACTGCAAGCAGCAGAGAAAAAATTAGAACAGTACGATCGCATCGAGCGACCTGCAATCTTGGCAGCTGAGAATGGTAGTTTGCTAGGCGCTGTTACTAACAGCCAAAATCAGCAGCGACAAATTCAACTGACTATTTCTGGTTTGGATGCTCAAATTCTCAGTTTGCAAGACAAGTTGGGATTGAATGTGAAACAAGCCTCTATCTCCTCGGCTTTGAGTGCTGACCCAATTATTGCCAACCTGCGAGCGCAAATTTATCAAACAGAGTCGCAAATTGCCTTACTAAGAAAAGATTTACGACCAGAACACCCAACAATGATTCAGTTGCAGCGTCAGAAACAAGCTTCTGAAGAATTGCTGCAACAACGTGCATCTGAGGTGATTGGTGGTAGTGGTATCGCTGCACCCTTAGCTGGTAATGTGCAAGATATTCGGACTCAAAGCAACTTAGACCCAGCAAGACAGCTGTTGGCAAACCAGATGGTGGCGTTGCAAACCCAACGAGAAACCCTACAACAACAGTTAGCGCAGCAAATGAGAGAAGAGGTACGATTACGGCGAGAATATTCTTTAATACCTAACAAACAATTAGAGCGATCGCGTCTAGAACAAGAGCTAGGACTCAAAAAAGCCGTCTACGACCAAATGCAGGTAAAGCTAACCGATGCTAAAACCGCAGAAGCCGAAACTGTGACTAGCCTCAGTGTTGCCAGGCCACCAACAGTACTGCCCAATCTCACTAAACCAAAAAGTGTACCCACGACCATAGCTATTGGTGGTTTTATGGGCTTGGTCGTTGGTGGTGGGGTGGTGTTTTTGTTAGGGTCTCTGGAAGGGACTTTCAAAACCAAGGAAGATATCCGCGAAAGCCTCAAACAACGGGAAGTGGCAATATTGGGAGAATTGCCTTACATGCCCATTGAGAGTTTAGACCAAGCAGCAGTACCAGTGATGCTTTCTTTAGATTCTCCCTATTTAGAGTTTTATGAGAAATTCCGCAGTAATTTACGCCGTATTGGGGGCAAAAATCTCAAGGTAGTGCTGATAGCTAGCACCAGTAGTTCTGAGGGGAAAACCGCCAGTGCATACAACTTGGGCATAGCTTCTGCCCGTGCTGGCAAAAGAACCTTAATTATTGAAACAGATTTGCGATCGCCTTCTTGTTGTTCATCCCTGAAAGTTACTTCTGACCCTGATGCCACCATTGAACCCCTGCGCTATTATGCCAGCTTGAGTGACTGTATCCGCTTAGTTCCCGATGTAGAAAATTTATACATTATTCCCAGTCCTGGGCCTGTGAGGCAATCTGCTGCTATTCTAGAATCCAGCGAAATACGTCGGCTGATGGAAGATGCCCGTGAGCGCTATGATTTAGTAATTTTAGATACTAGCCCTCTGAGCTTATCTAATGATCCTCTATTAATCCAACCTTACAGTGATGGCATAGTATTAGTCGCACGACCACACTACACACAAGAAAACATGCTGGGTGAAGCTGTTGATCAATTGATGGAATCTGAACTAGGACTGTTAGGCGCAATTATCAACGCCACTGATGTCATTATTACCCCTTCTCAGCCAGTTTTAGAATCACCAAATTCTTCCCCACCAGAAACATCAGAAGCAGAAGTTTCGGTCTGATATCTTCAGATGGGGCATAGGGCACTGAGAATTTTAGATTTTGGATTTTAGATTGAAACCCAATCCAAAATTGACTTGACTCTTGACCAATGACCAATCACAAATGATCAACTTAATATTCACGTCTAAACAACCCAAATAAGGGAGCAAGGATTGTACCAAAAACAAAGCCTCCAATGTGTGCCCAATAAGCAACTCCACCTGTTTCCACGCTCATATTAGCCGCTACTTGCAGACTGACTAGTCCAGATATTACATTCTGGATAAAGAAAATTCCGATCAGGATCATTGCCGGAATTCTGATAGTGGTGACGAAAAATCCTAAGAAAACTAAGCTCATAATTCTAGCTTGAGGGAAGCGGATCAGGTATGCGCCCAAAACCCCAGAGATGGCACCACTTGCACCTAAAGAAGGAATTCTAGAATCCATACCAATATACCACTGACATAAGGCAGCTAAAGCACCACATACCAAATAAAAAATTAGATATTTGACATGACCCAAACGGTCTTCAATGTTGTTACCAAAAACCCAGAGAAACAACATGTTCGATATCAAGTGCCACCAACCACCATGTAAAAATTGCGACGTAAATAAAGTTGTCCATTCCTGTGCAAAGTTGGTGGTTAACTCTCGTGGAATTACTGCATACAACCTGAAGAACTCTTCTAGTTGTTCATTAGACAAACTATATTCATGAAGAAAAACTAAAATATTCATGCCGATCAACCCGTAAGTTAAATAGGGGGTGATTCGCGTTGGATTTTCGTCGTAGAGAGGAAACACAGGTGTTTTTCCTAATCATTGATTAATTGCAATATAGCCTGTTCAGTAGGCAGTTGATAAGTCATGTTTTCTATAAAAATTGAATTAGACCCAAACTAAGGCCCCTCCAACTGTCTGTGTAACCGCGTAGTGGCTCATCGTTTAACGTTGAATATCGCTCTTTCGGCAGGATAGGTATTCCCTATCTTCATGAGAAAGCAAGCTAGCAACAGCATTTTTGTCGCAAGCAGGTGATGCAAGACATAATTCTTTTTTCGGCGTTGCATAGTTGTGGGATGAATCGAGAATTTAAACCAAGGCTAAAGATAGATTCTTTGCAACTGACACTTTGTACTCTACAGGTACTTGTGCGGAGAACTCGTAAAAGTAGCCGTACTCTCAGAGAAGCCTCGCGCGATCCTCTACCGCGTCTATGCGTGTTAGCGTACCCCTCCGGGGAAGCAAGCTACGCGGGGCAAAATCATCCCATTATTCAGCCAGCAATGCCCTTTTTTCCTGTACCTAACTCAGGACCTAACCACTAAATCACATATTTCTCAATAACTTTTTTCCATATCAAATAGCCTTGACCATTTAAATGCAGACCATCCAAAGTATATTGAACATCTAATTTATTTTCAGAATCTGACAAATGAGAAAACACATCTATATATTGATATTTAAATTCTCGTGCTAATTCGCTCAAGCCTAGATTAAGGGTTAATATGTTATTGTTATTTTGCAAAAATTGTTTTTTATTATTGACTGGTAGAATACTTTGAATAAAAAGTTGTGTATTGGGTGCGTGGATTTGAAACTCATTTAAAATCTGCTTGTACGTCTTTAAAATTTGTTCTACAGATTTATGCTTAAATACTAAATCATTGACACCTACCATTAAGAAAACTTTGCGAGGTTGAGATTCTACTATTTCCTGAAGACGATTTAATATTCCATCTGTTGTGTCACCATTAATTCCACGATTTTTGATTTGGGAATTATTCATTAATTCTATCCATTCGCCTTCATCAGTGATGCTGTCTCCTAAAAATATTATATCAGCGTTAGATTTAGGCAATATTTGAAACTGGCTTTGTTTATAGTAATAGTAGACTGAATAATTATGGCTGGGTTCACCCACTAATACACCACTCCAGAGAGATGAGACTTTTTGCAACAAATATTCATGCCCTCCTTTTTTTACAATCAAAATATTGATTAGCAATAAAAAAAAGATATTTAATAATACTGAAATAAATAATATAATTGTGAATCTATTGTTCATCTTTTTTGCATCCTATTTGAAACAAGAGTTATACTGCTCCTCAAGCATATGCAGTACATCATAATAGTTTAGGCATTATAGTAATTAAAAATTAATCTTTGCTAGATGGCGACTCTGAGATAAAATCTTGCACACGCTGCCAAACATTCTCTAACAAATGAGGATCATCTCCATCAAACCACTGAATTTGAGGACATGCACGAAACCAAGTGCGTTGTCGCTTGGCAAATTGTCGGGTATGCAAAACTATTAATTCCTTTGCTGTATCCAAAGAAATTTCCCCTGCTAAATATTCCTTAATTTCTTGATAACCCAAAGTATTCAACAACGACAAATTAAGGCCATATTTTTGACAAAGATATTCCACCTCAGCAACCAAACCATCTGCTACCATCTGTTCAGTACGTCGATGAATGCGATCGCCCAATCGCTCAACATCGTAATCTAAACCAATCTGCAAAATCGGGTAATTCGGTGGATTTTCCCCTTGCTGTGCCGAAATAGGATAACCCGTAACATAATATACTTCCAATGCTCTGAGAGTTCGTACTGAATCATGGGGATGAATTTTTTCAGCCGCAACGGGATCAACTTGTTGCAACATAGCGTAAAGTTGAGTTTGTCCTAAAGATTCCAGTTGCGATCGCAATTCTGGTTGCGGTGCTACCCTAGGAATTTTCATCCCTTGGACAATAGAACGGATGTATAAGCCAGTGCCTCCAACCAGCAACAGAGGAGAATCAAGGAAAGAAGTCACTAAAGCTTGTGCTTGGGCTTGGTAATCTGCTACCGTCATCGTGTTTGTCGGAGCGCAGATATCTATTAAGTAATGTGGCACTAGTTTTTGTTCTGTCACTGTTGGTTTGGCTGTACCAATATCAAACTCCTGGTACACTTGACGAGAATCTGCACTTAGAATGACAGTACCTAAACGTGTAGCTAAACTTAATCCCAAACCTGATTTACCTGTCGCCGTTGCGCCACAAATCACAATTAATTTAGTCATTGGTTATTAATTATTCTTCATTAGTCATTTGTCATTCTGCCACTACTCCAATCTCACACAGGGTTGCAACCCCTGTATAAACTTCTCATTAAATCGCTCTACAGACGCCATGAAGGCTTTTGTGTTAGAATTTTGGAGTGATTTAACTTTCTTTGTCCTTTGGGCGAGTTCAACCCCACGATCAGGAGAATTTTCATGACGAGCAGTTACAGTGCCGATCAGATTCAAGTTCTGGAAGGTCTGGAAGCCGTCCGTAAACGACCAGGAATGTACATCGGTACTACGGGGCCGCGAGGACTCCATCATTTAGTTTACGAGGTGGTGGATAACTCTGTTGATGAGGCTTTGGCAGGGTACTGCACCCATGTCGAAGTGGATCTTAATGCTGATGGATCTGTGACTGTCACAGACGATGGTCGAGGTATTCCTACCGATACTCACCCACGAACGGGAAAATCGGCTTTGGAAACTGTGTTGACCGTACTACACGCTGGCGGTAAGTTTGGCGGTGGCGGTTACAAAGTTTCTGGAGGATTGCACGGGGTGGGGATTTCTGTGGTTAATGCCCTGTCTGAGTTTGTGGAAGTAACAGTTTGGCGGGATAAAAAAGCTCATCTCCAGCGTTATGAAAGGGGTGTTGCAGTTACTGAGTTACAAGTAAAGCCTTACAAAGAAGCCAGAACGGGAACTTCTGTTACCTTTAAGCCAGACTCGCAAATCTTTACTATTGGTACTGAGTTTGATTACATCACTTTAGCAGGTCGCTTACGGGAGTTGGCGTATCTGAATGCCGGCGTCAAAATTACCTTTACTGACAATCGGCTGGAACTGCTAAAAAGCGATACACCCAAAATAGAAACTTATGAGTACAAGGGCGGTATCAAAGAGTATATCGCTTACATGAACCGTGAGAAACTGCCTTTACATGAAGAAATTATTTATGTGCAGGGGGAACGCAACAACGTCCAAGTAGAAGTTTCATTACAATGGTGTACTGATGCCTATACAGACAATGTGTTGGGATTTGCCAATAATATCCGCACGGTTGATGGTGGTACTCACCTGGAGGGTTTGAAGGCGGTGCTGACTCGCACGTTAAACGCGATCGCCCGTAAGCGCAATAAAATTAAAGAGAATGAAGCCAACCTCAGTGGTGAACACGTCCGCGAAGGTCTAACTGCGGTGATTTCTGTCAAAGTTCCCGATCCGGAATTTGAAGGACAAACCAAAACTAAACTTGGCAATACGGAAGTGCGGGGAATTGTTGATTCCTTGGTGGGAGAAGTCCTCACCGAATACCTAGAATTCCACCCTGGCATAGCCGACTCAATTTTAGATAAAGCCATCCAAGCCTTTAAAGCCGCAGAAGCCGCACGTCATGCACGGGAATTAGTGCGACGGAAATCGGTGTTGGAATCTTCCCCCTTGCCTGGTAAATTGGCAGATTGCAGTTCTCGAGACCCCAGTGAGTCAGAAATCTATATTGTAGAAGGTGACTCAGCAGGTGGAAGTGCCAAACAAGGACGCGATCGCCGCACCCAAGCTATCCTCCCCCTACGTGGTAAAATTCTTAATATCGAAAAAACTGACGACTCCAAAATCTATAAAAATAACGAAATTCAGGCGTTAATTACAGCCCTGGGCTTAGGAGTAAAAGGTGAAGAATTTGACTCCACCCAATTGCGCTATCACCGCATCATCATCATGACTGACGCGGATGTAGACGGGGCACACATCCGCACGCTAATATTGACCTTCTTTTATAGATACCAGCGAGCGCTCATCGAACAAGGTTTCATATATATTGCTTGCCCCCCATTATACAAAGTAGAGCGGGGACGCAATTATGAGTATTGCTATAGCGATCGTGAACTGCAACAAGCAATCGCCAAATTCCCCACTAATGCCAACTACACCATCCAACGTTTCAAAGGTTTAGGTGAAATGATGCCAGAACAACTCTGGACAACTACCATGAACCCCGAAACCCGCACCCTCAAGCAAGTAGAAATTGAGGACGCCGCCGAAGCTGATCGTATTTTCACCATTTTAATGGGCGATCGCGTCGCACCAAGACGTGAATTTATTGAAACCTATGGCTCTAAACTTAACCTTACCGATCTAGATATCTAAGATTAATCATCTTTGGGAGTTCGGTAATAGGTAATGAGTAATTGGCATCAGCCTCTTACCCATTACCTTTTTTATTTGTTGTACTTCAATCCCTCTTTTGCCTGATGACAACTCGAAAATTAGCCAACTTTGCTAGTGAAAATCTCCAGTTTATTGTGGATTTCTGCAAACTACGTCATTAGGCTGAGGGACTGTCTCCTAAAATTTATTAACTATTATCAATAATTGTCTATTGAACTGGACTTATGTAAAGCTATGAAAGCAAGCAAAGCAATTTTACGAAAAGCATTGTTTAACATTATTGGTGGATGTAGCTTTGCAGCCCTGTCTGCCTGCGCGCCACCCGTCACAGAAACGCCTACGACAACTGTTCCTCCAGTAGTAGAAACGCCTGTAACAACTGTTCCTCCAACTACGCCCACTCCTAATGATGTCACTGCTGACCGAAATATAGCAGAACAACTACAGTTATTAGCCACACAAAGGCAGTTGCAGACCTTCGTAAAAGCATTACAAACCACAGGCTTAAACGAAAGATTAGCCACACCAGGCCCATATACAGTCTTTGTACCTAATGATGCCGCTTTTGCCGCACTACCAAAAACTACTGTAGATAACCTCTTGCAGCCAGAAAACAGAGCAAAACTGGAGCAGCTTCTGTCATACCACATTATACCGGGACGATTTACTGCCAATCAACTGAAATCAGGACAAGTCAAAACTCTAGAGGGTAATGCTGTGAAAATCAATGTTGATCCTACCGCTAACACAGTCACTGTTAACGATGCTGGGGTAATACAGCCAGACATCCCTGCTAGTAACGGTATCATTCATGTAGTTGATAAAGTTATTCTGCCAGCTAATTTTCAAGCCAGTCAAAAACCTAACCGTACAAGGCAGTAGTTTAGCAAAGCCAAAACTCCCCGGTTTGATTATGGGGTCAGCAGGAAAAAATACCGGGGAAATTTTTTCCTGGTTTTTGACGGGATTAAGATTAATTAAAAAATATATAAATTTTTATAAACATGAACAATAGTCAGGTCATGATTTTTATGTGAAGAGTTAAGATAATTATAAAAATTGCCAAAGCTTTTTAATGATTAAGTCTGAGTAAATCTTTTAGTTTTCCTGACAATTCACTATTAGCAGTGTGTTTTAATATTTATAATCTCTGACCTGAAAGTTAACTGACAACATGAGCTAAAACAATATTTGTTATCCTTGATGGTAGCTATACTCAAAGACTATATTACGACCCCATGACTTTGGGTGTGTGAGCAGCAAGTCATGAGTATACGTAAGTGTGTTAAATAAAGATGGACAAGCCTCAAATCCCTCTTGCCTCTAACTTCCACCTTCCGCTATTTTCCAACTCCAATAATAAATTTTTATGCCGTTATCGGTATCTTAAGATAATGAATTATGTCGATATCATGATAATCATCTCAAGAATACGTATTAAAGTTTATACAAATACCACTTAAAGCGACTTTGTAATTAAATTTCCAACTCATCCTGAAAATCATCTATGTTTCTACTTCTTACTGCTAGTCGTGGAAAAATATTTGCTGCTAATACGGCAATATATTCATATTTTGCCGCATTGGTCACTGTTGTTATGCTTGTATGCGATACACTTTTAACTTACGGTAGGCAAATATTAAACATTGCCAATGTCAAATCCTTGAGGAATTGATTAAAATATCGTTGTATACAATGGGAAAAGTTTGTCAAGTTTCATAGGGCTGAAATCTTAGCAGTGCGCTAACGTGTGAATAAGAGCAAATCAGTTAAATCTCAAATCAAATGTTATCTAGCTGATTTCGCCGCAACCTCAACTCCTCAGTTTAGGTAGTTGGCATGTACAAAGGTAGAGTTCCCAAAGACAAGCAGCATCATACTTGCTGTATCTACTTAGCTACTAAGTCTCTTCTTTCTCTATGGGCTGAGTCATTTATAAAGGAAATGTAAAAATGGGTGCACTAATGCTTACTGCCTGAGTTAACATATAATGCGCTATACCTGAGTAATTAATGTTGTGCATCATACTGAAAACTATTCATGGGCAGTTTTACCTTCCTTTTAATGTAATGAGAATGCCACTGCAATTCCAAAAAGTTTTCAAAAAGATTTAGAGGTATCAGTACCCTTTTTCGGGTCTTTTTGATAAAAGTGGCTTTACTTTACTGAATGACTTGATGATGAACACACAAAAAGAGTGCAATTTCTGTGAAACAGGCTACAATCGGAACAGTCTTTATAAGAAAATCTGCCGACAGTCATATTCTTTGGTCTGTGATGGTGAGTTTTGTTATCAAGAGTTGTATTTTTTTTGACCAGCCAATTAAATGTTGTGTGCGAAAGCTACACGTATAACATTCACTAGAGTAAGAAAATTAGCCTTATAAAGTGATTTTCCTACTTAGTAACAAACTCCTCCAAAGGAGATACAAAACTTCCGAAAATATTTGCGGCAAGCCAGCCAAAACTAGTATTTTCGGTTTGAAACTAGCTCATTTATAAGAGCAGTAAACACATCTTGAGTAATTGATTCTGCAAGGAGCATGAGGAACGCGGCATGAACCAGGCTAACAACGTACTCGAAAGCATTTATCAGCCTGACCTAGAAATGATAAATCCGCCTGATATCGAGTTAGAAGAACTCTTAATTGACGATGAAGAGGACTTACTGATCATTGATGAAGGTGAAGACGAATTTTTAGAGCCTCAGTCTGATGAGGATGACGCAAAGTCTGGAAAAGCCGCTAAATCGCGTCGTCGGACACAAAGCAAGAAAAAGCACTACACCGAAGATTCGATTCGCCTTTATTTGCAAGAAATTGGAAGAATTCGTCTGTTGCGGGCAGATGAAGAAATCGAATTGGCGCGGAAAATTGCCGATTTATTGGAATTAGAAAGGGTACGGGAAAAACTTTCTGAACAGTTGGATCGTGACCCTAAGGATAGTGAATGGGCAGAAGCTGTACAACTCCCATTACCAGCCTTTCGTTATCGCCTGCATGTTGGTCGCAGGGCGAAAGATAAGATGGTGCAATCTAACCTCCGCCTTGTGGTTTCAATTGCCAAGAAATACATGAATCGTGGCTTGTCATTTCAAGACTTAATTCAGGAAGGTAGCCTTGGTTTGATTCGCGCCGCAGAAAAGTTTGACCATGAAAAAGGTTATAAGTTTTCTACATACGCTACATGGTGGATTCGTCAGGCAATTACCAGGGCGATCGCCGACCAATCTCGCACTATCCGTCTTCCTGTTCACCTCTACGAAACTATTTCTCGGATCAAGAAAACTACTAAGCTACTCTCTCAAGAAATGGGTCGCAAACCCACCGAAGAAGAAATTGCGACTCGTATGGAAATGACGATTGAGAAGCTGCGGTTTATTGCTAAATCTGCCCAACTACCTATTTCATTAGAAACGCCCATAGGGAAAGAAGAAGATTCCCGATTAGGTGATTTTATTGAATCTGACGGAGAAACACCAGAAGACCAAGTTTCTAAAAATCTTTTACGTGAAGATTTGGAAAAAGTCCTCGATAGTCTTAGTCCCCGTGAAAGAGATGTTCTCAGACTCCGCTACGGTTTGGACGATGGTCGGATGAAAACTCTGGAAGAAATTGGCCAGATTTTTAATGTTACCCGCGAACGGATTCGTCAAATTGAGGCGAAGGCTCTCCGCAAGTTACGCCACCCGAATCGCAACAGTGTTCTTAAGGAATATATTCGCTAGAGACTACGTCTCTACGTAAAAAATAGAAAGCCTGGGGGTGAATTACACTCCCAGGCTTTTTTATATCTACTCAATTTTGTATCTTAAAGCTTACAAAATGCCCCAGAAGTGGAGGAAGCCTTGACCAGAAAACAATTCAATCAAAGCAGCTGCTAGAAAACCAATCATTGCTAAACGACCGTTCCAAATTTCTGCTTGTGGGGTAAAGCCCCAGCGCCAAGCATTGCGGTCTCCTTCTACGGGAGCACTGATTCTTGTTGTATCTGTCATAGTTGGCACTCCAGGTTGGATTTACGAATAATGATTGCGTCTATGTAAATTAATATAACAATTTTTTTCAGAAATGCAACGTTTACTTGTAGATTTATTTCTATTGCTTGACATAAACAGTAGCTTTAGTAATTTTACCTACTTAAAACATCTATCTATAGGTATAGCTGCGGAAGATTAAAGATATATGACATCACCTATTTTTTCCCAGAGACAAAAATACTTATTAAGAATCTTTAGCAACTATTTTACACATTAAGTACTAGTTCTGCTTACACAGCTAATTAAAATCAAATTTTTTGATAGCAGTATGATATATAAATTTAAGAATTTTTAGTATTTAACTTTATGGCAGATACTTTTACGTCACTGCCGCGATCGCTTTGATGTAGATGTCATTCTTAAGTAGCTAGGCAAAAATAAATACACTCATGAAAGTTGGGTATGGGGCATAGTAAAAAAATATTGGAATTTAATTATGCCCAATTACTTAACAGCCTCTTGCAGAAGTCCAAGGCGCTATTGAACCAGCACTACTCAATCTGCTAAGTTAGCTGGACACAGTTTTAAAATAATCATTGACTATTAGCGGACTTCCACAACGGAGATGATTTTTTCATCGCGGTTGAGTTGGAGGATACTTTCACCTTTACTATCTCTGTTTAACAAAGGCACTGTTTCCACAGGTATCCGGACTACCCGGTCTTTATTCGTCAGTAGTGCCATTTCTCCAGAGGCGATCGCCATTGCAGCTAATTTGTCTGTTTTGCTAGTGAATTTGATGGCTTGTGTCCCTAAATCACCCCGGTTAGCTGCTCTTAAGTTACTTGCTGGTATGCGTTTAGCGTATCCTTCTTGAGTAACTAGCAACAATTGGTCTTCTTTGGTAAGAGTCACACAGCCTACCATTTGTTGATTTCTCAAGAGGCGAAAAGCTTGTAACCCCATCGCTGCACGTCCCATCACGGGTAATTGTTCGTCATTAACTGCAAACCTCAATAGACGACCACCGGAACTGGCGACAAATAAGTGTTCTCCTGTAGTGGTGAACTCGGTAAAACACAATTCATCATCGTCTTTAAGTTTCAAAATCGTAATTCCGCGCCGAGTTAGGTTAGTAAACTCTTCTAAAGATAGGCGCTTAATTCTTCCTTGCTTTGTCAGCAGAATCATTTGAGTTGTTGTTAAATTTTCTGGCAGCAAAAACCGACTGACAACAGCTTCTTGAGCGCCTTGAGCCGTATTAGAGAGCATGGTAATCAATGGTGTTTTCCGAGGAGAACGTCCTGTCGTCAGAGGAATATCTCCCACCTTCACCGGGTAGACTTTACCACCACTGGTAAGTACTAACAAATCTTTTTCTGTGTCAGTCAGCTCAGTCTGAATCAGGAAATCATGATCATGCAGACCGTTGTCAGCTTTCGGCTTTTTGGCATTCGGTAGACTACGGCGTACATACCCTCGTTGAGTAAATTCTAAAACTGTTTCTTCTGGCGGTTGTTCTGGTTTAATAGTTGAGATGTCAAATCGAGAATTTTCTTCATTGCCTTCTCCTTTTTGTGCCCTGGCTCCTTTTTCCTCTTTTTGTCTAGTTTCTCCACTAAAAGGTATGAGTTTGGTACGACGAACATCGCTGTACTTGCGCTTTAGCGATCGCAAATCTTTTTTCAGTGCTTTCAGTAATTCCTTTCTATCATTCAGTAATTTCTGTAGCAAAGTGATTTGTTCACTCAGATGCTCAAACTCCTGCTGCAAATTCTCTCTTTCTAAACCCGTGAGCCGTCGCAATGGCATAGCTAAAATGGCATCTGCTTGTACTTCACTCAAATCCAGGCGGCTACAAAGGCTTATTTTCGCGGTACTACCGTCGGCAGATTGACGCAAAATTTCAATGACTTGATCTACATTTGACAGCGCCAAGAGCAAGCCTTCTACCAAATGCAGGCGATTTTCGGCTTTACCCAACTCGTAACTGTAGCGACGGTTTAACGTCTGTTCCCGGAAGTTCAAAAACTCTTGTAACAACTGACGCAAACTTAACTGGCGGGGTTGTCCATCAACCAAAGCTAACAAAATCGCCCCAAAGTTACTTTGTAAAGCTGTTTGGTGATACAAATTCTGAAGAATTTCTTGGGGGTTGGTATCGCGTTTGAGTTCAATTACCACCCGCATACCATCACGATCGCTCTCATCCCGCAAGTCAGAAATTCCTTGCAGGCGACCTTGATTTACTAAGTCTGCTACTTTCTCAATCCAGCCAGCCTTATTTACCTGATAAGGCAATTCTGTAATGATAATTGCCGTCCGGCGCTTGCTCCCCCTGGTAGCGGGAATTTCTTCTAAAGTGGCGACTCCCCGCAGCACAATACTACCCTTACCGGTGGTATATGCTTCCCGAATTCCTAAGTCTCCGACGATTTCGCCACCGGTGGGAAAGTCTGGCGCTGGGATGATCTCAAACAATTTTTCATCGGGTAAATCTGGTTGGTCAATTAACGCAATTAACCCATCCACCAATTCCCCTAAATTGTGCGGTGGAATATTCGTCGCCATCCCTACGGCGATTCCAGAACAGCCATTGAGTAACAAAAACGGTAACTGAGCCGGGAGTACTGTTGGCTCTTGCTGGGAATTATCGAAGTTACCGATAAATTCCACAGTTTCTTCACCAATTTCCGTCAACATGCCTTCATGTCCAATTGGTGCGAGGCGGGTTTCTGTGTAACGCATCGCGGCTGGCGGGTCATTATCGACGCTGCCAAAGTTACCATGTCCTGCTAATAAGGGGTAGCGGCTGGAAAATTCCTGCACCAATCTCACCAAAGCATCGTAAACTGCTTGGTCGCCGTGGGGGTGATATTTACCCAACACATCTCCCACTACACGGGCACACTTACGGTAGGGTCTATCTGGTGTCAAACCCAGTTCGTGCATGGCATACAAAATCCGCCGATGCACTGGTTTTAAGCCATCGCGGACATCTGGCAATGCTCGCCCGACAATCACACTCATGGCATATTCTAGATAAGACCGTTGCATCTCGGTGTGCAGGGCTGTTGTGATTACCTGTCCCGTTGCGAGAAGGTTTAACTGTTTTGCCATGAGTTTTTTCCCTGAAATTTAACTACACAAAAGTCGCTGGAAATTAACAATGCAGCAACCACAGCATAACGGATGAAAAGCAATTACTTACCAAATTTTGTTAGTCATAGGATAAAAATCAGTAGTATTATCCTTGATGACGTGGACACACATTAAAGATTAAAAAAGAGGCAGACAACTGTTTTACTCAGTTTGTCATCCCCTTCACCTATAAGTAAAATTCTCATGAAAACTGTTTTAATTGTCGAAGACGATCTGATTAATGCTCGCGTTTTTTCCAAGATTTTGACCAAGCGCGGTGGCTTAGATGTGAAACATACTGAAAATGTCGAAGAAGTAATAAAAATTGCCCAAGCAGGAGAAGCTGACCTGATTTTAATGGATGTTTCTCTGTCTCGGAGTGTCTACCAAGGTAAGTCCGTTGATGGCATCAAAATTACACAAATGTTAAAATCTGACCCGCAAACAGCAAACTTACCCGTAATTCTCGTCACGGCTCACGCTATGGAAGGCGATCGTGAGAACTTCCTCAAACAAAGTGGTGCTAATGGATATATATCAAAACCTGTTGTTGATCATCAACAGTTTGTTGACCAAATCATGGCACTTATACCCTAAGAAGAGAACTCCAGAATTGACTAACTGTCTCAGGAAAGATCACCCGTTTATGTTTCGAGCGAACAGTTTCTCTTTAATAGTATATATGTACTATGAAATGGTAGTATTCGGCAAGTACTATATGGGAAATGGGGAATGAAACATGGGGTATTAGGGAGCCAGTCGTGTCGGCGGTTTGCCCACGCCAGTCCGCACAACGGGACAACCCCTTCGTGCGGCTAATCTTACGAGTTCTCCGCAGGGTACGAACTGGCGTCCTCAGGCATAGGGCATGGAGACTAAAGAGGGATTTACATCTCCTGCCTATGGCCTTACTCTCTACTGAGTAGGTTGTTGTCTAGAGCCTGATGAATTTTCTCTTGGTTGTAAGGCTGCTTGAATGCGAGGTAATTCTAAGAATTTTCTCGTATCAGATAACAAGCGTTCACCCCAGAGATTTTGCTTGAGAAATTCCAAATCACCATAGCGCTGATCAATACGGAGGGCGGCTTCTCCCATTGCTAGACCTTGTTGACGATCGCCTTTGGTATACAATGCCACTGCTAGTGCTAATAAAGGTTCTGCCGCTTGCTTATCCAAAGCTACAGCAGTTTGCCACTGCTTAATTGCCTTGGGGATATCACCCTGTTCGTAATTGATTAAACCTATGTTGTTAATCGCCGGCCAAAACTTTTTATCTTGCGAGACAGCTTTATTGTAATGAGCGATCGCATCTGGTAAGCGACCCACCATATAGTAAGCATTGCCCAAATCAAACAACCCTTCTGGGTCATTGGGTTTTAATTGTAGACCAGCTTGATAACTGGCGATCGCTGCTTGGTATTTTTGCTGCTGGAAATTAGCCGAACCCAAAGCAAACAGAACGTCCGCATTTTTAGGATTGAGAGATTGTGCTGTTTTCAGAGATGTAATCGCCGCGTCAAAGTCTTTAGCTTGCAAATGCAAACCACCAAGCAGAAACCACACTTTATCATTTTTGGGAGCTAATTGACTCGCCAGTCGCGCTCGTGGCAAAGCCAACTCAAATTGTTGAAATTGCCCTAATTGAGCTGCTTCTTGCGCCAAGCTCAACCCCTGTTTCTCCAACTTCGTTGCATCAAGTTGCAGTGTATGGGGTATCAATGCCTGTGCTTGAGCTGCCCTTGGCATACTCCACAAACTACAGATAACTAAAAAGGAAATTAACCGAAGGTGTTTAGGCACACTACCGCCTCTTGCCCACAAATCAATGAATCTTTCAGCTAGCTTAAACGATCTCTGCTCTAGACGAAAGGCGAACTTTATCATCGTTGGTGCTTTCCGTATTAATTACCTTAACTTAATTCACCCCTTGACATCCTGATCAGCACGACATAAATTAATAAGTATGTATTTATTTATTAATGGCTCGTATACCCAAAATTACCAACCAGCAAATCTTAGAGGCGGCGCGCAACGTCTTTCTCCAAAAAGGCTTTAGTGGTTCAACCTTAGAAATTGCTCAAAGAGCTGGGATTTCTGAAGCATCAATTTTCAAGCGCTTCTCCACAAAAGAAGAGTTATTCTTTGCTGCAATAGGAATTCCAGATAAACCCCTGTGGATTCAAGAACTTAATTCTCTTTTGGGGAAAGGAGATATTAAACAAAACCTCATTCAGATATGCCACCAAATTTTGGAATTTCACCGCGAGGTCATGCCACTACTGATGATGTTGCGTTCACGAGGGAAAGCGTTGCCAGAAATGGGATTGGAATCAGAGTCGAAACCTGTTCGTGACCTGAAAATTCTGACTGGTTTTTTAGAGCATGAAATTAAACAAGGTCGGCTGCGTGCTTGTGAACCCAAGACGATCGCTCATACCTTATTAGGCTCTCTGATGAACTATGTTTTGTTGGAACAGATGTTATCTCCACCTGAATCAATAACAGACCTATCCAAGGACGATTCCTTCTTTATCCAAAGTCTGGTAGAGATTATCTGGCAGGGAATTGCGCCCACTCAAAATTAATTTTTATTTGGTGAGTTCGTAGTCAGGACTTTAGTCCTTAATTCTTCAGCGCTCTAGTACTGACAACGAACTTTTTCCAGGATGAAAGTTTTTTGGCAGGTATTCATTTCTAAATATTTTTTGTCCAATTAATTAAGTTAGTACCCACATTAAGAAACAAATGATGAGAATTATCGACAGCAAGAGTGAGAAATTTTGAGTATTTCCTCTACTCACTGGCAGCAGCATGATTATTTTTAGGAGAGAAATTTATACCAATAGAAGAGCGATCGCATCACATAATCATGGGAATTTCACACTATGATTACAGTCAAATGGATGACTTTGGTCATACTTTAGTTAAGAATTATTAGTGACTTTAGTCACTCATGGAAATTGCACTGTGTGATCGATAATTACTTGCATGAAATGAGAAGTTTCGGTATTGGAACTTCAGCATAAGAGTACTTTAGTGCAACCAAGGAGTCAACTCCATGTTGAAAAAAAACTATGCAACTATCCTCTTGGCTATTACTCTCATAATTTCGCCATTGCTTTTGACTACACCTGCAAATGCTGGCAAAAAAGGACGCTCACCAGATTTTAATCGCCGAGTTATCAATCGTAGAGTTATCAATCGTAGAGTTATCAATCGTAGAGTCGTCAACCCCACAGTTGTTAGTCCCACAGTTGTTAACCAACAAGTTGTCTACCCAAGAGTCATCAGACTCTCTAATGGCGACGTGAGACTACCTCATGGAGAAGTAGTTTCTTCAAGAAGACTAGTGAGATTGCGTACTCAGGGTTACTGGCAACTTCCCAATCGGAATTATTATATTCTCCCCAATCAGGAACTTGTTCCTGCAAGAAGCGTAGTGAGACTTCAGAACGGCTATGTTCAATTTCCCAATGGGGTCGTAGTGCAAATTTAACAGGTAGCAATTGAGTACAATATTATGCAACTGCTACCTTGCGGTCAGCCATTGATACGCTTACAGCGATGACTACAAACTGAATAAATTCTTCAGTATAGGGCTACCAGGCTACAGTTCTAGCCGTTAAGAACTAGCTCGGTAGTCAGTTTTTTTATTGTGGCATTAAATATGACAATTGATACTACAAATGCAGTAGATTCATCGGGTTTAATTCCAGAACTAAAGAGAAAAAAGGGCAAGAATTATTGGCTGTCATGGCTTCTTGCCCTGAGCTTTTTGAGTGGAATTGGCTATTTATTGTATCGTCAAGCGGTTGTTGTGCCTCGTCAAGAAGCAGGACGACGTGTGCTCACACAGCCAGTAGAAAGACAGAACCTAGTAATTACCATTTCAGCCAATGGCACCGTCAAGCCTGAGAGGTTAATCAACCTCAGCCCTAAAAATTCCGGCATCTTAAAAAGCCTACTGGTGAAAGAAGGAGACATTGTCAAACAAGGACAGATTGTTGCTTACATGGATGATTCCAATCTGCGAGGGCAATTAATTTCAGCGCAAGGACAACTAGCACAAGCCCAAGCAAATTTGCAAAAAGCCCAAGCAGGCAATCGCCCTCAAGATATTGGACAAGCACAAGCACAACTGGACGAAGCCCAGGCGAATTTGCGAAAAGCACAAGCGGGTAATCGCTCACAAGATATTGCTCAAGCACAGGCACAGCTACAAAACACTCAAGCTGCTCTCCGTCAAGCAGAAGATAACTTCCGTCGCAATCAAGACCTTTACAACACAGGCGTTATTTCCCTCCAGACTTTAAATCAAAGCCGTGCAGATCGTGATAGCGCTCAAGCTACGGTAAATGCAGCACAGCAAGCACTAGGGTTACAAAAAGCCGGAACACGTCCAGAAGAGATTGAGCAAGCCCAGGCTGTAGTCAAGCAAAGACAGCAAGCCTTAGCACTCCTCAAAGCAGGAACGCGTCAAGAAGATGTAGCAGTAGCCCGTGCCCAAGTAACATCAGCTCGCGGCTCCCTGACAAACATCCAAGCCCAAATTAATGACACTGTGATTCGTGCCCCTTTTGATGGTGTAGTGACCAGGAAGTACGCTGATCCAGGCGCCTTTGTGACGCCGACAACTGCCAGTAGCGACGTATCTTCTGCGACTTCTTCTTCAATTGTGGCGCTGGCTTCTACCAATGAAGTTGTCGCCAATCTCGCAGAGACAAATATTTCTAAAATTAGCCTTGGTCAAAAAGTCACAATCAAGGCAGACGCCCACCCAAGAAAAACCTTTGAGGGTAAAGTTAAACAAATCGCCGCCCAATCTGTTGTCTCGCAAAACGTGACGAGTTTTGAAGTGAGAGTCACAGTTACAGATCCAGAAAGTTTACTGCGGTCTGGGATGAATGTCACAGCAGATTTCCAAGTAGGTCAATTAGATAATGCCCTGGTAGTGCCAACAGCCTCGGTTGTGCGCCGAGAGAGGTCTACAGGGGTATTTGTCCTAGGAGCCGATGGCCAACCCGTGTTCACTCGGATTGAGACTGGCGTCACCGTGAATAACTTTACGGAAGTGAAATCTGGATTGCAAGGAAACGAGAGGGTCTTACTAAGCTTTCCACCAGGTTCAAGACCGCAGTCAGCACCACGCGGAGGAGTTTTTCCGGGCGTGGGCGGTGGTGGTCGTCGTCCTTAAGCTGAGTTTTTCTCACAATTATGTTGAAAAATTTTTACAAAGCTTTCTATTCAGCTGTTTATAAACCAAAGAATACCCGCACAGTGCCACTGCTAGAAATTATCTCAATGGCAGCAGAGTCACTGTGGAGTAACAAGTTACGCACAGGACTAACTATGCTGGGTGTGATTATTGGCATTTCCTCAGTGATTGCCATTACTTCTGTTGGTCAGGGAGTACAAAAGGGGGTTGAGCAACAGATTCAAGCCTTGGGTACAAATGTGATCCAAATCTTAGCGGGTGCAGCCAGAAGCGGGAACGTGCGTCAAGGAGTGGGTTCTAGTAGTACCTTAACCTGGGAAGATGCGAAAGCGATCGCTAGCCAAGCACCATCTGCTGATGTCGTTTCTGCCTATTTGCAACGGAATGCACAAGTGGTTTATGGGGGACAGAACACCTCCACAACCATTTATGGTACTGATTTAAATTACTCAGAAGTGAGAAATACATACCCCCAAGAAGGGCGATATTTTACTCAAGAAGAATTAGACACATCTGCACAGGTGGCGATTTTGGGGCCGACAGTCAAGAACACACTCTTGGGACAGAATAGCAATGTGATGGGCGAGAAAATTCGCATTCAGGGAGAAGCTTACGAAGTCATTGGGGTGATGGAACCTAAAGGTTCCCAAGGGCCGATGGATCGAGATGACCAAATTTTTATCCCCCTTACCAGTATGTCGGGGAGACTGGTAGGGAATAATGCGCTCTCAGGGATTTCTGTGAATGGGATTTTAGTCAAATCTAGCAACGAACAGAGATTAGAAGCGGCTCAGTTTCAAGTCACAAATCTTTTGCGGCTGCGTCACAATATCTATCCACCGCAAGCTGATGATTTTCGGTTAACCAACCAAGCTGATATTGTCAACACCTTCAGCAATGTTGTGGGTTTATTTACAATCATGATAGTAGCGATCGCTGGGATTTCATTAGTTGTCGGTGGCATTGGTATTGCCAATATCATGCTAGTTTCCGTTGTAGAAAGGACACGCGAAATCGGCATTCGCAAAGCAGTAGGAGCCACTAATTCAGCTGTCTTGAATCAATTTTTGTCCGAGGCGATCATGATTTCTATTATTGGTGGCAGTATTGGCATAGCAAGTGGTATTGTGATTGCTTTCGCCGCCGCAACTATTTTTAAGTTTCCTTTTGTGATTTCTTTTTTAGCAGTTATTGCTGGGTTTGGACTTTCTTTGAGTGTTGGCTTAGTGGCTGGTGTAATTCCTGCACGCAATGCTGCCAAATTAGATCCTATTACCGCTTTGAGAAGTGATTAAATAATTCGTAATTTAATTGGATGGAGAAACAATAAACACAATTGTGCCACGCAAGAAAAATATACATAAACCTTTCAGAAATGACAAATGACGACCCCCAGGCAATAAAATTTATTTGCACCAAAATACTGATATGCCAACAATGATATGGATGGAATCCATTACCAAAACCTACCATTTAGGAGAAGTTGATGTTCCCATACTCAAAGGAATTCAACTTTCTATAGAAGAAGGGGAATATGTGGCAATTATGGGTGCGTCAGGTTCAGGTAAATCCACATTGATGAATATTGTGGGATGTTTAGACCGTCCTACTAGTGGACAATATATTTTAGAAGGCAGAAACCTGACTACTTTTGATGATGATGAATTGGCGTATATTCGTAACCAAAGAATAGGTTTTGTGTTTCAACAATTTAACTTATTGGCGAGGGCAACAGCACTGGAAAATGTTATGCTACCGATGGTTTATGCCAACTTGCCTAAGTCAAAACGCCGTCAAAGAGCATTAGAAGCCTTAGAAAGAGTAGGACTAAGAGAGCGGATTGCTAACCGTCCTAGTCAACTGTCGGGTGGACAACAACAAAGAGTAGCGATCGCTCGCGCTTTAGTCAACCGACCGGCATTAGTTTTGGCAGATGAGCCAACAGGTGCTCTAGACACCGAAACTTCTTATGAAGTGATGAATTTGCTCACGGAGTTAAATCAACAAGGAATCACCATTGTGATTGTTACTCATGAGCCAGATATTGCTGCCCAAACCAACAGAATTATCCGAGTTCAGGATGGTTTGATTGTCAGCTAATTGGGTTATTTAACAGTTAACAGTTAGCAGTTATCAATATTAGATTATGAACTCAATTTTTTTCTTGGTGCATTTTTCCTGGGTAGCTGTGGTGATCGCTATTTTAATCCCAACTTTAACCAGTAGTGCCAGCGCCGCCACTCCCCCAGAAACTCAACTGAATGAGCTTAATCCTCATCCTAATCCTTTACAATTTCCCACCCAACCAGCAGACGTTAAGATTCAGGGAACTGTAGCTATTAGTTTGTCCCAGGCTGTGGAACTGGCACAACGGAACAATCGGCAATTACAGGTAGCAAGATTAGAACTAGAACGCACTCGCTCTGCACTTCGGGAAGCTCAGGCGGCTTTACTTCCCAATATTGATCTAAGTAGTAGTGTGACTAACAGTGGTAATGGTTTCACTAGGAGTTCATCTCCATCCAGCACTTCTTCTAATAGTCAAGCCCAGGTGAATTATAACCTGTATACTTCCGGGAACCGCCAAGCTAGCATCCGCGCCGCTGAAGAACAGGTGCGTGTGAATGAGCTCAATCTGGAAAGTAGCTCATTGGAAATTAACTTGAATGTCACCACTCAGTACTACGATTTGCAAGCAGCCGATGAACTAGTAAGAATTAATCAGTCGGCGGTAGGTAATTCTCAGGAGAGCCTGCGGGAAGCGCAAGCTCGGCTAGAAGCAGGCTTGGGTACACAGTTTGATGTTTTGCAAGCTCAGGTGAATTTAGCTAATGCTCAACAGGAACTGACTAATGCTCTTTCACAACAACGCATTGTCCGTCGTCAGTTTGCCGCTTTGTTAAGTTTGCCACAGTCGGTGGATATTAGTGCCGCAGACCCAGTAGATTTAGCAGGTATTTGGCAGCCGACGTTAGAAGAAACAATCATCCAAGCTTTCCAAAACCGCCCCGAACTGCAACAGTTTTTAGCACAACGCAATATTAGCGAGCAACAGCGACGACAAGCACTGTCTCAGATAGGGCCGCAACTTGGTTTGAGTGGGAGTTACAGCCTACTAGATCGGTTTAAGGATGGTATCAGTGTTAGTGATGGGTATTCGGTAGGCCTGCAAGCCAGTTTAAATTTGTTTGATGGTGGGGTTGCAAGAGCCAGGGCGGCTCAATCAAGAGCTAATATTGCGATCGCAGAAACTCAATTTGCTGGACAACGTGACCAAATTCGCTTTGATGTCGAGCAATTCTATTCTCAGTTGCGAGCTAGTTTAGAAAACGTGCAGACTTCTACTCTAGCTTTAGAGCAAGCCAGGGAAAGTCGTCGCCTAGCCAGGATCAGAGTACAGGCTGGTGTCGGTACTCAAACAGACCTAATTTCTGCCGAAAATGACCTGACAAGAGCTGAAGGTAATCGCGTCACGGCGATTTTGGACTATAACCGTGCTTTGGCTAATTTACAACGATCTGCCACTTCTAGGACGACACGCTAGCAGTGAATCATGATCAAAAAATTGGAGATGAAGATGCGATCGCATTTTCATCTTTTGGCGTTTATCCCATAGCTATGCTCACCCATTCAGGTGAAGGCATATACAAGTATTAGCGACTAACATGGAGAAACGTTAAGCAAATATTATTAGTCTTGGTATCACTGACAACTGCTTTACCAAGCTATATTCATGGGCGGCTATTATGACCACGCATATAGAAATTCCCTTTATTGGCAGAAAAGTTAAGTATCCATTACGCTGGTTCATCGGTTTGATAGCAGTGGGTGCTGTGGTTGTAGGCACGACAAACACGTACAACCTGGTAAATCCAGGGAAAAATCAAGAAGATATTACCCAACTTACTGTCCCAGTGACAACGCAAAACGTCACCTTGCGGATTACTGCCAGTGGCAAAGTAGTACCAGTACAAAGCGTAAATATTAGCCCAAAAAACCCCGGTGTACTGGCACAGTTGTCTGTAGAACAGGGCGATCGCGTACAGCAAGGACAAATTATTGCTCGGATGGATGTCGGTGATATTCCCGCCCAAATCCTCCAATACCAAGCTAATTTAGCCCAAGTACAAGCCCAACTAGACCAAGCCCGTGCAGGGAGTCGTCCCCAAGAAATTGCCCAAGCCAGAGCGCGTCTAGCCCAAGCAGAAGCACAGTTAGCCGCAGCCCGTGCTGGTAATCGTGACCAGGAAATTGGACAGGCGCAAGCGCAAGTTAATTCCGCGCAAGCACAGGTAAAACTCACACAAGCACGAGTCAACCGCTACCGCGAATTAACTCGTCAGGGTGCGACTTCTCAAGATCAGCTGGAACAATATGTCAGTGAAGATCAAAGGGCCAAGGCTAGTTTAGCAGAAGCAGAAAAACGACTATCGCTGCTGCAAACTGGTAGTCGTAGTGAGGAAATCGATCAACGGGAAGCATCTGTGACTGAAGCACGCGCTGCATTAGTACTGCTGCAAAATGGTACTCGCTCCGAAGAAATTGCCCAACGCCAAGCCGCCCTCAAAGCCGCTCAAGCTCAGGTAAAAGCAGCCCAAGTCAGGCTTGAAGAGACCATTATCCGCACGCCCTTTTCTGGGATTGTTACCCAAAAATATGCCAACATTGGGGCGTTTGTGACTCCCACAACTTCTGCTTCTACAAGTGCATCGGCTACTTCTAGTTCAATTGTGGCTGTAGCTCGTGGTTTAGAAATACTAGCCCAAGTTCCAGAAGCAGATATTGGCAGAATTAAACAGGGACAGCAGGTGGAAATTAT
This sequence comes from Goleter apudmare HA4340-LM2, assembly GCA_019359495.1. Lineage (GTDB taxonomy): Bacteria > Cyanobacteriota > Cyanobacteriia > Cyanobacteriales > Nostocaceae > Goleter > Goleter apudmare. Next base: position 150,003 of record JAHHHF010000076.1, read on the forward strand.
GGCTGATGCTTATCCCGATCAAGTATTTCAAGGCAAGGTGCGTCTAATTGCACCGGAAGCTGTAGTTGAACAAGGTGTGACATCCTTTCAGGTGCGGGTATCTCTAGATACAGGTGTAGAGCAACTACGTTCTGGCTTAAATGTTGATTTGACCTTCTTAGGCGATCGCATTAGTGATGCTTTGATGTTGCCAACTGTAGCTATTGTCACCGAAAAGGGTAAGACAGGCGTACTTGTGCCTGATGCTAATAATAAATCCCAGTTTCAAGAAGTCACCGTCGGGGCGCAAATCCAAGACCAGACTCAGATTTTAGCAGGTATTAAAGCAGGCGATCGCATATTTGTTAATCCACCCAAAGACTACAAAATCGAAAAGGCCAAGCAAAAAAATAATTAATGAGCATAATCCGCGAATTACGAATTAGTATGAGAGGCGATGCCGACAGATGGCTACGCCTACATTTAATCTCCTGAATTAGATGGAGAGATATTCGCCAGATAATTCACTAAATCAGTTTGACTAGTGAAATCTAACAGCGCCTCAGCTAAATCCTCTAGTTGATTGATGGGCAAAGTGGGAGTCTGCTGTTCTGTCTCCGGATCAATTGCACCAAAGCGACGCGTCAAAAGACGCAGAATCAGTTGTAGCGCCTCTTGTTTCTTTCCTCGTTCTTCTCCCTTTTGCAGAATGTCTTGGTAAATCACAGATTCTTGCATAATATCCCCTCTGAAAAGCTGTGTAATCAAATTTTTCTCAAATCGCAAGCCGGCTAAAACCTGTACGCAGGCTGAAATATTCTGTCGTTCGTCTGTTTCTTCAATCATATCGACACTGGCTACGACTTGCTCTAACAGGTTACTAGGTGAGTCGGTTCTCGCTAATAAATAACAAATGCCAAATAACATATGAACTTTCTAGAAAGCATCCAAATGGCAGGTAAAACCCTGCTATCGAATAAATTGCGTAGCGCCCTGACTATGTTGGGTATCGTGATTGGTAACGCCTCAGTCATTGCGATGATTGGGATTGGTGAAGGCGGACAAAAGTTCGTGAATAAACAACTAGAGTCTTTAGGCCCAAACGTACTATTTGTGATTCCCGGTAATCAAGAAACTCAACGCATCTCCAGAGAAGTTCCGAGGACACTGGTTTTAGAAGATGCTGTGGCGATCGCTACTCAAGTACCAACGGTAGCAGAAGTCACCGCAGAATTAAACAGCCGCCAGGTAGTGACTTACGGTAATAGAAACACCGATGTGAATATCGTGGGCACAACTCCCAGCTTCTTGATAGTGCGGGACTTTGAACCTGCTCAAGGGCGCTTTTTTACTGACGTAGACATCAAGCGCAGCAACCAAGTTGTGGTTTTAGGCGCAGATTTAGCAGAACGACTATTTGGTAATACTAACCCTGTAGGTCAGCAGTTGCGGATTAAAAATGCCAGCTTCCAAGTGATAGGGGTGCTGAAAGGTAAAGGTGCAAGCTTGGGTGTGAACTACGATGAAGCCGCATTAATCCCAATTATCACCGCAGCTAACCGGATTGTGGGACAGACTTCTCCCTATGGTTTAGAGGTAACTTACATAGTCGTCTCGGCTAAGAACGCAGATAGCGTTGATGCCGCCGAGTTTCAAATGACCAATTTGTTACGACAACGCCACAAAATTACTGGCGAAGACGACTTTACCATCCGTTCTCAAAAGGATGCTTTGCAAACTGTGGGGCAAATCAGCAGCGCCTTGACTGCCATGTTAGCAGCGATCGCTGGTATATCATTATTTGTCGGCGGTATTGGGATTATGAATATCATGCTCGTTTCCGTCACCGAACGCACCCAAGAAATCGGATTACGCAAAGCGATCGGTGCAACTGAGCAGGATATCTTACTACAATTCATCATCGAGGCAGTCATTGTTTCAGCCATTGGCGGCTTAGTAGGGACTAGTGTTGGTGTCAGTGGCATTATGCTAGTAGCAGCCCTCACACCCCTAGAAGCGGCAATTTCTCCTGTGGCAATTACAATGGCAGTCGGAGTTTCTGGTGGTATCGGCTTATTCTTTGGTGTCATTCCCGCCCGTCGCGCTGCTAAACTTGACCCAATTGTCGCTTTAAGAAGTGCTTAGTAATGAAGATTGGCAAAAGAGCGACGCTTTTCTTTCAACTCAACTCCCCACTGCTTATGCGCGTTGTTATCCAGCGAGTGAAATCATCTCAAGTCACTGTTAACGGTAAAATTGTGGGCAAAATTGGGCGGGGGCTAAACTTACTCGTAGGTATTGCCAATACTGACACCGATGCAGAACTCGACTGGATGACGCGCAAATGTCTAGAGTTGCGTTTGTTTCCCGATCAGGAAGGTGGGGACAGGTGGCAAAAATCCGTACAAGAAATTGGTGGTGAGTTATTGGTAGTTAGTCAGTTTACTCTCTACGGAGATTGTCGTAAAGGTCGTCGTCCTTCCTTCGATCATTCAGCGACTCCCTCTTTGGCAGCAGAGTTGTATAACCGTTTTGTTACTAAGTTACAAACAAGCGGTTTACAGGTCGAGACTGGTCAATTTGGTGCCATGATGCAAGTTGCGATAGAAAATGATGGCCCTGTAACTTTGTTACTAGAAAGAGAAGCAGTTTAAGTTTTTATACGGAAATAAAAAATATCCACAGCAGATAGATTATTGAGTTCTAAAATAATGAGAGAATAATAAATTAACATTACAAAACTTTAAGTTCACTGAATCATGGCGAAAATCCAATTCTCTAGAGGTATTGATGAAGATACAACTCCAGATGTGCGCTTAACGCGATCGCGCACGGGTGACAGTGGTACAGCAACCTTTATTTTTACCAATCCTAAAGCTTTAACCGAAAGCTCCACAGAAGACATCACGGGTATGTACTTGATTGATGAAGAAGGGGAATTAGTTACCCGTGAAGTTAAGGCTAAATTTATCAATGGTAAGCCAGAGGTGTTAGAAGCAGTTTACCTGATGAAATCTCCTGAAGAATGGGATCGCTTTATGCGCTTCATGGAACGCTATGCCGATGAGAACGGTCTGGGATTGAGTAAATCTTAATGCCAATGGGGGCATTGGGCATCGGGGATCTGTAGCTTTCCTGCCTCTGTCCGTCGGAATCTTCTGGCGTCATTGGCTGCTACTAAAGATTTAGCAGTGCTATGCTACTTCCTCATGTCCCAATACCGTTGAGTTAAGCTTTCATGCAACATTGTGGTATAGAGGGCACGGCATCCATAATTTTTTGGTACGTGTAGTAAACTGATCGATGCCGTGCCTCTACGGTAAATATATGACCCTACAACCCCATCCAGACAGACAGAGAATCACTGTAACTTGCGCGGTAATCACCATCAGTGATACTCGCTCTCCTGAGACAGACAAAAGTGGTCAGTTAATCCAGCAGTTGCTCTTGGGTGCTAACCATAGAATAGGAGCCTACAAGATTATCAAAGATGAGCCAGTACAAATTCAGGCACAGATAGAATCGCTGGCAAAAGAGCCGAATTTAGATGCGATACTTTTCAATGGTGGCACAGGTATTGCACCAAGAGACACCACCTACGATGCCATTGAGAAGTTGCTAGAGAAAACCTTACCAGGATTTGGGGAATTATTTCGCTTTTTAAGTTACCAAGAAATTGGCTCACGGGCGATCGCTTCTCGTGCAGTAGCTGGTGTTTATCAAAAAAAGTTAATCTTTTCCCTTCCTGGTTCCACTAATGCAGTGCGATTAGGTATGGAAAAACTAATTTTGCCGGAAATCAGGCATTTAGTAGGTCTGGTGCGGAATTTGTAGAGCAGGGAACACTTCGGCTTCTGTGGAGAACAGGACAAAGGAAAGGAGATGAGAAAGAAGGGAAAAAATTCTTTCTCATCTCCCTTCCCTGGCTATATCCCCCAACACATAACAATTGGCTAGGATACAGAGCCTTAGGAAATAATGGAACCGACCATAGACCAACTCAAAGCCTTTTTTCGTTTGTACGTTCGCGTCAGTAACCTGCTACGGAATATAGAATTGGTTAGATTTGATCAAAGAACAAACAGAATCGTAGTTTTAATAGGTGAAACAAGTCACTGACCCCCGACTGAAGATCGGGGGCTTGGAAACAGCCAGGTTTCCGTAGTAGTGACTAGACCATGAGCCGATAACAGTTACGGACGTTCGGGTGTTTCCCTAGCTCGAACCTCTCTAAGCCTTCTGGCTGAAGGCGTCGGGTAAAGCCGAGAGATGGTGTGATCGGTGGTCGTAGGGACTGACAACTTTGTAACGAGGATTATCTCCATGCAGTTACGTGTACCAGTCCAAAATTCAGATGGTTCTCCTGTGATGCCAACCAAGCCTAGTCGTGCCCGTCGCTGGGTGCGAGATGGGAAAGCCGTTGGCATGTGGAGCGACGTGGGCATCTACTATGTTCGGCTCGTTGCAGAGCCATCAAGTCGTGAAGTTCAACCC
>JAHHHF010000077.1 GCA_019359495.1 Goleter apudmare HA4340-LM2
AAGCAAATTCAACTCATTCGGAGGTCTAACAGATTATGCGTAGCTTGACTGCGGTTAAAACCGCGTCATCGCTTTTCCTCCCCGCCTTGAAAGGACGGGGATTCCAAGCTCTTAGTTATTTGCTTGAGTAACGGAGAGGAAATTATAGGATGAGCGACTATTTAAATTTCTCAGAAAAAGAACTGCGGGAATACGTCAAAGCCAATCCTCAGGATGAGGAAGCATTTCAATATTTTCTCACCATCATCAGAGCCAAACCAGGGCGTGTAGTCGTCAACACTGAAGAACAGCTAGAAGCAGAGCTGAGAAAAAGACTGGCATCCTGACAGATTTGTAAATAAACATAAACAGCCCCCACAAAATGCGGGGGCTGGTTGTTTTTATTAAACTATTTTTTCTAGGGCATTTGAGTTAAGCGATCGCCATACAAATTGCTGCCAAAAGAGCGGCGATGATATAAAACACAGCAACGACTTGCAATTCCGACCAGCCAGTCAGTTCCAAATGATGGTGTAAGGGGGCCATTTTCAACAGGCGTTTGCCTTTACCATCAGGGCCTTTAGTGGCTTTGTAATAACTCACCTGCGCCATCACAGACAGGGTTTCTACAAAGAAGATGCCACTGAGAATGAACAATGCTACTAAGCTGTTAGTCAGCAATGCCACAGCAGCTAAAGCCCCTCCCAGCGCCAGAGAACCGGTATCTCCCATAAAAACGCGAGCTGGGTTACGGTTATGAGCCAAGAAACCTAAACAGCTGCCACTTAAAGCAGCACAGAAAATCATCAATCCTGGGGAAGTGGGTGCAACCAGTGCCCCAAGTGTCAATAGTGCGATCGCAACTGTTCCTCCAGCCAAGCCATCAATGCCATCTGTGAGGTTAGTAGCATTACTCTCTGCCACCAGCACAAACCCAGCTACAGGCCAGAATAGTAATCCCAGAGGCAGTGAAAAACTCACCCAAGGCAAAGCAATATTTGTCATGTTGGCAGGTTGATTAAACATCAGCCAAATACAAAACACTGCCGCAAAACCAACCTGCAAAGCTAGCTTCATCTTTGGGGATATACCTTTATTCGACTTCCGGCGAAGAATTTGCCAATCGTCGAGCCAGCCGATGAAACCGTAGCTCAGTGTTAATGCGGAAACGGCCAGTACCTCTGTAGCAAACTTAGAACCTACACAGGCAATAATCAGTGCTACTGGTATAAAGAATACACCACCCATCGTTGGTGTGCCGGCTTTTTTCAGATGAGCTTGCGGGCCATCTTCACGGATGATTTGCCCAGTTTTGAGTGCTTGTAGCAGTGGTATTACCCAGAAACCGACGACTGCTGAACTCAGGGCACATAATAAAAGTGGTAGAGTTAGTGACGTCAATTCCCAAGGCAATCTATTCGCCAGTCGATCCAAAATCAATGCTGCTGCGCCTAACCCTACGGCTAAACAAGAGGCTAGACCAATACCAGAAAAGTTTAACCCTTGATCGGGTGATAATTTAGCGTCCACAGAAATTTCCCTTCACTCCACACTTACAAAACTGAACTAGAGGGACAATGCATACCATAGAGTCCCAGCCTTTACGGACTAATTCTCGTCTATAGCTATATCGTCATCATCATCGATATCGTAATCACCAATACCGTCATTCCCACCCAGAAACTCTGAGATTTCCTCTTCTTCATCCTGAAAATCAGGTTCATGAACATCACGGGATATCAGACGACCATGAGCTTGCAACCAGTCTAAAAGGGAGGACTCTTGCTTTAATGGGATCACAATAGCTCGTTGGTTACGGGGTGCTTCACGTAATGGAGAATTCAACATATCGACAAAGACGCGAAAATACGGATGTAACTAGACATTAAGAGTCTATCACTGGATACGAGATAATTTAGTTATTCATTCAACTCTCTACTAACCAAATCCGCAACCCTACAAAAATTTTTATTCAATGCCTTTATTGTAGACAGGAAGGGATTATTGGCGGTTAGTAAGGCTCGATACATTTGATATTTATATCTATTTAATTCTGGGTTTCATCCTGATAATTTTTGAGGTGACAAGCGATGATTGGAAAATCCGCTCTCTTAGATGCGATCGCTGGTACAAACCGTGGTTTACTGGCTAGTGATCAACAGAAACAGGCTATTTTGGCAGCGATCGCCAAATTGGAAGACCTCAATCCTACACCGCGCCCCGTGGCAGCGACTAATTTGCTTGATGGCAATTGGCGACTACTGTATACCACCAGCAAGGCTCTCTTAAACTTGGATGGATTACCTTTACTTAAACTCGGACAAATTTATCAGTGTATTCGAGTAGAGACAACCAGCGTTTACAATATAGCCGAGATTTATGGCTTACCTTATCTTGAGGGATTGGTCAGCGTTGCAGCTAGTTTTGAGCCAGTTTCTGACCGCCGTGTCCAAGTTAAATTTCAGCGCTCTATTATCGGCTTCAAACGGTTAATACGTTACAGTTCTCCGACAGATTTTATCCAACAAATTGAAGTTGGTAAAAAATTTAAGGCGATTGATACCGCTATTAACAGTGATAGACAACAAGGCTGGTTGGATATCACTTATCTAGATCACGATTTACGCATTGGCAGGGGTAACGAGGGTAGTGTGTTTGTTTTAAGCAAAGCATAACTTGTTCCTATCAGTGGCATTTGCGAACGAACTTAATTCATCATATTAACTTTGTCAAGAAGGGTCTGATGCCATTTTATATTTGGATCACCCAATTGAGAAGTGGCTTCTGGGGGAGATGGAGAAGATAAGGTCGCCGCTACACGTAGCAAGATCCCCTTCGGACAGAACGTCCTAACGCACCGAAGATCTCGGATGGTGTGGCGCTTGGCGACAACACACCCTTGACCACTGACACCTATTCACGAAAGTCTTGAAACAGATTCAAACCGAGAAACCCTTGCCAAATCAGGATTTCTTAATTTTGAATTGGTATGACACCTATTCAGTAAGACAAATAACTTAACAAAGCCTCTTGTAGCGGCCTTCAGGTTGTAGAGTGAAAACAATTAGCCCTATGTATTGGCGATTGATAACTAAAAGGGAAGATAATCATGGTTCAACGTGGTTCTAAAGTACGTATTAAACGCCCGGAATCCTACTGGTATAACGATGTCGGAACTGTGGCTTCTATCGACCAAAGCGGTATTAAATACTCAGTCATCGTCCGGTTTGACAAAGTAAATTATTCTGGTATCAACACCAATAACTTTGCTCCGAACGAATTGGTAGAGGTAGAAGCACCCAAAGCTAAGGCGAAAAAGTAAGCAGGCAAATCATAAGGGGATTGTTTAACTGAATTCCGGCAATAAGTCCCCCTCTATACCGAAGGTTAGCGGTGGCTACTGCACTGGGATGATGAAAGAATGTGGGATAGTGCGAAATTCTCCCAATCCCCTCACTACCCCACCTCCCTATTTGTTCTCCTGATCATCTCCCAAAAATATTAACTTGCTTGCTAATTACTATTGAATGCCTGAACTGCCTGAAGTTGAAACAGTCCGACGTGGTCTCAATCAATTGACCCTCAATCAGGAAATCACGGGTGGTGATGTGCTGCTTAATCGCACCATCGCCAACCCGTTTTCTGTTGGTGAATTTATTCATGGAATTAAAGGAAGTGCCATTACTACTTGGCATCGTCGTGGCAAATATCTCCTCGCAGAACTCTCCTCCTCTTCTCCTGGCTGGCTGGGTGTCCATCTCCGGATGACAGGCCAACTACTGTGGCTACATCGAGATGAACCATTGCATAAACACACGCGGGTAAGATTATTCCTAGGAGAAGAACAGGAATTACGCTTTGTTGACCAGCGTACCTTCGGTCAAATGTGGTATGTACCACCTAGAGTTGCTGTAGAAAGCATCATGACTGGTTTAGGAAAACTCGCAGTAGACCCATTTTCACCGGAATTCACTGTTGATTATTTGGCTCTTAAGCTGCAAAATCGCCGCCGTCCCATCAAAACCGCGCTGTTAGATCAGTCAGTCGTGGCGGGATTAGGCAATATTTATGCTGATGAGGCACTGTTTAAAAGTGGAGTCTTGCCAGAAACTCTCTGTACAAATTTACAGCGATCGCAAATTGAGCGGTTGCAAACTGCGATTATTCAAGTATTAGCAGCCAGCATTGCCGCAGGCGGCACTACTTTTAGCAATTTTCTCAATGTTAAGGGTGTCAACGGTAACTATGGCGGCGTAGCGCTAGTATACAACCGCACTGGTGAACCCTGTCGAGTTTGTGGCAATTTGATACAGCGCATTAAGTTAGCTGGGCGTTCTAGTCACTTTTGCCCCCAGTGTCAGCATTAGACTGTTGATAAAAGCTTCAGCTTACTATATAGTGCTCTTCAACCCTTAGCTGAATTACATTGTAATATAAATCACAAGCTTTCTATCAGAAATTTAGTATTAATACTTAGGTAAAAAGAGAAATATTCATCATCTTTTCATTGAAAATATATGGATACTTTACCAAATTGGGTTTTATAGTTTCCTAAACTAGGAGTGTATAGAGAATCACCATAAATCCTCAAAAATACTTGATTGACACCACAAGATTATTGATAGCTTCAGCACTGCTTTGGGTGAGGGAATTTCTATGTGTTTGATCGCAGTGTTGATTAATTTTTAGAATTATCCAACTATTTGATATCACATAATAAAGAAAAATAAGTTAAAGAAAATATTAATTTTACTTCATTTTAACTTCAAAGCTCATAGTATTAATCTTAGGAAAATAGTTAAGTTTAACTTATTAATATTTTTTCTGGATTACTAAGTATTCTATTCCTTTGAAATTATCTACGATAATTATTTGCATATTTGATAGTATCTTTGACTTTTGATATTAAATGATAGGTAATAATGACAGTACGATTACTCACTATAAATCAGCAACTAGAGTCACAGCAAACTAGGCGAGTCTTACTAATTGAAGATAATGATGTCAATAGAATGTTGTTGAGTGATTACCTCGGTTACTGTGGGTACGATGTTCAAAGTTTATCAAATGGTGCAACTTTATTCTCTACTATAGAGAAATTTCAGCCTGAATTGATGTTATTAGACTTAAAATTGCCAGATATTGATGGATTCTTACTACTAGAGCAAATTCAGCAAAAATCAGATTTATCTAAGATACCTGTGATTGTAGTTTCAGCCTTTGCTTTTAAGGCAGATCAAGAAAGAGCTATGAATTTAGGAGCTTGTCGCTATTTTGTCAAACCAGTGAATCTCACTGAACTAATCTTGACAATTGAAGCAGAATTAGCTAACAAAAGACTATAACTCTCACTGAGTTATTTCCTATATTTATTAAACTTTTTATTCAACTTTCTGATTGTTAATAAACTCTTCAACACTCTCACTAAGATTGTGTACATAATTACCAATTTCGGAAATCTTACGTTGTACTTGTACTAATAATAAAACTGCTGTTTGAAGTTCATTTAGGGTTTCATCCATAGCTGTACGGTACTGGGATTCAAACTCATTGATATTCATAATAGTTGCTTGTTAATTAAAATATTCTTAGCTTTACAGGTTTAATCATAATCAATAGAGCTAATTTCCTAAATCCGTTAATTCGCTTAATATTTGACATTTAAAGAACCATCCGGAAGATTGCCGATAAATAATTTAGAACATGACAACTTTACAGAATATAAAACTCTTGTTTAATCAGCATCGATAATCATAAAAACTATTGCAAATGGGCTAAAACCGCCATTTTTTTTAGGTGTGACATCCAGATTATGTAAAATAAAAAAATGGTTTTAGCAGTAGTACAAATTGATGCAGGTAGTAAACTATGAGGAGTACTTTAAAAAAATAACTATATAAAATCTAGAGAAACATAAATAAAGTATGAGGTAACTAGTATCAGTTGTAATTCGATGTGGAGAAAAGCTGTTTATTCCGTAAACTTAACATTAACTTGATACTGGACAGATAAAACCAGCACAAAAAAAGAATTTTCTTTAAAATAGAAGTAGGTAAATTTGTAAAATTACCTAGCTTTGATAGTGACGCAATCTGCTCAAACACTAACACTTGTTAAAGACCCAGAACGCCTAGAAACCCGTCTAGCTGAAATCCCACCAGAACCGGGGGTTTATTTTATGCGGGATCAAAGCGATCGCATTATCTATATAGGTAAGTCGCGGAAGTTGCGATCGCGTGTTCGTTCCTATTTCCGGGACGGTTACAACAAGACGGAACGGATAGCCACAATGGTCAAACAGGTGGCGGAAATTGAATTTATCGTTACCGATACTGAAGCCGAAGCCTTGGCGTTGGAAGCTAATCTGATTAAGCAGCACCAGCCGTATTTTAACGTGCTGCTCAAGGATGATAAGAAGTATCCCTATGTTTGCATTACTTGGTCAGAAGACTATCCCCGAATTTTCATCACCCGCAAACGCCAATTAGGCCAAGAAAAGGATAAATTTTACGGCCCATACACCGATTCCGGTCTACTGCGGGAAATATTGCGAATTTGCAAGCGTATTTTTACATTACGACAACGACCGCAACCACTGTTCAAAGATCGTCCTTGCTTAAATTATGATATGGGGCGTTGTCCTGGTGTGTGTCAACAGCTAATTTCCTCAGAAGAGTACCGCAAGACTGTACAAAAGGTAGCGATGGTTTTTCAAGGTCGCACCCAGGAACTGATTGATATTTTGACTCAACAAATGCAACAAGCAGCACAGGCGCTGAACTTTGAATCAGCAGCACGGATTCGTGACCAAATTAGCGGCTTAAAATCGCTGACAGCAGATCAAAAGGTTTCTTTACCAGATGATACAGTTTCACGGGATGCGATTGCCCTCGCATCTGACGAAAAACTCGCTCATATTCAATTATTCCAAATTCGTGCTGGTCAACTGGTAGGACGCTTGGCATTTGTGGCGGATGCTCACGCCGAACCTGGAGCTATTTTACAACGAGTCTTAGAAGAGCATTACCAAACTGCCGACTCGGTGGAAATCCCCACAGAAATTTTGGTACAGCATGAGTTACCCGATGGGGAAATTTTGGCTGATGTTTTAACTGGGCGTAAAGGGAGAAAGGTGACGATTTTAGCTCCCCAGAGGCAAACTAAAGCAGAATTAATTGAGATGGTAGAGCGCAATGCTCAATATGAATTGCAAAGAATGCAAAAATTAGGCGATCGCAACCATCAAGCTATGCAAGATTTAGCCGCAATTCTAGATTTACCAGATTTACCTCACCGCATTGAAGGTTATGATATTTCCCACATTCAAGGAGCAAATGCTGTAGCGTCGCAAGTTGTGTTTGTTGACGGTTTACCAGCAAAACAGCACTATCGCCACTACAAAATTAAAAATCCTACAGTTACCGCCGGACACTCAGACGATTTCGCCAGTCTGGCGGAAGTTATTCAGCGTCGCTTCCGCAAGTATCTTGAAGATCCGCAATTGACACGAGTTGGTAATTCTGACTGGCCTGATTTGGTGATGATTGATGGTGGTAAAGGTCAATTATCATCGGTTGTCGCCATCTTACAAGAAATAAATTTATTAGAAGACTTGCGAGTTGTGAGTTTAGCCAAGCGGCGAGAAGAGATTTTTTTACCTGGAGAATCCCAATCTCTAGAAACTAATGCTGAACAGCCTGGTATACAGTTACTCAGGCGATTACGAGATGAAGCACACCGATTTGCTGTGAGTTTTCATCGTCAACAACGCAGTGAGAAGATGAGGCGATCACGTTTAGACGAAATTCCGGGTTTGGGACACTATCGACAAAAGCAACTCTTAGGGCATTTTCGCTCCGTTGATTATATTCGACAAGCCACACCAGCACAAATATCTGAAGTTCCGGGAATTGGCCCTCGTTTAGCTCAAGAGATTTACGATTATTTTCATCCTTCTTAAGCCAGGTAAATAACCCGCCGTCTGACGCAAAACATACCCTAGAAGAAGCCAGTATTAAGTTATGGGTAATTAATCATCGTGCTTGTCTAGGATATCGCCTGCGAAACACCTTTTTTGATAGTTAAATCAAGGGGTCTTACCCTCTATTTACCAGATGTATGCTTTGAAAAGTCGGTAATCTGAATCTGGCAATTTTCATAAAGCAAATGCATTGCTATGGCTGCATAGAATCTCATCTCCAGATGATTGCACTCAAATATTAATTAAATCTTAAAATAAATATTTTGTTACTAAATATACAGTATTTCCTGAACTTTATTTTTTTAATAAGAATACAGCTTTGGTTTTTAAAATAACTATAAATAAGGGTATCTCAAAGCGTTATTCATGGGGATCACTAAATCCCTAAATGGTGAATATGTTAAAAAATAATTTATATATCTAAAGTAGGATAGTAATTGAGTATAAATATATAAGATAATAAATCTAGGTAATAATTATCGATTTTTTCAACCTTAATTTTTTTGTAAAGTAATTTAGCCGAAATCATGGCTTCCGATGAAGTTGAGTAAAATCAGTAAATTTACTGGTTTATTTTCTGGTCTTTTCTAATAAAAAATCATTACATCCAGGGGTTATAAAATGCAGATAGTACAAAAAATTTGCTGCCCAAACTGTGGCAGCCAAGCAGAGCGTTATTATATTTCTGATAGTCAATTGACTCGGACACAATGCCCTACTTGCGACTATTTAATGATTACCTGCACCCGCACTGGTAAAGTTATTGAGGCTTATGCGCCGGGGATTTTTGCTAAAAGGTAATTTATAGCCCTATAGGTTCAGAAGTTTGTAGTGATGACTAATGTCCTTAGTACAAACTCAATTAAAACAGCCTGATATTGCTTAATATATTTTGTTTGATTTACTGGCTCTGAGCTGTCCACAAGCAGCATCAGCTTCTAAACCACGAGAATAGCGGACGCTAACAGCAATTTGTTGCTGCTTGAGAATATTAGCAAAAGCTTGAATGCGATCGCTACTAGGACGTTTGTAATCTACTTCTTGGATGGGATTGTAGGGAATTAAATTGACATGATTTTGGAAACCCCGCAGACATTTCGCTAATTCTAGAGCGTGTTCTGGTAAATCGTTGACACCAGCGAGCAGGATATATTCAAAAGAGATGCGGCGTCCAGTCATTTCCACATATTCCCGACATTCCGCCAATAAATCTTCTAGAGGATAGGGACGGGCGCTGGGGATGAGTTGTTCTCGTAGTGCTTGGTTGGGGGCGTGGAGACTCACCGCTAGAGTAATTTGTAAATGGTGTTGAGCGAGTTGACGGATGCGATCGCGTATCCCTACCGTAGATAAAGTCAGCGATCGCGCTCCTATACCAACATCCTTATTCAAAGATTTCAAAGCTGCTAATACATGATCAGTATTTAACAACGGTTCACCCATACCCATGAATACCACATGGCTAACCCGTTGCTGAAAATCTTCCTGTACCGTCAACACCTGATCAACAATTTCATGGCGTCCTAAGTTACGCTTGTAACCGCCTTTACCAGTGGCGCAGAAATCACAGGCCATCGGACAACCCACCTGAGTAGAGACGCAAACTGTTAACCGCTTTTCACTGGGTATCCCCACGGTTTCTACAATTTGCCCGTCTGCGAGTTGCAGGAGGTATTTAACAGTACCATCCCGTGCAACAGATCGGTAGTGTATGGTAGAGCGCCCAACGGGGATATTTGCTAATTCTGCACGCCAATCTTTCGGGAAAACAGAGATATCAGCAAGCGATCGCACACCTTTGTTATATATCCAATCATGCAGTTGCTTACCCCTGTAACCAGGTTGTCCCTGTTGCTGCACCCAAGCAGTTAACTCGGCTACGGTTGCACCTAGTAGTGGGGGAATTGCTAGGTCTAATTTTTCTGGAGTGGGTGAGTCAAGGTGAGAGACAAGGGGCGTAGCAGACATAAAAAATTACGAGTTAATCCTGGATCTCTATCCTATAGCTTCTTGTTCTGGATTAGGGTTGACTGAGCAGCTAAATTCTTGAAGAGCGACTACACCGATGTTCAGACAATTACGGGTGTTTTCGCGCTATAAAAATAATAATGAAGATAAAAAAGCAACGAAACGCCCTGCGTCAATCACTAGCAGTCTTCCGTTATAGCGGTAGAGCTATAGGTCTGGTTTGGACTACTAGCCGCTCTCTGACAATTATACTTGCTACTTTGACTTTAGTGGCTGGGCTTCTACCCGCAGCGATCGCCTACTTTGGTAAATTAATCGTGGATGCGGTAGTTTTAACGTCTCAAGTTGGACTTAATAACAGTAATTTTGTCAATAGTTCTCACCCTTTATTGTATGTAGGCTTAGAAGCGATCGCAGTGGCTTTGTTAGCCGGGAGTCAACGGGGACTTAGCATCTGTCAATCATTGTTACGGGTATTGCTTGGTCAACGCGTCAATGTACTTATCTTAGAGAAAGCACTCACCCTTGATCTCACCCAGTTTGAAGACTCAGAATTTTATGACAAATTAGCCAATGCGCGACGAGAAGCTTCAGTTCGTCCCCTATCGTTGGTCAATCGCACCTTTGGTTTAGTGCAAAATGCCCTATCTCTGATTACCTACGGTATTTTGTTAGTAAATTTTTCTGTTTGGGCAGTGGTAGTGCTAATTTTAGCAGCCATGCCTGCATTCATTGCAGAGACAAAGTTTGCTGGGGAAGCCTTTCGCCTGTTCAGTTGGCGAGCACCAGAAACCCGCCAACAACACTACTTAGAAAATCTACTGGCGAGAGAAGACTTTGTCACAGAAGTCAAACTTTACCAGTTAGGAGAGATGTTGCTGGGGCGTTACCGTGAACTATTTCACCGACTTTACGGCGCAGACCGTGACTTGACGCTGCGGCGGGGATGGTGGGGATATCTGCTCAGTTTAGTCAGTACAGTTGCCTTTTACATCGCCTATGCTTGGATTGTCTTAGAAACGGTGCAGGGTAGGATTTCTTTGGGAGATATGACAATGTATCTCACAGTTTTCCGCCAAGGACAGTCTACATTCTCGGCTGCGCTCACTTCTATTGGCGGCATGTATGAAGATAACTTGTATCTATCTAATCTTTACGATTTCCTAGAAGAGAAAGTACCAACGTCTTGGGGTCAAGCAACTAAAGGTATCAAGCCTCAAGATGGTATCCGATTCGAGAACGTCTGGTTTACTTATCCGGGGAGTTCCCAGCCGGCTTTAAAGAATATTTCCCTACATTTAAAACCCGGAGAAAAGTTGGCAATTGTTGGTGAAAATGGTTCTGGTAAGACTACGTTAATCAAACTCCTGACGCGACTTTACACCCCAGAATCTGGGCGGATTTTACTTGATGGTTTAGACTTGCAAGAGTGGGATGTAGATGTGTTGCGGCGTCGTATTGGTGTGATTTTTCAGAACTTTGTCCGCTACCAATTCACAGTTGGCGAAAACATTGGCGTCGGTGATGTAGAACATTTAGCAGACACAAATCGCTGGCAAACTGCTGCGGAAAAAGGTATGGCTGATACTTTCATCAAAGAATTACCTCAAAGTTATCAGATGCAACTTGGGCGATGGTTTAAAGGCGGACAGGAACTTTCTGGAGGACAATGGCAAAAAATCGCCCTAGCCCGTGCTTTTATGCGAACTCAGGCAGATATTTTAGTGCTAGATGAACCAACATCAGCAATGGACGCCCAGGCAGAGTTTAATATTTTCAATCATTTTCGCACACTGACTCAAAATCAGATGGTATTCTTAATTTCCCATCGTTTCTCTACGGTACGCATGGCTGACAAAATCATAGTTATAGAAAGCGGGGAAGTTGTAGAACAGGGAACTCACCAAGAGTTGTTAGCCTGTGGGGGACGTTATGCCAAGTTGTTTTGGTTGCAAGCGGTAGGGTATCAGTAAATTTGAGTCAAGGGTCAAGGGAGAAAAGTTAATAATGATTGCGCCTTTAAGGCTGGAAATTTATGTTCGTAACACGACGGTTCTTGTTTGGAACACGACATTTGAGGCTTAGAAGTTACAACTTCCAGTTTGAACCTGGACTCTTGACCGTTGACTAAATTATTAGGGAGTAACCACCAATGAACTTGATATCCGAACCAACAATTCCGGTAAAAATCCAAAAGATGTGTGAACGGGTGAGGTGGAAGCATCCCAGTATTGTACAACGGGGGATTGATCAAACTAGTTTGGTGATTAGCGATCGCCAGGATCACAATCCTGAATTTTCGTTTATGGTCATTGGTGATACTGGCACAAAGACTCATTACGGTTATCATCCCCAACGACAAGTTGCAGAACTGATGCTACCCCACAAGGATGAATGCCGTTTTGTATTGCACACTGGCGATGTGATTTATACAGTAGGCTCTCGTGAATATTACCCTGCCAACTTTATTGAACCATACCGTGATTTTTTAGTGGATGGCGATCGCCCCCAGCGTATTGCCTATGACCGCATGGTCTTTAATCAGCCCTTTCTCCCAGTCTTAGGCAACCATGATTACTACGATGTGCCCCTGATGTATCGTATAGTTACAGGTAGCACCCTGCAACTACGCCGTCTATTCCGCTACAAAGATTTTGAAATTGGTTGGCATGGCTCAAATCAAGGTGACGCTTATGCACGAGCATTTTTAGATTACCTAGCAGCACTAACTTCCCCAGAAGAATTACAGCGTCATTTAGACAATCACTACACCGCTAAAACTGACACAGGGCGCTGTCTGAGTTACGAACCAGGACAATTCACTCGGCTACCCAATCGCTACTATACTTTCCGTTATGGCGGTATTGACTTTTTCGCCCTAGATTCCAATACCTTTAATACACCATCACCTTTGCCTGCAACTCAAGCAGGAGACACCAGCCGCCGAGAATTACAAAAGCGTCGCCAAGAAATCGACCAAGAAGAAGAGCAAATTTTAGCAACCTGTGACAAACTTAACTCCTATATACCCGCCGAAGCTGAACAACTCGACGACCTCAGCGCTAAATTAGACCAAATCAATGAGGTCAAACTCGATATTGAAAAACAACTCGCGTCTCACGACACACCAACTATTGACTTTGAACAACTCGAATGGTTACGTAATCGGTTGATTGAATCTTGGAACACCTCCGAAGTGCGTGGACGCATCATCTATTTTCACCATCCACCTTATGTAACGGAAGCAACCAAGTGGAAGCAAGCACAAACCCTGGCTGTACGCCATCGGCTACGCTGGGTTTTAGAACAAGTGGCGGAAACTTTGGGTTTACAGGTGAAAGAACGTCCCTTAGTTGATTTAATTTTCAGTGGCCACGCCCACTGCCTAGAATATCTCCGCACAGTTGATACAGGTTACGCCGACTCTCACATCAACTGCATCATCTCCGGTGGTAGCGGTCGCCGTCCCCGCCGACAAAGACCAGAGGGAACTGAATTGATGGAAACCTTTGCTGATATTCCCCACAGTCCCACCCGCAAAGTTGCAGATTCACTGCTGTATGTAGGTCGCAGTGGTCACGGTTTCCAAAAGCGATTACCTTACTCAGCCGTGCGAATTGATGTTCAGGACGGTAGTCCACCCAAATTCATCGTTAGACCCTTAATAGCTGAACGCGTCGGGGAAAATTGGCACAGTCGCCAGGTTGAGCCTTTTGTTATTTAGCATGGTAGCCTGTGTGAGTCTGCGGTATAAGAGGCTGTTTGAAAAGTCTAAATTCATACCATATCCGGCGATTAGAAATCGCGTCTACACAGACAAAACCCACCTTCGTGGGTTTGAAAGACCTAATTTTACGTTAGTCCGCGCAGGCGGACTTAGCCTGTGTAGTAGCGAATTATATTCGCCCAAAACTTTTCAAACAGGCTCTAACACAACGCTTGAAATTATCCAATTTCTGGAATTTTTCACCCCCCTGCTCTCTTGCAGGTTTTATGATCATAGGACTTACGCAAAAAACCTCTCAAACTTTTATGACTCCGTGACCTCTGCGTCTGGAGTGGTGCGATTTTCCGTAGTCTGTGCGTAAGTCCTGAATTCAGTCTTTAAACATACACGATATGGCTAGAGGTCGTCTACCACTTGCTCATGGGTGAAATATACCCCTGTTGATTAGTTGGATATTTCTTAAGGTATCAATTTAAAAAGAAATACAGATTTTCATGGTTATATCTAAAAAATTCTCATAATATTAATGTATATGGTTATTATCCGATGGTATTTACTACAGCGCCTAATGTCGCTGTTTTTTTTGCAGATAGTTAAGCTGTACTTAAATTACCTCACTATACTGTTAGGGAATACCAAAAAATAAATTATCCCTCAGTAGAGAACATCCAAAAACCTCCAGTAAAACAGACATCTTAAGTAGCTAGGCAAAAATAAATACCCTCATGAAGTTCAGGAATGGGGCATAGAGGAAAGCTGATTGCTATAGAAGAATTTTTTACTATCCAAGCCAAAATGGCTACACAGCCAAGGTAAATACCTATATTATTGAATCTTGGTTTACTGTTCAGAATACTAAGTTTCATTC
Organism: Goleter apudmare HA4340-LM2; assembly: GCA_019359495.1. Classification (GTDB taxonomy): domain Bacteria; phylum Cyanobacteriota; class Cyanobacteriia; order Cyanobacteriales; family Nostocaceae; genus Goleter; species Goleter apudmare. The sequence continues at coordinate 14,524 of JAHHHF010000077.1, forward strand.
CCTCCTGAATCCCCTGGAGGGATTTTTATTGGAGAGATACTTGCAATCAGCTGACCGGGTAGCGTTTTTAACCTAACCGAAGCATATTGCTTGGTGTACTAGCCATGCAAGGAAGTTGTGTCACCAAGTAAAGTTGCTATATGCCAGTGTTATTTATTTACAGTCATTTTCATAGAATCGCTTTCTCAACTAAAACTAGAATAATTGGATTGCAAGATGAATCCTAGTGTCAAAATAACTAGTAATGTTGTTACTAAAGGCAAAAAAATCGGTATTGAATATTGGTCGCTGGTCACAGCGAAGAATATAAATGACTAACTAAAACACCCTAGAACCACTGCCAAAATCGTTTCGTTCTGGATATTTTCATACTCCTTGTAAAAAAGAGAAAGAAGAGGCATAAGAGCATGTCAGTATTTAATAGACAAAAACCCCCTGTATTCGAGACAGTTGAAGACGAACGCTTACATCGTCAGCAACGCCTAGCAGCAGCTTTTCGCCTATTTGCCAGGTTTGGATTTAGCGAGGGTATAGCTGGACATATCACAGCTCGTGATCCGGAGTTTCCTGACCATTTTTGGGTAAATCCCTTTGGTGTATACTTTGGTCATATCCGAGTCTCTGACCTAATTTTAGTCAACAAAGAGGGCGAAGTTGTCAAAGGCGATCGCCCCGTGAATGGAGCCGCCTTCGCTATCCACTCCCAAATTCATGAAGCTAGACCCGATGTAGTTGCGGCCGCCCATGCTCATTCCATCTACGGTAAGGCCTGGTCTAGTTTGGGTCGCCTCCTTGACCCCCTAACTCAAGATGCTTGTGCTTTCTACGAAGACCACAGTGTCTTTAATGAATATACAGGAGTCGTTTTGGATACTTTAGAAGGCAGGCAGATTGCAGAAACCTTGGGTAATAAAAAAGCTGTCATCTTGCGTAACCACGGACTTTTGACCGTAGGACACACAGTAGACGAAGCAGCTTGGTGGTTCATCACCTTAGAACGCTCTAGCCAAGCACAACTACTAGCTGAGGCTGCCGGTAGACCCCATATCATTGAGCATGAAACTGCACGCTTAACCCAAACTCAAGTAGGGTCACACATCGGCGGCTGGTTCAGCTTTCAGCCACTGTATGACAGGATAGCGCGGGAAGAACCAGATTTATTTGAGTAGCGGGGTGTGGGTGGATAGGCAATCACTCGGGGAGTTTTAGCAATTTTCTCCTAACTGTTCACAAGCACCAATACTCACCCAACTGCTAGAACCATCACCCCAGTGTTCTTTTTTCCAAATGGGCGCGTTATGTTTGAGGGTATCAATCGCATAACGACAAGCCTCAAAAGCCTCACTACGATGAGGACAGCCCACCGCCACTAAAACGCTGATTTCTCCAACTCGCAAACGCCCGATGCGATGATGAATCACCACGCGATTAATATCAGGCCACAGGGAACGAATATCTGCGGCTATTTGCCAAAATATCCGCAACGCCATTGGTTCATAAGCTTGATACTCTAAGGCAACTACGGGTTTACCATCTGTTTGATTGCGAACCATTCCACTCATCAGCACCACTGCACCATTGGCTGCATCGTCGGCTTTCGCGTAAATTTCTGCAATAGACAAAGGTACTAAGGTAATCGCAAAGCTGTCTACAGCTTTGGGTTTAATGGGAGGGGTTAATGTATTTGTCACAAGAAAATTCCTATGATTTGACTAAAATAATTACTAGTGGCGTTGTGGCAATTTTCTAGGATGTTGGACAACTCAGTTTAATGCACCTGACTCCATAGTCAGTGCCTTTGGGCGTCCACACACCCTTGTATCTGAGAGGTAGTAAGTTTAGCTACACAGTAAATACTTTAGATAAATAGGGTTCTGTACAAAATTTTAACGGCAATTGATGGCACTGAAGCCATAACACTTTACGCTCAACATCAGGATAAAATTAGTGCGGCAATTTATAGATGGAGCCACAACCATTCAAACATTACGAAAGATGAATCCAATGGTATAGGGGCAGCCCTGCTCGACTAGAGTTCCCCGGCATATAACAAGTGGCGTCATAGGGTATGGGATAAATGACAAATAACTAATAACCAATAACCAATAACCAATAATAAATGACTCAACAAGATTCTGCCCTGATTCTAGTTGTGGATGATGACAATTTAACGCGCATACATTTGTGTGAACTGCTGGCAGCAGCAGGTTATCAAGTAGTAGAGGCTAGTAACGGTTCAGAGGCTTTAGCTGCCTACACTCACTGCCAACCAGATTTAGTATTACTAGATGCTCTAATGCCAGTCATGGATGGGTTTACTTGCTGCGCTCAATTGCAAAAACTACCCAATGCCGACAACACGCCTGTATTAATGATTACGGCTCTTTACGATCAAGCATCGGTAGCAGAAGCCTTTGCTGTAGGCGCAACTGATTTCATTACTAAGCCGATTCATTGGCCAGTATTAAGTCAAAGAGTGCATCGCCTTTTAGAAGCTAATCGCACTATGCAAGAATTACGCCAGCAAACTGAGCAGGCAAAGCTACGAGAGGCACAACTGCAATTAGCATTAGAGGCAGCTTGTATGGGTGTTTGGGATTGGGATATTGTTAACAACAAAGTTACTTGGTCGGAGAACAAAGAAGCACTTTTGGGCTTGGAAAAAGGTGCTTTTGACGGTACTTATGAAAGTTTTATTCGCAGTATTCATCCCCAAGACCGCAATTTTGTTAGCTACTCGGTAACACGGGCTGTGAAAGAAGGAGCAGAATACGACATCGAATTTCGGGCTGTGTTACCTGATGGTAGTATTCGCTGGTTGGCTAGCAAAGGAATAGTTTTACGTAATGCCTCTGGAGTGGCTGTGCGGATGTCAGGTGTGGATGTAGACATTACCAAGCGCAAACAAGCAGAGGCCAAGTTAGAATCTCATGCCCAGCAACAGGCAATAGTAGCAGAACTTAGTCAAATAGCACTCGCGGGTAAAGATTTAAGCAGCTTAATCAATTCTTGTGTAACACTGGTTGCCCAATGTCTCCAGGTTGAGTCTTGCAAGGTTTTAGAATTGTTATCAGATGGTGATGCTTTGTTGTTACGGGCGGGAGTAGGTTGGCAACAAGGGCTGGTAAGCAATGCAAGTATTAGCACCCTGCTTGCTCAGGAGTCAATTTCTGTTGAGAACGTCCACACAGAAAGACGATTTTATGAATCACAAATGCTGCATGAGCAGCCAATGGTGGGTGGTGTTAGCGTTGTCATTCATGGCAAAGATAGACCGTTTGGAGTTTTAGGGGTATACACAACTCAGGAACATATCTTTACCAAAGATGATATTTATTTTTTGGAAGCTGTAGCCAATGTTCTCGCTACGGCGATAGAGCGACAACGTGTCGAAGAAGCACTCAAAAAAAGTGAAGAACGGGCTTCGTTAGCGGTACGAGGTAATAATGATGGTATTTGGGATTGGAATGTCAAAACCAATGAAGTGTTTTTCTCTACACGCTGGAAGGAAATGCTCGGTTATGAAGACCAGGAAATTAACAATGATTTAGATGAATGGGCAACGCGAGTACATCCAGATGATCTTAGGGCGGTGAGACAAGCAATTAGTGACCATTTTGCCAAAAAAAGCAAGTTTTATATTAGTGAACATCGCGTCCGATGTAAAGATGGTACTTACAAATGGATTTTAGATCGTGGTCAGGCGGTGTGGGATCTAGATGGTAATGTAGTGCGGATGGCTAGTTCTCATACGGATATCACGGAACGTAAACTAGCAGAAGAGCAACTGCGTCAGAGTGAAGAGCGGTTTCAGATAGTCGCCCGTGCTACTAATGATGCTGTCTGGGACTGGGATTTACTGACAAATCAAGTTTGGTGGAATTTAGCTGTACAGACACTTTTTGGTTATTCAACAGAGCAAGTAAATGCCAACCCTTACTGGTGGCTGGAAAATCTGCATCCTGATGATAGACACAGAATTGCTACTGATATGCGGGCTGTAATTGATAGTGGTAAAAAATTTTGGTCAAATGAGTACCGCTTTCGCCGCAGTGATGGTTCTTATGCAGATATTTTTGATCGAGGTTATGTCGTCCATGACCACACAGGTCAGCCAGTACAGATGATTGGTGGGATGATGGATATTAGCGATCGCAAACGCACACAAGCAGAATTACAACGGCAAAATTTGCGATCGCAATTGTTCGCAGATGTCACCCTGAAAATTCGCCAGTCTTTACGCATTGATGAAATTCTGCAAACTAGCGTCACAGAAGTGCAAAAATTGCTGCAAGCAGACCGAGTGTTAATTTTGCGGCTGAAGTCTAATGGCTCCTTTCTCACAGTTGAAGAAGCACTAGTTCCCGGTTTACCCGTCCTGCTAGGAAAACAAATCATTGACCCGTGCTTTGGTGAAAGTTACATCCAGAAGTACCATGAAGGTCATATTGGCGCTGTTACCGACATATATCAGGCAGATATTCAACCTTGTCACATCGAATTCCTCGAAAAATTTGCTGTTAGAGCCAACCTTGTTGTGCCGATTTTTCGCCAAAATCAACTTTGGGGATTGCTCATCACCCATCAGTGTTACAGTCCCCGCCAGTGGACTGACTGGGAAATTGAACTATTGCGACAACTAGCAGATCAAATAGGTATAGCTTTGGCTCAAAGCCGGATTTTAGAACAAGAAACTCGTCAGCGTCTAGAACTTGCCCGTTCTAATGAGGAATTGCAACAATTTGCTTTTATCGCTTCCCATGATTTACAAGAACCACTGCGGAAAATTAAAACTTTTGGTGAGCGACTGCAAGCCATTTGTGGTGGGTGTTTAAGCGAACAAGGGTTGGACTATCTGGAAAGGATGCAAAACGCCGCCCAGAGAATGGAAACCTTAATTAATGATTTGTTGATACTTTCACGAGTTACTACTAGGGCACAGCCTTTTGTGGCGGTAGATTTAGCACATATCACCCAAGAAGTATTATCTGATTTGGAAGTGCGGATTGAACAAACTAGAGGAAATGTCGAAGTAGGTGAATTGCCCACTATCAAAGCTGATCCTCTACAGATGCGGCAATTACTGCAAAATTTGATTGCTAATGCTCTCAAGTTCCATCGCCCACAAGTACCGCCTGTCGTGAAAATCTCTAGTGAATTGATCAATAATCCATCAGATAAAATTGCTGTGGGTTTTGAATTATGTCAAATCATTATTGAAGATAATGGTATTGGGTTTGAAGAGAAATATTTGGATCGCATCTTCAATGTTTTTCAGCGTCTGCATAGTCGTAGAGACTACGAAGGTACTGGCATCGGGTTAGCAATCTGCCGCAAAATTGTTGAACGTCATTATGGGAGCATTACAGCACAAAGCCAGCCAGGAGAAGGAGCACGGTTTGTGGTCACCTTACCTGTGAATTTGTCTATCTAATTTTTCTTCCCAGAGAGGGATTACTATTAAACTCAAAAATAAGGTTAATTATACAACTATATGGAGTAATACTAATTGATGAATGATAATCAACTATGAGAAGTCTGATAAGTAATTCCGATATTTTATTGTATTGGGGAAAATAGCTGTTAATTGCTGACTGTTAAAACATTACAAATAATAAATAACAAATGACAAACAACAAAAACTTAATTAGAGTTCTATTAGTTGATGATGACGAAGATGATTATATCTTAACTCGTTATTGGTTTAGTGAATTTCAGGTAGCTGGTTGTGAGTTAGAGTGGATAGATAGTTATGAAGCAGCATGGAATGCGATCGCTCATCAGCGACATGATATTTATTTGGTAGATTACCGCTTAGGTACACGCAACGGATTGGAATTACTACGGGATGCGATCGACAATGGTTGTAGTGTACCAATTATTCTCTTAACTGGTCAAGGCGATCAAGAAATAGATCTAGATGCCATGCGCGCCGGGGCCGCAGATTATTTAGAAAAAAGCCAATTGACAGCACCTCTACTAGAGCGTTCTATTCGCTATGCTATTGAACGCAAACAAACAGAACAAAAAATCCGCGAACAAGCTGCTTTGCTTGATGTCGCCACCGATGCAATTTTTGTACATGCTTTAGACGACCAAATTTTATTTTGGAACAAAGCTGCTGAAAGTCTTTATGGTTGGAAACAAGAAGAAGCAATTGGCAAGAAAACCCAGAATCTTTTACAAGAAAAAAACTTATCTTTATTACAAGAAGCTCTAAATAATCTCATGAAAAATGGCTCATGGGAAGGAGAATTACATCAAAGAACAAAATCTAATCAAGAAATTATTGTCGAAAGCCGTTGGACATTAGTACCAGAGTTTGATAAAACAGCACCATCTATCCTGGTAGTTAACACCGATATTACTCAAAAAAAGCAACTAGAAGCGCAATTCCTCCGTGCCCAGCGATTAGAAAGCATTGGTACTTTGGCAAGCGGTATCGCCCATGATTTGAACAATGTCCTGGCTCCTATTCTCATGACTGCACAGCTTTTAGAATCACAAACACTCGATGAACGTTCTCGGCGTCTACTACCAATATTGATTTCTAATGCTAAACGTGGAGCAAGTTTAGTTAAGCAGGTACTGTCTTTTACTCGCGGACTTGAAGGCGAACGTACACTTTTACAGTTAAAGCATTTAATTATAGAAATACAGCAAATTATTAAAGAAACATTTCCTAAATCCATTGAACTTAACACCCAAATACAGCAGCATCTTTGGAATGTATGTGGTGATCCTACCCAACTGCATCAAGTGTTAATGAATTTGTGTGTTAATGCTCGTGATGCTATGCCGAATGGAGGAGTTTTAAAAATCCATACCGAAAACTTTTTAATTGATGAAAATTATGCCAGTATGAATCTCGATGCTAAAGTTGGCGCGTATGTTGTCATTACAGTTACTGATACTGGAACTGGTATTAAACCGGAAATATTAGATCGCATCTTTGAGCCATTTTTTACTACTAAAGAATTTGGTAAAGGTACAGGGCTAGGTCTTTCGACAGTACTGGGAATTGTTAAAAGCCACGGAGGTTTTATCAAAGTCTCTAGTCAAGAAAGAAAAGGCAGCCAATTTAAAATATTTTTACCTGCACAAGAGGCACAAGAAATATTAGAAGAATCAAACTTAGCATTACCCACAGGCAACGGAGAATTAATTTTAGTTGTAGATGATGAAGCTGCAATTCGAGATATTACTAAAGCATCTCTAGAAAGTTATAATTACAAAGCTATAACCGCCTGTGATGGCATTGAAGCCATAGCATTATATGCAGAACATCGTAACGAAATATCTTTAGTTTTAACTGATATGGTGATGCCCTCTATGGATGGTATCACTACCATTAGAACATTGCAAAAAATCAACCCAGACGTCAAAATTATCGCTGTTAGTGGATTGACTTCTAGTGATAAGGTTAATGTAGCTTATGAGATAGGCATTAAAGCCTTTTTATCGAAACCTTTTACAGCTAACCAACTATTACAAACTATCAGTAATGTGAAAAATAATTAATAGGCAATGGGTAATATAGGACTCATATTTGATTTTTGAACAGATACGTAGTGGCGTGTCTAAACTAATTTTGTGTATTAGCAATCTCTTGTAGTACGGGCATCTTGCCCGTTCTAATTAGCGGGCAAGATGCCCGCACCACAAGAAAATTTTTTGCACCATTTTAGCCTTGACACACCCTACACATACTGAGATTTTTTCAGATATCAAATCGGATTCCTATAGATAATTAGCTACCGATTTTTCTCACTATTAACTAAAGACAAAATGACAGCATTCAGCGAATAATCAAAGAATGGCAATAAATAGATAATAAGATGCAACTAATACACAAGAACAAGGAACTTCTACGCGTCATTCTAGCCGTGGCAATCATTATCGTTGGCATGACGCACTTTTTAGTACCAGAACCATACGTCAAAATTATGCCACCACAACTTCCTTATCCATTAGAACTAGTTTATCTCAGTGGATTTTATGAAATATTGGGTGGTATTGGGTTATTAGTTCCACCTGTGAGTCAAGCTGCGGCTTGGGGATTAATTGCACTATTTATTGCAGTTTTTCCTGCTAATATCAACATGGCAGTGAATCATATTAAACTTGAAAGTATCCCCTACTCAGATTCACCTTGGTTGCAAGCAATCAGACTACCTTTCCAAGCAGTTTTAATTGCTTGGGCTTGGTGGTATACAAAACCTTCAGATAAAGATAAACAAGCTTCTGTAATTCCTAAATCGTTAATTCCTCAAGAATTGGATTGGTAATTTGGTAATTTTATGGCTAAATCACAAATAGTACAACAATTGCAAGCTGCATGGATAACGCCAGAAAATTTTCAGCGTTATGGACAGGTAATTTTTCCTAGTGAAGATGGTAAGGCTTTTGATGCCGAAGAAGCGCAATTAAATTTGCAAAATGGGATGCCACGATTTTATATTATGCAGTTGCAAAAACGCGGGCGGCAATTTCATAAAATTACTCGGCATACAAAATGTACTCAATGTTTGGGTTCATTGCAGGGTAAAGATTGGTTAATTGCCGTTTGTCCTCCTAATAATCATGTGAATGAACCTGCACTAGAAGAGATTGCAGCTTTTCGGATTCCAGGAAATTGTTTTATTAAGTTAGAGGTGGGAACTTGGCACGCTGGGCCGTATTTTGAGCATGAAGTTGTAGATTTTTATAATTTGGAGTTGAGTGATACCAATGTAGTGGATCATTTCACTCATAATTTTCTTCAAAGTCATCATTTAGAGTTGGAAATAATTTAAGTTAAAGTTAGTTCACTGTTTCAAAAAAGAGAACTGCTTGCAGCCTGGTTTTACCTGATTTCTTTTCTTGCTCACTAATATCTGCTAATTCTCTAGAATACTTTAATAAACGGAATAAGCCACAGTATTGCCAATTTTTGTTTTCCTGTTTTAGAAAAATTGGGATAGGTTCATTTTGTTGGATTAGTATTTCTGCTGATTCTAGAATTTTTTTCTTATCGCCTATGAGAATTTCCCAAGGCGCATTAGGACTAATTTCACTTGTAAAAGCACCATATAATACTTTGTTGCCTTTCCTCGGAAGACACCATCGGTGATTTCCTCCCAATACTTTGCTAATTTCATGACGTGAGTAAGAATTTCCGATTTGAAATAACATTGATATTTGATATTACTTGCTGCTATTTTTAAGTTCTCGCCAAACCCTTTCAGATGTCATGGGGAGTTGGCGTAGTCTGCAACCTGTGGCGTGGGCGATCGCATTGGCTATGGCAGGTGCTGTACAATTGGTGGTAATTTCCCCCACGCCTTTAGCGCCAAAGGGGCCGTAGGGGTCGGCTTGTTCGATTAAAATTACTTCTATCGGTGGGATGTCTGCGGCGGTGGGGATACGATATTCCCGCAATTTGGGGTTAAGGATGCGTCCTTGGGAATCAAATAATAGTTCTTCAGTTAAAGCATAACCAATTCCCATGGCAATACCCCCTGTGGCTTGTCCGTGACAAATGCGGGGATTAATTGCTTTACCAATATCAATGGCTTGCACACATCGTAAAACTTGAGTTTTACCTGTTTGTGTATCAACTTCTACTTCTACTCCTTGTACAGCAAAAGTTAAGGTTGACTCATCGGCTACATAGCTAATTTCTGCACTGGTTTCATTACTGGCGAGTAATTTTTCGGCGGCTAATTTCACAGCTTGTCCAGAAATATAAACTGTTGCAGAAGCGTAAGAACCAGAGTCAAATGGTGCATTTTGTGTATCACCAGAAATGATCATAATATCAGCTACATTCACACCTAAAATTGCTGCGGCTATTTGTCTTAAAGTAGTATCCGAACCGGTACCCACATCGACGGAACCAGTTCTTAATTCATATTTACCATCAGGTAAACGTGATAATTTCACATTAGCCACATGGATTTTCGATAAACCACTACCTTGCATAGAAATAGCAAACCCCACACCAAGACGGCGAGAACCTAAAACTTGTGGTGGACTGCCAGGAACATAACCTAATGCCTGAGTTACTGCTTCCCAACATTCATTAACAGCGTAGCTACCAATTAAATTAAAGTGGTCTTCTGACTTACCTAAATTAATATTATCCCCTGGACAAATTAGGTTTTTTTGCCGCATTTCTATGGGGTCAATATTTAACTGTTGAGCAATTTCATCGATTTGACTTTCCATAGCAAAAGCGCCTTGAGTTGCCCCATAACCTCGAAATGCACCCCCAGGCATAGTATTTGTATAAACTGCAAAACCGCGAAATCTTTTATGAGGGCAACGATATAATCCAAGAGGAATATAACCTGATAAAAATACTACAGTTTGTCCATGATTGCCATAGGCACCAGTATTAGCTATGACTTCTAAATCTTGAGCAATCAGTGTACCATCAGTCTTGACACCGCTTTTAATTTTAATTTGCATAGCATGGCGGCTATTTGTAGCAGTAAATTCCTCCGTTCTGGTAAATTCCCACTGTACTGGTTTACCTGTACGCAGAGTTGCCAAAGCACAAAGGTCTTCTGATAATATCTCTTGTTTATTACCAAATCCCCCACCGAGTTGTGCTTTATAAACACGGATTGTCTCTTTGGGTAAATTGAATAATTGCGAGAGTAATCTTTGACAATGAAATGGTACTTGAGTGCTGGAACGTACTACTAAAGTGCCATCAGTTTCTAGCCAACTAATAGTGATGTGGGGTTCTAAATGTACATGTTGGATTGCAGGTAAATCATAGGTATTTTCGACTATCAAAGCGGCTTCTTGGAATCCTTGTTCCACATCACCAGATTCCAGAAATATTTGCCCAGCAATATTATGATTCCTGTCAGGAATCTGAGTTGATTCTGGTTCATCATGAATGATGACACTACCAGCCTGCATTGCTAATACTGGGTCAATAACGTGGGGTAAAATTTCGTAATCAACTACAATTAATTGACATGCTTGTGCCGCAATACTAACTGATTCTGCCACCACAGCCGCAATGCGATCGCCAATAAATCTTACCTTATCATCTAATAAGTAATGATCCAACGGATCGGGTACTGGTTGTGCGTGTCCAGCGGTAGTGTAAGGTATCCTGGGGACATCTGCGTGGGTGAAAATTGCCACTACACCAGGGAGTGCTTTGGCTTGGGTGGTGTCGATGTGGCGGATGCAGGCGTGGGCATAAGGCGATCGCAATACTTTAAGATGTAGTAATCCAGGCGGTGCAATATCTGCTGTGTAGGAAGCTTTCCCAGTAACAATTGCTTCCCCATCTTGTTTGGGAACACTTTGTCCCACCGACGAAGATGAGAGTGAGGAGTCAGGATATGGGGAGTTGAGAACACTTGCAATAATCGCCTGATAACCAGTACAGCGACACAAATTTCCCTTCAAAGCCAAGCGTAATTCATCTGGTGATAATTCCGGTAACTTTGCCGCACTCATAATTACCCCAGGAGTGCAAAAACCGCATTGAAACCCTTGTGCTGCTAAAAATGCTTGTTGTATGGGCGCAAGTTCGCCATTTTGTGAAAGTCCTGCAATTGTCCTTACCGATTGATTAGCAACTCGCATTGCCGGATAAATGCAACTATGGATAGGTGTATCGTTTACCCAAACCGTACAAGCACCACAATCACCAGTGTCACATGCACGATGTACATCAAACCAACCCAACTGTCGTAATAAACTCAAAAGACTAGTCCCTGGTTGACAAGTTGTTGTAAAAGATTGCTGATTCACACACAATTTTATTGGTTCTGACATATAGTATTCCACTGTGATTTTTGAACTTATTCTTGGAGACAGAAAATGGATTTTGCTATAGCATCAACTAATATAGTGAACTGCTGGGATTTTTATTTTTACACTAGAGCAGATTATTCTTCTCTCTGCGCCTCTGCGGTTCGTTAAAAAAAGTATTTCTCACAAAGCAAATAGCATCACAATATTAAATCTTTAATTCTTGCAGCATCTCCCTCATTAAAACTGCCGTAACTTCTCGCCGATAAATTGCACTCGCCCTAGCATCCTCAATAAAACTTACCCCTTCCAAAACATTAATCAACCCTGTTTCTAAAAACTCATCATTTGCAACTTCCACTAAACAAGGTGCAACAACACTAGCACCAATCACACAACTTATCTGTTGCTGATTTCTCACACCAACTACAATAGCCAAAGCCGGCTCACTCGCTGTCACACTAAAGCGTTGGTAATTAACTTGCCATTTTAAATTAGATATTGGAATCAAAACTCGCCGGAGTATTTCCCCTGTTTTTAATATAGTCTGACAATGACCGAGTTGAAAATTCTTAGCTGCAACTCGCCGTGACTCTCCATTTAAATTCCAAATTTCATAAATTGCTTCCAACGCCACCATCATTGGTGCTAGAGTTCCCACCGATAAAGCCAGACAAATATTACCTCCCACCGTCGCCATATTAATGACTTTAAATGACGCCGCTAGTGCAGCAATAGCACTTTTAAATCCCTCGGCTGCTGTCCATTCTGATAACCACGGATATTCTAATAACTTAATTAACGGACAAGTAGCCCCAATAATTAAATAATCATCCTCAACTATAATTTCTGACCAACCTAAATCTTGTATATCAACTAATACTTTCAGATGTGGTTGCGGTTCGGAAAATAGCCATGTTCCACCAGCTAACCACACCCAACCCTCACCCCAGTTGGTGATATTTTCCAGGTTATGAGGTGTGAGATATGTTTCTACATTGGGCAAATCCATTGTTTAGATAAACCAGAAGGATTAAATATCCAATTGTATTTCATAGCCCAATCTTTTTGGCAGGGAAATTTTATAGACATCGCCTTGATTCATTTCCCCTGGTGATTGCATTTGACTCAAAGCGGTGACGACTTCATCAGAATTGGCTGTGAGGATCACAACTGGGCGATCGCACGCTATGGGAAAATCATGCCAAGTACCAAGATGCAGTAGGAGTCCGTGGCCTGGGGGAAACCGCAATGCTTGCACTTGATTTAAATCTGGAAGATTTTCGCCGTGGGTGTGATTTGGTGGTGCTAACACCATAATAAATGGCGACTGACCCAAAGCAATAAACATTTGGGTCATGTGCAGATGTCTTTCTAGCCAAACAATTGGCGGATATCCAGGGAGAATTTTGGCGGTTCTAAATGTTGCAGTTCCTCGATAGGTGAAGTCTATATTTTCACCTTCTAATACTCGTTCTTGATAAAAGGGAATACCTAAGCCGGGTTTGCTAACATCATCGCCTAGGAGATGTCCGTAGGGTTTGATGTTTTCTTGTGTGGCATCTATTACGGTAATTTTTAAAGTTTTGGTGGGGGAATTTGTCATAAGATTTATTAACCGCAGAGGCGCAGCGAAAAGTCTGAGCGGAGGCTTCCTTCGCTCAGAACTTTTCAAGACAGAGAAAGCAGAGAGTAAAAACCAAATATTCCAATTTATAAAGTAGGGGTGGTGTCTCCCCGCCCTTCCTCACAAGAATATATATTATGTTGTAAACATTATAGGAATTGATATTTATTACTATCCTTGATTCATCCATTCGTAAATGCCTTCACCTGTGGTTAGCCAAGTTTCAGGTTGATTTTTGATATGCAATAAACATTGTTTTAAATATTTTAATCTTAAAGGTTGACCCACAATAAAGGGATGTAAGCCAATAGCCATCACTCGCCCTTGAGATTTGCCATCTTGCCATAACTGGTCAAATTGGTCTGTAATCGCTTGGGCAAATTCTGCACCAGAAAAGCGATTATTTAAGCATAAGCTAATATCATTGGCTTCTATGGTGTAGGGAATTGCTAATAGGCGACCATTGGGTAAGGGATACCAATATGGTTGGTCATCGTTTACCCAGTCAGCAGTGTAAGTAATGCCGGCTGCATGTAATAATTCAAAGGTTAATTCGGTAATTGAGAAGCCGGGGGTTAACCAGCCTTGAGGAGTCTTATTTGTGGCTTGTCGAAATAAATCTAGAGTTTGATTAATGATACTAATTTCTGTTTCCCTATCCATGCCACTATGCCCAGTGGAATTATTAATGCCATGTGCCATAATTTCCCAACCGTGTTGCTGGATGGCGGTGATAATTTCCGGGTAAAGTGAACAAATTTCGCCATTGACTGCGGCTGTGACGGGAATTTCTAACTCAGAAAAGAGTTCCAATAATCGCCAACTACCTACACGATTACCGTAATCTCGCCAGCCATAATTAGCAATTTCCGGATAACTATTTAAATGGGGTTGAATTGCTGTTCCCAGTTTACCAAAAGTAAAGTGTTCGATGTTCATCACTACCCACACAGCAACTCTGGCATTATTGGGTAATTTTAAAGTTGGACGCTGGCTAATGGGTTGAAAAGATGGAGGTTGCATTGATTTGTGATTTTAAGCTATCCAGTTTTTATTTGAAATTTGTGTTTTATTTTAAACGTAAATACATTACACACACGTCTCTTCAAATAACAAATGACCAATAACAAATAACCAATGACGACTTAATCAAATTAAGATTTTTGCAGGGGAAGAGAACCTTCTATACCTTCAACATACCAATCCATCGCTAGTTGTTTGGCATCTTCCAACACTTTGCCTTTGAGTACTCTTACTACTCCTGCTTGGTCTTTTACCGGGCCAGCAAAAGGATGGGTGACACCTTGAATAAATTCCTCACGTTTGGCGTTAACTAACTGCTGTACATCAGTGGGAATGACTGGATTCATGGGAGAAATATCTACCATGCCTTTCCCTATACCATACCAATTGGCTTTGGATTTCCATGTGCCATTCATGACTGCTAAGGCTGTATCTGTATAAAATTTACCCCACTTATGAATTGTTGCTGTTAAGTGTGATTTGGTTGCAAACCTGCTCATGTCAGTATTGTAACCAAAAGCATAAATGCCTTTTTCTCCTGCTAATTGCACAGTTGCAGTGGAATCTGTATGCTGTGCCAACACATCTGCACCCAGATTGATTAAAGCTTGTGCTGTTTGTCTTTCTTTTGGTGAATCATACCAACTCTGCACCCAAAGTACTTGCACTTTGGCTTGGGGATTTGTCAGCCGTAATCCTTGAGTAAAGGCATTTATTGTGCGAATTACTTCGGGAATTGGGTATGTGCCAATAAAACCAATGATGTTGGATTTAGTCATTTTGCCAGCAATCATCCCTGTTAAGTATCGCGCTTCTTCAAAACGTCCTAAATATGTGCCTACATTCTTAGCGCGTTTGTATCCCTGACAGTTTTCAAAAATCACATCAGGAAATTCCTGGGCTACTTTGATAGTTGGGTTCATGTAGCCTAAGGAAGTTGTAAAAATCAACTTGTTCCCATCCAATGCTAGTTGACGAATCACCTTTTGGGCGTCGGCGTCTTCGTTGACATTTTCTAAAAAAGTAGTTTTGACTTTATCCTGCAAATAGGCCTCCATTTCTCTACGGCCTAAATCATGGTAGTAAGTCCAACCAAAATCTCTAACGGATCTAGTGTAGACAAATCCTACTTTCAGGGGTTCACTCGCTACCACAGGTGACAGTGTGGGCGATACCTCAACTTGTAAATTAGGTCTTCTGGTGGAAATACAGCTTGGCAAGGCTAAACTAGACCCTGCTAAAGTTGCATACTTGAGAAAATTCCGACGATCCATTTTTATCGACTGCTTTATACTTGCTGCACAAGATAGTTTTGATAGCTGGTAGCGGCAGACACATTCTGGCATTGCCTATCTGCTCGATTTTAGCGCTTTATTTTTAGCTATTTCAGCAGGTAGAAATTTAAATGTAACCGTGGGCGATCGCTCTCTCACTGGTTTATACGGTAGAATTTGCCAGGTTATTAAACTTCATGCTCTAAAATCACAGCTATGGCATACACACCCAAAATCCTGGCCTTTGCAGGCAGTACCCGGAAAGACTCTTATAACAAACAAGTGGTAAAAATTGCCGCAGCTGGTGCTGAAGCCGCAGGTGCTGAGGTAACTTACTTAGATTTGCGCGATTTGCCCCTACCTCTTTATGATCAGGATTTGGAGGATCAAGAAGGGCTACCTGCAAATGCACTAGCACTGAAAGATTTGCTAATTTCTCACCAAGGTTTATTAATTGCGTCGCCAGAATACAACAGTTCTGTCACAGCAGTTCTCAAGAATGCTATTGACTGGGCTTCCCGTCCCTCACCTAATGAACCTCCACTAGCAGCTTTTGCGGGTAAGGTGGCAACAATTATGAGTGCTTCACCAGGAAATTTGGGCGGTTTGCGGGGGTTGGTTCACTTGCGGGCTATCCTAGGCAATATTAAAGTTTTAGTACTGCCTGAGCAAATAGCTGTACCAAAAGTTTATGAAGCCTTGAATGCTGATGGCACACTCAAAGATCCAAAGCAACAGGAAGCGGTGGAAAAGTTGGGTGAGAATTTAGCCAAGATATTAGTGAAGCTGAATTGAAATGTTCGTAGTAAGGACTTTAGTCCTGCATTCTTAAGCACTAAAGTGCTGATAGCTTTCTCAGTTGGATGTAACACAATCGAGGGCGGGGAGACCCTGCCCCTACCGGTTATGGGATTTAAAACTATACTTCACTGGTGTGAAAACCGCTATAACGGTGGGTGGACTTTGAAAAACTTGTTGAATTGGTGTTAATTAATTAAATAACGCGCTCCTAAAAGTAACAAAAAGATGCCATACAACTTCTTCATTGTTTCACTACTAATAAATGGTTGATTGGCAAATAGTGCCCCAAATAAATTACCTACTATCAAACCAGCAGCAATCAACAAGGCATATTTGATATTCAAATTACCACTGCGATAATAAACGGCTGCTCCTAAAATCCCAATTGGTAAAATTTGAGCCGCGATGGAAGTACCTGTGGCAAACTTTTGATCTAGACCCAAAAGCAGCACCATTGCTGGTACCATAATCGCGCCGCCACCAATCCCAAACATACCACCAGCTACACCAGCTACAAGACCGATGAGCAGCATTTGGATGACTATGTTAGACATAATAAATTGTCAAGCTTTTTTGATGAGTTATAAATTCATTTTATGGGAAAGGATGACTTTTGGTAGCATACCGTGGACGCCTTTTATAGGATGATTTACCACTTGCGTGATGCGAAAATTCACAGCTAAACTACATAAGACATAGGCATCTTCTGGTGATAGCTTGAGGAAAGTTACCAGAAAATCAATCATATTTTTTAAAGCTAATTCTAAGGCAGTATCTAAAGTTTCAGCAAACCCCATTGTGATGATATCTGTAGGAGTTTCCGCAATAGGTGTTGTCAGTTGTAAATCTTGACGAAGCTTGAGTTTAATTCTACCATTCATCGAAGTTTCAATGGCGGTAACATTCACTTCACCGTCTCCTTGGGCTGCATGTCCATCACCAATGGAAAATAATGCACCAGCAACAAAGATTGGTAAG
This sequence comes from Goleter apudmare HA4340-LM2, assembly GCA_019359495.1. GTDB lineage: Bacteria > Cyanobacteriota > Cyanobacteriia > Cyanobacteriales > Nostocaceae > Goleter > Goleter apudmare. The sequence goes on from JAHHHF010000077.1 coordinate 31,990, forward strand.
AAAACTTTTGCACCTGCTTGTAATTCGCGGTTATCGATATTACCACCATAAGTGCCTGGAGGAATTGAGTTGCGGGAATTTTCGGGAGTGGCGACACCGAGTATGCCAAAAAATGGATGCAGGGGAATTTTGATGTTTTTGTCAGCAGGAAATTCGGCGATATTGTGAGTTAAATCTAAGGGAATGAATCTGAGTGCAGGTTGGGAAAATAGTTGTGGTAATGCACCCCAACCTGTACGAATGGCATTAAAACCAATGGGTAGGCTGGGTGCGATCGCCTTTAATTCTACTTCTAAAACATCCCCTGGTTGCGCTCCTCTGACATAAATCGGCCCTGTGAGTAAGTGTGGTCCCTCATCGATAATGCGTTCTGGTGGGAGATTTTGACAAATATCCGCAAATTCCGGTGTGAGAAACTCTGGCGGTGCTTTGTCGTACAGATAGTATCCGGTATAGGTTTCTACATCTATAGTGTCACCAGAATCTATAGTGAGTGCTGGTGGTAATAAATGAGAAAAGCCACCGAGATGTACTGTTTCTCTGGTAGCTTTTAAAATGTGATGAGTCATTGAAGGTTGATTTTTATTAAGAAGTTTTTGGAATAGCGGCGGTAATTTGACGTAACATCATTACTTGCCAGTAAGGAACAGGGGCGAGTAAAACTGTGCCTGTTCCTTCAAAAGTATTGACGAGAAATTCACCAGAAGTCATGGAACCTAAAAGGGACTTTGTGGCTTTTTCGACACGATAATTTAAATTGCTGGTGCGGGCGATCGCAAAGTTGCCATCTACTACTAGGCGATCGTTTCGTAAATTTACCACTTCTACAGGGCCTTGTGCTACCATTACCACTTTACCCCTGCCTTTGACTTTGGTTTGGAACAAGCCTTCACCACCAATAAAGCCAGAGATCAATTTATTGCGTTCAATGCCAATTTCAACACCGCCATCACTCGCCCAGTAAGCGCCACTGTCTAAAATCCATTCGTTGCCGTCTAATTCTAAAATGTGATATCCCGATAAAGAAGGCTCTAAATATAATTCGCCAGTTCCTTTATAAGTGGGGCGAAAAATATTTTCACCTGTAGCTAATGATTTCAAAAAACCACCAGCAGAAGGGGCTTTTGATTCCATCACAATATTGCCCCGCATATAATACATCGCCCCAGATTCGGTGCGTACTGTTTCGTTCTGTAACGTTATCTTGACTAAATGCAGGCTTTCGCGTTCGATAATTTCAAAATTTGCCATAAGTTGGTGTTTGTTATTTGTTATTCTTACAAAGTTCTGATTGGAGGAAACCACCGCTCAGACTTTGGGCTTTGTCATTGGTGAAGAGTCTCGTAGGCACAAGTCTGGAAATAGACAATGGGAAAGGTAAGAGGTAATCAGCAACAATTGCCTCTTACCTGCTTACCAACTTTTCGCTAAGGGTATAGTAGTTATGAGCCAGAATTTACCTACAGTTGTGGCAGATACTTTTTCGGATGGCAAGAAAAATTTTTTCTATAGACCCTGTAGAGACTTTGCACTGCAACATCTCTACCAAATACCAGATATCAAATTACGTCCCTTATTAGTTAGCTTGATTTACATCTATCTAGCTGATATGGGTGGCGACAAACTTAATCACTTCTGTCAGTCCTGCTTGAGTTTTGAGGTTAGTGAACACAAAAGGCTTGTCACCACGCATTTTTTTTGCATCTCGTTCCATGACATTTAAATCTGCACCAACATAAGGTGCAAGGTCAGTTTTATTAATCACTAATAAATCAGATTTAGTAATTCCAGGGCCGCCTTTGCGGGGAATCTTATCGCCTGCGGCGACATCAATAACATATATTGTTAAATCCACTAATTCTGGACTAAATGTTGCAGCTAAATTATCACCACCACTTTCTAAGAATACTAAATCCAAATTCAGAAATCGCTGCTCTAACTGTTCAATTGCTGCCAAGTTCATCGAAGCATCTTCACGAATTGCTGTGTGGGGACAACCCCCAGTTTCTACTCCTAAAATGCGATCGCTTGCTAATGCCTGAGAACGTACCAAAAATTGAGCATCTTCTTGAGTATAAATATCATTCGTCACCACGGCAATCTGATATTGTTCCCTTAATGCTTTACATAAAGCATCCACTAATGCCGTCTTCCCCGAACCCACAGGGCCAGCCACCCCAACGCGAAATGTGTTTGTCATTTGTTATTTGTTATTTGTTTCTCCCCATCTCCCTTATCTCCCCCATGCCCTAACTCCTAAACAACCTTGTATATTGAGTTTCATGCTGCATACTAGCTAAAGATAAACCCCAAGTGCAACAGGCAAGGTCGTCATCTGCTAAGGATAAAATTTCATTGGCCGCAGTGCTAAATAGTGGTTGTAAATCTAGTAATAATTCTTGTCCTGCGGTTTGTCCTAGAGGAATGAGTTTAACGCCCGCAGTAATCAAATTACTCGCCCAACTGTGGAGATATGCTAACAAAGCGGCTTGGTGATTGATTTGCCAATGGGCTGCGGCGATGCCAAAAGCGATCGCATAATTACAAGGATTACGCACGGTGTTGACAATGGGCATAATTCGTGAATCTAGTTTACCAAGCAATTGTAGGAGCGATCGCCCCATTTGCCAGCTAGAGGTGCGTAATTCTGCGGTTTCTCTGGCAGCAGATAACCACAAGTTCCAACGGCATAAAGCCTCGAAATCAGCGATTTTCATAGCTTCAACGGCTCGTAGCATCACCCCTGCCTCTAAGCGAATTGCCCCATAACGCAGTTGAGATTCTAACCAGTGCTTAAGACTTGCTTGATGAATAATTGTGCCATTTTCTACCAGTATTTCTAAACCCTCAGAATAACTGTATGCGCCTACAGGTAAGCTGGGGCTAGCCAATTGCAAAATAGACAAAAAATGGCTATCCGTGAGCGTGATCTCCATAAGCACCAACTTCGGGATAAAAGGGTAAACTTTCTGCTTTAATTTCTAAACCCAACTGTTCCAACATTATACGTAAAACAGGATCGGGCGATAGGCGTAAATAGCTTGGCGTAATTTCTACAGGTAAATGCCGATTGCCTAAATGGTACGCTGCTCGCAGTAACAAAAGTGGTGTGTCGGCAGATACAGTCAAAACTGGCTCAGATTTAGCAGTGATTTTAATGAAATTACTTTGGCTTTCGTCTTGCAGAATATCACCATCTTTTAAAACAGTGCCCCTAGGTAAACGCAAAAATATAACTGTGCCATCTTCTAGTTCAAAACGATGACGGCTGCGGGTGCGTTCTTCTGCTGTTAACGCTAGTGTAAAAGTAATTATTGCATCCAAGTTAGGCGGTTTTCGTTGGGTTAATGTCAACATAATTTAAATAGAATAGGGAAGACATTGCTTGCCGTTTAAATCCCGACAAGTTCAGTGAATATTTATACTCTGGTTGCAACTAGATAATTGTTCACTGATTTAATCTGCAAGCTTACTACAATAACGGCATCACTATCCTCAACTTACTCAGTGATATGATAAATTTTCTGGGCAATGTCTAGTAATTCTGTCAGTCCAGTGATTTCAACAATACAATCAGGTCTCAAGAAACCTTTTTAGCGAGTTGGGCATGCTGGCGGTTCTTTTATCCTCCTTTGTGTTGGCGTTTCACAACGTGACTGTGCGAGTTTTGTTTTCAGAACATCTCGTAGTCGGTTTATTTTTACTTGGTGGATACGTTAAACCAGATTTGCAGAATTCATTCTTGCTGATGTTTATGCGGATGCTGTTAGTGGTTCCACTTATGGCATCTCTAGCATTTAAGTTATATCCATCTGCTGGCAAAGAATTCCGCGATTTGTTCAGACGAGAAAGCTTCGATGTTCTCATCCAAGCCTTGGGTTGTGGGGTACTAATGTTTGTGTACATCGCCTCACTCTACGTTGGTATTGGCTTGATTCCTACCAGCATTGCCATGACCCTCTTCTTTACCTATCCCGTGTTTACAACGCTACTGGCTTGGAGGTTTTTTGGCGATCGCCCCACACTCTTCCGTTGGTTAGTTATGGGTATTATTCTAGGGGGCAGCATACTCACATTACCCCCATTTGCTTCTATCTCCAGCAGTGATACCATGACTACGGGCATTGCCGCTAGCTTTATTTCTGGGATAGTTTACGCTTTCTATAATGTCACCGCCCAAAAATGTTTAGCGAGATTACATCCAGTTCCTTTTACCTGGATTAGTTTTGCCTGTACTCTACTACTTTCTGGTATTTGTTTGCTGTTTTGGCAACCTCCCAGCACTCAAATGAATTGGACACCCCTGTGGATTGGCAGTATTTTTTCGGGTGTGGTCAGTTTTTTAGGACACACTCTCAACAATCTAGGAATTCGCATGATTGGCGCAACCAAGGCTTCCATCATTGGTGCTAGCAGTCCAGCATTAACTGCTATAGTCGCATGGGCCACGATCAGCGAAACTTTAAATCTGATTCAGATTTTGGGGATTGGTGTTGTCACCTTGGGAATGGCGCTGCTGAGTGGTGAAGGCTTTGTGCATAGGGCTAGCTGATCATATAAATATGTTAAATTTTTAGGCGTTGCTGAATCAGGGGATGAACTGTGATGTTTTGAAATCTCAGACTCTTGATTCTCTCTGCGTCTGGAGCGCGACGCCACTTGCTTCAAGTCGGGGAACCCGCCCAACGCGGAGGCTCCTCTGCGTGAAATACATCATCCCGCATTTATGCAACACCAATTTTTGTTATACTCTCCCCTTCTCGATCAAATCACTCAAAGCCTGTACTAAGATTTGATTTTGCTCATCAGTACCAACTGTGATGCGTAATTTATCTTCTAATCTTGGTTGTTTGAAGTAGCGGATTAAGATTTTCTGTTCTTTGAGTTTTTGATAGAGGTATTCGGCGTTTCCTTGGGGGGGTTGGGTGAGTAAAAAATTGGTTTGAGAATCCCAAACACGAAAACCTAATTTTTTTAAGTCTGATGCTAGCTGTGTCCTGGATGCTTTCACCTTTGCTACACAACCATTTTTATAAGCTTGGTCGGTAATAGCAGCTGCGCCAACTGCACAGGCGATCGCATCAATGTTATAGCTATCTTTAACTTTAAACAATCCCTGTAATAGCTTGGGATTTGCCACCCCAAAACCCAAACGCAGTCCTGCTAAAGAGTATCCCTTAGACAGTGTCCGAATAGCGATCGCATTCTCGTATTCTTTTACCACAGCCAAGGCACTTTCTTCGGCAAAGTCTGTGTAGGCTTCGTCAATCACTAACACCCCAGATAAACAGCTGGCTAATTGCCGTAACTCATCAACTGGTATCACCTGCCCCGATGGACTATTGGGAGATGCAATAAATGTCACAGCACCATCGGCAGCAATCAGTTCTTCTATGGGCAACTCATAGTTTTTGCCGTAGGCAACCTCAGCAATTTCCGCATCCTGTGCCTCAGTCAATGTGTGATATAGCACGTAAGTTGGTATGGGATAGACCACTTTCCGCCCAGGTTCTGTACAAGCTCGGATCACCACACTTAGTAACTCATCACTGCCATTTCCTACAATGATCCAATCACTAGGAACACCTAAAACCTGACTTGCAGCTTGTCGGAATTCTTCCCCAAATGGTTCTGGATACCGTCGCAACCATTCACCATCAATATTCTTGAGCACAGCTAATGCCGCAGGTGAAGGAGGATAGGGATTCTCATTACTATTGAGTTTAATCACCTGCGTACCCCGTGGTGGTTGTTCACCAGGGATGTAGCTAGCCATTGCATCAATATTAGGGCGGAAGTAGTTGGTCATTTGTTATTTGTTATTTGTCGAAATTTATTCCTCCCCATGCCCAATACCCCATTCCCTATTCAACTAACACAACTACCTTGCCATACTTTGCCAGATAGTCCACAAATAGTTGCTTCAGGCGGGGATTGACTCCAGCGTGTTCAAAGAACCCAAAGCCGAGATGTTTAGCTTTTTCTAAAGTTTGCTCCGGTGTTAATCCTTCTGCGATCGCTATACTTAACAATGCAATTCCTGTTGATCGCATGGCTGCGGCACAATGTATGAGCACCGGTTTGGGCAGATGTTCTAGTGTGGTGAGAATTTCGGTAACTAGCTCTTCATTGATGGCTTCTAGCTTGAGCGGCATATTGATGTAATGCAACCCCAAGGCTTCTACTATTTGTTGTTCATCCTTGAGATATCCTAGTTCACTTGGCGATCGCAAATTTAAAACTGATTGAAAACCCTCTTGGCTAGCTTGTTGCAGTTGTTGTTTTGTAACTTGCCCTGTTGTTGTCAAGTTTTCATTAATCCGGATGGCGTTGTTCACTTTCATTCCCTTTGACTTTTTATCCCCTTCGGCTGGGCAATTGCTCTATTAAACCAGCTTTGAGAACCTATTCAAAACAACTGCGGTGAATTTTCCCAAATCCCCATGAGGTTGATTATTGATTGGTTTGTTCATAATGCACGGCTCGTTTTATGAAGGAACCTTGAAGTTGTATTGTATGCCTGACCTATAGGTTTACCGGAGTTTTATTTATGCCCTAAACTTTAAGCGTTACCTACAGTATCTTGAGCATGACTGCCTATGCTGTATCTTGGGTGACAAAATTTTCCAGACAACCTGCAAATTCCTTAAACCTTACCGCTACCGATTAAATACAATAGCGCCATCCGAACAGCGACACCACTAGTCACTTGCGATTGAATAAGGCTAAATTCTGGGTCATCCATTAAATCAGAGCTGATTTCCACACCACGATTAACCGGGCCGGGATGGAGAACTTTGACATCAGGTTGACATAATGTGAGTTTGTGACGTGTAATCCCAAACAATTGATGATATTCTCGCAGACTGGGGAGTAAATGAGTCGTCATCCGTTCTTTTTGCAGGCGTAGAGTCATGACAAAATCAGCATCACGCAAAGCTGGTTCTAATTGCCAATGAAGAAATAGCGGACGATGGGGAACTGGGGGTTGGGGATAAGGGGCAATTGGGATTGGGGAATTTGTGGTTTCTTCAGAAAAATAATCGGCAAAAAACTTGGGTAACAAAGTGGGTGGTGCTGCTAGATGGACTTCTGCCCCGCTAGCAGTTAAGCTCCAAATATTCGATCGCGCGACGCGAGAATGTAAAATATCCCCCACAATCGCAATCTTTTTGCCCTTTAATAGTTCTATGCGTGGATTGGCAGGGTCAATTAAAGTACAGATGGTAAATAAATCTAGCAATCCTTGAGAAGGATGCTCATGTTGTCCATCACCGGCATTGAGCACACTAACTCGCACACCTAAACGATCCATTTCTTGAGCGATCGCATTTGGTACTCCTGCCTCTCGATGGCGAATCACCATGATATCAGTTCCCATCGCCAAATAGGTCTTGGCTGTGTCGAGAATTGTTTCACCCTTGGTCATGGATGAAGTTGAAGCCGCAAAATTCAGCGTATCTGCACTGAGACGCTTGGCAGCAATTTCAAAACTGCTGCGAGTCCGGGTAGAGGGTTCAAAAAATAAATTCGCCACCACCTGTCCCTGCAAGGTTGGCACTTTCTTTGTCCGTCGTGATAGCACCTCTTGAAAACTAGCCGCAGTTTGCAAAACAGTATCATATTCAACGGCAGTAAAATCAGCCAATGAAAGAATGTGATGACGATTCCAGGTGGTAGTAGGCATAAATAGCTATGAATTTTTGGTGTAGAGATAGGATTGAAAGCTTCTCTACAGCTTTTTAATTTACAGGAATGTACAAATTAAGTAACTGGAGATAATTAATTTCCAATATGTTTCATGCCCCATGCCCAACCCTCATGAGTGTATTTATGTTCATCCAGTTACTTACCTGATATTTTTTCTGCCATTTGATTCAGTTTAGCTAAAGTTTCTTCACACCAAGCAATCAGAGCCTGAGTTATGTGCAGCTTATAACTATTTGTGATCAGCCAGTAGGGAGCATTAGGGTTTTCAGCCTCATTCGCCTTGACCTCTTGGGCGATCGCTTGATACTTTTGCAATAATTGCTGTTGCAGTTTCTGGAATTGTTCTACGTGTCGAATATTTTCAGCTACAGTCATCTGTTGTCCAAAGAACAACTTTAACAGAATCTCGATTCTGTCTACATGCGGTTCCACAGGTTCTGTTAACCAGTGTTGCAATTCTTCCAGACCTTTGTCTGTGAGCATATAGATGTGGCGGTCTGGCTTGCCAACTTGTGGCTTAATCGATTGAGTTGCCAGTCCTTCGGCCACAAATCGTTTGAGAATCGGATAAATCTGCCCGTAACTTTCACTCCAAAAATTGCCAGTGCTGGTTTCAATCTTCTTTTTGATGTCGTAACCAGAATGAGGGCCAAAACTCAATATCCCCAGGATGGCGTACTTACTCTTATTTTCTCTTGGCATTACTATTTAGTGGGCATATATCTATAAGATATAAATGTGAAGTGGAATAGTAATATTCCACTTCCGGATTGCTATACATCAGCAGCATGTGAGGCAAAAGCAATACTTGGAACGGATACTGAGTGAACTTACCCCAATTAGTAAGTAAAATTGCCGCCAGATTAAGTTGGGAGATGAAACACCTTTAAAGCCAGAGAAATCAGGCTGAGAAAAGTTAAAAAACCCACCATATCGAGCATAGTCGTTAACAAAGGCCCGCTAACTAGAGCCGGATCTAACTTGAGTCGCTTCAAACCCATTGGTAGTAAGGTGCCAAGAGTCACAGCTACAACCGTATTAGTTGCCATTACTACGCCGGCAATAAAAGCTACCCAACGCTCTTGGGGTTGCGCCCAAATCAAAGACAACATAATCATCGTCATTGATAAAACTAAGGCAGTACCTAAACCAGCGCAAAGTTCCTTACGCAAAATCTTCAGTGTATCTTTAGGTGTCACTTCTCCTACACCCAAGCCGCGAATTGTTACTGTTAATGCTTGAATGCCGACAGTTCCACCAGTGTTAGAAAAAATGGGCATAATGACTGCGAGAACTGGCACGGCAGCAATCACTGATTGAAAAGGAGCGATGACACTAGCAGCACCAATGTAAAGTGCCATAATTCCCAGCAACCAAGGTAAGCGCTTACGAATGGTGACGCGGGGAGCAGACAAAGCCGCCTCATCACCACTTACACCTGCCAGTTTTTGAATATCTTCTGTGGCTTCCTCCTCCAAAATATCGATCACATCATCAATCGTGATGATGCCCACTAATCGATCTTCCCTGTCTACCACCGGAATAGCGATTAAGTCATAGCGCTTCATAATTTGGGCGACATCTTCTTGGGGAGTCTCAGTCCTTACCTTAATCACGCGATCGCTAGCAATATCTCGGATAAGAACATCAGGGAAGGTAAATAACAGCTGGCGCAAAGAAACCACACTAACTAGGGTGCGATTGTCATCTGTGACGTAAGCGTAATAAATCGTTTCCTTGTCTTCATCCTGACGGCGGATTTTACTTAAGGCTTCGCCTACAGTTAATCCTTGCCGTAACCGGACATATTCTGTGGTCATTACCCGTCCAGCAGTACCTTCGGGATAGCCAAGAATTGTGGCGGTGGCTTGCCTTTGTTCGGGACTTAATTCTTGCAATAAGCGTTTGATGACGCCAGCAGGTAGTTCATCAAACAATTCTGCCCGTTCATCGGGACTCATGGCTTCCACAAGTTGCACTACTTGCACATCATGTAGAGAATTAATTAGTTCTTCTTGTACTTCTGTGGGCAGATATTCAAAAACATCAATTGCTTGAGCTTTGTTGAGTAGGCGAAAAGCGATCGCTCTTTGTTTTTCAGGCAATTGTGTAATGTACTCGCCAGCATCAACGGGTTGCACATGGTTCAAATCCCATTTGAGCTGGTTCAGGTCAGAAACGTCAACAAGTGAATTGCGAACATCCTGTGTGAGCATAATACCTCCATACCTCCTATGGTCTCCCCCGCGCTGGGAGACTTACTCACCAGTTCAGAGGAGGTTAATACTGCCGTCTTGTGGACTATGGTCCATAAAATTTAACAATTCAATATCGATAATCCGATCAAGCACCGTTAAGTCATAATACTAACCCGGAATAGTGTTGTCCGGCAGATACAAGTATTAGTGTGTAGAAGTTGTGGCATTCCACACAAGCAATTAACTCACGTCCCTGATGTATTCGTTTGATTAGAGTAATCTTACTACTGTCACAATCTGTGTCAAGTCAATAACCGAAATTACTCGTAAACTTCAAAAAGTCAAATTATTTACATCTATGTTAGTAATTTTTAATTTGTCATTGAGGCAATAATTATGTGATTTTACGCAATAAGCCCGCTATTACTAAGCAACGCTAGTATCAAAAGTTTTACTACTTAATTAAAAAAGATTAGTTAGAACACTATACTAGGCAGTTATTAGGCTGTTAAGTAATCGGGCATAATTAATTTCAAATATTTTTTACTATGCCCTATGCCCGATCTTCATGAGAGTATTTATTTTTGCCTCGCTACTGACAACAATCGAATTTAGATGTTGTTGATCTTTTCTGCATCTAAATTAACAACTGGATCTGTGAGCCTTGCTGACTTTTATTAACTTCGATGCGGGCTTGAAAGGCTTCTTTGAGGTGGGGCATGTGGGTAACAGTGAGGATACAAGCAAAATCGGCAGCGATCGCATTAATCGCAGCAATCAAGCGATCGCATCCTTCAGCATCCTGGGTACCAAAGCCCTCATCTACAATTAACAATTGCAACGCCGCCCCTGCACGTTGTGCCAATAATTTTGCCAGGGCTAACCGAATCGCAAAGTTAATTCTAAAGGCTTCCCCGCCAGAGTAGGTTTCATAAGCTCGTGTGCCTCTGGCATCAGCAATTAAGATATCTAGGGTATCTATCAATTTGACGTTCTTCTTGCTTGATTTACTGTTTTTTCCAGCTTTTTGGGTAATAAATTGTACATGCAACTGGTTCGCACTCAGCCGCGAAAGCAATTGATTTGTCTCAGCTTCCAGTTGGGGTAGCACATTCTCAATCATCAGAGCTTGGATGCCATTTTTACCAAATGCTTGCGCTAATTCCTGATAAACTCGATATTGCTGTTTACACGATTGCAGTTGCAATTGCTGCTGTTCATACTGAGTTTGCAGGGTTTCCAGTTGGAGAGCTTGCTGTTCTAGGCGCCCCAACTTGGCAATTTTTTCATCCAGTTCCCGCCTGCGGATTTGTAGCTGCTGCTCTAAAGCTTGAATTTGTCCAGCCGGGTTGGCTGTGGCTGTTAACTGTTGGGCAAGACTTTCAATTTGGGAGGCGAGTGTTTGGCGCTCAGTCAAGCGAGCGTTTCTCGCAGCTACCAACTCATGTAATCTTGTCTGGAGTTGGGGATACTGCTGTTGGGCTGACAACATTTGTTGATAGCGCAATTGCCAAGATTGTCCTTGGCGTACTGCCATCCGAATTTGATTGTGCTGCTCGGAACTATAACCAAGTTCACTAATATGGCGCTCCAGAGCAATGATTTGTTTAGCGCCATCAGAATCAATTTGTTCTTGTTGGATTCTGGTTTCTAATTGGGCAATATGCGCTTGTAATTCTGGTTTGCGGGCTGCTAGCTGTGCTTGGCGCTTGGTAGCATCTTTAATCTGCCCTTGTTTAATCTCTGCCCATCGCCAACGCTCGACTTCGCTACGAGCTAGGGCATGGTCTTGTTCATTGTAATTGAGTTGTTGCAGATATTGGTCTAATTGTTGTAGTTCGGCTTGTTTATCAGGAGCATAATCACCAGCATAGAGCGATCGCTCTAGGTGTTGCTTTTCTGCCGCAATTTGTTGTAATTGCTGTTCCACATCGCTGGTAGCTTGTAACTGGGCTGCCAGCTGTCCCCGTTGTTCCCGTAAAGTATCATAACTGGCTAATTGTTGCGAAATTTCCCGGTATTCTTGCCTAAGTACCTGAATTTCCCTGTCTGACACCGCCATTTGTTCCCGAACTACCCAAAATTGCCCTTGGGTGTCCTGTAACTCGGTTTCGGTTTTGTCTACCACACGGTTCCAGTGATGTTCATCCAAAGGACGCTCACACAACGGACACAAAGCATTGGGGTTCTGGAGCATTTGCAGTTTTTGCTCTAGTTCTCCCAGCAGTTTTTCATAGTCTCGTTGATGAGCTTGCAGACGTTCAATAAAATGACGCCTCTCCTGTCCTTTTTCCTGTACTCGTTGCAGATAAACCCGCTTTTTCTCCAATTCCTCAATTTGGATACCCACATCCATCACCGCTTGTTGCAGTTGGGGTTGGCGTCCCTGTTGGCGTTGTAATTGGTTTTCCGTCGCTTGCAATTGTTCAACTCGTGCAACTAAACCAGCATGAGTGCGATCAAGTTGGCTTTGTAGAGTCGCCCGTTGTTGCAACAAGGGTGTGACTCGCATTTGTAACTCATCTAGATGCACCACACGCTGACGCGCTGCGGCTAATTGTGCCAAACCAGCTTCGACATCACTTGACTTGGTGAGAGTTTGTTGAATTTCCCGCTCTTGTTGCTGTAACGCTTCTAGTTGGGCTTGGGCTTGTTGCAGTTGTCGTTCCAGATCGTGGATTTGCTTTGTGAGTTGTTGTTGCTGTTGTTGGCGAGACTGTTGGGCACGGGTGTATGCTTCAAATTTGGCAGCTAGGGCTTCTTCTTGCGATTGCAGATTTTGATATTGGGTGTATCCCGCTTTAATCTCTGCTTCCTGATTTAATAGCTTTTCTAAAGTTGCTAGCTGATTCTGCACCGATGACTGTTCTTGTTGGAGGCGATCGCAGTCTTGGGTAAGATTTTGGTATTGTTGCCTCACAAAACTGAGTTGTTGTTCCCAATTTTGGCGCTGGTGCTGTACAACTTGCAAACTTTGTAATTGGATATTATCAAAAGCCTGCACCTGTTGTAATTGATTGAGTTCCGCTTCTAATTCGGCTCTTTGCGTCTGAGTGAATTCGCGTTGTTGCAGCTGGGTTTTAATGGCTTCTAAAGAACGTTCCAACTCTTCATATCTAGCTTTCAACTGACGCGACGATTCCTTGGCTCTCTCTTCCAACTCATCATACTGATTCAGTTTCAACAACTCCGCTAAAATCTCTTTCCGTTCGGCGGGGCGCTTCAGCATGAATTCATCTGCACGACCTTGACGCAGGTAGGCAGAATTAATAAAAGTATCATAATCGAGCTTAATATGTTCTAGAATCAAATCCTGCGTCGCCCTTACTCCTTTACCAGTTAAGGAGCGAAAACCAGAAGGCGTTTCTATTTGAAATTCCAAGACGCTAGCCCCACTGCGAATGCGGGTGCGAATCACACGATATTTTTGCTGATTATTTTCAAAAGTGAAATCAACCCGGACTTCTTTCGAGCCGGAATGAATCACATCATCTTCAGCAGCAGCACGGCTTTCGCCCCAAATTGCCCAAGTGATTGCTTCCAGGAGGGAAGATTTACCTGCACCATTGGAACCACAAATACAAGCCGTATGCAGACCGCGAAAATCTAAAGTTGCATCACGGTAACTAAGAAAGTTTTTGAGGATAAGTTGTACTGGGATCATTGAGGCTATAGCGCCACATCTAAAGTTTTAGTCATTAACAGTACAGATGCACTTTTTGTTAGTTTAACTAGGTAAAATTCAGGTTTCTAGTGTTTAAGACCGCAAATTTACAAAAATTAACATTATCTTGATGAGGTTATTCATGATGGGTCAATTTTTTTACTATTTTCGTAGAAAAAATGAGCAACTTGAGAGCTTCTCCTTGATTACCTGCTGTTGAAGGAGAAAAAAGCTGATAAAGAACATCTGAAATTGGCGTCAAAAATATTATTACATCTGAGCTTTCTTAGCTGCTGTTATTTTCAAGTCAGTTTATCGTCAGTATTTTAGTGCTGAGAAATCCAGTCCTAAAATGCTGAGTAAGAACTAAATTTTTCATTTTTCAAAAACTTATAATAAAATCCACACTATAAACAAAAATTAATATTTATAGGACATCCTAGCTAATTTTTTAAAAAACTCAGTACACATCTATGATCTTTTTCCTGTTCCCTCTCTTGCAAAGTTGCTCTACTTGGGGAAACTCCTACACCAGGCCCTAGCCTCTCCCTTTGTGAGAAGACCGCACTTTTTGCTGTTAAGAGTTCCTTCCCTATCCCGCTAGCGCTACACTTTTCTGTGAAACGCTTCTCGAACGCCCACCACGCAAGAAATTTCAGAAAATCAAATCAGATTGATATATTGATGAATAGCTATTAGCGGTAAAAAATGCTGAGGAACAATAGTCACTACACCGCGTCTTAAAAAGCTCTCTACTTTCGGAATATGCCGACAGAGAGGTTCAAAACAGCCAGAAACAATCTCAGTGAATTAGCGTCATAAAACATATCTCAGATATTAACGGAAACCCTCCTATGACTCGCCTTTATACCTGGAAACCTAAAACAGTTGCACTCATGGCAATGGCGATTACCACGGGTGCTATTACTCCTCTATTTACCTTGGCTTCTGCTCAAGCCCAATACATTAATAATAATGGGCAATACAATCTTGGTCAGTCTCGAACAGTAACCATTCCTGGTAATCGGAATGTGGTTTTTCCTGTCACCTACGAAAAAGAGAAGATTGTTGTTAATCCAGGAGAAACTTTACCACTAACATTAAGGATAGCCAGCGATATTATTGACTCTAACAGAAGAGTCTTAATTCAAGCTGGAACTCAAGTAGTTGGCAGGCTAGAACCTGTGAGCTTATATGGCAGCTATAGTACAAACAATAATGATCAAAGACAAGGTGTAAGATTCGTAGCGCAAGAATTGGTATTTGCCTCTGGTCAGCGTCAGTCAGTCAATGCTACCTCTCGCACATTTAGCCAAACTGAAAGAATTTCCCAAGGCAGTGACACCGGCAGTATATTAACAGATGCAGCTATTGGTGCTGGTGCTGCCAGTGTGATTTCACTACTTACCGGTAACAAGAGAATTGAAGTTTTAGAACCAGTTGCTGGTGCGGCTGCGGGTGCTTTAGCAAGTGTATTATTACGGAAAAAATCAGCTGATGTTTACGTCCTCAGACCAGACACAGATTTGGCGTTAACACTCAACTCCAATTTAGTACTCAATCCCTCTTACTAGACTTAACTAAAATTAAGTCGTGACTCTAATCATCCCGAATAGCGATCGCCACCTTGATGATGTGTGCGATCGCTTATTTTTTTAGCTCTCCAACTTCTATTTCCCTGCAACTATTTTCTTGTCAGCATCGTCCTGTTAGTTATTGAAATTTTTGGGAATAATAAATATAACAGAATAAGTAATAGCGGAATTAATCTATTACTTATTACCTATTCCCTTTGACAAATTTTATTTAATTATGACTAGATTTCTCAAGCAATAGTTTTTACCAAAAAACAGAAAATACGGGAACTTTAAACCTGAGAAATTGTCTAATTAGTTAAGAGAAGAAAAAATAAATTTACTTGGAGTAAAAAACAATGTTTGCTTTAAATCGTTGGCAATCTGGAACAGCTGCACTCATGGCTTTAAGCGTCACAGTCGGTACTGTAGCCCCTTTGATCACAGCTGCTCCAGCTTTTGCTCAAACTACTTTTTCTGACGTTCAATCTAACTATTGGGCTGCACAATTTATCCAACAATTATCACAACGAGGCGTCATTGCGGGATTTCCTGATGGTAGTTTCCGCCCAGAAGAAGCAGTCACACGCGCTCAATTTGCAGCGATGGTTAACAAGGCTTTCCCCAAATCACCACAACGCCAAGCCATCAGTTTTGTTGATGTACCCAGCAATTATTGGGCATCCAGTGCGATTCAACAAGCCTACACCATCGGTTTCTTATCAGGATATCCTGGTAATCGCTTCGAGCCTAACCAAGCCATCCCTCGTCAGCAAGTATTGGTTTCCTTATCCAACGGTCTAGCATACAGCCCCACTGTAAACACCGAAACCACTCTGCAATACTTCAACGATGCCTTCAGCATCGCTGATTATGCCCGTAGCCCCATCGCCGCCGCCACAGAGAAGCAAATTGTGGTGAACTATCCAAATGTGAAGTTCCTCAATCCCACTGCAACCGCCACACGCGCCCAGGTAGCAGCCTTCATCTACCAAGCGTTGGTTAGTTCTAATCAAGCCTCAGCCATTAACTCGCCCTACATTGTGGCTGGACAAACCACCACTCCCACACCTATATCAGTCACCATTCCTCAAGGGACTGCTATCCCTGTGAAGTATGACAAGGCGGAAAAAATTCTGGTAACTAAGGATGAGAGTGCTCCTTTGACCCTCACAGTCGCCCAAAGCGTAGTTACCCAGGAAGGATCTGTAGTGATTCCTGCGGGTAGTCAAGTGGTTGGTCAACTGAAACCTGCTCAAGGTGGCTCTCAATTCATTGCTGAAAAACTCGTTTTGACCACAGGTCAAGAGTATCAAATCAATGCCACTTCGGAAGTAATTACCAAAACCGAAACTGTGAATAAGGGTACTAATACTGGAACCATTATTAAGAATACCGTATTAGGTGCTGGTGCGGCGGCGGCGGTATCTGCTGTCACAGGCGATCGCGCGATCGCTACAGAAGAAGTCCTCGGCGGTGCTGGTATCGGTGCATTGATTGGTTTGTTCTTCGGTAAAAATAGTGTTGACTTAATCGCTATCGACCCAGACACCGATTTACAAATGACCGTCAATCAAAGCTTGTTGGTTTCATTAAGATAATGGGGAACAGGCAACAAGTACAGACAGACGAGAAGCCGCTCTACGAGCGTCTACGCGTCAGAGTATAATCGCGTCTCCTGACCCTTGACAAACACCTAACCCCCAACTTCCCGCAACCAAATAATAAACGTCGTTCCTGGGGCACTGGGTGATGTGATAGTCGAGTTGATTGCAGGGCTGAAAACTTCTATTTCGCCCTGCATTTGCTCGATTAATTGTTTAGCGATCGCTAACCCCAAACCTGTACCAGGAATTGCTGTTTGGGCTTGTACACCTCTGTAATGCCTCTCTCCCAGGTGTGCTAAATCTTGCGGTGGAATTCCTGGGCCAGTATCACTAATGATAATTCCCAGCAAATTAGCTTTTTCCTGCCCTACCTGAATCAAAATTTTGCCACCAGGAGGCGTATATTTCAAGGCATTATCAATGATATTGTTCAACACTTCTTGTAATGCTTTAACATTGGCACGCACTAGTGGCAAGTTCCGAGGAATTTGAGCTTTTAATTGTAGATTTCGCTCTTGGGCGATCGCCTTCGCTGACACTAGCAATGGTGTCAATAAATCTGCCAGAGAACAGTCAGTTTCTTTCTCTCCTGTCCCCGGTAATAATAAAGCTGGTTTAGCTTCTTTTTGGATAGTGGCTTCGACAAATACATCACTTTCTGGCAGTGAAAGCGTCGCCAAATCTTCCTCTGTCAAGTCAATTACTTGATCAAACTGTAGCAGTAATTCTTGTAAGCGATCGCTTTCTCGCACAATATTAGTTGCCACATCCCGGTTAGGGTCTCCGGTTCGCAGTCGCTTGAATAATAGCTTACCAAAAGTTCGTAGTGCCGTGAGCGGGTTGCGAAACTGGTGCAACAGGTTATCTAGTAAATCTCGCTGTTGTTCTTGGAGAATTTGTTGTTGATGTAGCTGGTGTTGCAACCAGGCACGACGCTGATCCAAAATACAAGCGATCGCTAGGGTTTGTGCTATTCGTTGAATTTCACTTTGCTCTTGCTCATTCCATGCCCGGTCTTCTCTACCCGTCACTAATAACCCCATCATCATCCCCTCATGAATTAGGGGTAAAACAATTTGGTTACTACTAAGCAAATATTCCTCTGGTTTTGCCGATTCCTGTGAAGAGGCAGGAGATTCCAACCCTGCTGTCAATAATTTCCCTTGATTCTGGGGTAAGACCAAAATATTCTTAATATCAAGTTGCTTGGGTGCTGTCGCCTCCGTAGGCTCCTCTCCTGGCATTAATATTGCCCTATCTGGGTAGACCACTACAGGAATTAGTTTTGCCTCACCTGTAGGAGCCTCTACCAATTCTTGTGTTAAGTACACAACACTTAACGATGCTCCAAACCCTTGGGTGAGCAATGCTATTTGCTCTCGGCATAGAGCCACAAAATCTGAACTGGCAGACATTAACATTTTTCAGAATATTCTTGGTTTAGATTACAGAATTTGAGGGAAGATTAAGGTAGAGGCTTTATTTTTCCCTAGCTCATTTCATCAAGCTTAACTAAATTTTCTTAGTAATGCTTTGTCCCTGGGAATTATATCCTCCACCGTCTGGGATTTCTCTACCTTTAAAAATATTATCTTTGTGGGAGTCAAGAGTTAAAAACCCTTGATTTTTATAACTAGAACCTATATAATTACGACGGATTTTGTAGCTAAAACTACAATCTACAGCTTGAAAGAGGAGGAAAATAGGTTGGCTAGGAGACGGAAGCGCAAAAGTCGTCGTCGCCAAGAAGGGCGGCGCATTCTGGAGCATGTGCCTCAATATAGCATCGAGAGTGGCGAAGAAAAACCTGTGACCGCAGCGAGAAAATTCATTCAAGCTGAAGGAATCGCACCACCTGCGTTGCTACTAGTAAAGCGAAATGAACACACCACAGACCGTTATTTCTGGGCAGAAAAGGGTTTGTTCGGTGCTCAATATGTAGAAGAAAACCATTTCTTATTTCCCAGCTTGAGGACATTAGAAGCACCTGCGGGTCAGGAAGCTCTAGTTTTAGCTGGTCGATGAACTCCAGATGGTTATCTTACGCATCAAATGCGGCTTCTGACAAGATTAACTGGCGAAACTACTCAGTTTATGCAAAAATTTATGTTTTTTTTATTTTGTAGCTGATTTGCCAGTCAAGCTAGTTCAGGCGATAGGACAGTCAACTCATTCCAAGTCATGCTTGCGTGGATTGGTTTTCAGTCTGAATCATGCAAAAGGGAGTTAGGATAGAGCGCGTCCAGAAGCAAGGGTGAAGTTGCACGCTCATCCGGTAGATTACTCGGGACGCTTCGTCAAAAGACATAATTATTTCCTGATGATTTGTCTCGAAGGAAAAACTAGCATCGTATGAGTTATCTTTCCTGCTCCCCAATGCTATTTCCGGAACATTTGCTCAGAAGTCTGCATCTTATGCTATGTCGTGGGCAAGAAAAGTCCAATCCTTATTCAATAATCTTTAACTGTAGTACCCTCTGTAACTCACTGAGTTCATCACGGTGGGCAATTACAGTCATCTTACTTGAGGGGTGTTGCTGGCTGGGAGTTGCTTCCAACTTGATTGACACTCTCTCAAGCCTTCCAGCTTTTTGCCAATAAAAAATACCACTCAACGGCGCTAGTAGTACCATTCCGAGAGGAAGGACACCTAAGCCAGGAGCAAGCAGCCACACAACCAGTGATAAACAAACAAGGCCAATCGCTGCTAGTAGGGTCAAAAAAACTGCTAAAAACCAGCTTGGTTTAACAAACCCTTCAAAAGTCACTTGGTTGAGTTCTTGGTCTACCGCTGCCACTCGGTAAGACCGCGAGTGGAAATACTCCTTTAATTGAGGCATTAAAGAAGCTTCATCTTGTTCTGATACCAGTTGTGCTTTTTCTATACGGTCTTTAGTTGAGGCACGAATAAAGAAAAATAGCCCAACTGATAACAACAAAGTTAGCAGCAACGTGGATGGCAGAATAGCAGTATCCATAGCTAAATTATTGGAGGAGATTTATTCATTATTAATTATTCGTTAGTTTGTCCTCTGATGCATGTACTCTTGCCACAGATGGGCCAAATCCTGTGCTTGAACTTGCCATTCTGGAGAAACTTGGTACATCCGCCTGGGGCGTCCCCGCCCTTCGAGTTTCTTCCAATACCCAGTGACTGCCCTTTGGTCTTCGAGAAATTTGATTGCACTGTAAAGTACAGTATCTGAAAGCCTATAGGTTGGATATTCATTCTCCAGTTGCTGAATCAACTCGGTTCCGTAGGACTCACCTTGCAGTAAAACGTACAAGATGTAACAAACTGCTAGTTCCTGACAGAGGTAAGTTGGCGGAGGATTTTCAAAGAAGTGATATATATCCTCAAGTTTCATGGTTAGTGAATGGCTCAAAAAATGCCTTAGGTTGGTATCTACAAATCCTTGTAGACAGTATATAGGGATACTCAATAATGAGTAAGTATATACCGCTACTTAGGCAAGATTTCTAAAGCGTGAACGTCAAAATAGTGACCCACGCTTTTTAAATCGTGAGAATAGTGTGTGAGTTTTAGGGGCGCAAAACATTACGTCCCTATCCAAGCTCAAGACGGTGTGTGTGGTGAGGAGCAATCAGACAGTGGTTTTGCCACAGTCTTGGTGTCAAGTGATGCCGAGCTGGTTAGAACTGCTGAAGCATAAAATGCCATCGAAGAAATTTTACAGGTAAAACTCGATTTTGTCTGCAAAACTTAATAAACACTTTTTTTACGGCGATTGTACCAGTGCTAAACCTAAAATATGCAGCTAAGTGAGGTATCTGGGTAAAAACCATGATGACTGAAGACACACGCAAATAACATGAAATACTGATCTGCCAGACTTGAGATATTCTTATCTCATCTGGTAAGTGTGATAGTAACTTTATCAAGCGCCTAGCTTATCGGTAATCAAATATGTCACAAGACCGCGACGCCCCTCCTTCTGCCTCTGCTCTGCGGGCAATTGGGCAAACATTTCGCCTTACAGGTTGGATTAGCTTCTGGATTCAGTTAGTACTAGGTGTTGTCTCTGGGATTATTGTGTTGCTATTTGCTGTATTTAGTCAGAGAGCAGGCAGTCCCAGTAATAATCCAGGTACAGGCTTTGGTGTCTTCCTCGCCGTTTGCGGACTCATTGTTTTGGGAGGAGGTATTTATTTAGCTTATCGTTATGCCAGAATTGGCAACCAACTACTATCTGCCAATCCCAATAACCGCCCTCGTAAAAGTGAGAGTGTGCAAGTATTACGCTTGGGACTGTGGATAAATTTAGGCGGAACCTTGGTGACTCTTTTGGGGGCACAGGCGATCGTTGGTACATTGGTAGCACGGTCTATATCGCCCCAAGCCATCACTACCCAAATTTTTGACCCCACACGGATTATTAGCGGTCTAGACATGCTTGTAGTACAGGCAAATATCAATACCGTCTCAGCGCACTTTGCGGGCTTGGTGGCTTCACTATGGCTACTAAATCGGGTGACTCGTCCTTAGAGGATGTTTGAAGTTCGTAGTAAGGACTTTAGTCCTGACCTTCCAAGCACTGAAGTGCTTACTACAAACTCCTCCCCTATTCCCTATGCATAATTTGTATTGGGAATGACTGTAATAGCAGACCAAAATCAGGCTATGCTGATGTTTTGGCAGGAAGACACTAGGCGAAAAACAAAAAAAATCTGTGCTGGATATTAAGCAAATACGGGAAAATCCCCAATTAATCCAAGAACGGTTGAATAGTCGTAGTGGTAAGTACGACATTGAACCGATATTACAGTTAGATCGGCAACAACGGGAAATAGAGGTGACACGCTCTCAATTCCAAGCCCGGAGTAATGAAATTGGTAAACTTGTTGGGCAAAAAATTAAATCTGGTATTGATGCTCAATCAGCAGAAATTCAGGGTTTGCGGGATGAAGGTAACTCTATCAAAGCCCAATTGAGCGAACTAGAACCGCAAGAAAAAGCTCTCAAAGCGGAAATCGAACAACTTGTATTAGCATTACCCAATTTGCCCAGCGACTCCACACCTATTGGCAAAACTGAGGATGATAATCAAGAGGTGCGGCGCTGGGGTGATGAATATCTCCCCCAAAACCCAAATATTGCCCCTCATTGGGAAATTGGCGAGAAATTAGGGATACTCAATTTTGAGCGCGCTGTGAAAGTTGCCCAGAGTCGGTTTGTGACCCTCGTTGGTGCCGGTGCAGCCTTAGAAAGGGCATTAATTCAGTTTATGCTGAAGACGCAAACTGAAGCTGGCTATGTGGAAGTTAGCCCGCCGTTGTTAGTGAATACTGATTCTTTAACAGGAACTGGTCAGTTACCAAAGTTTGCCGAAGAAAGCTTTAAATGTGCTGATGATGAGTTGTGGTTGATACCAACAGCAGAAGTTCCCGTTACCAACCTGTATCGGGGAGAAATTCTGGCTGCGGAAGATTTACCAATTTATCACTGTGCTTATACTCCCTGTTTTCGTCGGGAAGCGGGAAGTTATGGGCGAGATATGCGGGGTTTAATTCGTCTGCATCAATTCAATAAAGTGGAGTTAGTGAAAGTTGTTCATCCCAGTTCTTCTTTTGATGAATTAGAAAAATTGGTGGGGAATGCCGAAGCAATTTTACAGGCTTTAAAATTACCTTATCGTGTAATTAATTTATGTACTGGTGATTTAGGTTTTGGGGCAACGAAAACTTATGATTTAGAAGTATGGCTACCATCTTCTGGTAAGTATCGGGAAATTTCCAGTTGTTCTAATTGTTTTGATTTCCAAGCAAGACGGGCTGATATTCGCTTTAAAGAAGCGGGTAAGAAGGGGACACAGTTTGTCCATACTTTAAATGGTTCTGGCTTGGCTGTGGGCAGAACTATGGCGGCGATTTTGGAAAATTATCAACAACCGGATGGGACAGTAAAAATACCAGAAGTGTTGCAACCTTTCTTAGGACGAGAAGTGTTGTAATTTGGAGGAAAAGCAGGGTAAAGCCATCAAATTTGGCATAGTTCAGCAATTACAAGTCTAGTGGACTGCGAACACCTCCACCACCATGATTTATAGTCATGTTTTAAATCATGGTGGTCTTCACCTTGTAAGAACCTAAATCAATCGCTCGATATGAATGATTCATCGTTAAGTGCTTACAAACAGCAGATTATTCATGATTTCAACAACCGCCCAAACTACGAGAATGAGTTTCATAGACGAGCTGCAAGTCGATTAGTAGATTTGGCAAAGTTACAACTAGGTTATCAAGTTTTAGATATCGCTACTGGAACAGGTTTAGCAGCTATTGCTGCGGCTCAGATAGTTGGTTCCACAGGTCGTGTTTTGGGAATTGACTTGGCTTCAGGAATGTTGCAGCAAGCTCAACAGAAAATTGAGGCTTTGGGGCTAACTAATATCATGTTTGAGAAAGTGGATGCAGATGAGCAAGAATTCCACGAAAGCCAATTTGATGCTATTTTATGCTCATCAGCGATCGCCTACTTGACAGATATTCCGACATCACTTCGTCGATGGCACAATGCTTTGAAACCGGGAGGAGTTGTGGCATTTTCCTGTCTTGCAGAAACTTCCCCTACCGCGTCTGTTTTGTTTCGAGCAGTGGTACAAAAGTACGGCATCACTATCCGGAATCCCAATGAGTTACTGGGAACGCCTGACAGGTGTTGTCAAATACTTGAAATGATTGGGTTTGCAGAAATCGAAATTACAACTGAGCAATTTGGTTTCTATTTGCAAGATGCGAAAGTTGCTTGGACTGGTAATGCCAAGAGTGCATTTGGGCTTCAGGATGCAAAATGGTCAGAGGAACAGTTAGAGCAATGTAAGCAAGAATACTTTACAGAGGTGAATCAAGCTGCAACCAAAGAAGGCTATTGGAATGATATCACAATGTTCTTTGTAACAGCTCGCAAACTAAATGCGATCGCCTCTCCCCTAGCTTAGTTAAAGCACTTTTGGAACCATAGATGATGAATGACAAGAAGTTATTACATTCATTGCCAGCTACGGCAATTATACGCGGTTTGATTTTAGTTTCTAATGATTCGGATTTGCTAAAAGTGTAGGGAATTAATTTAAAAAATTGGGCAAAAGCATAACTGGGGTAGTGCGATCGCTCAAACTATATCAACCTATAATTAAGGTTGGGAAAAGGTAACCTGTGAAAATAATATGTTAACTACAAGCTATCCACATATCGAAAAAAACGCAAATCAGCCCGCCAGATTACAGCGTTTACCTCGTATTAGAGTAGCGCAAATTGTTATGGACTATCTTGCCTATGGTTGGTCAGTAGAAGAAATGTGTCGCCAACATCCTCATTTAACTCATGCTGAAGCTCATGCTGCTATGGGTTATTACTTCGACAATCAAGAAGAAGTTGACCAAGAAATCAGGGAAGAATGGGAACAAGTGCAAACAAGTAACAACCAATCAGTAAAATCTCCCTTTTATAGCAGAATGAAAGCAAAAGGACTGCTGTAAGTGCCTATTTCTCTCTATATGGATGTTCATGTCCCTGAAGCTATTACATCACAATTGCGTCGTCGGGGTGTAGATGTGTTAACGTCCTTGGAAGATGATATGCAAGAATTGCCTGATGATAAGTTATTAGAGAGAGTGACGGAGCTTAAACGAGTGCTATTTACCCAAGATATTCGTTTTCGGGTCTTAGCTGAAACTTGGCAAATAGTAGGAAAACAGTTTTCAGGATTAATTTTTGGACATCAACTTGGTGGCACAATTGGTCAATTCGTTCAAGATTTAGAATTTATTGCCAAGGCTTCAGATATTGATGAATGGATTAATGTAGTCGCATATATTCCTTTCAAATAATTTTAGTAATTCTATCTTCAGAAGTGCGATCGCCCAAACTATAATAAAAGAGCGCAAAGATTAATCATATCAGGCTAGCGATGCTAAAAAGTTACGAAGCCATTTATGAGAACGGTCAAATAAAATGGGTATCGGAACAGCCCCAAGTTAATGCAGTTCGTGTAATTGTTACCTTCATTGAAGAGACCTTACCATCCAAAAAACGACGCACTCCGCCAGCATCTATTGCAGGTAAAGGTAAAACATTGGGAGATATTGTTTAGTCCAATGATGAAAACATTAGAAATAATCATCACTATTACCCAAAATGGTAAGTTGTTAGTTAATTCTCCTGTAGACCTACCTGTAGGTGAATATAATGCTGTTCTCGTACTAGAAGATCAACCAATCCGTAATAGCGTTCAAACTTCTGTCCAAGAAGCTCAGGCTCTTTTGAGAAAATATATTCCTGCTAGTAGAAAACT
The DNA here is from genome assembly GCA_019359495.1 of Goleter apudmare HA4340-LM2. Lineage (GTDB taxonomy): Bacteria > Cyanobacteriota > Cyanobacteriia > Cyanobacteriales > Nostocaceae > Goleter > Goleter apudmare. The sequence continues at coordinate 57,057 of JAHHHF010000077.1, forward strand.
TTCTCAAGAGTTGATTGAGGAGCGAAGATTGGAGAGTTTGAATGAGTGAAGTTGTTGTAGATACCTCTGCTGTTTTGGCGTTGCTTAATCAAGAAACTGGTAGCGAAGAAATTTTGCAGTTAATTGACAATGCAGCAATTAGTAGTGTCAACCTATCGGAAGTTATAGTAAAGCTAGCAGAAGCAGGAATCCCTGAAGAAGAGATTAGGCAAATTATCTTGAATCTCAATCTTGAGGTGATTCTTTTTAATGAAGAACAAGCATTAAAGGCGGGAATGTTGCGTCCAGCGACTAAATCTATCGGGCTTTCATTTGGAGACCGTGCTTGTCTGGCTTTAGGTGTTGTTCTGAACCAGCCTGTGATAAGCACTGATTGTTTGTGGACTAACCTTAACATGGGAATTGAAATTCGAGTGATGCGTTAGTGTCCAGGGGGAACATCATCATAGAAATTGGCTAGCTCAACCTAGGCATCATCTGAGATCGTAGGATAGCTGGAGCCTATGTGCTTGTTCTTGAACTACTACAATAAGAAGATATATCCGAAATATTTTGATTAATTTGCTCTATGTCAGTTTTAGCAGCGATCGCAGTTTTAGCTGTTTTGATCTTGGTACACGAACTAGGACACTTTATTGCAGCACGTTCTCAAGGGATTTACGTTAACCGCTTCTCTTTGGGTTTTGGCCCAGTTATTTGGAAGTACCAAGGTTCAGAGACCGAATATGCCATCCGCGCCTTTCCTCTAGGAGGCTTTGTCGGCTTTCCTGATGATGACCCAGATAGTGATATTCCACCCCATGACCCGAATCTGCTGCGTAACCGACCCATTTTAGATCGGGCGATCGTGATTAGCGCGGGTGTGATCGCCAATTTAGTATTTGCTTACTTGTTACTGGTGGGACAAGTTAGCGTTGTTGGTGTCGGTCAAGCTAGCCAACCTGGTGTGTTAATCCAACAGCTAGCACCAGATACGAGTTCTGTAGCCACCAACGCTGGACTTAAGCCAGGAGATGTGATCTTAGCTGCTGATCAAAAGCAATTTGGTACGGCGCTCCAAGAAATAGATGCTTTCCGGGAAATCATTAAAAACAATCCTGGTAAGTCAATTCAATTAGACGTGGTGCGTGGCGACCAAAAGCTATCTGTAAACGTTGTTCCAGAAGCAAAGTCTAGTGGTGGCACAATTGGCATTGGACTTTCTCCCAATGGTAAAGTTGAGCGGCGGCGCATAACTAATCCAGTAGCAGCTTTGAATGCTGGTGCTACAGAGTTTCAGCGCATTGTCACACTGACATTTAAAGGCTTTGGGCAACTAATTACCAACTTTGGGGAAACCGCTAGTCAAGTAGCAGGGCCTGTGAAAATTGTAGAAATTGGTGCAAACATTGCCCAAAATGATACAGGTAGCTTATTCTTCTTTGCGGCTCTGATTAGTATTAACTTGGCAATCATCAATATTTTGCCTCTACCAGCTTTAGATGGGGGACAGCTGGCTTTTCTGTTGATTGAAGGTGTGCGTGGTAAGCCCATACCTAACCGCATTCAAGAAGGCGTCATGCAAACTGGTTTAATGTTACTGTTAGGTTTGGGAATTTTCTTGATTGTTAAGGAAACTACCCAGTTAACTACTCAGTTGGAGTGGGTACAAAAGTTATTCCAGTGACCACAAAGCGCAAATCGCCAGCCAAAAAGCAGCGTGCTTTAGAAATTCTCAGCCGCCTGAAGCGTCTGTATCCAGATGCAACCTGCTCCTTGACTTATTCAACGCCAGTACAGCTACTAGTAGCAACAATTCTCTCTGCTCAGTGTACAGATGAGCGAGTGAATAAAGTTACACCCGCATTATTTAGTCGGTTTCCCGATGCAGCGAGTTTGGCAAATGCTGATTTAACAGAATTAGAGAACTTGGTGCGTTCTACAGGGTTTTATCGCAATAAGGCGAAGAATATTCAAGCTGCCTGTAGAATGATTGTCTCTGAGTTTGACTCTGTTGTACCCAATCAAATGGAGCAGTTGTTAAAGCTTCCGGGTGTGGCGCGTAAGACAGCCAATGTGGTTTTGGCTCATGCCTATGGTATTAATGCTGGGGTGACAGTAGATACTCACGTCAAGCGCCTTAGCCAACGCTTAGGTTTAACTGAGCATCCAGACCCCATCCGCATTGAAAAAGATTTGATGGGGTTATTACCACAACCAGATTGGGAAAATTGGTCAATCCGACTGATTTATCACGGTCGTGCTGTTTGTAAAGCCCGTTCTCCCGCTTGTATATCATGTGAACTGGCTGATTTGTGTCCGGCGGCTGATAACTAATTGTTGAAATAGGGGCGAAACATCTATCCTCACTGTAGAATAGAAAATGCTGTCTTTAAATAAGTTAGAGAGTGTATGGCAAAAAAGAGCATGATTGAGCGCGAGAAAAAACGCGCCAAGTTGGTAGAAAAATATGCTGAAAAGCGGGAAGCGTTGCTAGACGACTTTAGAAGCGCTGAATCTCCCCTGGAGAAGCTAGAAATTCACCGCCAAATTCAACAACTACCCCGCAATAGTGCGCCCACCCGTCGCCGTAACCGTTGCTGGGTTACAGGTCGTCCCAGAGGCTTTTATCGTGACTTTGGTCTGTCTCGGAACGTTCTGAGAGAATGGGCGCATGAAGGTCTGTTACCTGGAGTAGTGAAGTCTAGTTGGTAGTTAAGAGTCAATAGTCAATAGTCGAGAGATAGACTTTTGACTGTAGACTTTCTTTATTGACCACAACAACGGTCGATCCCTAGACTTTCTAAGAGTAGATCGCTGACGGCGTTGGCGATCGCAAACTCTCCATAAAAGCTTTTGGAAAAATCAAACGCCTGCATCTCTGTGACAATGGCAATTACCAGAGAACCAAGGTCGTTTTCTCCTTCCATTCGTTGGCGCATAAAAATTTGTGCAGCCCGCTGGGCAATTTTTTGGTTGACTGCTTCTGGAAGAAATTCTGTATCTAGCCACCGCAGTAAACTCTCTTGTAGCCATTCGCTTTCAAGCTGGGGATGTTCAGATGGCGGAAGGGTGATTGATGGGATGGGTTCTGTCATTGTTTTAAACGCAGAGGGTGAGGCAGAGGAAGGCAGAGAATGGCTGTTACCATCAAGTTGCTTTCCTCTAAAAATTTTTTATATTTATGCAATATGATATCGCTGCAATTATTCAAGGTTATGCACAAGGCTATTTTCTCATGGCTGATGACAGCGAACGCCTGTCTTGGTATGGTAGCCGCGATCGCACACTAATTCCTCTAGATGAGCGATTTCGCTATCCTAAGTCGTTGCAGCGGGTTTTGAATCAAGAACGGTTTACGGTGGCGGTTAACCGTGATTTTCCGGCGGTAGTGGCTGGGTGTGCTAACCGCGAAACAACTTGGATTTCGCAGGAGTTACGAGAAATATACTGGCTACTTTACGAAAAAGGTTTTGCTTATAGCTTTGAAACTTGGCAAGGTGATGAACTAGCTGGGGGAATTTTAGGGATTGTCATCGGTGGTGCTTTCATTGGCGAATCGATGTTTTACAGGATTCCTGAAGGCTCGAAGGTGGCGATGGTGAAGTTGGTAGAAAGATTGCGTCAGAGGAAATTTCTGCTATTTGACGCCCAGATGATGAATCCCCACTTGGAAAGATTTGGGGCTTATCGGGTGATGGATGAAGAGTATCAAGCTTTACTCAGCAAAGCATTACAATGTCAGTATGATTTGGTATAAAGGTTGAGTACCTGGACAGCTTGTGTTGTGAGCGATTAAAATCAGTGGTTTCCTGTGATTAGGGAAAATAATTGATTGGAAATCCTAAATAATGACACTATTTACAAATATTCGCTGGCGAACCATTCTTTCTCTGGCTATTGTTCTCCCTATTGGACTTTTATACAGCCACTATCGCTATTCTATTGGGTGGTTGAACCAAGAGGTAGGAGGGATTTTTTATGAGATATTTTGGTGCTTGTTCGCCTTTTTATTTATACCCACTCGCCGAGCAGTTTGGCAAATCCCTTTATGGGTATTGGTTATTACTTGCTTATTGGAGTTTATGCAATTGTGGCATCCACCTTTTTTAACTTGGGTACGTTCTTTTTGGTGGGGAAAAATGTTAATTGCTACCAGTTTTACTTGGGCTGATTTTCCCTATTATTTTATTGGGAGTGGGTTAGGATGGCTGTGGTTGTGGCTAATAGTTCGGGGAACAAAGCTAAAATAATCTATATTATAATTCCAATTCATTAACTAACTCACTGAGTTCGCCAGGATAAAATTGTTTATTCAATATATCTACTAAACTGTAAGGGCACTCAGAGGGGAAGGTATAACTTGGTAATTCTGTTTCTTTAATAGCTAGTTCAACACCTCTTAGGTAGGCTTTTTGCCGTGCTTCTTCCAGATCAGGCTTGAGACTGGGATTTTCTTCCAGCAATTCAGCTGTATCTAAGCGTTGAATGCGAAGGGTAGCCAGCCAACTGCGACTGCGATTTTGTGGTTGATACTCCCATTTGAGGAGATGTCCAATTAAAATGCTGAGACGGTTTCGCAGTTCTTGGCGTTGCTGTTTTCCCAAAGATGCAATTTCCTCAATTAGATTATCGATGTCAACTTGACTCCATTGTTGATCACGCAGTAAAGATACTTGTTCCTGTGTCCAGGCGTAGAAGTCACTTTCATAAAGGCTGGTGTCATGTATCGTGGTTTTTGGATTTATATCAGGCAAGTGCATCAGGTTTTTCCTACCTCAACAACTCCATTTTAGATGCGCTGATCCTTTAAAATTATGCCTGTTGACGGACTGGAAGTTCAATAATAAATTCTGCTCCTTGACCGATTTGGGAACAACAGTACAAGTTGCCACCATGTTTTTCTACCACGATTTGACGAGCGATCGCTAATCCTAGTCCTGTGCCTTTGCCCAGCGCTTTGGTCGTGAACGATTGATTAAAAATACATGCTTTCACATCTGGTGTCATACCAGGCCCATTGTCAGCAATGTGAATTAAAACCTGTTGTCCATCTTCAGATAATTGTGTGCGAATTTCGATCCGATGGGGATTAACTTTCATCTCTTCAAAACTGCATCCCTGCACCGATTCTTCTAAGGCATTGATCGCATTTGCCAACAAGTTTATAAAGACCTGATTCAATTGTTCGGCATAACATTCAACAGCAGGCAAATCTCCATAGTCTGTCACCACTGCAATTTCAGGTCGAGTAGCATTGGCTTTCAGGCGATGTTTCAGAATCAATAGAGTACTTTCAAGACCTTGGTGAATGTTGAAAGAAATGGGGCGATCGCTATCTGTTCGTGAGAAGATACGCAGGCTGGTGCTAATCTCTTTGAGACGATTCACCCCTTCTTGCATGGAAATAATCAACTTCGGTAAATCTTCCCGCAAATACTCCAGATCAATAGCCTCAATTTCAAAGTGAATGTCTGGATCAGTAATGGGGTATTTCTCCTGATATAAATCAATCAAGCCAAAATTCGAGATTACAGCCTTGCTTCAGTAACTAAAGTTAGGCTTGTCCATTCACCCTTTTCGTTATAGCTGCGAATCATCCGTTGGCGCAGATTTGGCTTGATTAACCAACCCACCTCAAGGATAAAACTTTGGCGTAAATTTACTTTTAGGGGAGATGTAGCAGACGCGCCGTTAGGTAATAGTAATACTTGTACCTGCTTTTGGGTATCTTCATCAAAGTGAATGATAGAACCGTTGATAGTAGCACTGGAAGTAATTATATGTTCACCAAAACTCAGACTTTGAATCAATCGCCCAGTCGTATCAAGTTCTAATTTGAGGTTTGTAGAAGTAGTTGTAGATGGTCTTAAATCTGTATATATTGTGATGGCTTCACCTTGCCATGCACCCAACAGATCATCAATCTTTAATTGTGAGTTTTCTGTGAATTCAGTACCCGCCAAATGTTCTCGAATTAAGGTAAGTTTGTCTAGTTGACCATTTTTATTAAACAATTGCACCAACCGCAAACGGCGATTTTCATGAATTAAACCCAGTTCCGCCCCAAATTCGGTAAAAGGTGCCAGTTGAATCGAACCTTGAGAAAATGCACCATTTTCAAACAACAAGGTACTTTTCCCTAAAGAACTATATTCTAGAAACAAATCTTCTTGTCCCTGGCGGCGGACAATCTGGCGCATTGTTTGGTTGTTGTTCAACCCTTCAAAGGAAACTATGCTGGGAATATCTTCTAAAAGCGTACCTTGGGGTGAGAAACGAGTGAATGAACCTTGCCATTCACCAAGATTTTCCAGCAAACATAACCACTGAGATTTCATAGCGATTTTGTCCTTTGTCAGTTGTCTTTTACCGATGATGACCAATGACTATCGTTTAGCAAAACGCCTCACAGCAAATAAGCTCCCCATTAATCCTACAGCTGCACCAAAGCTTAAGAGAATCAGGGGTAATAATAAAATTTGCCCTGTTGTGAGTTTTAAGCCGTTAGTAATAAATTGGATAAATTCCGGTTGCTTGGCTAGCAACTGATGAAGAAACTGTTGAATTACAGAAATGAAACTCCAGGCGATCGCGCCACCAACCAAGCCAAAAGTGATACCTTGCAAAATAAATGGTAAGTAGATCCACGCAGTAGTTGCACCTACAAGCTGCATAATTTCAATTTCTTGGCGTCGCGCCATCACAATTAGGCGGATGGTAGTGGTAGTCACAGCGATCGCAGTTAAGGTGAGAATAATTGTAATTGTCACAGTAATCCAGTTCAGACCTCGGTGCAACTGGGCGACGCGTTTGACAGCTTCATCGACGTACTGCACTACATCCACTCCCTGCAACTTAGCCAACTGTGTGGCTAAATTGGGTACAGCTTCAGAGTCACGCGCCTTTACCTTCAGTTCATCAACCAAAGGATTCTCTCCCAATTGCTGGGTAGCACCCTGAATATCAGAAATTCTCAGATCCTTGACTAACTTTGTCCAAGCTTCTTCTTTAGTGATTATTTGTATTGCTGTGACCTCTGGCATTTTTGCTACCAGTGGCTCAATACTTTCGGCTCGCGTCCCTCCATCAAGATAAACAGATACTTCCAGTTGGCTACCGAATTGGTTGAGGAGTTGTTCCAATTGCCAAGATGTTTGCAGACTCATCCCAAATAAAAACAGCAACACCGTGACAGTACTAACAGCCGCCCAATTCATCCAACCCCCGCGCAGTAAGCCGAGGAAGGTTTCTTTGAGCAGGTAGTCAAGTTTCGTGAGAAATTTCAACACAAATTATCCCCATACTTCAAACTTCTCGCCTGGGCAAGATGAGATACATGATAACCAATTCGTAATTCTTGATGGGAAATCACTTTCTAGATTTCATCAGCGTTTTGAGATTTCGCTCCGTTGTCTAACTTCAAAAAAGATGTAAAAAATTACACCAAAAAAATACAGGCTTTGATTAGCTAACAAGCAAAAAGTGCCATAAACATTTGACAAATAACAAATGACAAATGACTATTAACGAGATTGATAGAATTAAAGTACTAGGATTATTCACAATTTAGCCATAGAGAATCATGCCCTCCGAAATTGCTGTAGAGAAAAAAAAGTTAAAAAACCCACCTTTGGAGCTTCACTATCTGGGCGATCGCGTACTTCGTCAACCAGCAAAGCGGATTGCGAAAGTAGACGATGAAATCCGCCAGTTGGTGCGTGAAATGCTACAAACCATGTACAGCAAAGATGGCATTGGTTTGGCTGCACCCCAAGTAGGAGTTCATAAACAACTAATCGTCATCGACCTAGAACCAGATAAACCAGAGAATCAACCATTGGTGTTGATTAATCCCACTATTAAACAAGTTAGCCGAGAAATCTGCGTTGCCCAAGAAGGATGTTTAAGTATTCCGGGAGTTTACCTGGATGTGAAGCGCCCTGAAGTCGTCGAAGTTGCGTATAAAGATGAGCATGGTCGTCCCCGGACATTAAAGGCTAATGACTTACTAGGACGTTGCATTCAGCACGAAATGGATCACCTCAATGGTGTGGTATTTGTAGACCGTGTTGATAACTCCTTGACTTTGGCCCAGGAGCTATCTAAAAATGGCTTCTCGTATCAAGCGGTGAAACCATTAGCATAATAAGGCGATTTAATAGTGTATATAACTCCAAAAAGTGGTTTATTTCTGATCGGTTCTTGTATAAGTGCGATCGCAGCCGTCGGGTCGATTTTTGAACTCAGTTCCGGACAACCAGATTTCGGCGTCCAAACTACTGCGATTATCTTGACATTGAGCATTCCCCTGACAGGAATATTTTTCTTTGCCGCAGTGAGGGACACAAAGGCTAACATTAAATAAGCATCAGGTACATAAAAAGGTAAAGGGGACAAGGAAAAATGCGAAATTCATCCTTTTACCTTTTACCTTTTCTCCTTTAATTCCATTGGAGCAGCACTCAGGGCTTCAAAACCTGAGATAATACATTAACTGCGCGATCGCATCCCCAGATAAGGACAGCCGACGCTGGAAATCAACCAAATTACGGTAAGAGCCAGATGCTAGACGATTTTGCACTACCGCTTGGGCAAGAGACAGATCAATAAATGGTATCTGTGCTAAATTCTCAACGGTGGCGGTGTTTGCGTTGACTATCTGCGTAGGATTAACGTGAGATTCTTCGTCATAGTAAATAAAACTTAGCAACGGCTTGAGTGGCTCTAGCCTCTGTACAGGTATCGCCAAAGCTGCCGCAATATCTTCAATACAGTAAAATTTAACACCAAAGCGTGAAAGTTCCACAAGCGATCGCGCTTGGTGAATTGATAACCCAGGTAGGCGTAACCAATCATCTACAGTCGCTTGATTGGCATCAATTTGGATACCTAGTTTGATCGCCAGTTGAATTTCTTCTCCAGACTGTAGTCGATAGTATGGGTCATTCAGCAGCTTGCTACGGAGTTTTTGCAACTTGGGGTTTAAAGGTAGCCAGTTGTTCATGATTTTCGCTTGCGTCAAGAAATTTGGTCTAGCATCTGACGGCGTTTTTGCTCAAATTCATACTCCGAAATCAGTCCATCTTGACGGAGAGCGTCTAACTCCCGTAAGGCTTCAGCTATTGCTCCCACTTGATTACCCATCTGTGGCGAATTTTTGATCAGTGACTTACCCAAATTAAAATTGCGATCAAAAGCTTCTTCGTCCAGAGCTAAGTACCAAACACCCTCGATAGCACTAGCTACCTTAGGAATCGGAGTCCAGGAAAGCAGGACATAAACTAAACCCCATAATGGCTGTCCCAGATAAAACTTATGTAATCCTGAAATCGTCAGCGTCCCAGAAAAAGCTAAGATAGCAGCAACGCTACGACTTTTACGCTTAGTTAACATATTCTCAAATCTACCAATACCAAAGTTTTGACAATTAAATAGCGAACCTAGCAAAGCACAGAGATAAAATCAGCACTGGTGCTATATTACTGACAAGTGAGCATCATGAATCTATTCTATTAATTTCAGCCGCAAGAGCAGTTAGGTAGCAGGGAAGCGAAAAAACAGAGAACAGCGAACGGTCAACCGTCAAATACAGTGATTTCCATTTGGTTGAAAAATGGATTTATTCATCACCTATTCCCTATGCCCCATTCCCTATTCCCCATATCCTATAGTCAAGTGTTGAAATTTGGGCAAAAAACCGTACTGCAACCGAAGCTTATTTTCTAGAGTCTTACCCTAAACTAGAATAAAAATAGCAGTAAAACTATAAGCTACTGAGTATTAGAACTCAGTTGAATTTTAAATAAAATGGGATTCTTTGACTCTGAGATAGTTCAGCAAGAAGCGAAACAGTTATTTGACGATTATCAAGCACTAATCAAGCTTGGTAACAGCTACGGCAAATTTGACCGTGAGGGCAAAAAGCTGTTTATTGAACAAATGGAAGCCATGATGGATCGCTATCGCATCTTTATGAAGCGCTTTGAGCTTTCAGAAGATTTTATGGCGCAAATGACAATGGAACAAATGAAAACCCAGCTAGGCCAGTTTGGAATTACTCCACAACAGATGTTTGACCAGATGAATTTTACACTACAGCGAATGAAAGCTGAGTTAGAAAAACAAACTTAGGGAATAGGGAATAGGGAACTAAAGTCCATTATTGAAAACAAGCGATTCTAAGATCAGCACTAAATAAACCTGATGTTTCTGATTTCTAGTCCCTAGCCCCTAACCTCTCTAATTAGATTTGGGGCGAGTAAATTGTGAAGGTGGCTTGAAGTTTTCTGATGGCACATCTTTGAGGGCTTTTTGCATAAAATCACGCCAAATGGGAGCCACCATCACACCACCAGTTGCGCCGCGTGCTAATTGTCTGTTGTCGTCTCTACCCACCCAAACAGCAGTTGTCAGCTGTGGAACAGTGCCCACAAACCAAATATCCTTTTCTGAGGATGTCGTCCCCGTTTTGCCAGCCGCAGGCCGTCCTATGTCTGCGTTTTTACCAGTACCACTAGTGATGACAGACCTCATCACATCAATAACGGCTGCCGATGCCCAAGGATCAAGCACTTGTTGAGGTTTAGGTGTATTATCTAGTAAAACGTTGCCGCTACTATCGGTAACACGCACAATGACTGTTGCTGGGGACTGCCAGCCGTAATTGGCAAAAGTTGCATAAGCGCTAGCCATTTCCAAAGGTGTCATACCAATCGCACCCAGAGGTAAGGATGTGACTGGTTCCATTGGACTCATAATTCCCAAAGTACGGGCAGTTTCGACTACTTTATTCATCCCTATAGTCTTACCAAGCTTGATCACAGGGATGTTACGAGACTGGGCTAGGGCAATGCGAATGGACATTGGGCCGCTAAAGCCACCATCATAATTTTTGGGATAGTACCAACCGTTACCGTCTCGATAACTAACTGGGGTGTCAAACACCGTTGTATCAGGTGTAAATTTACCACTAGCAAAAGCCGCATAGTAAACAAATGGTTTAAAGGCAGATCCTGGTTGACGCAGAGCTTGAGTGGCGCGGTTGAATTCGCTAGTTTTAGGATCTACACCACCCACTAGTGCTTTGACAAAATGTGTGCGCGGATCAATCGCCACTAAGGCGATTTGATTTCTCGATAATCCACTCCCCTGAAGTTTTTTATGCCAACTACTAACAGTTTGCTCCGCCATACTTTGGAAGTCAGCGTCAACTGTAGTCTGCACCCGCATTCCTCCTTTGAGCAATGCCTCACGCCCAAATTTCTTCGCCAACTCCTGGGCAACGGCATTAGTCACATAAGGTAAAGCACTACCTTGAAACGACCGAATTCTACCCAGTTTAATTTCTTGCTTGAGGGCGTCATCGTACTCTTGCTCGGTAATCCAGTTCAAACCTAGCATCCGTCCGAGGACTTCTTTTTGCTTCTGCTTTGCCAGCTTCATGCTCACAAACGGACTGAATTCTTCTGGCGCTTGGATTAAACCCGCCATCATCGCCGATTCACCCAAGGTTAAAAATTCGGCTGACTTGTTAAAGTAAGTGCGTGCAGCCGTTTGCACACCATAGTTGTTATGACCCCAATAAACTTGATTGAGGTACATTTCTAAAATTTGGTTTTTGGTAAGGATTTGCTCTAGGCGAATTGCCAATACCCCCTCTGCAATCTTCCGGGTAAAGGCACGCTTACGAGACAAGAACAGGTTTTTCACCAACTGCATCGTTACAGTCGAGCCACCTTCTTTGACTCCACCGGCTACGAAGTTGACAACCAATGCCCGCCCAACGCCAGTTGGGTTAATTCCGTGATGCTGGTAGAAGTGACCGTCTTCACTGGCTAATACGGCTCGTTTTAAATTGGGAGAAATTCTGTCCAGGGACATAACCTCTCGATTAGCTTCCCCGTGAATACTCGTTAAGAGTTTGCCTTTAATGTCATAAATATAAGTTGTTTCTGAAGGAAAAAAGTTACGTAACTGTCTGACATCCGGTAAATTACGGAAACTAACGGCTAAACCGACCAATCCTCCCGCTACAATTGAACTTGCCAGCATCGTGATTGATAGGAGCGTGCCGCCAGCTACCTGACCTACTCCTTTCAAAAACTCAAAACCTGATGAAGCCTTAGTTTGTGGCTGCTTGTCTTCAAAAGTCCTAGACGACACGGCGATCTCACTTCCTCACTGTAAATATAACTGTAATTCATTCGGCGAAGTCAGGCGGCTGATTTTTTGCAATTATAGTAATTTGGCAGATAAAACATCGGACAAATTGCTAGTGAACAAATCCAACCCAACTTTTCAAGTCCAAAGCTTAATTAATAGCGAATTTCCTAGTATGGTGCAAGATTTTGCTTGGTTGCGTCGTGGTGTTGTAGAAATTTTTCCACAACCAACTGATGCTGACAGCGACAGTGAAAGCCTAGAAAAGCGCTTGGCAAATACCGACCGACCTTTAAGGGTCAAGTTAGGTATTGATCCTACAGGCTCTGATATTCATCTCGGTCATAGCATACCAGTAAGAAAACTGCGAGCTTTTCAGGATGCTGGTCATACGGCAGTGCTAATTATTGGTGATTTTACTGCTCGGATTGGTGATCCGACTGGTAAATCAGAGGTACGCCGTCAATTGACAGCCGCAGATGTCACACAAAATGCCCAAACTTACCTTGACCAAGTGCGCCCTATTTTGGATTTTGACACACCTGGAAGATTAGAGGTGCGCTACAACTCTGAATGGCTTTCTGGGCTAGATTTAGGGAAAATTTTAGAATTACTCTCCACAATGACAGTAGGGCAGATGCTCGCCAAAGAGGGATTCGCAGAACGCTATAAGAAAGAGAATCCAATTTTCATTCATGAGTTCCTCTATCCATTAATGCAGGGTTATGACTCTGTGGCGGTGGAGGCGGATGTGGAATTAGGAGGAACTGACCAAAAATTTAACATTGCTGTGGGACGAGATTTACAGCGCCATTTTGGACAAAAACCCCAGTTTGGGTTGCTGTTGCCAATTTTGATTGGTACTGATGGTGTACAAAAAATGTCCAAGTCTTTAAGTAATTATGTGGGCTTGTCTGAACACCCATCTGATAAATACCAAAAGTTGCAAGGAACTCCCGATCAATTGCTGGGACAGTATTTTGAACTGCTAACAGATTTAGCTTTAGAAAAATTGCCAGAAAATCCCCGCGATCGCCAAATACTTTTGGCATGGGAAGTTGTCAGACAGTATCATGGCGAAGCGGCTGCTAATGAAGCTAAAGAAGCTGCCAAAAGTGGCGGTAAGGAAGGCGCTGTTCCAGAATTTTCCTTAGCTGGGGTGTCACAGTTTCCCCTGAAGTTAGCCTATCTACTCAATGCTAGTGGTTTATGCAAAAGTAGCGGTGAAGGTAAGCGGAAAATTCAAGAGGGTGGGGTACGCTTAGATGGCGATCGCATTACTGATGTTGATACCACTTTCCACCAGCCTAGTGAGTTACAGGGGCGAGTGCTGCAAGTGGGTAAAAATAAGTTTGTGCGTTTAGTGCCGTAAATAGGCAATAGACAATGGGGGATGGGGAATGAAAGTAGAAGAAAGAATTATTGTGGCGTTGGATGTGCCGGATTTAGAAAGTGCGATCGCGCTTGTAGATCAACTACCAGATGTCAGTTTTTGGAAGGTTGGTTTGGAGTTATTTACTAGCACCGGCCCAGCCATCCTGGAGGTGCTAAAATCCCGAAACAAACGCATTTTCTTAGATTTGAAGTTTCATGACATCCCCAACACCGTCGCTGGCGCTTGTCGGGCGGCGGCGCGTTATGGGGTGGATTTGCTAACAATTCATGCTACTGCTGGCAGAGATGCCCTGCAAGCTGCCACTGAGGCAGCACAAACAGGAGCAGCACAAGCAGGTGTCAAACCACCTAAATTAATTGCTATTAGCCTATTAACAAGCATTTCTGCGAGAAAATTGGCGTTGGAGTTGAAAATACCTCTAGAATTGCCAGAATACGTTTTAGAAATGGCTCTACTAGCACAAGATGCCGGGCTAGATGGGGCAGTGTGTTCACCCCAAGAAGTGGCACAGTTGCGGCAAACTTGCTCTCTTGATAATTTTCTGCTAGTTTGTCCAGGAGTACGCCCCACCTGGGCTGATCAGGCAGATCAAAAGCGATCGCTCACCCCAGCCCAAGCCATCAAAGCCGGTGCAGATTATTTAGTAATTGGGCGACCGATCACTGCGGCTGCCGAGCCTGCGTTAGCTTGGAAGCGGATTTCTGAGGAGATGGCGGCATGAAGGTAACAGGTAATGGGCAATAGGCAACGGGAACAAAATTGTCATCAATTAGTGTCTTGTAGGGGTTTGTGGCTCATAGCTTGTACCTGCTGGCTGGTATTGGTCAATAGCTTTGATAACTCCGCATTCTCTCGTCACCCCTCTTCATTAGCACAGAAGGGAGAGAAATCTCTTTGCTCACAGCAAAAATTAGAAATATTAACAACTCAGCTATTGCAAGATTTACCTAATTATGCAAATCGTGCCACCCAACGCGCTCGCCGCCGTAGCAGAAAAAGTGACCTTTTCAGCTATATGTTGATGGCTGGTAGACCGGAGTTTACGCCTCTCCCCTTGAATCCTGGTGGCTACAGCGCCAATGCTGACGATAATTCAACATCAGGAGTAGAACAAGTATTTTTTACTACTAGAGAGCGACAGTATATCGGTGGGAAAGCAGTGGAATTACAGCAATTCCATTGGCTGCTTTTAACTAAAACTCCCAATGGATGGCGTTTAGTGATGATGTTTTCCCAAACTGGTTTGGATTCGGCCAAACAACTACAATCACCGCCACGGGATAGCAGTAAAAGTGCGATCGCTCAAGCAATTAACACTTGGTTACGAGATTGTGAAGCGGGAAGTGTAGGTAAACAGGCTGTGAATTTGCCACTTAACTAATTACGTTTGATGAAATCAAACCTAGCACGCACGACCTGCATATCTTGCTACATCAACATCACCAAATTCATAGTTGGTCATATTCAGCATCATCGGGGTTATCCCAGATTTTTGCTAAAGCTGGCTCAGAAAGCTTTGCGGCTGATAGAGTAAGCATTAGGTCTGAACCTGGCTGATAGAGTGAATCTATAAAGTTTTCCACTAGCAAAATTTGCTCCAGAGGCATTCTACTGATTTTTTCAACCAGCCTTTGCTTCAATCTGTCATCAGTCTGCATTGTTGATATTTTCCTCCTAAGTTGATGTATTGTTCAGCCTTCTCATCTACTGTTTTGAATTTCATCATACTTAGCACGCACCGCTTGGATATCTTGCCACATCAACCATTTGGGGCTACCTGATTCACGGGAAGGGTTACGTAGCAAGTAGGAAGGATGGAAAATGGGCATACACAAACGTCCTTGCCACTCCAGCCACTGTCCGCGAATTTTGGTAATTCCCCGCTTATCGCCAGTTAACCCTTTAACCGCCGTTGCACCTGTTAAGAGGATAATTTTGGGGTCAACTAAGCGAATTTGTTCTAATAAGTAAGGTAGGCAAGCCGCCATTTCGTCAGTAGTAGGAACGCGGTTATCTGGAGGACGACATTTGTTGATATTGGCAATGTATACATCGTGTTCAGTATTTAGATTCACAGAAGCCAATATTTTCTCTAGTAGCTGTCCCGATTTGCCCACAAATGGTAAACCCGTCTCGTCTTCGTTTTGACCAGGTGCTTCCCCGACAACCATGATTGGTGCTTTGAGATTACCGCGTCCGACGACAGCATGAGTACGATTGTCTCCCAATCCACAACGATGACACTGATTACAATGCTCTGCCAACTCAGTCATGTTGGCGTAGGTTCCAGAAGGGATAGGGATTTTTGCGCTTGTGGGAATCAGATTTTGTTGGTTATCTGGTTGGTTAAAGGTTGACTCATCGAAGAGGCTGAGTTGGTTTTCGCTACTCATGACAATTAGGATGTTGGTATCAATGCTACCTATCTCAATTTTGAGAATTGTTTCGGTTAGATATCTTTATAGAACCCCTATTGTATCAGTAACACATCATCAACCCCGAAAAAATGGTTTCTCTTGCCCATGACACCACTTGCGATAATTTGCGGAAACCGAACTTAAGCTAGAAATATTTTCTCTGTTGGTTTCCCCAAGAGTCGGAAACCGAAGTTCCCGCCTCATAGCTAAAGTCTACTGAAGTAGACTCAAGATTTTTGCTGATATTTTAGTCATCTTTAGATAACTTTAGCTATGAGCAAGGAAATTAATTTCCTTGCGAAGGGTTTTACCTGAAGTTGACGCCAATGCCTGACGATAGTCGCCTAGGTGTATATTCAAAAATCAAATAGTAATCCCAGAGTTACTGTTGGTATTGCATTGCTTTGGCGTAATCACCCAAAGCATAGCAAGCGACTCTCAGACTAGCGAGGGCTTGTTCTTGACTGCGACGGTCTTTGAGAGTCCTCGCTAGGAGTAGACGCTCTTCATAATATATAATTGCCTTGTTATAATCACCCAAAGCTTCACAAGCTACCCCTAAACTACCTAGGGACTGTTCTTCACCGCGCTTATCTTGAAGTTCCTTGGCTAGTTGTAAACGCTGCTCATAATACACAATAGCTTTGGCATAGTCGCCTAGGGCATAGCAAGCGTTACCCAAATTTTTGAGTACCTGAGAAGCATTACGAAAGTTTTTGAGATAGCAAGCGATTTTTACACACTGCTCATAATAGGCGATCGCTTTGGGATAATTGTCCAAAGCATACCAAGCATTACCAAGATTTTTGAGCACTTGTTCTTCACCCCAATTATCTTGGAGTTCCTGAACAATTTCTAAGCTCTGTTCTTGATACTCAATTGCTTGCGTCAAATTTCCTAAAGCTTTGTACACCAAACCCAAATTATTTAGTGCAGCGACTTGGCTTCTTCTATCTTGCTGCTGCTGAGTTATTTGTAAACACTCTGACAAAACCTGGATGGCCTTGTCATATTCATTTAGGTGACGGTAAGCATTGCCCAAATGGGAAAGTACCTGCATCCGCAACAAGCAATCTGAATTATCTCTAATTAAGGATAGACATCGCTGGGAGTGGAAGATAGTATTCTTGTAATTCCCTGAGGTATAAGCTATCAGCGCTAATAAAGAAAGCACCTGTGCCTGTTTTTGGATTTCGCCACACAACTCAAAAATTGCTAGAGATTTTTCTAACGACTTACTAGCAGCAGGTAATTCACCAGCTTGCTGTTGTTGAACTCCTTGTCGCAGTAGCTTAGATGCTGCCAATAACTGTTCGTCACCTTCCTGTAAGGGGACTGTGTCTGCTGATGAATTCGGATCAAATTCATCACTAGTTGTCTTGTGCTGGGTTGTTTTTAGGCATGTTATCGGGACTTGTAAGGGAACTGTATTTTTTAAGCTAGGATTCCATCCGCCTTTAGACATCGACCAATTCCTGTTGAGTTTGGTGATAGCTTTAGTATTCCCAAAATCCCAAATGCATCTTTCATCAGTGACGATTTCTTCACCACTGCTGATTTAATCACAATTTTATCAAGGAAAGTCTAGATTTAGTAGGGATGCTATTGACAAGGAAAGAGTGGGTGTGGTTGTTACCTAGTCGAAACAAATTTTTACTAAACTATTTTGCGTCTCAATGCTCTAACTATTGCGTAGTCTTTCTCGCACTTCCATTAAAATTATTCCCAACATATTTTTACCACTACCATCGGCTCCACAACCCCAATACCAATCTATGGGTGAGTTTTCGATGATTTCTGCATTACCTGTAGAAAATAGAATTTCTCTGATATCTGCATGGGTGGCAAATTTACATAGCACTGCTTTCCGCATGATGTCATCTTTAACTTCTTCCCAATCTGGGCGAAGTGGGCGAGTTCTTTCTCGCCCCATCTTGGCTGCATCTTTGGGAGTTTTGACTAAACGAATTTTTTCAACATGGGGCGTACCAATAAATTTTTGTGCTTGAAAATAGTGTTCGCTTGTAGACCAATACAAATCATCTAATACGAAGCCGTGAGGTGAAAAATTAGAAAAACAACCATATTGTTCACGAGTGCTATAAAAGTAGATGGTCATCGTCAGATATCTCGAATATAAAGATCTGGTTAATTTAGTTTCGCTTTGATTGGTAATTTAATTAGGAACTCTGTTCCTTGATTAACTACTGAAATTACTTCTATTCTACCTTGATGTTTATCAACAATCTGATAGCAAATACTTAGCCCTAAACCAGTACCTTGCCCCACTGGTTTAGTCGTGAAAAATGGGTCAAATAGCTTATTGATAATTTCTGATGGGATGCCAACTCCATTATCTTTGATTGCAACTTGGATATAATTTTCATCTAGCCTTGATGTAGTTATTATCACATGTTTATCTATGGCGGATTTTTGGTCTAGCAGTGCATCCATAGCATTACTAATAATATTCATAAATACTTGATTGAGTTGTGCTGGATAACACTCAATTAAAGGTAAAGTCCCATAATTTTTAATTACTGCAATGTCTGATTGAATGCGGTGATTTAAAATTAAAAGTGTGCTATCAATTCCTTCATGAATATCTACCTCTTTTATAGCAGCTTCATCCAGTCGGGAAAAATTACGTAAAGACAAGACAATTTCTCGGATGCGCTGAGAACCTATTTTCATAGAAGAAAGGAGATTGCTTAAATCTTTACTGAGAAAATTCAAATCAATCTCTTCTATGGTTTCGGCAATTATACAGCTAGGTTCTGGATACTCTTGTTGATATAAATTTACTAGATTGAGTAACTCTTGAATATATTCATCAGCACATTGTAAATTACCATAAATAAAGTTAACGGGGTTATTGATTTCATGTGCTATACCAGCTACCATCTGACCGAGAGAAGACATTTTCTCTGTTTGAATTAATTGCCCTTGGGTCTGTTTCAAATCTTGTAATACTTCTTGAAGTTCTTGGGTTCGTTCTTCTACCCGGTGCTCTAATGTTTGATGGGCTTGTTGAAGTTCTTGAGTTCGTTCTTCTACCCGATGCTCTAATGTTTGGCGAGCTAGTTCTAGTTCTTTAGTGTAATCTCCAACCCATTCTACTAGTTGATTGAGAGATTTGGCTAATATACCTACTTCATCACTGCTGACGACATTAGCTTTGAGTTGAAAATTTGATTCTTGGGTGATTTTTTTGGCAACTTTAGTAACTTCTTGTAGGGGTCGAGCAATTAATTTACTTGTATAGAGTGCAAGTATGACTGCAAGTAATACTGATGTTACCATACTTACAGTAATAACTTTTATTCGCAGTTTTTGGGCGCTATTAAAACTAATATTTGCTTGCTGTTTTTGAATTTCGGCATGTCCGATAATCCGAATTAATTCATCTGAAAGTTGTTCAAAATTAACATTAAGATTAACTTTTCTTTCCTTTCTAAGTAAGGTCATTATATCTGAATAAGAATATTTTCTGTTTTCAGAAGACAATTTATTTTTTTCAGTCTGCTGCCAGAAGGATTTTATAACTTGATCGTATGATTTTGTTGTTGATTTATAATTATGCAGTAAAGTATGGAAAGTTCCAATATTTAATGCAAGGTCATTGGGATGGTTATTTACAAATGTTTCTAGTTGAGATATTTGCTCATTTACTTGAGTCAAATCGTCCAAAAATTTGTTTTTCTCAAATTCTAGCCAAATGGAGCTATCTATAACAGTAACTAACCGTTGCGGATGCAGTCTAATCCTAATTACTGCATTTTCTAAATCTTTTAAAAGAGATTGTTGTTGATAAGATAAATTTAACTGTTTGTGAGCTTGTGTTTCGTAATAATATGCTAGCAGTAAGCCACTAATTGTTCCTGTCAAAGCAATACCAATAGCCGCAGCATAGCCATAACTAATTTTTTGAGTGATAGACCAGTTATTACTTACACGGCTGAACCAGGTCAAAACTACTTTGAAATTGTTTTTTTTTGCACGAATCATTCATTTAACATTAATTCTATGAGATAAAGTTTCCTTGGCCTATTTTTTGATAAACTTCACGAATCATGTTGTAATCCGCATCATTTGCAGCTACCAGTTTACTTCTCTGATACTTTTGGTTAGCCTTAGCAGTCAGAATACTTTGAATTAGTTTATCTTGATGCTTCAGCATCTGCGATCGCATATCTGTTATGAAATCAGGGGCTAACTTATTATTTGCTACAAATAAATCATTAGGAAGTAAAGGGCTTGTAACAATCACAGTAAAATCTTTTTCAGATAAACCTTCCGATTCCAGGATATTCTTGTATCTATCAGATGCTGTTGCCCAGGCATCTACTTCACCTTTTTTTAAAGCTTGTACTCCTTGATCCTTTAACATCAAAATTTTGACATCAGTATTTGGATCTAATCCAGCATCTATCAGTAACTTTGTCGGTGCAAGATGACCAGAAGTTGAGCCAACTGCGCGCATAGCAATTGTTTTGCCTTTTAATTGAGACAAGGATTTAATTTTGCTATCTGCACGCACAACAAAGATAGAATGATAATTAACTCGCTGAATAGCAACGATGGGAATAGCTTGAGCACGAGAAGCTAAAACTAAGTATTCTGATGGACCTGAAAATACGATATCTACCTGACCTGATTGCAGCGCTGGTGCTGCTGCTGTGTAGTTTTTTACAGGAAAAAATTCAATTTTTATACCTAATACCTCTTCTAATGCAGCCCGGAATTTTTCAAAATCTCGTTGCAGTTCTTCAATACCAGAAACATCTGTAACTGCTAATTTTAGTTTTTCTGGCTTAGTCAATTGCGATTTATCTGAGTCACTATTAATCGGATTTACGCCAGCTGTGCAACCAGCAACGAATAGTGACGAATACCACAAAAAGTTTCGTCGTTGCATAAGTCAGAATTATTTAAAAATAGGTATTTGTTAGCTTATGTTTATCAACATAACTATTGATTCTATTTTGATAAATTTTATATAGCTTCTGTGTAATTACCTAAGTTTAGGAGATGAATGCAGAGTGCGATCGCGCTAATTTTAAACTTATGGTTAGATGAAGGTCTAAGATTAAGGAAAGGTTATGAATGGATAGCAGAAATAAACACAGCAGTTGTCATGAATTTAAACATTTGATATTGCTGGATACTGCTGCAATACCTGCCGTAAGTACTGTCCAGTGTAAGACTTGGGATTTTTTGCTACGTCCTCTGGTGTTCCTACCGCAATCACTTCTCCGCCTTTATCACCACCTTCTGGGCCTAAATCTATTACCCAGTCAGCACAACGTATCACATCTAAGTTATGTTCAATGACTAAAATTGAATTACCTTTATCTACTAACCTTTGTAAGACATCTAGTAATTTATGGACATCATAAAAAGATAGCCCTGTTGTGGGTTCATCTATTAAATAAAGTGTCTTACCTGTGGCGCGGCGAGATAGTTCTGTGGCTAATTTCACTCGCTGTGCTTCGCCACCAGATAAGGTTGTAGCAGGTTGACCTAATCGCACATAACCTAATCCTACATCTACTAAAGTTTGTAAGCGAGTAAAAGCTTTGGGAATGTTTTGAAAAAATTCTAAACTCTCCTCAACTGTCATATTGAGGACATCAGAAATAGTCTTGTCTTTGTACTTTACTTGCAAAGTTTCGCGGTTGTATCTTGCACCTTTACAAACTTCGCATTGCACATAAACATCGGGCAAAAAGTTCATTTCAATGACATTGACACCCTGTCCGCTACAAGCTTCGCAACGTCCACCTTTAACGTTAAAGGAAAATTGTCCAGGTTTGTATCCTCTAGCTTTGGCTTCTACAGTTTGAGAAAATACATCCCGAATCACATCAAAAACACCTGTGTAAGTTGCAGGGTTAGAACGTGGTGTGCGTCCAATGGGTGATTGATCAATGACGATCGCTTTATCAACCGCATTTAACCCCTTAATCTCATCCATATCTTTGGGCAAGGGGACTCTCTTGAGTAAATGATGTTGTAATGTGGGGTAGAGTAACTCATTAATTAGGGTGGATTTACCTGATCCAGACACACCAGTCACAGCGACAAGTTTACCCAGAGGAATTTCTACATTGATATTTTTGAGGTTATTACGATAGGCGTTGGTAATTATTAGACTCCGCCCGTTCCCTTCTCGGCGTTCTGAGGGTGTAGCAATTACCCGCCTTCCTGACAAGTAAGCCCCTGTTAAGGAATCTTCCGCCGTTAGTAAAGTTTGTAAATCACCTTGGGCGACAATGTTACCACCATGAATTCCCGCACCAGGCCCAATATCTACAATGTGGTTAGCAGCGCGAATGGTTTCTTCGTCGTGTTCTACAACAATTAACGTATTACCTAAATCACGCAATTTAGTTAAAGTTTTTAGTAGCCTATGATTATCTCGTTGATGTAAACCAATGCTTGGCTCATCTAAAACATAGAGAACTCCTGTCAAACCGGAACCAATTTGTGTTGCTAGCCTGATACGTTGTGCTTCCCCACCAGAAAGGGTCATAGCTGGACGATCAAGAGTCAGGTAATCTAAACCAACATCCAATAAAAATTGCAATCTGGCTTTAATTTCTCGCAGTACTAAATCAGCAATTTGTACTTGGCGATCGCTCAACTTTAACTGTTCTATTTTCTCTCGACAATCTCGAATCGATACACCAGTTAAATCTAAGATGCCATACTGCCCTAAACGTACCGCCAAGGCTTCTGGTTTTAATCGCTTACCGCCACATACTTCACAAGGCTGGTCAATTAAATAATCTTCTAATTTTTGCTTAACTAACTCCGAACCGCCCTCATATTGCCGTTGTAAGATGGGAACTACACCCTTAAAACCCTGCTTTTTCTTGTCTTCTGGATTGCGTTCTTCTTTCTCACCAAATAAAACAATTTGCTGTTGTTCTACTGTGAGTTTACTCCAATTTGTTTGTAACTCAAAACCGTAAGCTTGCCCTACACTATAGAGTAACTCTAGATAATAAGAATTATCTTTTTCTGACCAAGGGGCGATCGCTGCATATACTGGTGCTTCTGGGTTGGGGATGATTAAATCTGGTGCAAATCGTCTTAAACTGCCTATACCGTGGCAATGGGGACAAGCACCGTAGGGTGAATTAAAGGAGAATAATCGTGGTGATAATTCTTCCATCACCGCCCCATGTTCTGGGCAAGCAAAATTTTCAGAAAATACTAATTCTTCATTTTCATTTTCATTTGTGTTTGGTTGTGGGTGATCACCAATCACAATAGTGGCGATACCACCAGACTGCTTGAGACAAGTAGACAATGAATCAACCAAACGTTCCTGAATCCCATCTTTTTTTACCAAGCGGTCAATCACCACTTCAATGGTGTGACTCAAATTTTTGTCTAATTCGATGGCGTCAGAGAGTTCTCGCACCTCGCCATCAACGCGCACCCGCACAAAACCTTGAGATGCCAAACTTGACAAAAGCTTCCGGTGAGTGCCTTTTTTACCCCGGACTACGGGGGCAAGGATTTGAAAACGGGTGCGATCGCTTAAATCCATGATGCGATCGCACATTTCATCGATGCTTTGAGGTGCAATACAGCGATCGCATAGCGGACAATGGGGTTCACCAGCCCGCCCATACAACAACCGTAGATAATCATAAATCTCTGTCACCGTGCCGACAGTGGAACGGGGGTTATGGGAGGTAGACTTTTGGTCAATGGAAATTGCCGGACTTAAGCCCTCAATCGCCTCTACATCAGGCTTATCTAATTGTCCTAAAAATTGTCGGGCATAGGCGCTCAGAGATTCCACATAACGGCGCTGTCCCTCGGCGAAAATCGTGTCAAACGCCAAGGAAGACTTGCCAGAACCAGAGACGCCAGTAAATACAATCAAGCGATCGCGTGGCAATTCCAAGTCAATATTTTTCAGATTATGCTGCCTAGCACCCCGAATCCGAATGGTATTCTGGTGGTTATGGCTGGGTTGAGGAAGATGCCCGTTAAGGGATGCTGCTAGCTGTTGGTCTGACATATTGGCCGGCTAAAAGATAGTTTCCCTGTGAAACAGTCCTTAATAATACTATCTTTAATGCGTTTAGAATAGAACAATAGTACTGTTTTTCTGGGGATTGACTCTCAATTTCAACCCCAGCCAGCACCTGCAATCTGCTAACTTAGAGGCAAATGTACTAAAAATACTGCTGAGGTTATAGGTATGGTTTCGCAAATCGCATCACCAACTCAGCCAGAGGTGATCTACCCAGATAGTGATGGACAACCAGTGGCGAATAACACAATACAGTTTCGCTGGATTGTAGAGATTCAGCAGAATATAGATTGCTTGTTTGCTGATGACCCGAATGTATTTGTAGCCGGAGATTTGTTTTGGTATCCAGTAGAGGGAAAGAATAAAATTGCCACAGCGCCAGATGTCATGGTGGTATTGGGTAGACCAAAAGGCGATCGCCTTTCCTACTTGCAATGGCAAGAGGAGGGAATTCCACCCCAAGTGGTGTTTGAAATTCTCTCACCGAGCAATACTGAAGTAGAAATGAATAAAAAACTACTCTTCTTTGACCGCTATGGAGTGGAAGAATATTACATTTACGATCCCGATAGTCATAATTTACAGGGTTGGTTGCGTGGTGAAGAGGGGTTGGATAGCATACCTCAAATGGCAGATTGGGAAAGTCCTCGCTTAAAAATTAAGTTTACTCAATCACCAGAAGGTTTACAGCTTTATCGCCCCGACGGAGAACGCTTTTTGACTTATCAGGAAATTGCTCTCAAGCTAGAACAAGAACGCCAACGGGCTGAACAAGAACGTCAGCGTGCAGAGAGATTAGCAGCCCAATTAAGAGCGCTAGGAGTAGAACCGGAAGCTTGAGACTCATAACATGAGCAATTTCTCAGTCGCCTCAGGGCAGTTTTCACAGAACTAATCCCCAACCCGAAGCGACTGCTATCGTCTTAATATCCAGTTTTATCTGTGCAAGTTGAGACTAAGTTAACAGCTTGACATTCTTGGGTTTCCAATACTTGCTGGGCTAGACCTCCTGATTGGGCGATCATCCAAGTTGTACCAGCGACAGCCAGTGTACCAATAGTGACTAGTCCCAGCATCACCGCTCGCTTTCTGCGATTCATTGCAGCAGCTAGAATTTCTATGCTAGTACCAGCACCAAGCACCGATATTGGTTGCAGTGCTTTCAGCGCCATCTCTGCATTCGGGTAGCGATGTTTGCGGTTGCGTTCCACCATTTTCATCAACCACGAACTAAAACGCGGACTGATTTCAGGAAGCAATTTCTGGCAATCAAAGCAACAGTTGTCATCAATTAACTTACCAATATCCACAGAACGGGTACGGGTGAGTAAGCAAATTAGTGTTGCCCCTAAACTATACAAGTCCGATGCCTCAGTGAGAGAATGACCAAATTGTTCTTCTGGTGGCATAAAACCTGGTGTACCTGCGGCAAAGCTACTCAAAACTATTTTAGTATCTTGCTTTCTAGCCAAGCCAAAATCAACTAAATAACCGTTTAGTTGTCGGTCTACCAAAATATTTTCTGGTTTGATATCCCGATGGATAATCGGAGCAGCTTGGTTTTGCAGATAAATCAAAATTTCTAAAATTGACAGAGCAATTTGCTTAATCTCTTCCGGATGAAAGCTACGTTTCCATGCCAAACATGGGGCATTTTTATATTCCTGCACCATATAAAAGCCCACTGATGTTTCAAACGCATCGACATAGTGGGGGATGCGGGAATGATTCAGTTGTTGCAGCATCGCAATTTCGCGTTCGTAAGCTTTCGTCCCTGATAAGTCAATACTTGTATTGGCAAAACAGAACTCTTTAATCACTACTCGTTGATGAGACTGCAAAGCATGAGCCAGATAAGTAATACGTCCTGCTTCGCGGTTGCGTCCTAGTTCTCGGATAACTTGATAGCCTTGTTGAGAAAAATCTGGATAGTTACTTGCGGGAATATCCCCTTGATATCCATTTCGCACATCAAGCCCCATAGCTTCACACCATTTGATTTGGATTTTGTCAAGGTGAATTGAGCAAGAATTAAAAGGCATTTACCCAAATTGTGAGCCACCTGTTAATCTCTCCAGCACAAAACTGCATAGACACTCAGAAAGTATCTATGCCCAAAAACTATTACCTTTGTGCTAGCCAATCCACAATCTGGATATTGACAACATCTGGAACTTCATCGTGAGGACAATGACCGGCGTTAGGAATGGGGATAATTTTGATTGGTTTGCCATTCTCACGCGCCTCCTCGTAAATCTTTGCCCCGGTGATTGGTGTCCAAGGGTCGTCAGCACCCCAAATTACTAACAGAGGACGTTCTACCTTGGGCAAAAGTTCCTCTGGGCTAGGGCCAGCAGGTGCGGTGAGGATGGAGGCGAAAACTTGCTGCGCCCCTGGGTCGCAAGCTGGGGTATAAAGTAAATCAACTAGTTCATCAGTGACGGCTTCTCGATTGCGGTACACCTGGTAGAGGGTGCGGCGAATTTGGGATTTTTGCCGAATGCGGTTGAAAACAAATTTACCTGTAATTGGCGATCGCACTACTCTATTAAAAGCAGCCATCACAATTCTCAGTGGTGGGTTTAATTCGTGGGGACGATGGCTTAAACCGCCCGCAGAGTTAATTAAAACACCAGCCGCCGCAATTTCTGGATGTTCTGCTAGTACCATCAAGCTAATCAGCGCGCCGATAGAATTGCCGATAAATACAGCAGGTTCTTGAATGTGTTCTGCCCAAAAATCTTTGAGTAGTTTCACCCATACATCTATGGTGTAATCAATGGGTGCTTTTTCAGAACCACCAAAACCCAACAAATCCACAGCAAACACCCGGTAGCCAGCAGCAGCTAAAACCGGAATATTTTTGCGCCAGTGTCCCAAGGAAGCACCAAAACCATGAACGAGTACCAAGGGGCGTCCTTGACCTTGGACAGTATACTGAATTTTGTAACCCTGCCAAGTCCAAAAGTATTTTTCTAAGGTAGCTGGAGATAGTTGTTGGCTGGTTAAAGTCATTATTAAGTTTCCTAAAGTATTGTTTTTATAGTAATGTCTTTAACTGCCCCAAATTTAGGAGATAATGCTATTTTTCAGCTAATATCCATGAGTCGAGGTCGTCACTCCTGACTATTGAGAGTTATACATTGGGATTACATCAGTAGCCAGGTTGCTTGTCACAATACCGAACAAGCCAGACAACAAGCTGAACAAGCACAATTAGACGCGATACCTCGATTATTAGATTTAGGCTTGAGTGTGGCACAAATTGCCAAGGCACTAAACTTATCTGTGGAGACTGTGAGACAGTTTGTGGCAGGGAATGAAAGGAGTTAAGTTAAGTATTAACACGTATAATTAAAGTGTTATTTTCATCCATTGTCTGGGATTAATAGGTCAAGGGAAATCAATTCCAATATGACCTGAATAGCCAAATGGCATGGAGTGAAATGAAACACAGAAATCAAAGTTACTTGGCTCACATCAGCAAAGTTATTTGCGCTACCGCCTGTGTAGCAATGTTCTCGTCAATAGCTTCTGCTGAGACATCTCCAGGGTCTTCTACCAACCTCAGACAAACGCTGAAGAATACTCCTGAACAACAACTCATAGCAGATGAGTCGATTCGCAGTGAAGTAGAAACAACTGGTACTACAACTATTAAGCGACAAACCGTCACTACAGAAACTCGCACCCAAGTAAGTACTAATAGTACTGCTGTGAAAGGGAAAACAACAGGTTTTAGCTTGGCGATTTTGCAACCATCTGGTGACTTTGCGGATGTAATTGCCCGTGTTTCAGTTAAGGGTAAACGTGGCAAAAACTATCTAAAAGAGAGGTTTTTGGGTGATTACAAATATAAGATTAAGCAAAAATCTCAATTTGTAAAGGGATTAAAAACAGGCGATCGCGTAGTCGTGCGGTTGTATGATAACCAAAATCGCTTTATCGGCTACAGCGAATTTGAATGTTTATCAGCGAACACAGCCGTTAACCTGATTCTCTCCGCCAAACCAACAGAATATCGAGTAGTCCGCACCGTTTACGGGGTCGATGCTGACGCCGATGGCACAATTGACGTAAATAATACCACTTACGACTACTTCACCCAAGTCAGTAACCAACGTGTTACTTTCCTTAGTAGTTCCCAAAGCGTTAAGATCAGTCAGTTTCAAGTAGCAGGTTTGACTACTGCTACTACTAGCGTTTATCCCGCCTCTTTCATTAGAGGCCAGTCTATGAACATTTTTAGTTCTGACTTAGCACCAGCTTTGCAAGCTGCACCCGGTCAATTAGTGCGACTGATAGAAGTCAATGATGATAATACTTCTATCTACAACGTCAGTCAGATGATGATGAATTATCGAGAGGTGGGTGTAGCTAACGGTATCCAAGTTAAGTTTAACGATGTCTCGACAAATCACTGGGCAAAAGATTTTATTGCTGAGTTAGCAGCACTACAAGTCCTCCAAGGTTTTCCCGATGGTTCTTTCCGTCCAGATGAACAGGTGACTCGGGCCCAGTTTGCGGCGATGATTAGTCAAGCCTTTGCTAAGGCGAGAGTCCGCAACGCTATCAGTTTTAGAGATGTCTCCAGCAAATATTGGGCTTATAATGCTATCCGTGAATCTTATGCAACAGGCTTTTTAGGGAATGTGGGTATTGACTTCAACCCTACTGCTAGCCTTTCTCGCCTAGAGGTTTTGGTAGCATTAGCGCGGGGACTTAACTACACTTTTAGCGGTTCCACAGAGACAATTTTGGCAGCTTACACTGATGCTACTAGCATTCGTAGTGATGTTCGTGGTGCGATCGCTGCACTTACAGAACGGGGTATAGTTGTTAATTATCCTAATGTTCAGTCTCTCAATGCTGACAAAGTAGCAACTAGAGCCGAAGTGAGTGCTTTGTTGTACAAAGCGTTAGTTAGCACAGGTGAGGTCACAGATATCTCCTCGCAATACGCTGTATCTAAAGCTGACGACGATGATGACAAAAAAATTCGTCGTAATTGTAACCAAGGAATTGGTAATGGTGCAGAGGGTTGTGATCCAGGTAACTCCCGACCACGTGGCGGTAGTAACGATGAAGATGGCAGAACCCCTGGTAGAAAATAATACTTTTTACAAAGTAGAGTTTCTAGGGATGTGATATCAATTTGCAATTAGCAAATAAAAAATTCAGATGTTATCTGGGTTTCTAGGTTTGGATCTGTTGCCGAATTGTAGAGAATTGATATTACGGTTGATATAAATCTGGATGTAGGGGCGAACAACTTGACCTTACGGCAAGGGCGAACAACCGCTCGCCCCTACATATTTAATTGATCAAATTTTAAATTTTCCCCTGATTATGTTGCAAATACAACTCTCTTGAGGGAAAGGGAATTTTAATTCCTTCTTGCTGATAGCGTTTGTGCAACTTCTTAATAAAGAGATGTTTACCAATTCGTTGATCAAAAAATTCATTCACGCGCATATAGAGGGTGAAATCTATACTAAAATCACCAAAATTATTAAATCTTATATAAGGTTCATTTGATATTAATTCAGGTGCGATTTCTTGCATCACTTCTTTAGCTACTTGAACAGTGACCTTTTCCACGTTTTCTAAATCACTCTCGTAATCTACACCGACCTTCAGCGTTAGAGTAATTTCTTTAACTGGTAGGTGATAATTAGTAAAAATTGCTGAAGACAGTTTAGAATTTGGCACAATTATCACGTTATTAGAAAGCTCCCTAATAGTCGTATTTCGCCAAGAAATATCTATCACATACCCTTCATGACCACCATCTAATTTGACATAATCCCCTGTTCTGACTTGCTTGGAAATAATTAGATAAAAACCCGAAAATAAATTCGCTAATGTATCTTGGAGTGCCAAACCAACTGCTAGACCTCCAACCCCTAACGTGGTCACGATTGGTGTGATTTGTACACCTAATGTTTGCAGTAGGATTAACGTTCCCAAGACTAAAACAGCAATTTTGACAAGATTAGAAATTAGTGAAGCGGGAACTCCTTCGGTACGGCGAATAAATATATTGACAAAACCAGCACTCAGTCTTGCTAAGACTAATGTGACTGAATACAAGAAGACAATAGTAATGATTTTTTGCAGTAGAATTTTCAGATTTGGCTCAAGGGGAAGAGCAGAATAAAAAAATGCCCCAGAAAACCCAGCCAGTACAAACCAAATAAAGGTCATACGATGTAGAGATTGGAAGATGATTTCACCTCCAGGAATTTTTTGTTGGTCTACAAATTTCCTGATTTTCTTATAGATAACTTTTTCACCAAATACTCCAGATAGCACACCACAGAGAATGAATACTATTGGTAAAATCCATTGCATCATAATCAACATTTGTATTTTAATTTTGCATCTGTGTATTCAAGTTTTCTGACGTTATAACGCCTTCACTGCTAAATTTTACCTTGTTAGTTGTCGTAGTATATCCTTGAGATTTTCTACATTGAGATTAACTTTTACCTCTATTTGTTGTATGGCATCTCGTAAGATTAGAGTATGCTGATTATCCGATGCGTTATATACATATTGGGGATTGGCAAGGGTAATTTTCTGATAGGGAATAGACGGTAAACCTGCACGAATCACCAGTTCTCTTTGGGATTGGGGAAAAATATATAAATATTGATGGAAGCTATCAAGGATAAGTTGATCTGGTGTAGTATTACGTTCCTGAGATAAATCAGGTTTTTGCCAATACAGGGTAATTCCACGGATTTCTGGGTTAGCTATTAAAAAGACTTCATCAAACCGTTTTGGTTCCCAGTCTAGTTGCTCAACTTCGCTATTTTGGCTAAATATTCGCTGTTTCCAGGTTATTTCTCGGTTTTTAAGGTTTTGCCACCATTGACGAATGATAGCGAGGTTTTGCGGATTTTATGGATTGCCACTACCTTGTTGCCAGATAATTTTCATAAGTAGTGCTGTCTATTGAGTGTGCTTTTAGTGTAGACAACAATTAGATAACTCTAAAAATTTCTGGGTGTACTCGGCATCACACTATGGTTCACAATGAATAAATGGATCTGCCAATCATTTACCACCCAGATTACATTGCGCCACTACCATCCGGACACCGCTTCCCGATGTCCAAATTTCGCCAACTCTACGAATTGCTATTAGCTGATGGCGTAGCGCAAATAGCACAATTCCACACTCCAGAACTTCCGCTACCAGAGTTGATTGAGTTAGTTCACACTCCAGACTACGTCCAAGCTTACTGCGAAGGAACCCTCGACCCCAAAGCACAGCGCCGCATTGGCTTACCGTGGAGTCCAGCGCTGGCGAATCGTACCTGTGTGGCGATTGGTGGTACGATATTGACGGCGAAACTAGCACTCAGCCAGGGTTTAGCTTGTAACACGGCTGGTGGTACTCATCATGCTTTTCCCAATTATGGTTCTGGTTTTTGTATTTTCAACGATTTAGCGATCGCATCTCGTGTTTTACAAAAAATCGGACTTGTCCAGAAAATATTAATTGTAGACTTGGATGTCCATCAAGGGGACGGTACAGCTTTTATCTTCCAAGATGATGAGAGTGTATTTACTTTTTCGATGCACTGTGAAGTCAATTTTCCTGGTACCAAACAAAAAAGCGATTTAGATGTTCCCCTGGCTGTGGGGATGGAAGATGATGTTTATTTGCAAACCTTGGCAAACTACATACCAGATTTGTTGTCACAAATCAAGCCAGACTTAATATTTTACGATGCGGGTGTCGATCCTCATATAGGCGATCGCCTGGGAAAATTAGCTTTAACAGATACTGGCATTTACCGTCGAGAAATGCAGGTTTTAAGTACCTGTGTAAGTGCTGGCTATCCAGTTGCTTGTGTAATTGGAGGTGGCTATGCTGATGATCTGAAATCCCTTGTTTGGCGGCATTCCTTACTACATCGGGCTGCGAGTGAAGTGTATCGGCAATATATAATTTGATAGCAGTAAGTAAGTTGTGTAAATAAATTTCACTACTTAAAAATGTCATTTGTCCTGAGTTATTTTAATTATTCTGATCAATAAACAACTTTTGAGCAAGGGCGCTAGTAGATGAGCAACGGTAAAATTAGAATCTACGAATTATCAAAAGAATTAAATGTAGATAGCAAAAAGCTCTTAGTAATTTGTGAACAACTCAACATTGCCGTCAAAACTCCTACTAGTACCATCTCTCAATTAGACGCCGAACACATTCGGATAATCACTAAAAAAGCATCTACTACTACAAAAAACTCTGCAAAAAAGAAAATAACTTTAGAAGATTGGGGTTATGGATTCATCAGTTCATCAATTGATAGTTTAATCCGTCATCTTGAAGGTCAATCTGCCCTCCAATCATATCCTGAATTTAGGGAACGACGAGAGCGTGCTCACGAATTGATGTTTGAATGTGTAGGTCAACAAGCTTGTCTGTTTTATGTACGCCGTCATGGTGCAGGTAAAGATCCAGGAGAGGAGATTTGGGAATT
Organism: Goleter apudmare HA4340-LM2; assembly: GCA_019359495.1. Classification (GTDB taxonomy): domain Bacteria; phylum Cyanobacteriota; class Cyanobacteriia; order Cyanobacteriales; family Nostocaceae; genus Goleter; species Goleter apudmare. The sequence continues at coordinate 89,564 of JAHHHF010000077.1, forward strand.
AACCATAGGCACAGACTCAGATAATTTTCCATTACCGAAAAGGCTGAAAAAGCTCGGAAAAACTTTAGGATTTAGAGCCGCAGTGCAAAAAAGTGGTGACGGTGGTTTAAAGATACTTTCCGCTCAATTACTACCACCATCACGGGGACAAGCTGACGCCTATACTGTAGCTTGTAACTTGCGTTTATGGCCTAATCATCAACATCATATTGACATTCCCACAAAGTCCTTAGAGCGGATAGCTACCATACCAGTTTGTGGTGACTATGTGCCGACAGAAGACCAGCTTAAAGCCTGGAAAGCCTTTTTACAAATTGAAGAAAATATTGCCAAGGCTCGTCAATTTTGTGTGGCTTATGTCAGTTATCAATATAATTCTAAAAGACAAGTTGTTTTTGAAATTAATGTCAACTCAGCCACTCTTGATGGTTCTCTTACAAATACTTTAGACATCAAGAATTTTTGGGAACGGGTACAACGCGCTAGAAACGAAGACATCAAACTTTTTGAGACTAATCCTGTTGGTAAAAATTGGTATAATGGTCAACAATTAGGGTCAATTACAGAATTTGATTCTCAACGCCGCATCATCAGTATTAGGTTAGAACGGGAATTAGCTGATCACATAGCAACACAACGTTATCAGTTACCAAGCACTGGATTTTTGTGTTTCGAGGCTGTTGGTGACATCCAACAAATTCAGCGTAAGAAAAAAGCCTTAGATGACTTAAATAATGGTCGGACACAAAACCCTTATTTAGGCAACTTCTTATTTGATGCTTCCCAAGCAAGACCTATTAAAAAAACTATCCAGCTTCAACCACAAGATTTATTATTATCTTCGGCAAATTCTGGTCAGAAAGCAGCAGTAGAAACAGTGCTAGCGGCTGAGGATCTGGTTTTAATTCAAGGGCCCCCAGGTACTGGTAAAACTACCGTCATTGCGGAAATTTGCTATCAAATTGCCCTGCGGGGTGGACGGACTCTCATTGCTTCTCAAGCTAATTTAGCAGTAGATAATGCTCTGAGTCGATTAGTTCATAATCCTGTAATTCGCGCAGTAAGGAAGGGACGCGCTGAAAGAGTAGGGGAGGAAGGACAGCCCTTTTTAGAAGACCGAGTAATTGGCACATGGTTAGAAAATACTGCTCATGACTGCGAAAATAATCTTAGCCAACGCCTTAATAATATACAAAATTTGCATCAATTATTGGCAGGATCATCGAGATTCACACATTATGTAATAGCAGAAACAGAGTTTCAGCAAAGACAAGATGAATTTAACCAGAGTAAGGCTAGTTTAGAAACAAGTTATCAAAGCCATGAAACAGCCCAACAAGAGAAGTCAGCACAAAAAAATCAAGCTGAATCCCTAATTATAGGCTTAGATAACTTATTAAATAACGCATCAAATCTTGACTGGGAATCCCCAGAAATTAGCAATTTTTTACCCCATTTGAAACCATATACAGAAGGTAATAGTTTAGTAGAAAAGTTTTTACTCAATGTTCGTCAAGCTATCAGTTACACAGATGAACTCGGCTTAGTTCGACCTGAACGTGGTGCATTTGGACTAGCTGTTTGGTTACGTGAGAGTGTAGCAACCGAAATATCTCAATTAAAAACCATATTAATTGATGCTGAGGCTGCGGCTTTAGCGATGTCAGAAGTTGCAGCCTCAGCACAAACTTTTAAACAAAATTCTGCTAATTTGCATCAACTACAAGTAAATTATCAACAGTTCCTCACAAAGCAACAGAATCTACAGCAGACACTCCAAGGCTGGGAAAACCGCAAACGGGAAATTAATTATATTATTGAAGCTGTAACCGAATGGAAATCCACAGCCCATGTAGAACTATATCAGATATTAAAAAGTTGTCATGAATCTGGTGAAGCGCTAACAGAAAATTTGGTGCAATTGCCATTAGGCTTATTGATGTTTGCTAAAAAACTAAAATTACAAATTGTGCCTAAAAATTATCAACTAAATTTGCCGGAATGGGATTTATTAGCAAAAGCTTTGTCTTATGAGATAGATGGAAACTTTAGTGATAGACGTGGTAAGCAGTACAATTTTAGTCACTTTTTACAGCAAAGTTTTAGTCAAGTACCGATGGTATTGACAACGAGCGATCGCATTCAATGGCAGCAAATTTTTCAAGAGTTTAATAATTATCAATTACTCAATCAAACTCAGCGTAAATTGCTGGTTGAAAATACCCAGATTTTTTTGATGAGAATGTGCCAAACTTATGGCAAATCATGGGAACCTAAATACATCAAAGCGACTATCACCAGAATTACACAAGAGTTATTAGATACTATCTTAGTCAATGCCCGTAGATGTGTGGCATACATTAAAACTGAAGCTGAACAACAAAGCCAGCATCTACAAACACAATTAAATGAACTAGAAAAAAGTATTATTACTCAACAGCAATTATATACAGCACAACACCAGGTAGAAAGAGAAAGTCAAGAGGCTAATTTAAAACTGGAACAAGTGCTAGAAATTTTACAAAAAATCAACCAACAGCCAAATCTACCTCAAAAATTACGCACTTTAACTGAAAAATATCTCAGCAAGCAATCAAATATTTGGGAGCAACACCAAGACTTTTATCAGCAAATGCAAGCTTGGCAAAGCTATGTAAATCATCTGGAAACACTAATTGATTCATTGGATGCTTTCGCTATATTAGAGGCAATTAAAAACTCTCTCAATCAGCAGATAGGAAGGCTACAAGGAGAAATTAAAGTTTCTCAAAACCAACTCAAGGAAATTCAGCTACAAATCCGAGAGTTAGCACAACAAGCTCAACCACAACCATCAGAAGATTTAATCACAGAAAGAAATTGGTGGGAAAAGTTATGGCAAATTATACCTGATAAATTTAAGCCTCAAAAGCCTAATTTAGACCTATTTAATCTAGATTTATTAGGGAGCATCAAAACTCAGTTTGATACTTGGCAGCAACAACTGCAAACAGAAGAAAGTTATCTCAAAAAATATCAGAATTTTATTCAAGATTGGATTACAAAAGTACGCCACCCAACAGAACGCGATCGCAATGATTTAAGACGTGTTTATTTAGACAATGCTAACGTCGTTGGTATTACCTGTGTGCAAGCAGCAAATCGGGAATTTTCTGAAGAATTTCAATCCTTCGATGTTGTGATCATTGATGAAGTTAGTAAGTGTACTCCACCAGAATTATTAATCCCAGCATTGAAAGGTAAAAAACTAGTGATGGTAGGCGACCATCGGCAATTACCACCAATGCTAGATACTAGCACCTTAGAAGAAGTGGCGCAATCAGTTGGTAGTACGAGAGATGAACTGCAATTTTTAGAAGAATCATTATTTAAAAATCAGTTTGAAGCGGCTGATGTCAGCATCAAACAAATGCTCACTACTCAATATAGAATGCACCCCTTTATTATGGGGGCAATCAATCAGTTCTATGATGGTAAATTAGAATGTGGAATTTTAGAACCAGATACTAAACGCGCACACAACTTAGCAGGTAGCATCATTCAACCAAACCATCATCTTGTCTGGGTAACAATGCCCCAAGAAACTAAATTTCAAGAACAACGTGAAGGAACTTCCTTCGTGAACACCCCAGAAATTGATGTCATTGAAAATTTATGCCAACAAATTGATAATTCTTGGACTTCGAGAGTAGCTGATGGTGAGCCTCAAAAAGAAATCGCTGTCATCACTTTTTATGGTGCTCAACTGCGAAAAATTGACGAACGCTTGCAATCCGAACTTTTCCCTTCATTGCAAATTCGTACTGGTACAGTTGACAGATTTCAAGGTATGGAAAGACCTGTAGTGATTGTGAGTATGGTTCGTAATAATAGTAGGGGTGACGTAGGCTTTGCTAAGAAATCAGAACGGGTTAACGTTGCTTTCTCTCGCGCTCAAGAACTCCTCATAATTGTAGGTTGTCACGACTTATTTACCCACCAACCAGGTAGGGTTGGTAATATGTATTCACAGGTTGCTCATATTGTCAATCATCATGGAGGTTTTATTGATGTTTCTCGCATCTTTGGCTAAACCGATTGATGAAAGTCTACAAAAATTGGTCTCTGAAATTGCCCATCAAAATTCTAGTTTATCAGTTTTAATAGCACGTCAATTCCGTTATAGTTTGCGTCAAAATATTTTAGAGCTAAAAATCCAAGAACCTCGTCAGTTTAACGTTCTGGAAGAATTTATTATCCGTGCCGGAATTGAATTTGATCCTGCCCCAACAGGAGATGAATTAGCATCCATACTAGGGCTTGATCCTATATTTGTCAGAAGTACTATTAAAACTCTACAAAACTTACAAACCTTGGCAGTTAAATCGCCCATCACAGTCACTACCGAAGGACGTTCTTTTTACGAGAAAGGTACTGTACTACAGCCTCCATACCCTATACAAATTTATGCTATTACAGACCCCTTACTGGGAAAGATTACTGTTCAGTCTCAACCCGTAAGCGTAACTCAGATAAACCAGCTTGACGTGATATTAATTAATATTGCTCATAAAGTCACTGATATTGCTACTTTACAACTTGCGGAAATACACCAAATTATTCAAGATTCAGATTTAGAACTTCATCAACCAGAAGCCGATAAAATAGTCAATGGGTTTCGTGTATTACCTCAAACACAAACTGTTGAGAAAACAATATCACTATTTGTGTTATTTGATGCTGGTCTAGATAAATTGAGTATCCAAATAATAGATGGCAAGCAACTTTTAGAGCCGACATCAAACGCATCGGTGATTATTGCTAATCAATTGTGGACAAATGCTTTACAAAACCGTGATTTTCAATTAGCAATAGAGCTTTTGTGTATTTGGGGTGTGATGAGCATGGAGGATGTCGCACTTGCAGCCATACAGCAAAATAGCTGGTTGGAACTTCTACCAATATGGCTAAAGGTGGTACTTCAGGGGATAAAGTCCAAAAGCTTTGTAGATGATTGTGAAACTTTAAAAATAGCGCTTTCTTTATTAAATCAGGTTTCAGGTGAAGAAGATTTTATTGAAGAATTTAGGATAGGATGGCGCGACGTTATGGCAGCGATCGCTACTCAGAATCCTCAAACTGCCTTAAACTTACTCAGTCATGAAGTATGGGCGCAGTTTCTCCGTCTTCATATTGCCCAAGAGACTGATTCACCTGAACAATTCATCTTGCAAGATATTACACCTGCAAACCAAAACCAGGAAACCAAAAGTAAAACGAGAAAGAAAAAAAGTGCGTAGTCCTTACTACGAAGACATTTTTAAATATCAGCAATTTGGCATCAAAAATTCAGCAGCATCATAATTCTTAAAATATAATTTTTTACTTTTAATGGCAGTAAATCGCCTGAGGACAGGTGCAACACTTATCCTTCTTAGTTCCCATTTCAATGATTCTTAACTTCGATTTAACTTTCATGTCACTGCAAAAAATCGTCTAATTCGATACAATTTATAGACTAGGAGAGCCGAGGAGAACAAGGTGGTCTTATTAAAAGGCTTTGAGATTGAGATGTACACTGGCACTGCTCAAGGTGAAATCGTCGGTCTCTCCGACAAGATTGTTGGGGCATTAGATGAATTTGTGCGGGAGCCAGATAGCCGTAACGTGGAATACACCACTAAGCCGCTACACAATTACGAGTATTTATTGTGTGCGTTGCTGCGTCCCCGACGGCAGTTGCGAAGCTTCATCCAACGCCTAGGCGATTACACCCTCATTCCAGGGAGTACTCTATCTTTGGGTAATAGCGATCACTTTTTTCGTTCCGATCCGAAAAACCCATACCACGACTACATCGAGCAAACCTACGGCACAAAAGTAGTCACCGCTAGCGTTCACATTAACGTCGGTATCAACGACCCAGAACTACTGATGCGGGCCTGTCGGGTAATTCGCCTGGAAGCACCCCTATTTTTAGCCCTGAGTGCCTCTTCTCCGTTCCTAGATAGCAAAGCCACAGGCTATCACTCCACTCGTTGGGGAGTCTTCCCCCAAACCCCTGCCCATGTACCTCTATTCGCCAGCCACGCCCACCATATCCAGTGGGTGGAAGAACAGCTAGCGGCTGGCACAATGCAAAACGTGCGCCATTTATGGGCGTCAGTACGACCCAATGGTAATCGCCGTCCCCACGACCTGAATCGCCTAGAATTGCGAATTTGCGATTTAGTCACAGATCCGATCGCCTTACTCGCAATTACTGCCTTGCTAGAAGCCCGTATATTGCAGATAATAGAGAACCCCCACATCGATCCGTTAACCCAAAGTACATTTACACCCACAGAACTCATTACCCTGACTGCTCATAACGAAGCAGCAGCAGCTAGTGCTAGCCTTGATGCCCAACTCACCCATTGGCAAGACGGCAGAAGCATTCTAGCGAGAGATTGGATTGGGGAATTGTACCAAGAACTTTGGGCGATCGCTAAACAACAAGGTTTTAGCTGCTTCCTCTCTCCTTTGCAAAAAATCCTCCGTGAAGGTAATGAAGCCCAACAGTGGTTGCAACTGCACACAGTCGGTTTTGACACTCAGCGCGTCATCACTCAGGCTATTATTGCCACCCAAGAACGGGAACTCGAATTAGAGAATAAGTTGTGTTCCCCCCTGATGGCTTGACACTGCATACCCTGTCTTCTGACTAATGGTAGATTTTCTTGGAGGCAAAAAAAGCTCCAGGTATACCAAAAAAGATAGCGCTACAAAAATCGGTATTTGCTTATGCCTACCAAAAATACTCTCAGATAGGGTTCTGAGAGTATTTCTGGTATGTTTAAAAAATCTAATCGATGGAAATCGCTCAAAGATTATTAACAAAACCTATAGATGACCTCTTTCTTTTGGTAGATTTAGCATATTTGATACATTGTTTTATACAATACATTTTCTCCACTGAATAATGCCTCAGGTAGTTTTAGTTAACCCGCAAATTCCCCCCAACACAGGCAACATTGCCCGCACCTGTGCGGCAACAGGTACAGAGTTACATTTAGTAGGGCCTTTGGGTTTTGAAATTAGCGATCGCTACCTCAAAAGGGCTGGACTAGATTATTGGCCTTTTGTCAACCTGCACTATCACGAATCTCTAGCAGCCTTTAAAACTCTACATCAACAACGTGGCGGCAGATGGCTAGGATTCACTGTCAGAGGTAGTTCTAGTTATGTGCAATTTCAATTTCAAGCGGACGACTGGCTACTATTTGGTAGTGAAACAACTGGTTTACCACCAGGCGTGCTCTCAGCTTGTGAGCATACCCTCTACATACCTATGGCTCAACCTGAGGTTCGCAGCCTAAATCTTTCTGTCAGTGTGGCTGCGGGATTGTTTGAAGCCCGCCGCCAGTTGGGTTATTTACAGTAGCTTGCTGTTAGGTATTAAAAATACTATAAGTAAAAATACTTGTTAAGTTCCTGAAGATTCAGATGTACGAGTCATTTATTTAAGCAAAAATATCTATTGTTACAGCCCTAGTAACGCGAATCGCTGTACCTTATCTTGGGAGCTTCTCCAAAATTCTGTGCTAAATACTGAGGAATATGGGTAGGTTTATATAAGAAATTTGTATAGAAAAACCGTGCCAATTCCGAATTTGAATGATAGATTTTGATGAACTTCAATTATCTTCGACTAAGGAACAAAAAGGTTAAGAGCCAGTCTTTTAAGGCATTTGAGCAACTTTGGCTCAACAGGCATTTTTCAGGGGCGCAAACTGTAGCTGCGAGTTTACACGGTTGTCTTTTAGGGAATAATCAACGTAAAGTCTCGTGTTGGGAAGACGGATTGGCTAAAAATATCTTGAAGATATCTACAGCAAGGAGCATTGTTTTTCCAGGAGTCGTAGCAAGTCAATTGCTGAAAGCGACAGTGGACGCGGCAAAGTGGGTATTTGTCCAGTCCCTGCTACTAGAGCAAGACAGGCTGTTTGAACAACTGCAAAGAGCAAAGCATCCTAGAGTGTGAGGAGTGGAGCGGACAAGTCGGCACAGCAATTTTAAAGTTTTGCTAAAAGGTGTGAACTTGTCTAAATCAGAGAAGCAGGTTAATCTTGCGTAAGTATCTCTGGTGGGTGTGATCTTGATCTATCGTTCGATGTGATCTAAATCATTGACTAGTATCAGACTGAAAAATCTAGGTCAGTTAAGCACTAGTGATCATAGGAGGTCGTCTTTGAAACGAGCATTGAAAAAGAGAGTAAAAGCTGTGCTGAAAAATACCCCCAGCAGCGATGGTGTCCCGGCGGTGGAACAACTAAACGTAGTTAATCCCAAAATTAAACGCCAGGTACGAACAAAAGCCGCCATGATTGGCTTGGCAATCTCAATGGGAGCTACCAGCATGTTGGTGACTCGCCAAAGTGATCAAGCCCAAGCGGCGGCTCCTGTAGGCAGCCAAAAGGCAGCCTCAGCCATCCCTGCTGCTCCCGACACTGAGGTGAAATTTGCCGCCGCCAAGCTACTAGAGACTCAACCAGTCTCGTTAGCGAGCGTGCAGGACAATCCTGTCATATTGGAACCAACAGCAATTTCACAAGTGCCTGGGCTAGAAGCTAAATTGCAAGTTGGAGTTACTGGACAGTCTGTACAAGTTCCGACACCAGAAGCAGCTTCTAAAGCAACAGCAACTTACAAAACTTCTCTTTACCTGCACTCTCAAGCAGCGCAGGGTTTGCAAGCGGCCAGCCAGCCTGGAGAAGCTCAAAAACTCTCCAGTGCTAGTGGTATTCTGGGTACTCCAGCCATATCGCTGACAGCCAAACCACAAACTCTGACCACAGACGGTGAGACAGCTAACAGTGAAGCAAATGCACAACTGAAGGCGCAGCAAGAGTTTGCACTAAATCGCTTACAAGAAAAATCGCACCGTTTAAGAAACAGTCTGGCGGAGTTGCGGTCTGAGGAGACCAAAAATTTATCAGCAGCTACCATTGCGTTGGCACAGCCAACGAATAAAGTTAAGACAGCGCCGCAGATCAATGAGACTAGCACTGCAACTGAGCAGTTGCCAAATCTCCCTGATGCCAACAACACTAGCCTCGTATCCCGCTTAAAACAGGGAAGAGTCACCAATGTGCCCTCGGCAACCCCTGCACCAGCCACATTAAGAGTTGCCGCACTACCTGACCCCATAGCCTACGAAGTCAAGCCCGGAGATACCCTAGCTGCGATCGCTAGCAATTATGGTACTTCCGTTTCAGAATTAGTCAGGGCCAATAATCTTACCAATCCCAATCAAATACAAATCAGCCAAAAGCTGATGATTCCTGCTCCTGGGGTTAATCGCAGCATCGCTAACCAGTCTCAGTTAGCAACTAACCCCAATATTGGGCAGCCGAGTATTACTCCCAAGTTAGTCACTTCCCCTGTAAACACAGCTAGCACTAACTCAAATCTACCTATCACATCACAGTTATCAGTTATTGCCGATAACAGCATTGCATTACCAACACCAGCAACGGCGAATGACCAAATTCCGACAGCAAACAGCCTGAGTCCACTCAATGGCGTTGGTGGTAATACTCCAGTGCCAAAAGTGTTTAGTGAAATCCAGTCAAATAAAAGACCGGAAAGAGTAGCCAGAACCAAAGGCAATGAGCGTCTACGGAGCTTACAAGCAGAAATCGAGAGATTGCGTGAGAAATACCGCGCTCAACAAGCTGGTGTAGTTGTACCAGCATCTCCCGAAAACAATAATGCTCCAGTGTCACTCCCTGTTCCTCGCCCGAACAACACTGCGGTATCTTACCCCAATTTCCAACGGAATGCAGTACAAATTCCTGTGCCTTCACCCATAGGCACATTTCGTGGGACTCCATCCCCTAGGGAGCCAATCAACCCAGAATTCTTGCCTAACCAAGTGCCTAACCCATCTCGTGCTAGGCTGGCAACCCCTCCCACCAGGATGCGAGGCAATACAGTATCTCCACAGTTACCGCCTTTGGCAGCAGTGGATCAATACTTGCCCAAGCCCATTGACGAGACTCTCCCTCCTCCGTCTAGTTCGTCTGTGGCTTACCAATGGCCAGCAAAAGGTGTTCTGACCTCTGGTTTCGGTACACGTTGGGGACGGCCACATAAAGGAATTGATATTGCTAACGCGGTTGGCACGCCAATTTACGCTTCAGCTGATGGTGTAATAGCTAAAGCTGGTTGGAACAAAGGGGGCTACGGCATTCTTGTTGAGGTTCGCCATCCTGACGGCAGCATGACTCGCTACGCTCATAACAGCAAGCTGTTGGTGCGAGCAGGTCAAGAAGTCCGTCAAGGAGAAACCATTGCCTTAATGGGTAGTACTGGTTTTAGTACTGGACCACACACACATTTTGAAATTCACCCACCAGGTAAAGGTGCCGTTAACCCAGTTGCCTTACTGGCGTCTAATCGCATCTAATTCTGGCTATTTACAATTTAACCATTGCTTTGCTAATTGAGGGGGCTAGGCTCCCTCTTTTGCTTTCTTGGTACTCAGTGAGACATTGAAAAATTAATGGTTCCCTGGGCTAGCGATCGCCAAAAACCTATGCTATATTTATAAATCATTGCGGTTAAATCTGGCTCAGTAGCTCAGTTGGTTAGAGCACGGGACTCATAAGCCTGGGGTCGTTGGTTCAAATCCGACCTGAGCCACTCATAAAAATTAAAATTTATCAAGGCTTAGTTTAATAACTAAAGCTCGCTTGACATTGGTCATTACCTTAACTATGGAATGACCATTCTCCAAAAATTTATAATGTCTAAATTAAATACTTCACAGCTTACCTTGATGCTTGTCGTCAGGAATGCTAGCTGGAAATCGAGATTTATCCCGTTGCTAGAAAACAACGCCATAACTATCTCTAGTTAAATAAATTATTTTTGGAATGTCTCGTTAAATTCGGCATAGAATTTATAATATTCATCACTGACTTGATTGTTATTGACGAGTTTTTTCCGCAATCTTCTAATCAGAAACTCATCTTCATATCTTAGTCGCAGACAAAGATTAACTATTTCATTAACTGTATGATCATTCAACTTACAATCCATTTCTAACTTCTGAAATAGTGAATCCGATACTTCGATAGTTATTTGCCTAGACATATTTGATCCAACCTTGTATGGTAATCGTCAACTTTTTCAATTTCATCAAAATATATCGCACGTAATACTTCTAGTGCTTTGCTAATCAGATGGCTAGTATTATTACCTGATAATGCAACTTAAGTATTGAATTGTAGATACTCTATGGAGACTCAGATATTATATATCTGGTCATTTAATTAAGTTAAAATTAATACGACTATCTTACAAAAAATAAAATCTTTTGTGTTGTGAATGTGTATAAATCGCTCTAAATTTACAGTATTAAAAAGTGGTATTTAAAGAGACGTAATTAATGAATCCAGTCTCGGAGATTTGTGTTTTTTATAGAGTCTAGTCGATAATTAGCTAATTAGCCATAAGTAAATATACTTTAAAATTTACTTATTTTATATACTAAAAACATCAGAATTATACTGAGATGACAGAGAAAACTCTTACTTAATTTGCAAGTGTTAAAAGGTTCATATCTCCGACTTTGCGAATACGTCGAAGATATTCTTGTAGTAGGACGATTTGGGATTGCTATATATCAGGCAGATGACGAATAATTTCAGCTACCGACCAAGCTTGGGCGATCGCCCCTCTGGGTGTATGGGGTATATCGCCATCAAAAATCTCAGAAATAGAGCCAAGACCAGCATCAGAGAGAAAATGTGCCAGTAGGGGTTGCCAATCAAAAGGTAGTGGTTCTTGTGGGTAAAAACGCTGCCAAGCACGGATAAACGGGCCGATTAACCAACTCCAAACAGTACCTTGGTGGTAAGCGCGATCGCGTTCCTGGGGATTGCCTACATATTCTCCTATATATTGGGGGTCGGTGGGATCGAGACTACGCAGACCATAAGGCGTGAGCAGGCTGGAAGTGGCTACCTTTAATATTGCACGCCCTTGTTGTTGCGAGAACCCACAATGTTGTAAAGACAACGCCAAAACAGCATTGGGGCGAATCTGGGAATTGCGGCGATCGTCAGGCTCAATGTTGTCATATAAGTAGCAAAGTTTAGGATTCCAAAACTTTTGCAAAGAGGATTTTACCTGTTGTGCTTGCTGGCTATAACGTTGGGCTTGATTAGCTAGACGCACTGACGAATTACCATCCTCAATTTGGCTGAGGCGTTCTGCCCACTGACTTACCCAACATAAAGCCGAATACCACAGGGCATTAATTTCCACAGGCTTCCCGCGACGGGGAGTGACTGGTTGTCCTCCTACTACCACATCCATCCAAGTCAAGGCTACACCACGGGCATCCCAGCCCACCAGTCCATCAGTAGCATCGGCTTGAATCTGGTAGCGAGTACCACCTAAAAATGCTTTATAAATTTGCTGAACAACTGGGAATTGTTCTGCCAAAAACTGCCAGTCCTGGGTAGCTTCTAAATAAAGCCCTAAAGTTTCAACCCACCACAAGGCCGCATCGATACTGTTGTAAAACGGTTCGCCACCAATATCAGGAAAAGCATTAGGAATCAGACCGTAGCGACAGTAACGCCCAAAAGTTTGCAATACCCCTTTCGCCAAATCAAACCGTTGCGGAACTAGTGCTAAACCGGGTAAGGAAATTAAGGTATCTCTTCCCCAATCGTTGAACCAGTGATAACCAGCAATGACCGTAGGGCCAGCAATTGAGGCTCGATAGACAATAAACTGGTCGCTGGCTCGTAGTAGTTGTGACCGGATGTGGGAGAAGCCGGGATTTTTTTCTCCTCCCTGCTGCTGTGAGCCAAAAATTCGAGAGAGGCGTTCTTGTTCTGCTTGTACGGCTGCGGCAAAAGTTTTGGTAGTGAAAGCATCTTGTAGTGGATTGGGGAAACCCACTTGTGCGGCTAAGGTGACTGCATCTCCTGGTTGGAGAGGAATTGTCAAGTAACCGGGACTATAAAGGTCTTCGCGATCGCTTAATCCCCTTTGAGTTTCCTCTGGCAACTTATAATCCCAGTACCACACTGCATCCGCATAATATTCTCCTTTTGTCCAGCGTAAATGCCAAGGTGTGCCAAACCGCCCGGAAATTATGGCTTGTAGGCAGACTTGTTGCGGTAACAGCAGTTGGGAGAAATGTATTTCTGGACTAAATAATTGCTGACGATGAAAGTCACGATCGCTAATTAACAACCGCAGCCTTAAAACTCCTAAATCTTTACCCTCATAGCGATATTGCATCAAGAGGCGATGGCAAAAGCCATCAGACGCCGGATCAAGGGGACAAGCACAAAAGGAAAAGTCCTGATTTTCTTCCTCTCCTTTTCTTCCTTCTTCTCCTACTAAACCGTAGGGCATTAACAGTTGTCTGGTTAAGAGCCAGCTATCCTCACCCCAAATCCATGTGGGAACTGGGTTAATATCAAAAGAACGGAGTAGTTCGTAGCCAGCCGACTCAAGCTGACCACTACCCCAATAATTAGTCCCTAGTGCCACAACTTTTCCTGCTACTTCCAGACTTGCTTCTAGGTGGGAGAGTAGCAGGGTACGTTCAGCTGGGGGATTCGTGGCAGCAAATAGCCAACCGTGATAAGTGCGGACACGAACATCCGCAACAGTACCACTGGCAAAACTGCCTAAGCCATTGGTCAGTAACCACTCTCTTGTATCTAAATTAGCCATTTGCTACTCAGAATCGTTATGACTATGATATAGTCGTAACAGATCGCAATCAAACTGTGAGACAGCCCTGTTCGGCACAGCCGTTCCCAAAGGCTAGGTTGGGCTAGCCCTTCCTAGAGGACTGCGTTCCCCGTAGGGGTTCTCGTAGAGTACCCGAAAGGTGACAGCGTGGACGGGTGAGTTTTACTTTACTAACCCGAATCCTAGCGCTAGTAAATGGATACAAGTTGAAGGAGAATTAGGTTAATGTCCCTCACTTACGGAACCGAAGGAAGCCTCCGCGTTGGTCAACAGGCTCCAGACTTTACAGCAACATCTGTAGTGGATCAAGAATTTAAGACAATTAAACTTTCCGACTATCGTGGTAAGTATGTTGTCTTGTTTTTCTATCCCCTAGACTTTACCTTTGTTTGTCCTACTGAAATCACAGCATTTAGCGATCGCTACGAAGAATTCAAAAAAATTAATACGGAAATCCTAGGGGTATCCGTAGATAGCGAGTTCTCCCACCTTGCTTGGATTCAAACTGATCGCAAATCTGGTGGTGTTGGCGACTTGAATTATCCCCTAGTTTCTGACATCAGAAAAGAAATTAGCGCCGCATACAACGTCCTTGATCCAGCAGCAGGTATTGCCCTGCGCGGTCTGTTCATCATCGACAAAGATGGTATCATCCAGCACGCCACCATCAACAACCTCGCTTTTGGTCGTAGCGTCGATGAAACTTTGCGGACATTGCAAGCCATTCAGTATGTACAGTCTCACCCAGACGAAGTTTGCCCTGCTGGTTGGCAACCAGGTGATCAGACAATGGTTCCTGACCCAGTTAAGTCTAAAGTATACTTCTCTGCTGTCTAAATGTCCGTAGCTGGCAAATTCCAAAGTAGGTTATTGGAGTTGAAAGCAACATGAACAAAAACCACAGATGTACACAGATCAAGATGAATCAGTGTCTATCTGTGGTTTTTTAGCTCATAGGTATTGTAACTATTCAGGATCAAAATATGCTAACTTCAACAGATTTTAGAGGCTTATTTAATGAGCGCTTTTTCCGTAACTTTCTACCAGTTCCAGCTACAAGCTATTTTCGACTAGAGATCGGAACACCAGATTTTCAATTGCCAGATATTACTAATGGAACTTTGGTGAAATTATCGAATTATCGAGGTAAGCAGCCAGTATTACTGGCTTTCACTCGCATATTCACCGAAAAACAATATTGCCCCTTTTGTTTTCCCCATATTAAGGCTTTGAATGAAAACTATGAAAAATTTAAAAATACTGGTGTTGAAGTTTTATTAATTACTAGTACCGATGAAAAACAAAGTCAAATTGTTGTAAAAGATTTAGGATTACAAATGCCATTGCTGAGTGACCCTGGTTGTTTTGTGTTTCGCAGATATCGAGTTGGACAAGCGCTAGGAGCGCCTTTACCAGCGCAGTTTATCTTAGATCAAGAGGGCAAACTCCGCTACAGACATTTATTTTCTTTTCTAGATCACAACGCTAGTGTGGAGACATTGTTAGCACAATTCAATTTAATTATTTAGGATGTGTATGGTAGACAAAGTTAGCTTTGTAAGATTTCACTCAGGGAGGCTTTATGCCAGAAGTTAACGCTCATTTGAGTTTAAGAAACCTTGATGAAATTGATGAACATCTGTGGCTAGAAGAAACCATCAAGCTATTGCAAGCTAAACAGTTATAAGAATTGGATTGGGAAAACTTAATTGAAGAACTAGAAAATTTGAGTCGCCGAGATAAAGCCAAGGTGGCTAGTTTATTAGAGCAAGTTATCATACATCTTTTATTACTGCAACATTGGCAAAAAGCAGTTGAATATAATTCTGGACATTGGAAAGCGGAAGTTAGAGGGCTTAGAAATCAATATAAAGCGTAATTTAACAACGAATTTATATCAATATTTAGAAGATGAATTAACAACTATTTATGATGATGCTTTGGGATATGTAATTGATCAAACTGAAGGCAAACTAGATAACTTACCCCAATCTTGCACTTACACTTTAGAACAACTGCTTGATATTAATTATTTACCTGAAAACTTGTAACAGATAGAAGCAATGAAGTCTCCTAGGATAGCCAGAATTCTACTGCACTCCATCTCTCAATAAGCATAAATATACTTAAAACATTCACTATAAAAGACCTAAAAATCAGGTTGCTGACTGCTCAAATCTGTAATTAGACGTAGGAATATGTATATTAAGTCTATATAAGGGCAGGCAATAATGGCCGTTAAATTTGATAAGTTAGCTATGGGACTGGATGAGAATTGCCCACTCTTTTTACCTAAAAATTAGCTATGAACTATCAAAAGCTTGACGCCGCTCTTGCAATGGCACTAAATGATGTTTCAGATTTAGAAGCAAGTACTTTGGATATTTTTATCCATACAGAACCAGTTCTGGATGCTGAGGCGGTTGCTGTTTTAGAAAATTTAGGTATCAGTGTTGCGAGCAGTGGTAAAGATGTATTTACCGCCAAACTACCGCCAAATGCGATCGCCCATTTATCACAACAGCCTTGGGTAAAGCATCTGAAACTTTCGCAGCAACTGCGTTTTGCTAAACCGTCATTCATCCCACGCTCCGCAATGTGAATCCATCCATCAACATCAAGGGCGATAGGCTGGTTGTCTGTCCGATTAATTTTAATTTAATGGGTAGAATTTTTCGTAGTCAGGACTTCAGTCGTTGATTTCACTGCTTTTACAGGGAGTACGCTTACTGGTCTCTTTTTGGTGGAATCCCATTCTTTAAAGGTTGTTTCCTAGTTTTATTTGTGTTGGTTGATAAAGGTTTTTTCTGGGATGGTTGCTTAGGATTAGATTCTTGGCTGGACATAAGTATAAACTTGCAAATTAACTATGTTTTTGTATACACCATAAAAATTGCTAGTTCCGGAAATCAATCAAAAAGTTTCCCAAAAAAAAATAGAGACGCGATAATTTTTACGTCTCTAGAGAAGAGGAAACCCATTATTTTTAAGTACTTTACATTAATTTTTTAACAATAAAATTACAATTACCTCCTAACCTAACTTGTAAGTTGCTGAATGAAATTACGCTGATGATGGTTTTAACAAGGCTTTCACTGGTTGTGAACTGTCTACAAATTGAACTACAAGAGTATAAATTTCTAATCCGGAAAATTGCCAAAAAATAACCAACTTGTAGCTTAAGTTCCCTATTTGCAGATACCCCGACAGCCTGTATAAGAATGAGACTTGGGGTTTCCATATTCATGGAATCTCTACAAGAGAAAGTCTTGTTCTCATGCTTGGAGGTGATTAAGCAAAACTGGAAAAGTCTAAATTCGGTGGCACATCTTGAATCCGCCCTGGGCCGATCGCCCGCAGTGCTTCTCTTAGGAAAATATCGCCAGTATACAAGGCACGTCCTACAATTACACCTGTGACGCCTTGTGGTTCTAAGGCTAATAAACTCAACAAATCAGTCACAGAACTCACCCCACCAGAAGCAATTACTGGTATAGAAATTGCGTCAGCAAGTTCGCGTAAAGCTTCTAAATTAGGGCCTGAAAGAGTACCATCACGATGAATATCAGTGTAAATTATGGACGCTGCACCTAATTCTGCCATTTGTACCGCTAATTGGGTGGCTAACACTTGGGAAGTTTCTAGCCAACCGCGAGTTGCTACTAGTCCGTTGCGCGCATCAATACCAACGATGATCTGTCCAGGAAAATCTTGGCAGAGTTGTTGCACTAGTTGGGGTTGTTCGACAGCAATAGTCCCAAGAATCGCTTTCTGTACGCCTAAATTAAATAACTGTTGGACACTGGCTTGATCACGTAATCCCCCGCCTACTTGAATGGGTACTGATACTGCTTGCGCGATCGCCTCAATAGCTTCCAAGTTGACAAGTTTACCAGTTTTCGCGCCGTCTAAATCAACCACATGTAGCTTGGCAGCACCTTGATCAACCCACTGTTGTGCAACATCCGCAGGGTTCTCGCTAAAAACCTGCGATCGCTCATAGTCCCCTTGATAAAGTCGTACACAGCGGCCATCTAACAAATCAATCGCTGGAATTACATCCATTTATCTCATCCTTAATAGTAGACACAACACTGGCTGTATTTAGTAGTCTGTCGCATCCCATAGGGGATTCTAAGCACTTTAGTGTTTAAAAAGAAAGGACTAAAGTCCTGACTACTAGCCTGTCAAGATAAAAATGATGGACTGTAGTGCGGGCAAGATGCCCGCGTGAGCGAGACGCTCACACTACCAAAAATACCTCAAAACAAAATTGACAGACTACTACGAACTTACAGATAAATATTCTGAGTTTATCTGTGGTTCTATGCAAAAAAATCTATATTTTGCCAGAAGTCTTATGTTTTAGCTTTCATTTTTAATTCCTTCACAGCTTGCCAGAAACCCAGCACAACTAAAATGTTAGAAAGCGTCAAAAACACTTCAGCACCACCGTGCAGCCAATCTACATTTGCCAACGACTCTCCGTAATGCAATTTGGCATATATCCCGGCGGGAATAGTGACACCGACAAATACCAGAGTACCGTAAAATCCATACAGCGCTAAACGCGGCATTTGCTGACTGCGGCTGATAAACCACAAGAAACCCAAATAAGGAAACAGTGAAAGGGCAAACAGGGCATCTTTTGATATCATCACTCTGACTTGATAGGTTGGGCTGTAACAGAATCAGTAGCTATTTTGGCAGGCTGGGTAGAACGCCAGATCAACGCCGCAGCCGCCCAAAGGGTAAAATTACCGAGCAAGGTCATGGTAGCTTGCAGTGTGACTAACCATTCCAAAGATTCAGGATTGTCGAAGTAGTGCCAAGTACAGGCACACATGGCACTGACCAAAGCTGGTAACATGGCAAGTGACAATCCCCACCAAGTGCGGTTGCCAGTGAGTTCGCCGTAAGTCCAGATTAACCAAATGGCGGCAATCCACTCAATGACGCTAGAAACATGAATAATCCAGGTGGGAATCGAAAGGGCGTGCATAATAGTTAGTTGTCATTTGTCATTGGTCATTGGTCAAGAGTGATGAGTTATTTCTTTCTTGTCTGCCTCATCCCCTATTTCCCAAACTCTTCATCATTCCATCTTCCCACAAGGGAATTCTGATTTTCACAGGCGGTATGAAAGCCATTGCACCTAAAATCTTGTGAAAACCTTCAAACATGGAGTCTTCATGATCAATAATCAGGGTGATAAAAATAAAAACTCTCGAACCTTGACAAATCACAAATGACTAACAATAAATAACAAATGACAAAACCAATGCGGGCGTTATTATCTGGGTATTACGGAAAAGGTAATGGTGGTGACGAAGCTTTGTTAGCAACGCTTTTGCAAATGTTACCGCCGCACGTAACGCCTGTAGTGCTGTCTGCTAATCCTGAAGAAACCCGCGATCGCTATGGTGTGGAGACTTACAATCGGATGGCGATTTCACCTGTACTGCAAGCGTTGCGTTCTTGTGATGCCTTTATTTGGGGTGGTGGGAGTTTAATTCAAGATGTTACCAGTAGCATAAGTCCCTTGTATTATTCGGGATTGATGGCATTGGCGCAAACAATGGGTTTGAAAACCGTTGCTTGGGCGCAAGGAATCGGGCCGTTAGTGCGCCCCCAAACTCGCTGGTTAGCACGGCAAAACTTTACCGGCTGTACCAAAGTTAGTGTACGCGATCGCGCTAGTGCGGCTTTGTTATCTGATTGGCAAATTCCTTTTATCCTTGCACCTGATCCTGTTTGGGCGTTGGAGTCCAAGCCAGTCCCTGGACTTTGGGATTTACCAGCACCCAGAGTAGCTGTAACTTTGCGATCGCATCCCCAACTCACAGAAAAACGCTTGGCTAATTTGACTCGCGCTTTGGTGGATTTTCAAAAAGCTACACAGGCATTTATTTTACTATTGCCATTTCAAAAAAGTGAAGATTTAAGCATAGCCCAGGCAATTCAACCCCATCTCCTAGATGTCAGCCAGATTTTATGCTTGGAAGATCCGCAGGTGTTAAAAGGTGTATTTAAGGGCGTCGAAATGGCAATTGGGATGCGTCTGCACAGCCTAATTATGGCAGCTGCTGAAGGTTGTCGCTGTTTTGCCCTGAGTTATGATCCTAAGGTCAACCGTTTGATGGAAGATTTAGATATGCCTGGGTGGGATTTGGCGAATTTGCCAGATGAACCTAATGTAATTAGTACAACTTGGATGGAGCATTATGCCAACGGTGATCCGCTTTCACCTAACCAAATTCAATCTTTGGTGGATCGGGCGTTGATGCACCGCGAGGTTTTGAGTGCAGCGTTAACTGAGTAAAATTGTGTTTTTTTTTAATAGAGGAACGCTGAGGTAAACGCACAGAGATGCTGAGTCAAGAGTTGTTTTCCCATCTCCCCATCCCAATTGGACTGAGCTTACCTCTACAAGTATCAGATGAGTAGAGACGTTGTATTGCAACGTCTCTACTGATTAAACCTTGGCTTCTAAAGATTTGAGTAATTCTGTATTCACACCAGATTCGCGGGTGAGGGCAATCTTACCGGTACGGGCTATTTCCCGCAAACCAAACTTTTGTAACACCTGGACGATCGCTACCATTTTTCCAGGATCACCTACTACTTCTAAAGTCAGAGAATCTTCAGCCACGTCTACCACTCGCGCCCGGAAAATTTGAGCTAGTTCGATGATTTCTGAGCGATTGCTACTAGTAGCATTCACCTTCAGGAGCATCAATTCTCGCTCCACACAAGGAGTCTCAGTAATGTCCTGCACCTTGAGGACATTAACTAACTTGTATAGTTGTTTCGTGAGTTGTTCAATCACGCGATCGTCACCAGGTACAACCATCGTAATTCGGGAAACTCCTCCCTGCTCAGCTGGGCCAACAGCGAGGCTTTCGATATTAAAACCACGACGAGCAAATAAACTAGAAATGCGGGAGAGTACCCCCGATTCGTCTTCTACTAAAACTGAAAGGGTATGTTTCATCTTCGCCAACAGAGGCTAGGGCAGGATGTAGTTAACGCAGTCACCATAAGCAATCGCTGCGCTATTAATTTTACTTAATTCAAAGTCCGAATCCCTATTTTAAACTTAATACCTGCACCCATAACATTTCTACCAGGTAAATATTCTTGGGATCTGGGGCTTGGGGACTATAGGACTCATATTTGATTTTTGAACAGATACGTAGGGTGTGTTAGCGACAGCGTAACGCACCCCCCCCCAAAGCTTTCGGTGCGTTACGGCTTGCGCCTAACACACCCTACACATACTGAGATTTTTTCAGATATCAAATCGGATTCCTATAGGAAACAAACCAATGACAAATGACCAATAACTACCCCAGCCACTGAAATTTATTTTTCCCAACCCAGCTAAATCATCCCAAAAGTAGGATTTCCCCTGATTACACATCCTTTGATGGGCAGATGTAGCTTTTTGATAAAGCCTTTATATTCACAAATGATGAATCTTACCATTAGGAGAAAAAAGTTTATGAGTTGGTTAAAAAGACTCTTCGGCATGGAAAAACCCGAAAATGCACAAGTTAATCCTACCCCTCAGCCAGTAGCACAAGCTCCTACATCTGTTCAGCAAGCTCCTACAGCTACTCAATCAATTCCACCAGAGCGTTTAGGATTGAACGGCGAGTATGACCAGAGTGGATTGGCAAAGCGGGTAGCATTGGCTTTTGATCAGGATTCCCAAATTGGCGATGTGAATACCCTCTGGGTGGCTCAGACCGGAGGAACTGTGGTTTTAAAAGGTAAGGTGCCTACCCAAGATATTCTCAATAAAATGATTTCCGTAGCCAGAACAGTTAATGGCACTTCTACTGTTGACACCACCCAAGTAACAGTTGGCTAGTTTTTATTAGCCATTTGTTATTGTTCATGTGTCATTTGTCAATGCCCAACGCCCTATTTCCCAAGATACTTGTCAATCCATTCCAAAATAGCCTGGTTCACCTGTTCGGGGCATTCATCATGGGGACAGTGCCCAACGTCTTCTAGGTTGAGCAGTTGCAAGTTTTCGTTGTATTGGGCAAATTGGCTGGCCAGTACTGGGGGAACAAACCTGTCTTTTTGTCCCCAAATTAACAACATGGGAATTGTTAAGGTTGGTAATACTTTCTTGACACTAGGACTAAAATTAAGACCGATCGCCGCTTTGAACAGGGCACTAAAAGCACGGGCGGAACCCCGATCTTGGGGAGGTCCAGCTAAAATTTCTATGAGTTCATCGGTAATCGCTTCTGGTTTGGCATAGGCTAAACTCGCCCAGCGTCGCAGGATGCTGGGACGGCGTACTACATGAAACACAGGTTTTAGCACTAATGGCGAAGCGACTATCTTTTTAATTGTCATAATCACAGGCATTAACACTGGTCGCAATAATGCCGGGATCGCTTCTTGTTCTAAGGTGGGATCAGGTAAACTCATCATGACCACTCCTGCTACCATGTCGGGGTGAGCGGCGGCGGCGGCCATAGAAATCAAGGAACCATTGGAATTACCCACTAACACTACTGGTTGTCGGATAAATGCTCGCCAAAAGTCGTAAACCTGTTCTACCCACAGTTCTATGCTGTAATTAGCTGGGGCTTTTTCAGAGGCACCAAAGCCCAGCATATCTAAGGCGTAAACTGTGTGACGTTCGCCTAATACCTCTAAGTTATGTCGCCAATGACCAATGGAAGCACCGAACCCGTGTAACAGAATTAGGGGTGTTGTGTTTTGGGGATTATGAATGGGACGAGTGTAGGTATAGCGTGTTTGCCAACCCCGCCAGATCCAGTCTCTTTGATTCCCCACCCGTTGTTGCCAATGTACCGCAGTGGTCAAACTTTCCTCCCATTCTCAAGATCACAAGACTCTTAATTCCAATAATAGGAGCATTGGCAATAAATCTTGACCCTAGCCCTTTCAAGGTGACTCGTGAAATTTCTTTTTTTCTCTCTGCTGACTCTGCTTCTCTGCGGTTAAAAAGTAATTAATTTAACCACAGAGGGCGCAGCGAAAAGTCTGAGCGGAGGAAGCCTCCGCTCAGAACTTTTCAAGACAGAGGACACGGAGGTAAGCGGTTATACAAGTCTTTATTTTCAAGAATTTTGATGCACCTTAAAAGGGCTAATCTTGACCCTTGACTTTTGACAAACACCCAATCACCAATCCCTTGACTAATTGTAAAGTTTTGTATAAGATATTACATTTTATTGGGAAACAAGAGTTTTATATGTAATCTTGCTATGCTGGGGGCATAATCTCAACTCGAAATGTCAATGGCTTTTTAAGGAATCGTTACAATATTTAATATTTATCTGGATTACGTAATTTAGATTAACAATTATGGAGAAATTTTCAAGAGTGTGAGTAGAATTACAAATACAATAAACGACACAACTAGGTTATGAATTAGTTACCCTAGAACTATAACGCTCATTTTTCGAGTCCTCAGATATTACAGTATTTATTTTATGCCTGAGGCATACCAATCAAGACTAAGCCAATCAAGACCAAACCAAATTCTTTACTAGAGAGCTCCCACGAATCATAATGCCTGTGATTGAGAAAAAAAGAACTCGCGATCTGCCCCAAATTAACGAACGCATTCGTTTCCCGAAAATTCGGGTTATTGATACTGATGGCGCCCAACTGGGAATTATCACCCCCCAGGAAGCTCTGCAACTAGCAGAGGAGAAAGAACTGGATCTGGTGCTGCTCAGTGACAAGGCCGACCCGCCTGTTTGTCGGATCATGGACTACGGGAAATACAAGTTTGAGCAAGAGAAGAAGGCGCGGGAAGCCCGCAAGAAGCAGCACACGGCTGATGTTAAAGAAGTGAAGATGCGCTACAAAATCGAAGAACACGATTACAACGTGCGTGTGAAGCAAGCGGAGCGCTTTCTGAAAGATGGTGACAAAGTCAAAGCGACTGTGATGTTCCGGGGCCGAGAAATTCAACACAGTGACTTGGCAGAAGACTTACTCAAGCGAATGGCAACTGATTTGGAGCCGTTTGGTGAGGTACAGCAAGCACCGAAGAAAGAAGGGCGCAATATGATGATGCTGCTCTCACCGAAGAAATAATCAAGGTGTAATCTGCTATTGCAGGTTTGGCATCGACATTCAGGTCGAGATAAATTTATTAAAAACTGATAGTCCTGAGCACTGAGTGGGAAACATAATACTCAGTTGCTCAGGACTTTTGCCATTTTTAGGTTTTGAATTTAGAATTTTGCGAAAAGTTGCCTGCGGTGGAAGGGTTTCCCCCGCCCTTGCAAACTTTTAAAGACGAATTCTGAATTCCCCAAAGGGGTTGACTCTACCAGAAAATAGAACTACATGGAACTGAAAAATCAATGGTTTGCTGCGAATAGAGGTATTCAGGCGCGACTACTAAGGTGGGTGAATCTCCGACCTGAGGAGAGTGAACGGACGTGGATGATGTTTGCTTTTTATACTACTGTATCTGTAGGATTACGGTGGTCTGAGGACAGCACAGTGGCGCTTTTTTTAGATGAATATGGTGCTGATCCACTACCTCTGGTGTATATTGCTAGCGCAGTGATGGGTATAGGGCTAGTTTTTTTATACTCTTGGCTGCAAAAGATTTTCCCTTTGCGTTGGGTGATTGTGGCGATCGCACCTTGCATGGTCGCGCCATTAATTCTGTTAGTTTTATTACGTTCAGGAATACATGCTTCCTATTTGGCAGTAATTATTGTTTTTCTGCTGCGGCTATGGGTAGATGCACTTTATGTAGTTAATGACCTCAACACATCCATCGTCGCTAACCAATTATTTAATATTCGTGAAATTAAGCGTACCTACCCACTGATTAGCAGTGGTTTATTAGTAGCTGACGTGATCAGTGGCTTTAGTTTGCCTTGGCTATTAGAATTCGTCAAACTGAATAAAGTAATCTTGATCGCTTGTGTAGTAATTATTGTAAGTTCTGGAATTCTATTTTATTTAAGTCATCACTATCGTGAAGCTTTTCCTGACGCGCCACAAAGACTAATTTCTCAAGAACAAGCTTCCCGACACCGTCGTCTAGAAGTGCCTCTGAAGCGCTACACTTATTATCTTTTCGCCTTTGTTGGTCTGTTGCAAGTAATTGGCTTGTTGATCGATTTTCAGTATCTCCGTGAACTCAAATCCAACTTTGGCGACCGAGACCTAGCTAGTTTTTTAGGTCTATTTGGTGGCATTGTGGGACTGTGCGAATTACTGACACAGTGGTTTTTCTCTAGCCGTCTGATCGAACGCATCGGAGTATTTTTTGCCGCCGCACTCCTCCCTGTCATTGTCGGCTTTATCATCCCAGGGGCGATCGCTTTGCTAAATTTATTTCCTGGAATGCAAGTGCAAGGCTTTTTCTGGGGGCTGGTGATGCTGAAATTTTGTGATGAGCTGCTACGCTACACCTTTGTAATGAGTAGCGGCCCTGTACTTTACCAACCAATCCCAGAGCGGATTCGTAGCCGGATGCAGACATTATCCGGTGGAACAGCAGAAGCGATCGCTACAGGTTTGGCAGGATTAGCGATTCTTCTAACTTTGTTCTTTTCGGGGCATTTTATCCCGGAATCACTGCAAAAGTGGGTATTCATCGCGGAAACAGTCCTGGTAGCTGGGATTTGTTTAAAAGTAGTTTTAATATTGCGATCGCGTTATGTAGATTTGTTAGTCTTGAGTGCAGACAGGGGTGAACTGAGTGCCACAAATGTGGGCTTACGACTCTTAAAACAAGGGGTAGTCAAAGCTTTAGCAGAAAAAGGTAGTGCAGCAGATAAACGCTCTTGCATTGAACTTTTAGCCCAAATCGATCCCCAAGGAGCAGTAGAAGTTTTAGCACCATTGTTAGTCAAATTACCATCTGATTTGCAACGCCAGAGTTTAGAGGTGATGCTGATGGGGAATGTCAATCCCATCTATTTACCTGCTGTTCGTCCGCTATTAGATCAATCCTCCGGAACTATCAGCACTGAAGTTTTTGCCCTGGCGTTACGCTATGTTTGGTTAGCCGAGCCACATCCTAATTTGGCTTTGCTAGAAGAATACCTACACCCCCGCCAAAACTCACTTGTCCGCGCCACCGCCGCCGCCTTACTTTTGCGCCAGGGAACGCCAATGCAGAAGGTAGCAGCTACCAAAACTATGCGCTGGATGCTGACTCACAAGCAAGAACGAGAACGGGTGAATGGTGTCAGAGCTTTGAGAGAAGCAGTATATTTACAAGCTTTGCGAATTCATATCCCAAATTTATTGCAAGATGGCTCCTTGCGGGTGCGCTGTGCTGTGCTAGAAATGATTGCTGCTACTCGTTTGGAAGATTACTATTCGGCATTGTTAGCAGCACTCTACTACAAGTCCACTCGCACCACCGCTATGCGGGCGCTGGTACAACTAGAAAATGAAGCTTTAGAAATGTTGGTGCAATTGGCTACCAACGTTTACAAACCAGAAGTAGTGCGGATGTATGCTTGGCGTACCGTTGGTCAAATCAGTACTCCAGAAGCGATAGATTGTTTGTGGCAGTACTTAGAAACATCTTGGGGTAATACCAGATATCATATTCTCCGCAGCTTATTGAAAATACATAAACAACCAGAAATTAGCAGTTTTCAGGATCGGTTCTATGAAAGTAGGGTGGAAACTTTCATTGAGCAGGAATTAAAGTTTTTGGGTGAGATTTACGCTGCTTATATAGACTTCACAACCCAAAAAACTGGGATGGATGATGCAAGTGAAAATATAGTTACTGTGGGCGAGTTGCTACAACGCGCCCTCCTAGAATTAGAGCTAGATGTGAAAGAGCGGTTACTACTGCTACTGAAGCTGTTGTATTCTCCAGAAAAGATGCAAGCAGCAACTTTTAATCTCCGCTCTGATTCTGGAATGAACTTAGCACGGGGTTTAGAAATTTTAGATCACACCGTGAATTTACCTGTCAAGTCCCTATTGCTAAATATTTTAGATAGGCGATCGCATCAAGATAAACTTTATTTGCTTGTGGAAGCTGGTTTAGTAGAATATCAACAAATGTCAGTGAGCGATCGCCTGCGTAGGTTATTAACCCAGGCTAACTTACTTTCTGACTGGTGTTTAGCCTGCTGTTTTCATTTTGCTCACGTCACCCGCACCAGACTTTCAATTTCTGAAATTGTGGTAACACTGCGTCATCCCACAGGCTTTGTCAGGGAAGCGGCGATCGCATATTTGAGTATGGTTTCCCGCCGCGTTCTCCTGGAACTGCTACCCCAACTTCACAAAGACCAGCATCCACTGGTGATAGCTCAAGTTAAGGCATTAATGAAGAAACACCAACTCCAAAATTACAGACTTGGTCACAAAGTTTAAAAAAGACCGTTACCATCACTCTTGACTTTTTGGGTGACTCAGTGACGCCACAGCAATGCCAGCCGATTAAGTTAAAATTTAAAAATAAATTTTATAAAACTTAACAAACTATGGCAGTTACTTACCCCCGGAAATTTCAGAATGCTTTGAGTGCAAGGGACATTTTAAAGCAGGTAGTACGCGATCGTGAAATTCATTTGATTACCCTCAACCGATACCGCTACAGCGAACAACGTAGCTGTAAAGACCTCACAAATCTAATTGAACAACTAGATGGACAGCCACCAGAATTAGTGAGGGAATTGTCTCACCATGTATCTGATGAAGCTCGTCATGCGATGTGGTTGACTGATTTGTTAGTGGAATTGGGAGCTAATGTCGGTAAGCCACCTGGTTCATCTTACATAGATGAATTTGAAAGGCTACTCGACCACGAACACCAAGATCCAGCGACAAACCTTGATGATTTCGTGATTTCTGTTCTCGCTGCCATTAACATCACTGAAAAACGAGGCTGTGAGTATTTCTCAGCCCACATTTATGCCCTCAAACAAGCACCGCAAACTGAAGAAAACATCAAAATTCAAGCCACCATTGCCCAAATTTTGCCAGAAGAAGCCGGGCATGTCCGTTGGGGAAACCATTGGCTAGCAAAACTAGCAGAAAAAAGTCCAGAAAATCGACAAAAAGTATTGCAAGCCAAGAGCAAGTATGCGGCAATTGAGCAAGCAGCCTTTGAGTCCGGGATGGATATCACCTTGGGAGCAGAACTGCGACGTGTTGCCAATCTGGTGGAAGTAGCAAATAACATGCCTCTTTGGCAACGTCCCCAATACTTGATGGAGCGTTTACCAGAAACTTTGCTCGCCCCTGAATTACAATTCACCAGAATTCGGGCTGCACAAAGAGCTTGGCAGCGAGATCCTCAAGCATTTATGGAGAAGTTTGTCCCAATGTTCCTCAACGGTATTAAACGCAAGGAAAACAACGGTAAACAAACAACAGTTTCTAAATAATTTGTAATTGAGAATAGCCTACAACGTTAACGTAATTCGTACTTACAACCTTAATTACGAATTACGAAACCTCTTGAAAGATAGCAGGGACTAAGGAAACTCCAAAAAATAAATTATCCGGCAAGCAGCGAAAAGCGATGAAATATCTGTGTTACCGAAAGTCAGTGGAAGCCTTGCCTCTACCCAGATAAATATTTTTCAAATTGGCAGTCCCTAAAAACACAGTAGTCACTTGACGAGTTGGTGATGCGATGAATACAGGCAGTTTACTGGCTGAAGATGGTAAACGCAAAAGTTTATACGGACTATATATACAGAGCTTACGGATGAAATACTGAGCAATGCTGAGAATTTCTATGTGTCGGCTTATATATATATACTAGCGTACTATGTAAAGCAATGTTAAAGATAACACCTTGACTGACTGTACTTAAATTACCTTGTCAACAGTTTTGCTACCTCTCAAAACGGTGTTTTATCTGGGTCTTTAAATAGTAGGATGGGTCTTACCAGAATATTCCATCAACTCCCGACGTCCACTACCACGGTGAGGTACAGGCCTTTCCGGCTGGTTGGACTTAGGCTTAGGCCTGGCGGAGAGCAAATGTTCTGACCCAGAATTAGCTAACATTTGAGAGGACAAGTGATTAACCATTGCTTGGTAGTCAAAAGCCAGAGAGCCGAACACCAAACTCGATGCTAGAAGTGAAATGGCAACACGCATAGCAAATGTTTATTTTTAAACTCTTCAATTCACTACTACTGAGTTTTTATTACTGCATCCGGATATTTTCTTAAAAAGTAGTTTTTTTTACTGAACATCCCACACTTTGATTATTCTTCGACATATTCGACTAGTAACCAATTACCAGCAGGATTCAAACGACCCCAAATTTTTAGCAATTGCTGATTTGATAAGGTTTGTAGGTGCTGATCAACATGCGATCGCAAAGTCACAAGTTGCCAAGTTTGTTTTTGAGGTGTCTGGGGTGCAGTGATGGTAAATGTGTAATCCTGCTGATCTTGGCGCTGGAAAACCCCTGTGAAGCAATTACTAGTCCGTAATAATACTTGTTTTCTATTTAAGTGTAAGTACTGGGTTAAGGCAGCATAAGGGCTATAGCCATTGATGGGGTATGATTCTGGGTTGTCTAGGTAATACATTTGCCATTGCAGCCAATCAGGACTATCAGGCAACAAATTAAACAACGGTATGAGAGATGCAGGCGATCGCTCATCTGTTAACAAAGCTGTTTGCAATGCCCTCACAGGTAAATCCCTGGGTTGACAATTCAACTCAATGCACATAGCCGCAGCCATTCCCGCAGCTTGACCAATACCCATCACCACAGGTTGTAATCTAGTCGCCCCATTGGCAATATGGGAGACAGAAATATTCTTTTCACACACCAAAAAATTATCTATTACTTCAGGAACAAGGCAACTGTAGGGAATAGTAAAAGGAGTTCCCGTCCAACGTCCCCCCCATCGGATAGATTTGGGTTGTAGCGCGAATTTGTACCCAGGATAGTGATGATCGTTGGCGTAATTACCAATTGCAATGGTGTCAAGATGCAAAGATGCCACCTGACCCCCAGTCATAGGTAAAATATCCTGTTCACGGACAGTAGTTAATCCCACCAAGCGGCGACTTTCCCGATAATAGGGATGCAGGGCAAATGCTGTAGGTTCACAGGGAAAAACTCCTGTTGCCAAACCATAACGCCGACCAAGGTGATTTTGGATGAAATGGGCGAAATTTTGGCTATGCCAACGACATTCTTGAATAAATTCACTCCTGGATACTTCCGACTCTATCAAACGCTGTAAACCTTCACTGTAATCATTGCCACAGATAGGCCAGTTCATCATCAATAGACCCCCTGGCAAGCGTCCGTAATTCATAAACGTCTCTGCACCGTAGCCATCCCAAGCCCCGGCAAATAGAGAAGGGTTATAGTAAGGGGCAACAGGAATTTCTGGGGCGACATCTGCACCAAAATCTTGCATGATTACCACCCCGGTGGGTGCTTGTACAGGATACTTTGATGTGAGAGAATTAAAATTTGCCGGGGCGCTCGCTTCTCCCCACTCAGACTGTAATTCCCAGCCCCAACGGTAAGGTATCTCCCCCAAAGCCAATAAATCGCCTAATTCTGTGCCATCGAGAATAATTTTGGCGTTCACAGTAAAATCGGCAAATCTCACACCAGTTACAGAATTGCCCTGATGTAACACCTCTAAAGGCACTCGTCCATGAATCCATTGTAGATTTGGTAACTCCTGCACCCAATCAGCAAAAATTTTCGCCCCTATTCGCGGATCAAAACTAAAGAAACTCACCCAGCTGTGATCTAATCCTTCTGGCTGTCGGTGCTGTAATTCCTGCAAAAACGCACCCCACAACCCTGTCTGCCAAGCTTCTAATTCATTCCCATCGGGTACAGAAACACCCGCAGCAGTCAGCATTCCCCCCAACCAAAGAAATTCACTCACCAGCATAGTTTTCGCACCCCGCCGCGCCGCTTGGATAGCCGCCGCCGTACCGCCTACTCCTCCACCAACAACTAAGACATCAGTTGTATATATCTGATTAACCATCTCTGTACCTCACTGCTGTTTCGACATTGTCGCTAGTGAAGTTGACATCCGACAAGCTAAATGGTTCTTCAGATCCGCGACTTCTTCAAAAAAGTCGCGGATCTCTAAGCCTTAATCACTAATGCAACAGTCTATTAGGTGGTTGCACACCTGCCAATATCAAATCCAAGGCTTGTTGGACATGCAATTCCAACATCTGCTTACCCAACATTCGCTTACCAGGGAACAGATGCTTCATCCCTTCGCGACCTATAAAGTAGAACACACAGATACCAATGATATTATTGGCAGTGAATCGGGCATCGAGGAAGCGAAAGCTACCATCAGCAACACCCCGGTCTAGAATTGCTATTAATTGTGCATCGATGCTGCCGATGTTTGCCCGCTTATAATACTCACCTTGATTTTGCAGCGCTTCATAACACATAATTAGCGGCCAGTGAGGATTGCTAACTAAGTTAGCTAAAAGACAACGCACAAATTGTTCTAGGGCGGTTTGAGGCGGTAACTGTTCCAGGGAAAGTTCTTGTAAGGGGCGAAAATAAGTGTTGAAACCTCGTTCTAGCACTGCTTGATACAAACCTTCCTTACTCTGGAAATAGTAATAGATCATTGCCTTTGTGACACCTGTATGGGCAGCGATCGCTTCAATTCTGGCATTAGCCAACCCGTGCAAAGCAAATTCTGCAACGGCTGCGTCCAATATCTCAGTTTTAGTTGCCTCCGCATCACGAGTACTACGGACAACTTTAGATTTCGGATTTGTAACCATAGGTAAAGGGCGGATGTATTGGTATGTAGCCTCTCCCGCACCAGAGGGAAAGCCATCAGTTGCTGACAAACCAGAACTGGCAGAAATGTTTCACAACTGGCCTGCACCCATCCCAGAATTAATTGCAGCCACAGATGCAGCTAATATTATCAAAACCGACCTTTATGACCGCCCACCCATTCCAAAATGGAGTCAGCAAAACATCACATTGCTTGGTGATGCAGCCCATCCCACCCTACCAACAATGGGACAAGGGGCGTGCATGGCAATTGAAGACGCACTAGCTGTGACTCAGTGTTTGTTAAAACATTCAGAACCCACAGCCGCCTTCCGTCAATACGAATCAATGCGGCTACTGCGTACCAAAAA
Source organism: Goleter apudmare HA4340-LM2 (assembly GCA_019359495.1). Classification (GTDB taxonomy): domain Bacteria; phylum Cyanobacteriota; class Cyanobacteriia; order Cyanobacteriales; family Nostocaceae; genus Goleter; species Goleter apudmare. The sequence goes on from JAHHHF010000077.1 coordinate 121,442, forward strand.
AATAGTCGAACAATCTTTATTAATCGGCAAAGTAGCGCGATTACAGAATCCTCTAGTTGCGGCGATGCGAAATACATTCATGAAATTTTTGTCACAACAATTTGAGAAGGACTATAAAACCCTCCACGCTTACAAAGTCACGGTTTATTGAGAGAATCAACTTGTTGCGTTTATTGCGTTTGTGTAGTGTGTACTATATGAGAATAGTTTACCATTCAACAATATCGCCAGGAGTCTCATGTTAAAGCAAAATTCATCCCTGGAACCTATCACATCTCCAGAAGCAGAAAAGCAATCAATCCAAGAACTGGAACGCATACTCAAAGATGAAGATTTGCCAGCGAAATTAGTCACAACAAGCGGTGAACAAATTACAATTCCTGACTCTGTGTATCAAGTACTACGTACAGTTGTCCATGCAATGGCTTATGGTCATGTCATAAATGTAATCACCCAAAAGCCGGAAATGACGACACAGCAAGCGGCTAACTACCTCAACGTCTCACGTCCCTATCTGATTAAGTTACTAGAGCAAGGTGACATTCCTTACTTTCATATAGGTTCCCATCGCCGGGTGCATTTTGAGGATTTAAAGAAATATAAACAACAAAGAGATGCTCAACGGAGAGAACTTTTAAAGCAGCTAATAGAACTGAGTGAAGAAGCTGGCTTGTACGATGCAAAAGAGTAAAATTACTATGCCAAAAGTGATTTTGGATGCTTGTGTTTTATTTCCCATGTACTTACGAGACATCTTGCTTTCCACTGCTGAGGCTGGGTTATATCGACCTTATTGGTCACAAAAAATCTTAGATGAAGCAATGGGGAACCTTATACGCAAAGGAAAAATATCTGTTGAGAAAGCAAGGAATTTGGAGGAGATCATCACAACAGCTTTTCCTGAAGCAATGGTTACAGTTCCTCTAGAAGTAGAAGAAATGATGACAAATGACCCTAAAGACCGTCATGTTCTGGCGGCTGGGGTAATAGCTCAAGCTAGTATTTTGGTGACTAATAATATTACAGATTTTGATGTTCAGTCGTTGAACCCTTGGAATATGACGGCACAGACACCAGATGATTTTCTCAGTGACCTATTTGATAATTACCCTGAAGATATGGTGGAAGTAGTGCGTCAACAGTCTCAAAACTATAGAAAAACTCCACTGTCTGTTATTGAATTACTTGATTTATTGAGTAAAGTAGATGGAGCAAACTTACCAAATTTTACTAGTAGAATTCGCTTTTTTGGACTAGGAGATAATCTAGTTTAAATTACCTTCTTTATCTTGGACTGATGGAAATTTCTGAGTGATTAGCATAAATTTAACCAGTAAATGTTACATCTAGTAACGTTGAGCGGTGAGAAACCAACGTGAAAGCACAGGTATTTAGAGGCGTTAATCAACTTTCCTACGAAGAGATCCCAGTCCCGACTCTGGAACCCGATGAAGTGCTGGTACAGGTGCGGGTAGTGGGGTTGTGTCAATCAGATATTAAAAAAATTCGTTATCCCTTGTATGAACCACCGCGCATTTTTGGCCATGAAACGGCTGGGATCATTGCCGCATTGGGTTCTGAGGTGAGAGGCTACGAAGTGGGACAACGGGTGGCGGTGATGCACCACATTCCCTGTATGCATTGTGCCTACTGCCTGAATGAAAATTATTCCATGTGTGATGTTTATAAGAATATCTCGACTACCGCCGGGTTTAACGCCAGTGGTGGCGGTTTTGCGGAGTATGTGAAAGTACCTGGTCATATTGTGCAAAATGGTGGGCTGATTCCGATTCCCGATGAGATTAGTTTTGAAGAAGCGAGTTTTGTGGAACCAACTAACTGCTGTTTAAAGGCAGTGAAAAAAGCCCAAATTGCCCCTGGACAAACTGTGCTGGTAACTGGTGCAGGGCCAATTGGGTTAATGTTTGTGATGTTGGTGAAGTATTTCGGGGCAAGGGCGATCGCCACTGATCTCCTCCCTTCTAGAATTGAAAAAGCTCTCAATGTTGGTGCGGAAGCAGCTTTTAACGCCCGCGATCCTGATTTAGTTGCAAAAATTCATGCCCTGACTGGTGGGATGGGAGTTGATGTCACCTTACTAGCTGTCCCCAGTGATAAAGCTTTCTTTCAAGCCATCGACTGCACCCGTAAAGGTGGGAAAATCCTGTTCTTTGCCGAGTTCCCTGATGAAGTAGAAATTCCCGTTAACCCCAACATCCTCTACCGTCGGGAAATTGACCTCATGGGTAGTTACAGCTCATCCTATCGCCTCCAGAGCTTGTCTGCGGATATTGTCTTTAATCGCCGCATTGATGTTCAAGCTTTAATTAGCGATCGCTATCCATTACAAAATTTATCAGCAGCCGTAGAGCAAGCGATCGCCCCGACTCCAGAAACCTACAAAATTTTGATTTATCCCTAGTAATGAGATGGGGGAGATGAGGAGGATGGGGAAAAGATGAATATTTAAGTTTTGAGTAGGAGCGAACAACGGTTCATACGTTTCAACTTAAGCCAGAAATAGCATACTTATTGTGTGTTGTTCATCCGCCCACCGTTAAAACGGCGGTCTCATAGCCTAAGTCCATTGAAATGGACTGACAATTCAGTCCTCTTTAGAGGACTTTTGCTATGAGACAGGGATTTTAATCCCTGGCGGACGTGCGGTTTCACGTTAAGTTGACACCAATGACAACGGTTTGCCCTCACTCTGTCATAAATGTGTATCATCAGCATTTGTTCGAGTTTCAAGGATCAACTGTCAGCCTCCAAGACTAAAACCTCATCTCCCCATCTCCCAAAACATGACCCTCACCTTAGTCGCCCTCCTCGCCCTTTACCTCGCCTTTAACCTTGGTGCCAACGATGTTGCCAACGCGATGGGAACCTCTGTAGGTTCCAAAGCTGTTAGCCTCAGAACAGCACTAATCATTGCTGGGGTATTGGAGTTCACCGGCGCTGTGTTATTTGGACATGAAGTTACAGAAACCCTAGCCACGAAAGTTGCGAATCCGGCTTTATTTGCGGGGACACCAGAAGTTTTAGTCATGGGGATGGTAACGGTTTTACTCGCATCTGGAATCTGGCTACAAATTGCCACCTCACGGGGTTTGCCTGTATCCTCTTCTCATGCCGTTGTGGGTGCGATCGCTGGATTTAGTTGGGTAGCATTAGGAATCAATGCCATTGATTGGTCATCCATTGGCATGATTACCATTGGCTGGATTTTAACGCCGATAATTAGTGGTGCGATCGCTGCTTTGTTCTACGGTCAAATCAAACGCTGGATTTTAGACCAACCCAATCAAGTAGCCCAGTTACAAGAGTGGATTCCTTGGTTGAGTGTAGCCCTACTAGGAGTCTTTGGCGTTATCGTCCTCCCTACTGTCACTCAACCCCTCACCAATTTTTTCATCAACCAATTTGGTTTTGACATCCCTGCTTACGATCTCCCCTTACTCACAGGTGGATTAGCAGCATTCGGACTCACACTGTACAGCTGGCGACAATTAGATAATCTAGAAAGCCAAGGGGATGAGGAGGATAGGAGGGATGAGGGAGATAAGGGAGTTATATCCTCCTCGTCTTCCCCCAATGCCATAGAACGCATCTTCGCCCGCTTTCAATTATTGAGTGCTTGCTTTGTTGCCTTTGCTCATGGTTCTAATGATGTGGGCAATGCAATCGCGCCTTTAGCAGCGATCGTTTATATCAATCAAACTGGTAGCGTACCGACAAATGGTATTACTACCCCCCTTTGGATTTTAATCTTAGGTGGCGTCGGTATAGTCGCAGGTTTAGCCATCTGGGGAAAAAAAGTCATCGCCACCATTGGCGAAAATATCATTTCCTTGCAACCTAGCAGTGGATTCTGTGCTGAACTCGCCACTGCTACTACCATCCTGCTAGCCTCTCGGTTAGGTTTACCAGTTTCCACTTCCCACGCCCTCATCGGCGGTGTTGTGGGTATTGGATTGGTGCAAAACCGGAAATCGATTAAATTCCAAACTCTGCAAAACATCGCCACTGCCTGGTTAATCACTGTCCCCATGAGTGCAGTCCTCAGTGCTACCATCTTTAGCATTGCTCGGATTTTTTTCTCGTAGTCAAGACTTTACTTTTTCATTATTTAAGCACTCCAGTGCTTACTCAGAAACTCGTCAACAGCCAGAAAGCTTTTTGCACAATAGCTGCTAATTCACTAGAATGTTGTCGAGGGGAAGACGGGACTTTGTAGTTTTGACAGATGAAAACACAAATCTCTGCTAGAGATTTAAACTGTTCCAAAATTTACATTCGACACACATTTACTTTTAGGCTTAACAACTCAGACATTTTTGTACTGGCAAAGTCAGTAGTCACAAGTCTTGGAAAATTACTGATACCACAAAAATAATATGTATTCATTAAGGGTGAGATTTTTCTCTCAAAGAATCTTGCTTAGTCGCAGTTGATTTAACTATGAGATTACAGACCAGTATTCTGTGATACTCATGAGAACTCAATTTACTGGGTAATGAGTTAAATTATATGCTTTGCCAACCCTGCATTCAGCATGACAGAATGACAATGATATGCGTAAATCTTGTTAAAATTTTTGATTTATCTGACAAAATACAAGAAATTATTATGAACGCTGAATTATACGGGAAGCAGCTTTATCGTCAAGGTGTTAGAGGTTAAAAGCTAATGGGGCGATTTGAGAAGCAACCAGACAACCCGCGAGGTAGAGGAGATCTATCCAGATCAGCAGAAAATGCCCTCTGGGCTGTTGTTGAGGATTTAGAAAATCTTCAGCAACACGTAATCAGGTCAATGCAGGAGGAAATTAAGCGGCTTCAAGGTGAAAAGAATCGTTTAACTGATGACATTCAACGCCTTAGTGAGGAAAAAGAACAATTACAACAGGTGCGGCAAATTACAGAGCAGCAGGTGTTAATCCGTCAATTGGCAGAAGCTTTAGCAAAGCACATATCTTCACAGCTGCAATCCTCACTGACAACTTTAGCCAACAAAGCCTTAGATCAGCAATCCTATGAGACATCTGCTCTGAAATCAGCTGAGATTAATAGCACCTCTCAAAGCCCCAATAATGAGAATGTCGAACAATTGCTGGGAAGCTTAGATGATAGCCTCACCATCACTTTTAACTCACTACAACAAGAATTGAAAAACTATCAAAGTAGTATTTCTCAGCAGTTGTCTCGGATGCACAACCAACAACAGCAGGGGGAATATATATTAACAGAGTTAATTAATCGGTTGCAAGGGCTAGAAAAAACAATTACAGAAACCTCATTAAAAGCAACTAAAGTACCACCGCCTAAGGTCTTACAACCTCCAGAAGAACAGATCGTAAAAGTATCAGCACCTACTGTATTACAGCCTGCCGAACCCCCAGAAAATAGTACTTTTGCAACATCCTCAAACTTGGAAGAGTTAGCAAGCAATACCGTAGAGCCAATGTCTGTGATCTCACCAGACTTGTCAGAACAGGAGTCATCAACAGAAATCCCACCACTCCCCCCAGTCAAACCAGATGACACTGATTCAATTTCTGTCATCCCAGAGGATTTTTCAGAACGGGAAAATCGCTTTGATTGGAGGGAGTCATCAACAGAAATCCCACCACTCCCCCCAGTCAAACCAGATGACACTGATTCAATTTCTGTTATCCCAGAGGATTTTTCAGAACGGGAAAATCGCTTTGATTGGAGGGAGTCATCAACAGAAATCCCACCACTCCCCCCAGTTAAATCAGATGACACTGATTCAATTTCTGTTATCCCAGAGGATTTTTCAGAACGGGAAAATCGCTTTGATTGGAGGGAGTCATCGACAGAAATCCCACCACTCCCCCCAGTCAAACCAGATGACACTGATTCAATTTCTGTTATCCCAGAGGATTTTTCAGAACGGGAGAACAGATCAGAACCTATTGTGCGATCGCGCCAGCAAGCAGCACCATCACCATCACCAGAATTATCTAGCTCTTCAGGCTTGTCGCCCATCCAAATCGGTTTCTTGTTAGTTGTGTTATCAACGGTGTTGTCATCACTGTATAACGTAGCTATCAAGGTGATTTTCCACCAAGGTTCTGAAATTCTCGGCATAGTGGCGGTAGAACGGTTACTCCCACCGACTTTAGGTAATACTCTTTTAATTTTGATGCTACGGTTGCTTGTGGTTGTGCCGCTAATGTTACTTTTGGCTCCTATCATGCATCCACGAGTGTGGGAAGACCTGCAAAATATTGTTGAGTCAGTTAGAGGTGCTCCTACTCGCGCTAATGCAGCCACACAGAGGGTTTTACAACTGTCAATTGCCAGTGGTTGTTTTTTGTTCTTATCTCAGGTACTCGTCTATCTGGCTATTGGTCAAATCCCCACGGGAATGGCGATCGCTCTTTTCTTTGTGTACCCCTTGGTTAGTGGACTCTTATCGTGGTTTCTGTTCCGCGATCGTCCTTCCATGTTTCGGACTGCGGCGATCGGTTCTCTATTCTGTGGTGAATTACTGGTTTTGGGGGGTGCCAACATTGACATAGGAACTTTTTCCTTGGGTAGTAGCACAGCAATTTTGTCAGGGGTGGCTTTTGCTGTTTACGTAATTTTGACAAGGGCGTGTGCTAGCAAATTGCATCCTGTATCTTTTACTTTAATTAACTTTGCTACCATGTTGGTTTTGAGCTTCATCGGTTTGATGATCCCTTTACCTGGTGAATGGAGTTTAGTATTTGATCCCTCTAAGTTGTTAGAAATTGTTTTAAGTGCTTTTATTTTGGGCGTCCTCACCCTCTGTGGTTATGTGTTCAATAACGTCGGGATTCGCAAACTAGGTGCATCACGTTCGGCGATCATCGGTGCGGGAGTCCCCATTTTAACTGTGATTTTTGCTGGGTTGCTGATTCAAGAAAATTTGGAGCTGATCCAGATTTTGGGCGTGTTGCTAGTAACTTTTGGCGCAGCCGCTTTCAGCTTTGAAAAAATGCGAAATTTAATCAAGTCTTCCAATTCTACAAATTAATAAAAATTAATAGTTAATATCTGCATAATTACTCTCTCATTATCTAAAAATAATTGTATAAAACAGATTTTTAACTACTAGTTATCTGTTACACATTTAACTTATATAGGACTCATATTTGATTTTTGAACAGATACGTAGGGTGTGTTAGCGACAGCGTAACGCACCCCTCCAAAGCTTTCGGTGTGTTACGCTGTCGCTAACACACCCTACACATACTGAGATTTTTTCAGATATCAAATCGGATTCCTATATGTTTATTTGATATCTGTTGACAGTTGACGACTATAAAAAGTGCTTGTCTCCAAGAAAAACAGTAAATTTTGTTTTTTATACGAGCATAAAATATTTAAATAATAGACCAAAAAAGTTATTAATTAGATTAATTTATACAAAAAAATAAAAAAATGCTAGAATTGGGTATAATATCAAAAAAAATAACAGGTATTGGGAAATTGGAATTATCTGTGTTGTTTAAGGTGTGTAATTTTTCCCCTAGCAGACTGCCTATATTCCCGAAATATCACGGGCGATGTTGAAAATTAGGGCAATTCACAAGGTAATATTGCGGCTCTTAAATACTGTTAAAATCCGCACCTGAGTTCTGAATAACTCACTTTCTATCATTACTAGGCGTTTGTGAAACACCTAAGTTCACCGCAGCTTAGTAAGCTATTTTCTAGAAAGGTATTACCCATTAACTGCAACTGCCAGTTTTGACTATCTTATCTGCTTCAGGTAGCAAAAAAACTATATTTCGGTAGTAACACCGTTTCTGTTGATACTAGTACAGAGTAAAACAGAGATATAACTGTTAGACTTTGTGAGTTAATCCCAGCAACCACTAATTAACATAAGGGCTTTGTACCCTTGGTAGGTAAGCTTTACATATACCAGTAGTGTTTGAGTCAGATCCTAAATCAACTCCGCCAATCATACTGTCTTTAAATCTGTACCTAAAATTACGTGAGGTTGGCAACTTTAGCTACCAAAAGTCTTAAGGTTAAATCATAATAGATAATCTGAAGTGAAGACATGGCCTTCAGTCGGGTGTATACTACTTACTTTCCTGCGACTAGTAACTGTGTAAACGTGCTATTTAACTGTCTGTAATATGAGTAACGACATAGATCTGATCAAACGTCTTGGCCCTAGTGCGATGGATCAGATTATGCTTTATCTGGCTTTCAGTGCCATGCGGACCAGTGGGCACAGGCATGGGGCGTTTTTAGATGCAGCGGCCACAGCTGCCAAGTGTGCAATTTACATGACCTATTTGGAACAGGGACAAAACCTGCGAATGACAGGGCATTTACATCACTTGGAGCCAAAACGGGTCAAAATTATTGTAGAGGAAGTCAGACAGGCCCTGACTGAAGGCAAGCTGTTGAAAATGTTAGGTTCTCAAGAACCTCGGTATTTGATTCAACTGCCTTATGTCTGGATGGAAAAATTTCCTTGGCGTCCTGGACGATCGCGCATTCCCGGTACCAGTTTGACCACTGAGGAAAAAAGGCAAATTGAGCAGAAACTGCCAAATAATCTGCCCGATGCCCAATTAATCACCTCTTTCGAGTTTCTGGAGTTAATCGAATTTCTGCATAAGCGATCGCAAGAAGACATGCCACCCCAGCACCAAATGCCTTTGAGTGAAGCTTTGGCAGAGCATATTAAGCGGCGTTTACTCTATTCAGGTACAGTGACCCGCATTGATTCTCCTTGGGGAATGCCCTTCTACGCTCTAACCCGTCCTTTTTATGCACCAGCAGACGATCAAGAGCGTACCTACATCATGGTAGAAGATACTGCTCGGTATTTCCGCATCATGAAAGATTGGGCAGAAAGACGACCAAATTCCATGCGGGTTTTAGAAGAACTAGATATCCCGCCAGAAAGATTTGAACAAGCTATGACAGAATTGGATGAAATTATCCGCACTTGGGCAGATAGACATCACCAAGACGGTGGCATTCCCATGATTTTACAAATGGTGTTTGGCAAAAAAGAAGATTAGTCATTAGTTATTTGTCAGGGGGTTTGCTACGTAAAACTACCGTATAGGTTGCTTACTGTGCGAATCACCACTGACAACTAAAAAAATCTCTATCCCCTTGTGGATGGGGATTTTTGCTTATTATTTACTTGGTGCAACTGGAATTGGTGTAGCTTCAAAAGTAGGGGTGAATCCAGCAGGGTTGATAGTTTTTAGTGTAGACCCAGAAGTAAAGCCACTAACTCTGTCACTAGCATCGATACAAGTCTCTAACGCTCTATTAGAAGCCAAGTCTTTGACTTCACTGCGCAAACCTACTACACACTGAGCAAAACGCACGGGCAATAAACTACGACCACAATAATTTAAAACTGCTGGGTTAACTTCGCCCTGAGTATTTTGACTAATACCAACCACACAAGTAGCTAACTCTTCAGGGCGTCGTACTTGCCTGCACGTAGTCAGAGCATCTACGGAGTTAATTTTCGCTTCCCTGTTGATTTTTACAACACAGGTAGATAATTCCCTGGGACGCAAAGCTTTAGCACAAGCTGGTAATGCTGCTTCCGCACTAATGTTTACCCTCAATAGTTGACCAGCACAAGCACGATAATCATTGCTATAAGAAGCAGTGAGAGCTATTCCGGGAACCATGCTTCCCAACCAGCCAGACATTGCCAAAACTGGTACTGTTAAGCGAATTGTTTTAGTATTGAACATCCTGTGAGCAGAACTGCGGTTTCTGCCTACCTTTTGTTTATCCTGTAACATTGCTATTCTCCAAACACCCAAGGTTATGCTAACTTATATGCGCTACAACTCTATCCCTAAAAAGAATTTTGGCTTTTTTTATACCGGATACAGCATTTTCCTGTTTAAAATCAGAAAATCACATCACTTCTGAATATTGATCTAGGGATTCATTTTGTCTCAGGTTAGACTATAGTAGATAATCTGTGGCGAAAACGACTTGAGTCATAGTTAGGGTTGCGTGAATAGTGACTAAACTAGGTAATTTAAGTCTTTTTGCAACAATTAGTCATAACGTACCGTGAGGCAAACGGGAACGAGGGGCTTAACCCCAAAAGCTTGAGTGAAAGTCTCATACGCGGGTGATCCGCGTTGGGAGAACTGCTGTGAAGAAGGAATGTTTCTCAAGCTATTTAAACTCAACTAAGTACTTGGTTACAAACGGGTAGTTAGTTGCGCGACTGCCAGCAATGGCTAAATAACTGGGAAGCCTTTGACAGACTCAAGAATCTCCCGACTTTTAGTTGAGAGAATGTCAAGATAGCATGTCTAAGTAAAGTTTAAATAGGATTTAGATTAAGGAAACTCATGTCCCGATATCGAGGGCCACGCCTTAGAATTGTACGTCGCTTAGGCGACCTACCAGGATTAACTCGCAAAAGCGCTAGACGCGCTTACCCTCCCGGTCAGCATGGTCAGAACCGTAAGAAGCGCTCTGAGTATGCTATCCGTCTAGAAGAAAAGCAAAAGCTCCGCATGAATTACGGTTTAACTGAAAAACAGTTGCTGCGCTATGTGCGGAAAGCCAGACGTGTCACAGGTTCTACCGGACAAGTGCTGCTGCAATTGCTAGAAATGCGCCTGGATAATACCGTTTTTCGCTTGGGTTTAGCTCCTACTATTCCAGCAGCGCGTCAATTAGTAAATCACGGTCACATCACTGTGAATGGTCGTGTAGTGAATATTGCTAGCTACCAAGTCCGTCCTGGCGAAGAAATCGCGGTCAGAAATAAAGAAGCATCACGCAAGTTGGTAGAAACTAACTTACAGTATCCCGGTTTAGCCAACCTCCCCAGTCATTTGGAGTTTGACAAAAATAAGCTAGTTGGTAAAGTCAACAGTGTTATTGAACGGGAATGGGTGGCGCTACAAGTTAATGAACTGCTTGTGGTGGAATACTACTCACGACAAGCGTAATTATTAGTCTTTGGTCATGAGTCCTTAGTCCGTCATACTTCACAAGTGACAAATGACAACTGACTAACCACCAATTTGCGACATGGTACGAGTATATGCGGCTGTCGTACCAGAGTCGCGCTCTTTAAAATTAATTTCTGGCTTAATTGCTAATAACTGCCTGACCTGCTCTCGCAATTGAGTAGTGTTAATACCATGACGTAGAGCAGTTTTCAGGTCAATTTGACCATTTTCATTTAGTAAACAGGGACGCAACCAACCGTCTGCACTGAGACGCATCCGGTTACAGCGATCGCAAAAACACTCGGACATCTGACTAATAAATCCCAGCGTCCCCTTCGCGCCCGGAATTTGAAACACATCAGCAGGCCCTGCGCCACGAATTTGAGATGCTGTCAAACCCCAGCAATCGCTAATTTGTTGTCGTAATTCGGCGGAAGCAACCCAACCGAGATCGCCAAATAATTCTGAGTTACCAATCGGCATAAATTCAATAAACCGGACATGCCATTGTTTGTCAATGGAGAGGGCAGCTAAATTGAGGATTTCGTGGTCGTTGACCCCAGGAATCACCACTACATTCAGCTTCAGGGGGTCAAATCCGACACGATAAGCCGCTTGGATACCATTCCAAACATCTTGCCAACGCGATCGCCCACCATTGCCGATAATTTGATCAAAGGTGTCGGCTTCTAGCGAATCGAGGCTAATATTAATGCGTCGCAAACCTGCGTTATGAAGACTTTGCGCCATTGGGGCTAGTAAAAAGCCGTTGGTGGTCATTGAGAGGTCTTGAGTTGCGGGTAAAGACGCGATTTTGCCTACCAAATCTACCACACTGGGTCGCAGCAGGGGTTCTCCACCAGTCAAACGGAAGCGGGTAAAGCCTACAGGAATAAACACCTCTTGAATCAAGGTGAGGAGTTCCTCATCGGTCAACAATTCTTGCTTGAGGAGATAGTCTAGTTCTGCCCCTTCTGGCATACAGTATTGACAACGGAAATTGCAGCGATCAATGAGGCTAATACGGAGATAATCTACCTGGTTCATGAGATTCAAAACATGAGCTTTTTGTCAAGATATGAGGGCGGTAAGTGCAAATAAAGTTAACTGACGTTCTTCTAGGCTAACGCGCCTTGAGTATATTTGCGAAGGACAGAAATATGAGGTAGTGCGTAGACGCAGCCTATCGTAGACATCACTTGTGTGTACTCTGTATAGAAGAAATACAGAAAATTAAAGATAAAATTTATAAAACAGGAGAATTTCCGCTATGAATACAAATATTGTTGCGAGAGTGACGGCTGAGGGAAAACTGGAAATTCCATTAGAGGAGTTGGTGAAACTCCAGCCCTGCACTGAGTATGAAGTTTCTGTTACCAAGAATGAAATTGTGTTCAAAAAAATTAGTAAACAATTAACGTGGTCTGAATTATCAGAAAAAATAGCAGCCTTGGGGGTAGATGAGGAGCAACCTACTCTTGAAGAGATTAGCGAGATGGTAAAAGAAATGCTGAGAGAAAGAAGCTCTAAAACATGAGAGTTGTTCTGGATGTTAATGTTTGGGTTTCTGGTTTACTTTGGGGTGGTGTTCCTGGTCGAATTTTTGATTTGGCACAAGCAAAGCAAATAGATATTTTCATTTCTGAACCTATCTTGGTAGATGTTGAAGAAATACTTAGACGTAAGAAGTTTCAGACGAAAATCACAGCTTTGGATACATCTGTGGAAGAGTTATTTTCTACAGTAAAATTGTTATCACAGTTATGTCTAATCACTGCTGTTGATGTTTGCTTTAGCGGCAAATGTTGAAGTAATTATTACTGGTGATTTAGATTTATTAGTGCTGATAGAATTTGAGGGTATTCCCATTCTCACACCGCAAGATTTTCTCAGTCGCTATGTTCAAGATTCCTAGCGATCGCTATGCTCAAAATCTGCGCTGTCATGGCTGTTGCGGATGATCATTCATGAGATATTTGGCGATTGTTATACGTAAGCTCCTCCATTTTGCTTTTGCGATTTTAAAATCGCAAAAGCCTTTTGACCCTGATTATCTCACTCATGCCTATTGACAAATCAAGATAGTATCTACGGGTTTTGCGATGTCAACTGTACCTCACCTGCCTGACAAACACTATATATCTTACATGTACTACTAACATGACATCAAAACAATCCTATTTGCACTTGTTAATACAAATGAACTATGAAAAATGTAATTTAACCCCGCCACGGAAGCACACAGATTGTGGCATAATAAGCCGATCGCATACCCTACCTGCTACCAGTCGTGCAATACAACGAATCACTCAATGATATCGCTGCTGCTTTGCAACAGCCAGCAGACCTTACCTTTGAATTGCCAGATCCAGAAGATGAACAGATTCCGGAGTCAGATTTTCAACAGCAGTTGGACATAGCTTGGCAAGTATGCGATCGCTTTGATTTACAAACTGAAATCTGGCGGGGGCGGATTTTACGGGCAATCCGCGATCGGGAGAAAAAGGGCGGTGATGGACGGGGTACGGGCTTTTTGTATTGGCTTAAAGAACGGGAAATCAGTAAAAGTCAGGCTTATGCCTGGATTCAACTGGCTAATAGTGCTGATACGCTCTTAGAAGAGGGTAAGCTGGCTCCAGAATCAGTAAATAATTTTAGCAAACGCGCCTTCATCGAAACCTCCAAAGCGTCTCCCGAAGTGCAACAAATGGTGAGTGAAGCCGCACAAAAAGGCGATCGCATTACCAGGCGAGAAGTCCGTCAACTCAGCGATGAATGGACAGCCATGTCCTCAGATTTATTACCAGAACCAGTCAGGGAAAAAGCCGCAGATAACACCATTCCACCGCGCTACATAGCCCCTCTGGTGAAGGAAATGGAAAAACTGCCAGAATCACATCAAAAATCCTTACAAAGGGAAATAGCCGCTAATCCAGAAGTAGATACGCTCAAACAAGCAACGACAGAAGCGCGCTACCTAGCAAAATATTTGAAATCAGCTGCCCAAGTGCAAGCACTCAACGAACAGGATATAGACATCGAAACCGCTTTAGAAGAAGCCCAAAGAATCGGCTGTTTAAGCGTAGCTGCTGATTTAGTAAATCAAGCATCCCAAATAGAGCAAACTGTGGCTAAGTTGTATATGACTTGGAAACGCATCGGTAACTTAGCAGATAGATTGTACGTTGATACAGGAGCAAGTACACCAAACTTGCGATCGCTCCTCACTTGCATCGAACCTCTAGGTGGTGAAGTCATGGAGTTACAACTTAGTGGTGCAATTGAACACACGGTTAGATTACAAATTCAGGAAACGAATTAGGGCATGGGGGCAGGGTGCAAGGGGGATACTTATACTATACTTCTCTCCCTCACTTCCTCACTCCCTCACTCCCCACATCCCCTTCGTCATCACCAAAATCAGGCTCAACACCAAGGGCGCGCAGTTGTGCGGCTAACCTTTCGGCGCGTTGTCTTTCTCTTTCAGCGCGCTGTCGTTCGTTTTCAGCCTGTTGTCGTTCTATTTGAGCTTGTTGTCGTTCTATTTGAGCTTGTTCTGCGGGTGTGAGTGTCCAATTACCCGAAGAATCATACCACCGCAACCATTGCCGCTCGATGCCTTGATACACACCGCTCCAAAGCCCTAAGCCTAGCTGAATGTGATTGAGCCAGATACGCCCTTGATTGATTTCTAATTCCGTGTAGTTGGTACCTTGTAACTGAAAGACTTGTAGTTGGTCAGTGTAGCGATCAAAAACTATGCAATATGGGACTCTTAAAATTTGTTCATAGACTTCCCACTTAGTTGGGGGTTGGCTAGCATCTCTTAAAGTTTGTCCCAAATCTTCTTTTTCTGTTCCTGGCGAAAGCAGTTCCACCACCACAAAGGGACTAACGCCTTCTTGCCAAATCACATAACTTAGTCGCAGTTCTTGTTGTTCGTACAACCTGGATATAGCAACAACCGCAAACCAATCAGGACGTTTGTACCACAAGGGATGATGCACATCATAGTAGAGATTTAAATCTGTGCCAATGAATACCTGGTTTTCGGGAAAATTAGGAGGGGAAAAGGTTTCGCGTAGTAGCTGCGGTTGTAAAAGGTGAAATTCGTCGGGCAAACCGGGTTCCTCTGGGTCTTCACTGGGAAGATCATACATTGTAGGTAAATATTCTCTGGGAGGACGCGGTGGGTCGGTTTGATACATAATAGCTACTGAAAAAGGCGAAATAGTCAACCTAAGTACTATTGTGACAGGCTTCTATAGAGCGATCGCTGTTTATGTTTGAGCTTTGGGAATAGCTGATAATAAAGCAAGTAGGGCTTTGTTTATCTCCTAATTCTTAATTCCCGTTGTGGCAATACCGCGAATAAACTGCCGTTGACCAATGAGAAATAGTACCATCACAGGTACAGTAGCGATGGTCACGGCTGCCATCATCAGAGGCCAATTATTGGTGAATTGTTCTTGAAACTCTGCCAATGCTAGCTGTACTGTTCTTAATTCTGGTCTTGTGGTAAATACTAACGGTTTAAATAAATCGTTCCATTCCCCGATGAAGGTGAACAAAAACAGCGTCACCAAGGCGGGACGAGCTAGGGGTAACATCACCCGCCACAAAATTTGCAGCCGATTCGCCCCGTCTATAGCGGCGGCTTCCTCCAACTCTACAGGTATTGTCTGGAAATATTGACGTAACAGAAAAATACCAAAGCCGTTGACAGCAGTAGGCAAAATCAGCGCCCCGTAAGTGTTAATCAGGTGTCCCCATCTCAGCACCAAAAAGATGGGAATCACCAACAACTGAAAGGGAATGACCAAAGTTGCCAACACAACTAGCAGCAGTGCTTGCTGACCACGAAATTTTAACCTTGCTAGTGCATAACCGGCCAAAGCCGATGTGATAATTTGAAACGCCGTCACAGCGATCGCTACCAAGGTAGAATTAGCAAACGCTAACAAAAACTTACCTCGTTGCCAAGCATCGCGGTAATTGTCTAAAGTCCAGTTATTTTTGGGCAAAACTTCTGGAGTCGCCCCCGCAGGTGCAAAAGAGGTGAGGAAGACCACAAACAGGGGAAGTAAAACGATCAAAGCCCCCAGCAGCAGCACTCCTAGGCTCAAAAAATCGGCTTGTTTCTGATTCCAGTTTGGTTTGGTCATTTGTCATTTGTTATTTGTTATTGGTCAAGCTTATTCCCCATGCCCGATTCTCAAATAACTAGAGCATCACCCCCAGCAACAGCTAATCTATAACATAAGTGGCTTGTTAAGTTAGATTAAATCACAGTGATCACTACTCTAAATTCTTAGGGTAAATTAAATTTTGGTATCAAATGATTCACATTTTTAGGGGTGAACATAACATGCAGCAAGTTGCAGCTCAATCTGAAATTGATTTCCACAGTGCAATATACAAAGATGCCTATAGCCGCATCAATGCAATTGTGATTGAAGGGGAACAAGAAGCCCATGATAATTACATCAAACTCGCTGAATTGTTGCCGGAAAGTCAAGAAGAACTAATTCGCCTATCGAAAATGGAAAGTCGCCACAAGAAAGGATTTGAAGCTTGTGGGCGGAACTTGCAAGTAGTGCCAGATTTGGAATTTGCCAAGGAATTTTTCTCTGGATTGCACGGAAATTTCCAAAAAGCGGCGGCGACAGGTAAAGTTGTCACTTGCTTGCTGATTCAGTCTTTGATTATTGAATGTTTTGCGATCGCAGCATACAACATTTACATTCCCGTAGCTGATGATTTTGCCCGCAAAATCACTGAGGGAGTAGTCAAAGATGAGTACAGTCATCTCAATTTTGGGGAAGTTTGGTTAAAGGAAAACTTTACCGAAGCTAAGGCCGAATTAGAAGAAGCAAACCGCCAAAACCTACCTATTGTTTGGAAAATGCTCAACCAAGTAGCAGATGATGCTCAGGTATTGGCAATGGAAAAAGATGCCTTGGTCGAAGACTTCATGATTCAGTACGGAGAGGCTTTAAGTAATATTGGCTTCACTACTCGTGACATCATGCGTCTTTCAGCCTACGGACTCACAGCCGCTTAAAATCTTACCTGTAGGGGCAACAAACTCAGTCGCCCCTGATGCAGCTTATGCTTTGTGTAGTATTTTTAAGAGTTAGTTATTTCTCTTAATCCACCGATTCCACGCTTTCGACGCAGCACGCGCCTAATACATCAATACATGTTTGGTCTAATTGGACATCTGACAAGTTTAGAACACGCTCAAGCGGTAGCTCAAGAATTGGGATACCCAGAATATGCCGATCAAGGGCTAGATTTTTGGTGCAGTGCCCCGCCACAAATTGTTGATAACATTACCGTTACTAGTGTAACTGGGCAAAAAATTGAAGGACGGTACGTAGAATCTTGCTTTTTGCCAGAAATGCTGGCAAATCGTCGTATTAAGGCAGCGACACGTAAAATCCTCAATGCTATGGCCCATGCTCAAAAGCACGGCATCAACATCACAGCTTTAGGTGGGTTTTCCTCAATTATTTTTGAAAACTTTAACTTAGAGCAGTTTAGCCAAGTCCGCAACATCAAGCTAGAGTTTGAACGCTTCACCACAGGGAATACTCACACAGCCTACATTATTTGTCGGCAAGTAGAACAAGCGTCGAAGCAAATCGGAATTGACCTCAACAGTGCAACTGTTGCCGTATGTGGAGCAACTGGCGATATTGGCAGCGCCGTCACACGTTGGCTAGATGCGAAAACAGATGTTAAAGAACTACTACTGATCGCCCGCAATCAAGAACGTCTCCACGAGTTACAGGCTGAATTGGGACGAGGTAAAATTATGGCTTTAGAAGAAGCTTTGCCTCTAGCAGATATTGTGGTCTGGGTTGCCAGTATGCCCAAAGGTGTGGAAATTGACCCCACTGTTTTGAAGCAACCGAGTCTGCTGATTGATGGTGGCTATCCTAAAAATTTAGCAACAAAAATTCAGTACCCCGGCGTCCATGTGTTAAACGGTGGAATTGTCGAGCATTCACTGGATATTGACTGGAAAATCATGAAAATCGTCAATATGGATGTGCCAGCACGCCAGTTGTTTGCTTGTTTTGCTGAGTCAATGCTCCTGGAATTTGAGAAGTTATATACGAACTTTTCTTGGGGGCGTAATCAGATTACCGTAGACAAAATGGAGCAGATTGGTCGGGTGTCAGTAAAGCACGGATTTAGACCACTGCTGGTTTAGGTTACGGGGCATCGGGCACAGGGCATGACGAATAGGAACTAAAAGATTTTTCCCAATGCCCAATGACGCCAGTTTGCTTAAGTCGGGAAACCCTTTCGGCAGTTCCTCCTGGGGGAAACCACGCCAGTTCCTACAACTTTGGGAACCAAAGCAACGAACTGGCTTCCCAAGATCGGACTGTTGAGGCTCCTACGTCGCTAACACCACGCAACTGGCTCCCCAATGCCCTATTAGTTATTCTCTATTCCTCATTTCCTAATGTTTAACTATGGCAACTACCGAGCGTAAACCGCTACTATTAGATTTTGAAAAACCTTTAGCAGAACTCGCAGCCCGGATTGACCAAATTCGAGCGTTGGCAGAAGAAAATGGCGTCGATGTTTCTAGTGAGATTCGGAAACTAGAAGCGCGGGCTATGCAACTGCGTGAGGAAATTTTTAGTACTCTCTCGCCTTTTCAACGATTGCAAGTTGCTCGTCATCCCCGCCGTCCCAGTACTCTAGACTACATCCAAGCAATCAGTGACGAATGGATGGAGTTACATGGCGATCGCTCTGGTAGTGATGATCCGGCTTTAGTTGGTGGTGTGGCTCGTTTGGATGGGCAACCAGTAGTGATGTTGGGTCAACAAAAAGGGCGCGACACTAAAGATAATATCGCTCGTAACTTCGGTATGGCTGCCCCTGGAGGCTATCGGAAGGCGATGCGGTTGATGAAACACGCCAACAAATTTGGGATGCCCATCTTAACTTTTATTGATACACCAGGTGCTCTACCCACAGTAGCCGCCGAACATCAGGGGCAAGGGGAAGCGATCGCTTACAATTTGCGAGAAATGTTTTGCCTGGATGTACCGATTATTTGCACGGTTATTGGTGAAGCTAGTTCTGGGGGTGCCCTTGGTATTGGTGTGGGCGATCGCCTGTTGATGTTTGAACACGCTGTCTATACCATTATTAGCCCCGAAGGCTGTGCGGCTATTTTATGGAAAGATGCCAGTAAGGCTCCTCAAGCAGCTGTGTCCCTAAAAATCATTTCCCACGACTTGAAAAACTTGGGCATTATTGACCAGATATTACCTGAACCCACAGGTGGTGCTCACTCAGACCCCTTAAAAGCCGCTACAACCCTCAAACAAGCACTTTTAGAAAATTTAGACGAACTCAAGCGTTTAACTTCTCAGGAACGACGCCAACTGCGCTATGAAAAATTCCGCAAAATTGGTGTTTACACTGAAGTTGCCCACTAAAAACATTCAATCATGATTGATTAGCATAGCAGCAGTGCTATAATTGCCTAGGTTGCTTAAAGATTTTTAACAATCTTATCAGCCATAGGCTTTTGCATTTTAGGCAAATCAGCTCAATTTGATGAGTGATTTGTACATTACTTAGTAATTAACTTTGAGCGTCAACCCAGATTTCCCTAGCAAACATATGTATGTTGTCCTTGCTGGGGAAATACTTCACGGAAAAAGCACCCATATCGACACTGTGGTATAGCAGCTGTCAAAAAAATCATCGGATTCTTAGACTTGTTTAATCTATTCAACCCGAGAGATTTACATAATTGGGTAGTGATAGGTTCGCAGAACCGCCAATAAATCGGGAGATAGCATGAGTGTTGAGCAGAAACGACGCGCCCTAATTACTGGGGCGAGTAGTGGAATTGGGAAAGCAACTGCTTTAGCATTTGCGGAGGCGGGAATAGATGTTGCCTTAGTCAGCCGCTCCATAGATAAGTTGGAGACGGTGGCAGCAGTAGCAAGACAGGCAGGAGTTGAAGCAAAAGCTTATGCTGTAGATCTAGCTGAGATCCAACAAGTAAAAGAAAAGATACAAGCGATCGCCCATGACTTTGGCGGCGTAGATATTCTGGTCAATAATGCTGGTATGGCGTACACAGCCAATTTAAGCGAAATCCCCTTAGAAAACTGGCAACAAGTGATCAACTTGAATCTCACCGGTGTGTTTCAGTGCATCATGGGGATTTTACCCGGAATGCGCGATTTGGGTAAGGGCACAATTATTAATGTCTCCTCTATCGCTGGTAAGCAAGCTTTTCCCGGTTGGGGTGCATACTGCGTCAGCAAAGCTGGCCTGATGTCCCTGACTCAAACCTTGGCACAAGAAGAACGTGCCCACGGCATTCGTGTAACTGCTATTTGTCCTGGTGCGGTTAATACCGAAATTTGGGACACATCAACAGTCAATGCGAACTTTGACCGTTCCAAGATGTTAACGCCAGAGATTGTAGCTCAGTCTATTCTTTATACTGTCCTATTACCACAGCAGGCAGTCATTGAGGAATTAACCCTGATACCTAGTGCTGGCGTTCTTTAAGTATTGAGTATTGAGTACTGAGTAGTAAGAAAAAACTCGGCACTCATTCTGTAATCTGACTTCCAACCTTAACTGAAGACTGACATCATGACTATCGCTGGTTCTAACGGTTCCAATCGTTTCCAATCTCCATTAATTCCCGACTTGGTAGATGCCATCACTCCCAGACCTGACCGCAACACCCACGACGGACGAGAGCCAAATTTGCACCCACCTCAAGAAGAACAGATGGAGCAAATGACGGACGCAGTACGTCAAATATTAGTCGGTGTGGGAGAAGACCCTGAACGCGAAGGACTCCTGAAAACTCCCAAACGGGTAGCAGAAGCAATGCGGTTTCTCACCAGTGGCTACAACCAATCTTTAGAAGAACTCCTGAATGGTGCCGTTTTTGATGAAGGGCACAACGAGATGGTGTTAGTCCGAGATATTAATTTCTTTAGCCTGTGCGAACACCACATGTTGCCATTTATGGGTAGAGCACACGTTGCTTACATCCCTAATCAAAAAGTTGTGGGACTAAGTAAGTTAGCCCGGATTGTGGAGATGTATTCTCGCCGTTTGCAAGTACAAGAAAGACTCACCCGCCAAATTGCTGAAGCAGTTCAGACTATCCTGGAACCCCAAGGAGTTGCGGTAGTCATGGAAGCCACCCATATGTGCATGGTTATGCGCGGTGTACAAAAACCCGGTTCTTGGACTGTTACTAGTGCAATGGTGGGTGTGTTCCAAGAAGAACACAAAACCCGTGAAGAATTTTTCAACTTAATTCGTCACCAAGCAGCATTCTTTTAGGGAATGGGGCATGGGGGAGCCACTGCTCGACTAGGGACCCCGGCTTGTAGCAAGTGGCGTCATTGGGCATCGGAGATATTTCTTAAATTCATTTCCATTGCCTATTCCCTATTCTCCATTGCCAATTTTTCAAACAACTGAGCTACCTTGTCTAAGTCTTTATCACCAGGTGCGCGTTCCACACCACTAGATAAATCAATGCCGTCGGGGTTAACTTGCTTGAGGGCTTCGATGATATTATCTGGTGTCAGTCCACCAGCTAGGAACCAAGGGACAGGAGGATTAAATGCTTGCAATAGGCTCCAATCTAGAGTTTGTCCAGTACCACCTAGCTGTTGGGGATGATAAGCATCAAGTAGCAAAGTATCTATATAGTCAGTGTAGCTAGTAACTTGAGCTAGGTCCTGATTATTGTGAATCCTCAAAGCTTTGATAATTTCTACCTGGGGTAAGAATTGGCGTAATTGATAGCAAAATTCTGGTGATTCATCTCCGTGTAACTGGACACCAGTCAAGCGAGAATCAACTGCTGTCTGAATGATGGTGAGAATGCTGACGTTGGCAAAGACGCCAATTTTGTCAATATTTTCTGGTAATTGTGCTGTTGTTGCTTGAATTTGTGCTGTGTTTACATAACGGGGTGAAGAAGGCACACAAATAAATCCTAGGGCTGTTGCACCAAGAGAGGCGATCGCCATAGCCTGTTGAGACTCAGTAATTCCGCAAATTTTAACCCGCATATAAATTTGATATATCTAGAATAAATACCTAAAAAAGTCTATTAATTTACCTATTATTTGATTTTCCGTCTTTTCCCTCATAAATTTTATGATCTCATACCGTTGAGTTAAGCTCAAACGACAATTATCCTGAACTGAACGGTATTGTTTTATAATCTTGTAGGTTTACATTTATTGTCCTATTCAGGAGACAAAAGCTTGATTTCATCAATCTTACTAGCAGCTGCTGCATCTGTTCCTGCAACACCTGTGTGGAATCCCACAGTAGCGATTATCATCAGCGTCAGTAGCATAATAGCTGTTTTACTAACTTTCAAGATTAAATATCCTCTAGTTGGGCCTAAGTTGCCTTTTCTCCCCATCAGTATTCCTGCATTTGTAGGCGCGATGGCCTTTGGTCATATTATTGGTATTGGCATCGTTTTAGGATTGACTAATATCGGTCGTCTATAATTTGGAGATGAAAGAGGCGTTAAATTTAACGTCTCTATTCGTACACAATCATCAAACAAAATTCTGTTCTTTTTCCTGCAAGATAACTCCAAGACCTGAGTATAATTTGTTTTTGGGAAATTGCCCTAACTAAGGAGAGAGGAATTAACCTTTCTTGTGAGGGATGATTAAAAAACTTCAACAGATGGAGTATTTACATTACTGATTACTCAGATCTGGGTCAGTATTGTTTATGCAGGAGAAAGAACCATTATGTCATCAATGTTATTAGCAGTCCAAGTCACAGTTCCAAATACTGGCACTACATGGAACTGGAGCGGAACACCGATTATTATTGGCAGTTGTTTATTAACTCTCTTAATTGCTGGTTGGAGAATTCGCTATCCCCATGTTGGGCCTAAGATGCCTTTGCCTTTTGCCTCTTTGTTTAATAACCCCAGTGTCGCTACATTCTTAGCAGCTATGAGCTTTGGTCATATTATCGGTGTTGCTGCCGTTTTAGGGTTGAGCAATATTGGTGTTATTTAAACTTGACCATATTAACCTTGGTTGCCAGTAGTCTATTTCATGAGTTTTGGGTGATAAATCTCTTCGTAGTAAGTACTTTAGTGCTTACTACGAACTTGACAAAACTCTCACCAGAAACTATTGGTTACTCAAAATATTACTGCTGGAAGAGGTGGGACAGAGTTCTATTTTTTAGGGTGAAACTAACTAAGAGTGGATGAAGTCGAAAGTGAATCATGCGAATACTGTTGGTAGAAGATGATTTGACACAATTAGAACTTCTCCAGATAGCTTTGTCACAAGCGGGGCATATTGTTGATGGTATAGAAGACGGTGCGATCGCTCAATGGGTGATCTATCAACGAGACTATGACTTATTGATTTTGGATTGGTTACTACCGGAAATTAATGGTTTGGACTTGTGTCGTCAGTATCGACAAGCCGGAAAAACCACACCCATACTGATGCTCACAGCAAAACATACCATCCTTGATAAAGTCGCAGGTTTAGATGCGGGAGCCGATGATTATCTCGTTAAACCGACTGATTTGTTTGAGCTATTGGCACGGGTACGAGCATTAGGTAGGCGATGTTTGATGTCAAGCAACTCTCTGTCTACACCCTTTTGGCAAGGTGATATTCTCCAGCTTGCGGATCTAAAATTGCACCTTCCCAACCTCACAGTGACGCGGGCACAAAGTACTGTAGAGTTATCTGCTCGTGAGTTTCAGTTACTAGAGTATTTGATGCGTCATCCCCGACAAGTTTTAAGTCGGAATCAGATAGAACAGGCATTGTGGGAGTGGGGTAATGAGCCAGAAAGTAATGCCACAACCACCCTAGTACGCCGACTGCGACAGCGTTTGCAGGTAGTAGGTGCGGCAAATTGGATTGAAAGTGTTTATGGCATGGGTTATAGGATTAATCCCAAGTAGTTAATAAGTAGCTCAGTGTTAAAAATTATCGTTATGGCAAGACAGAAGGAAAGAGGATTTTATCAGGTTTCTCAAATTTCCATCTGTCGCCTAGTAGGAGCAAACAACCGTTTGCCTTCAAATTTGCTGATTAGCGTTCTTGTTGCCAACTATAGGAACTATACCAGTGACGAATTGCTAGCCAAACAGCTGATAGCAAACCCGCTAAACTCAGAGTAAGACCGCTAAGAGGTACTAATAATCCAAATACGGGTAGCACTGCGCCTGTGATGGTGCAGACGATCGCCGCTAGAGAATCACGACGATTTAACCCCAATCCCCATGTCAAAGTTAGTAGAACCAGAGAAATCATTGTCCACACTAACTGAGCATTAATTAACCGCCCCAAATAGGTTAAAGTCAGCAGACAAGCAAAGAAAATACCACCAGCGATCGCTATATTTTTCAGGCTCATGGGTAGCGATAGATACAACAATAATATCCACCACAAAAATAAAGCGGGGGCTAACAATAATAACCGGGGAAGAATACCCGTGTTCCGAATTGGTTGGGTGTTGGTAAATACACCAAAGGGATTTCTCACAGAAACGTTGTCATCAAATGCCCAGGTAAATTTGGTGCTGCGTCCCTCCACTTTAGTTTCACTTGGTGAAATACCACTGGCAAAATCCACTGGGCTAAAGTTAGCGATCGCTGTGAGGCGAAACTTTGAGAGTAACTTTCCAGTAGCGTTATAAACCCAGCGTGGCCCTCCTTTGGCTTGATAGCTGACTCGAAAGGTAGTTTCTGCACCTGGTTCTAAGCGGAAGGGAAAGCCGTAATCACCGGGGTTTGTTTGTTGTAACCTCATGTTCTCCCGTTCTACTTTGTAACCAGATATTAGTGACGCACCGTTGGGTGGCGGTACTTCAAAGAAAAAATTAGTAATATCTGTGAGCGGGTTAACAACTTTGTACTCAGCAGTATAATCTATGTCATAAACAGAACTACGACCTTTCACATCCACACTTTGATCGAGCTTTACCTGGATTTGCGAGCCAGTCAAGGATAGATAACGGCTAACTTCTTGTGTATCATTTATCTTGACTATCTTGCCATTGACTTGCGTAGTGTAAGTGTAAGGTTGTTGAGCTACATAGCGCACTTGAGGCGCTGTTTGTTCTAACCGATCTCCAGCAACACTCTCAACCACTTGGGCTACTTGCGCTTGTTCCCAATGGTGATAACGGTTGCTTAAAGTAGAACAAAGAAAAAATCCCACAACTAAGAGAATTAATATCAGCGCTAAATGCTGTAATCCGTGTAAAAGTTGAGAATAACGAATCGCCCACTCTCCAAAGAACACCGCTTGTTCTGTGGGATGACGACGTAGAGAGAAACTGACTAGAGCGATCGCCACTCCCAAAGCTATAACTAAAAATACAAATAAAAGTGAAGCTTGAACTGCCTGAGTCCCAAATTGTAACAACTCATTGGGATGCGTCAAATCAGGCAATCCAGGAATGCCTTGAGATGTGGAAGACATTGGTTATCTGGTTAATTTGAACACTCAGACAGATGTTAACACGCAAAAGTTTCTGCCATCTAATCTAGTGTATCTGGGTCGATACCCAATGCTCGTAACCGTTCCCGCAGGCGATCATTTTCTTGTTCTACCGTTTCGGCGCGTTGGCGTTCAGCTTCCGCGCGTTGGCGTTCAATTTCGGCGCGTTGGCGTTCAGCTTCCGCGTGTTGGCGTTCAATTTCCGCACGTTCATCTCCTGTGAGGAGTAAATTACCTTGTTCATCCCACCACCGCAACCAAGGCAATTCTACATTTTGATAACGACCTAGCCAAATACCCAATTCCACACCCATAGGTGTAATGGGATAACGTCCACTACTATTAGGCAATACTTTTTCGTAATGATCAGCAACTAACTGATAAACTTCCACAGATGCTGTTTTGACTTCATAGATGCCATAGTAAGGCGGACGAATGATATTTTCGTAAATCCAAAACTTTCCTTTGTAGGGAGTGCTATCTCTTTCCTCATCACCATCACCAGATACAAATTCCAACACAATCATTGGTGCAATCAATTCTTGCCAAAACACATAAGAACGTCGCATTTCACCGTTGAGCGTCGGCGGAACATTGGGTACATAAAACCAATCTGGAGCCTCTGCACCTCGTTCTGGTGGTTCTGTTAACCGCCAATATATACCAGAGTCTTGACCAATGCAGAAATAACCATCAGGATGAATTTCTTGTAGTCGAGGTAGGATAGAATCGGTTAAGAGGATACTCTGGGGATGTTCTTGGAAATTTTTCACGAAAGTACCATCGGACTCTGGTAGCTGGGTGTGATCTGGTAGCGCCAGTTTTTTGGCTTCGATGACCATCGTGTTACCTCGCCACAATCATAAAGGCATAGTACTATAGTTTAGCTAAATCTTTGACTAAAGTCTTCAGATGCTCCCGCGACTATCTTCTATCTTCAAAGTCAAGCGATCGCTGTATTTTAGAAGTAGTAGACAAATACACTGGCAGATAAATGTATGAATGTCTCTTTAACTCCAGAGCTTGAGCAGTTCATTCAAAGTCAGATTGCCAGTGGTAAGTATGCAACTCCTGCGGAAGTAATTGTTGATGCGCTGAAAATGTTTGCCGCAGCGAAGCAATACAAGCTAAAACACCTGAAGAATTTGGCTGGCCTGCTGGTTGTCTGCAAGATGATCCTTTGGTGAAATATCCCCAAGGAGAATATGAAATTCGGGAGCCTTGAGAGTGATTTATTTATTTAGATACGTCTAATGTGAATTTTTAAAATCAACGCAATAACAAGGATGTAGTAGAGACGCGAAATTGGACTTCGTCCCGCTTTGCTAACGCGTCTCTACACCAAAAATGTAGGGTTTCAGCCTCTAATTCACATTAAGCGTTAGATACCAATATTAATAATCTTGGAGGTGAGCAACTTTTGCCACGGTGATTAGCGAAGCTTCTTTCTGAACTTGATAAACAAGACGATATTGATTGAATGTAACTAAATACAAATTCTCCTCATCTACCAAACTTTTTGCACCTTCTGGAGTTGGGTTTAAGACTAATTCTGCTAATTTCTGTATCACCTGTTGCCGTATTTGAGAATTCAACTTGCTCCCTAATGTCCAGGAAGCGGGCTAGAAGCCCGCACTACAAAAAAATAAATTTACACATTTGAGATGCTCCCAAATTGTTTACAACATTTTACCCGCATTTCTCACAAGTGAGGAAAAAACACTTGGATTAGCTAGATTTAGGATAATTTAATTGATACGTCATCAAAATACGTCCAGAGCGTGGGTAACTCAACGTAAAAAACGAAATAATTAA